>NZ_JBNHIE010000005.1:0-313677 GCF_059093025.1 Arthrobacter sp. 210 2
CCCGGCACGCGCCTTGGCCAATTATCAAAACACGGTCAACCCAGTAGCGGCGTAAGAAGAAAATCAATCAAGCTGTCTCAGAAACTTGACGGGCGCACTGCTCGAGAAGCAGGCGGGCGGGCAAGTGTCCTGGCGCGGGGGCGTCAACAATTACTCCCTGCGAGTTCCCCCGATTGTCTTCGGCTAAAAGCGTCACACGGACATCGATGCCTTCCACCGCCGGTAGACCGTCAGGATGAGATCTTTGCCATTCGCACTGGCGTACCCAGAAATGCGAACGGCGACCCTATTCTGACGCCATTCCCGCGAGTACCTGACGTCAGTTTTGGGTGTGCCTTTACTGGACCGGCAGGCTGGAAAGACCACCACTCGGCGGCGTAGGCAGTTGCTGTGGATTTGTTCGTTTGGTGGCGGCATTTTGTGGTCGCTAGTTTGCGCAGACGTGCGGTACCCGATTTCTCCGTTGCACCGGTGGCGTTATTCGTTGGCAGTCATGGTGCCTGCTGCGAAGTGATGGCGGCCCTGCTAGTCATGGAAGCGTGACCGAGTCGGTGTCGAACCGGTAGGTGTAGGGCTTTAGAGTCGTCGGTGGAGGTCTTGCAGTGCCCAGGTAAGGATCTGCAGGTCAAAGAGGTCCAGTTCGCAAAGCTGGTGGATGTAGGCGTCAAAGTTGAATTTGTCTGCGTTCCCGCCATTCGCCCAGTACTGAAGCCAGAGGTCTTCAAACCAGCTGGGGTCCTGCTGCAACAGTGTTTGAGCTGCAGTTCGTGGATCGTTCATGGGTTCCTCAGTTCCATGGCCCTGCGACGGGCGTGATCGGCGGCTGGTGTGCGCCGTCCTGCTGCTGAAGACTCTTTGACCATCCCAGATCAGGAAACCGGATACAACGCCTGATGTACCGGATCAATTTCTAGCCCGTTGTGTGGTCATTGCCGCGCATGCGCACGGCGACCACCAGGCCGGAGGCTGCGGTGAGTGCAGCGACGGTGGCGATGGCTGCGGGAATCCCATATAGGTCTGCGAGAAGACCTGACAGGAGTGCACCAATGGCAAAGCCGCCGTCACGCCAGAGGCGGTAGACCCCGACGGAACGGGCCCGCCAGGTGGGGTGTGCGACGTCCCCGATGGCGGCCAGGAGGGCGGGGTAGACCATGGCCGTTCCGAGACCGAGGAGGACTGCGGCGATGAGCCAGGGTCCGAAACTGTGGGCTGCGGTGACGATCGCGAGTCCCGCGGCTTGGACGATCATGCCGGTGACAATGAACCATTTGCGGCCCCACCGGTCTGAGGCGGCACCGGTGAAGAGCTGCCCGGCGCCCCAGACCGCGGGGTAAACGGCGGCCAGGATCCCTACCTGGTTCAGGTTTAGCCCGGAGCTGACGAAGAGGACCGGAAAAAGGCCCCAGGCGAGGCCGTCGTTGAGGTTGTTCACCAGTCCTGCCTGGCTGGCTGCGGAGAGTGAGCGGTCTTTGAAGCTGGTGAGGGTGAAAACCTGACCCGTGGTGAGGCCGGCGTCGGCACTCTTGTGTGCACTTACGTGCTGGGAGGCTTCGGTCTTGGCATGGTGGTGGGTCTCGCGGATGGTCAGGACTGACAGGCCTAACCCGAGGGCGATGTAGGCGGCGCCGAGGAGGAACGGGCCGGGCCGGAGGCCATAGGCGGAGGCGATGTAGCCGGTCGCGAGGGCAGTGACGGCGACTCCGAGGTAGCCTGCTGCTTCGTTCAGGCCCATGGCGAGGCCGCGCTGTTTCGGGCCGGTCAAGTCCATTTTCATGATGATGGCGGTGGACCAGGTCAGGCCTTGGCTGATGCCGAGGAACACGTTTGCGGCAACGATCCATTCCCATGACGGGCCGAAGATGAGCATGAGCGGGACGGGGATCGCTACCAGCCATCCTGTGATGAGGACGGGTTTGCGGCCGTACCGGTCAGAGAGTGTTCCCGCGAAGTAGTTTGTCGCGGCCTTGGACAGGCCGAAGGCGAGGATGTAAGTCAGGGCGCTTGTGTGCAGGTCCAGGTGGAATGTCTGGGAAGCGAGCAGGGGCAGCACGGTGCGTTCCTGGCCGAGTGTCCCGCCCACCAGGGCGTTGACTGCCACCAGCAGCATGAACTGCGCCAGGTTCTGCCGCAGGCCCAGTGCGACCCGGGTGGATTCCAGGGTGCTCCCTGCCTTTGTTCTGGCCATTCCTGGGTGCTCGCTTTCGTGCCGGGGGGCATAAAGGTGCCCGGACGCGTGGGGGAACGCGTCCGGGCGGGCCCGGGCAGGAGGGGGGTCCTGCCCGGGCGGTATAGGGGTTTACTTTGCTGAGACGGCGTTCTGTCGGCTTTGCTGGAAGACGTCCCAGGCTGCGTAGCTGCCGTCGAGCTCGACGACGTCGTAGCCGGCCCGGCGCAGGGCGCTGGCTGCCACGGAGTTCCGCACGCCTGACTGGCAGTAGGTCACGATGGTGCCCTCGGCGGGAAGCTTGTCCAAGTGCCACATGATCCGGCCGCCGCTGAGCTGGTACGAGCCGGGGATGTTCCCGGCGATATGTTCGCTGCGGTTGCGGACGTCCACGACCATGGCCGCGTCAAAGCCCTGCAGCTCTTCCGGTTGGATCAGCTTCGGGGTGGTGGCGGGGAGCCCTCCGATACTGGTGACGTAGCCGGAGACGTTGTCGATGCCGACCCGGACCAGGTGGTCCCACATGTCCATGGCCTGCTCCTGGTCTGCTGCGAGCAGTACCAGGGGGTTGTTGTCCGTCTCCGGGTTCACTACCCAGGCGCCGTAACTGGCAACGGACTTCCCGGCGGGAACGTTCAGGGAACGGGCCACCGTGCTTTCGTGGACTTCGCTGTTGGGGCGGGTGTCGATGAACGTGACTTTGTCCGCCGCGAGGTCCTTTGCGACGTCAGCGGTGTCCAGTTCCTCAAGCGGTGCGCGTTCTCCCATGACGGCGGGGCCTTCACGGTTTTCCCGCTTCATCCGGCCAAAGTAGGCGTGCGCGTCGGGCTGGCCGTCCAGGAGTTCGTCGATGAAGCCCTGCTCGTCATTGGCTGCGAGGTAGGGCCCCCACCAGGAGTAGAGCCGCTCGTAACCCACCGTGGAGGACGGGATGGCGCCCAGAGCCTTGCCGCAGGCACTGCCGGCGCCGTGGGCCGGGTGGACCTGGACGTAGTCCGGCAGGGTCAGGAACTTGTCCCGCAGGCTGGCGAAGAGCTGCTTGGCGCCTTCGAAGCGGGTGTCGATGCCGCCGGCTGCCTCGTCCAGCAGGTCGGGACGGCCCAGGTCTCCGGAGAAGACGAAGTCACCCGAGAGCAGGTAGCCGGGCTGGTCGCTGAACGCGCCGTCGGTGACCAAAAAGGACAGGTGCTCGGGGGTGTGGCCCGGGGTGTGCACGGCCTGGATGCTGATGTTGCCGATGGTGATCTTGTCGCCGTCGTAGAGGCGTTCGGCGTCGAATTCGTACTGCCAGTCCGGTCCGCCTTCCCCGGAGACGTAGATCTTCGCGCCGGTGGCGGCGGCGAGTTCCCTAGTGCCGGAAAGGTAGTCGGCGTGGATGTGGGTTTCGGTGACGGCGATGATCTTCATGCCGTTTTTTTCAGCCAGTTCCTGGTAGACCGCGATGTCGCGGCGGCCGTCGACAACAACGGCCGTGCCGTTGGCCTGGCAGCCAATCAGGTAGCTGGCCTGGGCGAGGTCTTCATCGTAAATGCGCTCGATAAGCATCTAGGGATCTCCTTCGGTTGAAAGGGGGTTGGGGTTTGTTCTGAGTCCAGTATAGATACCCCCGGGGGTATCCTGCAAGCAGGCTGCGGCCTAGGCGTTTTTTCTGCGGAACAGCCTGTGCAGGAGACTGCGCAGGCCTGATGGGGCCTGGCCCGGTTGTTGGTGTGACGGGTTGTTCCGGGCTTGTTGATAGATGACGGGGTGGCCTGCCCGGTACCACTCGGTGATCCCGCCGGCTACGTTGACCGTCTGGTATCCGCGGTCGGCAAGGATCCGTACGGCCTGGCTGCTGCGTTTTCCTGACCCGCACAGCACATAGATGGTGCTGTTGGGCAGGTCGGCGAGCCGGGAGGGCAATTCCTCGAGCGGGATGTTCAGGCTCCCGGGTATATGCGCGGTGGCATGCTCTTCACGGCTGCGCACGTCCACGAGTGTGGCGCGGGGCCACACCGTGGCGAGTTCGTCTGCGGTGACAGTGCGGTACGCATGGTCGCCCGGCATCGCATCAGGCGTTCTGGGGACCGGTCTGGGCGCGGAGTTCGTTCATGTCGGCGTTCTTGACGGCCTGGATGACTTCTTCGAGGCCGGTGGCGTTGAGGGCTCCGGGCTGTGAGAAAACCAGGGTCTTGTCCTTGAAGGCCATCAGTGTGGGGATGGAGGTGATGTTCGCGGCTGCGGCGAGGGCCTGTTCTGCTTCGGTGTCGACTTTGGCGAAGGTGATGTCCGGGTGCCGTTCTGCCGCGGCTCCGTAGGTGGGTGCGAACATGCGGCAGGGGCCGCACCAGGCTGCCCAGAAGTCAACGAAGACGATCTCGTTGCTCTCCAGGGTCTGGGCGAAGCTTTGCTCGGTGATGTCGATGGTTGCCATCGTCTTTCGTGTCCTTTCGGGCGTTGTAGGTAGAAGGCGTCTTGGGGGTGGCGGAGGGGTCAGGTGGTGGGGAGGCCGGCGCGGGTCCAGGCGATCATGCCGCCGGCCATGGTGTCCGCCGAAAAGCCTGCGCCGTTGAGGGCGTCGGCCACGGCGGCACTGCGGTTGCCGCTGCGGCAGACCGCAATGACGGGCACTGCCGGGTCCAGTTCTGACAGTCGTGCCTGCAGCTGGCCCATTGGGATGTGCAGGGCCCCGGGGACCATGCCTTCGGCGACTTCGAAGTCCTCGCGGACATCGAGGATGCGGGCGCTGGTGCGCCGCTGGTCGGTTTCGGTGATGGTGGTTTCAGCCATGGGTTTCTCCTTCGAAATAGTGCGGGCTGTAATTAGCGGAAAGGTTCAGCTAGCGGATGGGTTCGCCGGCTGCGCGCCAGGCGTCCATGCCGCCGCGCAGGGAGTAGGCCTGGTACCCCTGGGAGGCGAGGAGCCGGGCCGCTGATGCGGAGCGGACCCCGGATGCGCAGACGGCGATCACTGGCTTGTTCTTGTTGATTCCGGCGGTGCTGGTCTGCAGCCGGTCCAGGGGGATGTGCTTGGCCTGGGGAGCCCGTCCGGAGCGCCATTCCTGTGCGGAGCGGACATCGATCAGGGCGGCGCCTGAGGACAGGAGGTCCTTGGCCTCAGCGACTGAGACTGTTGTGTAGGGCTTGCTGAAGGCTTTTTTCAGGGAGCTGATGAGGCCCATGGTGTTCTCCTTGGTTGATGGTTGGTTCAGGCCGGTGAGGGTATGCCGCTGCGGCGGCGGCTGGTGCGGTTGCGCAGCGGGCAGGAGCTGATGAAGAACCAGCAGATGCCGGCGGTGGCTGCGGTGAGGGCTGCGATTCCGGCGGCGATGAACCACCTAAGGTCGGCCGGGGCCTGCTGGATGAGGACGAAGGTTCCCATGGCCAGGACGAACCAGCCGAAGGCCTTCCGCAGGGCGGCTTCGGGGATCCGGCCAGCGAGTTTGGAACCGATCAGGCTGCCGACGATGGCGGCGGCGGTCACCCCAAGGGTGAGGCCCCAGTCGAGCTGGACGGTGGTGAGGTATCCGGCGAGGCCTGCGAAGGATTTCATGGCGATGACCACCAGGGAGGTGCCTACGGCTACGGACATGGGGAGTCCGCCCAGGATTGCCAGGGCCGGGACCACGAGGAATCCGCCTCCTGCGCCGACCAGCCCGGTGATCAGCCCGACAACTGCCCCGTCCAGCAGGACCCTGCCCAGCGGCAGTTCGTGCTTGACCGGGGCGCCGCCGTCGTCGTTCTTTTTCTTCCGACCGTGGAGCATCGCCACGGAGGTGGCCACCATCATGACGGCGAAGGCGATGAGGAGGATTTGGCCGGGGATGTGCCCGCCGAGGAGGCCGCCGACGAACGCGCCGGCCATCCCGGCCGCGCCGAAGATCAGGCCGGTCCGCCACATCACCCTTCCCCCGCGTGCGTGGCTTAACACGCTCACCGGCGGAGGTGACGCCGACAACGAACAGCGAGGCTGCGATGGCTTCTTTGGCCTCGAACCCGGCCACGTAGACCAGGATCGGGACCGTCAGGATGGAGCCGCCGCCGCCCAGGACGCCGAGCGAGAGTCCGATGACTACCGACAGGGCGAGAACCAGGATGAGGGTGAGGGTCATGATGCTTTGGCCTCGGCGTTCACCTCGGTGGTGACGGGCAGGGCAAGGATGGCGCTTTCGCGGGTGGGTTCCTTGGCGGCCTTGTTCCACGGCATGGCTGAGATGGCCTGGCCCATGGCGCAGGTGTTGGTGGCCGCGGAGAACGTCAGGCCGGTGCCGATGACCCCGGCAAGTGTCCGGATCTTCGGGGAGATGAATTTGCCGCCTGCCAGGCCCAGGACCACGAGGGATCCGGCCACAAGGCGGACCTGCCGCTCAAGGTCCCAGCGGTCCTTGCCCTTGACCACGTCACCGCCGGCAGCGGCGAAGCCGGGTGCGCCACCGGTCAGGACGTAGGCGGTGTCGATTCCGGCCTTGGCCAGGCGCTGGCGGGCCTGCTCGGCGCGCACGCCGGACTGGCAGACCAGGACGACGCGGGAACCCAGCCGGGCGGCGAGCTCATCGGTGTGCTCTGAGAGAAGCGGCAGGGGCACGTTGTAGGAGCCGCGGATATGCAGGGACTCAAACTCAGCGGCGGAGCGGACATCGATAACGACGAGGTCCTGGTGCTCTGTGAACCAGGACTGGAGGGTCTCAGGGGCGAGTGCGGTAACGGCCGGTGCCGTGGAAGGGGAAGTCATTGGTTGGCCTCTCGGAAGGGGTCAGGTGGATACCCCGCCGAGTATTTCAGATACCCCCGGGGGTAGTCAAACACCCTAGGGGGTATAGGCTGGATGCAAGCCCTCACTATTGGAGAAACCCGTGGAACTCAATCCTTCAGAACTCACTCCTGTCATCAACCGCCTGAAGCGTGCGCAGGGCCAGCTGTCCGCTGTTACCCGCATGCTTGAAGAAGGACGGGACTGCAAGGACGTCGTTACCCAGCTCGCTGCTGTATCGAAGGCGCTGGACCGGGCCGGGTTCGCCATCATCGCTACGGGCCTGGAGCAGTGCATTGTCCAGAAGGACGCAACGATGGACAAGAAAGACCTGGAAAAGCTCTTCCTCTCCCTCGCCTAACCGGACCAGCTGTCGAGCAGCCCAAGGAGAACCATGACGTACACCCTTACCGCCACCGTTGACCTTCCGTGGGCCGAAGCCCTGGACCGCACCCGGGACGCCCTGTCAGCCCAGGGATTCGGGATCCTCACCGAAATCAACGTCCGTTCCACCTTTGAAGCCAAGCTTGGTGCTGAAGCCGCCGATGCCGTCGGCGACTACGTGATTCTTGGTGCCTGCAACCCGGGCCTGGCCAGCCGCGCCCTCGCCGCCGAACCCGAAATCGGCGCGCTGCTGCCGTGCAATGTCGTCGTGCGCCGGAACAAGGACGCAGACGCGACCACGGTGGAAGCCATCGACCCCCAGACCATGGTCCAGCTCAGCGCCGCCCCATCAGTCAAAGAAGTAGCCGACGACGCCGGCACCCGCCTCCGAAAGGCCCTCGCCGACCTAAGCGACGCGGCGAAGTAGGCATGTCCGCGCAAACAACGATTCCAGAGACCGTGCAGGCCGGACCCGGCCTGCTCATTCACTCCCCCGGCCCGCTCGAACACGCCCTGGCCGGCATCCTGCGCAGTGCTGCCAACGCCCGTGCCGCGCTCGGCCAGGAAGCCGACATTGAAGTCGTAGTCCAGGGGCCCGGCGTCACGCTCCTCGCCACAAATTCACTCGTCACCGAAGCCATCACAAACGCCGGGCAACTCCAGGTGGACATCCTCGCCTGTGGCAACAGCATGCGCTCAGCAGGCATGGAAGACAAAGACCCACCCCCGGCGTCGGAACCGTGCCCGCAGCCATCGCCCACCTCGCCCGGCGCCAATGGGACGGCTGGGCCTACGCCAGGCTGTAGCGCCGCCCTTTGATGATGCAGACCCATCCTGATGCAGGTCCTCCTAGAAGTGCCTCGGAAAATCAAAGCGTTTTAAGACGAGTAAGAGTCGAGGGTGACATGACTGTCGGCGTGGGCAGCCTTTTGTACCTCGAGAGGGGCACCGAGGGCCCGACACGGAGCGGTGCAAAACACCGCCAGTTTTCGCCGAAAACTAAGGAACCGTAGTCTCACGCTTTTCCATTCTGCCTACTGTCAGGTTCGGGTGTTCCCTGACTGAGATTCGCTCGGCACGAGCCAAGGTTTCCCTGCTTAATGATTCCTGCTGCTCACGAGGCCTACGCCACAACTTTTGACAAGACTCGTCCTACAGCGTTGTTCAAACGGCTCGAATTGTTCGGAATCGAATATGCTCGCGCACCAGTAGAAAGCCGCGACTAGGAGAGTTGCTGCCTTTCCTGACTCCCAAAAGCGACAGGAAAACCGGCTCTTCACGGTTCGTGGGGAAGTGGATCCCTGGAATGAGCGTCATGCCGCCGTCCGGACGGCACTTCTCAAGAGAATAACCGATTTGTAGTTGGCGACATTGCGGTACCCGCGCGCGGTCCGTTTGATATTTTTGATGGCGGTGTTGTTGGCCTCGACCTTGCCGGTCGTAGCGCCGGTGATGATCAGGACCTCGATCTCTTTCCACCATCTGCAGACGGTGCGGTAGAGCCTGTTTGTTTCCGGCCGGGCGGCAGCCTTAACCAGTTCCTCCAGCTCTGTTTTTGCTGCCGTAGCCTCCTCCAGGGAGCCGGCGCGGAGCAGGGCCCGGAGTTGTTCCTTCACCTGCCAGACGGCCTGGAGGGTGCCGGTTGGATCGTCCAGGGCGAACACTTCCTTGAGTCGGAGGGCGGCCCGGCATCTGAGGTTGTCGCCGCCGCGCAGCAGGAGCATGCGGTGGGCCCAGGCTTTGTCGATGGCCCTGCCGCGGCGGCCCTTGACCTGTTGGGAGAGGTTCTGCCGGGTCTCTGTCACGGCCTGGTTGGCCAGCGAGATCAGGTGGAAATGATCAACAGCGACCGCGGTGCGTGGAAGCCACATCCGCAGTGCCTTCCTGAACGCCGCGGAGGGGTCGATCGCGACGACCTGCACGGCCAGCCGCCATTCCAGCGGGCGGGCGAACAGCCAGTCCCCGACGCCCCTGTGGTCACGGCCGTCGACCACACCAAGGACCTGACCGGTGTCCAGGTCCACGATGGTTGTCATCCACGGTTCGAACCGGGTCCACGCCTTTGTTGACGGGTCCTGAAAGTAGCGCACGGACCGGAACCGGTGTTCATCGATGCCGAGCATTCGCGGGCTGAGCTTGTCCACGTCGGGCAGCCGCAGCAGGCAGGCCTCATTCAGCGCGGCGCGGACCATCCACCAGGACACGGCGAACCCGGCGGCTGTCTCCGAGACGGCCCTGCCTGAGCGGATGACTGCGTCCACGAGCTGGTCCCGGAGCCGGCTGGTGGAACGGGCACGGCGCGGGACCTGAGGCGTGGATTCAAAGAACGACAGCCGGTCGCAGTTCGTCTCTTCGCAGTACCACCGGTACTTCGACCAGAGCACCTCCACTGGCCCGGCGACAGGAATATCCCGGAGCCGCTGGAAGCGCCGTTCCTTCCGCCGGGACGAGATGACGCCGCAGCTCGGGCAGCCGGGCGGCTGGTTGGTTTCAACGATGACTTGCCGACTGCCGGCCGTGATGGTGGTGGAGACGACGTGGTAGTCGGGCAGGTTGAAGAGGATGGTGGCAGCGTCGGCTGCGACCCCGGTAGGCTCGTTCAAGGGCTCGTGGTCCTGTTCCAGGTTGAATGCTAGACACACTCATCCCAGCAGGGCCACGGGCCCCTTTGTCTTCAACGACACGAACTCAATTCCCCACCAACCACGAAGAGCCGGAAAACCGTGAACGTTTGAAGCCGACCCGTAACGCACGAGTAACGGTCAGCTGGTTCAAATCTTCCTATGGATGCTGAGTGCGATCCGAGAACGATATGGAAGTGAGTGTCTCCATTCTCAAAGATGTGGCCGAGCTGGTCACCACCACCAGTGATGCCCTCAAGAGTTTGCTTGAGGCGCTCACAGAAGCCTTGGGCAAGGGGGCAACAGGTGTAAACAATGTTGCCCCCCGACGGGAGCGAAGACGTCTAGTCGACTTGAGTGCCCGCCTGACAGACCTGCCACTAATTCTAATGTTCGCGTTGTACGCAGTCTGGATGAATACCTGGCAACTGCAAAACCAACCTATTACGACTGGCTCGCTGTACTCGAGTCATTTGATGTAGCCGTGGTCGCTGTTCAGAGTGTTCTCAATCGACTTTCTGAAGAACGGGGTGCATTTGTCCTCAAAGACACTTATCTCGCGGTGAACGAAGGACTTCATGCTCGTGCCCTTCTCCTTGAGCAACTTCGTAAGATGGAACAGCCCACTGCTGGAGAGGCAATCGATGAATTGCGTCGCATCCACGCGGAGTATAAAAAATTGACTACTCGGATGCGTAAGGCCGTTCGTGCACTTAACACCTTTGTTGGCGAGGAGTATTTCAACCAACTCAATGACGAAGAGATGCACCAGCACGTACCGTTCACCAATTGAGAACGCAATTTTCGCGGTCCAGTTAGGGCTTTCTTTTGAAGCCCGGACCTGGTGGCGGCCTAATCTGTCCATAGTTGGGATTGGGAGCCGTTGGGGTAGTTCCCTGGCAGCAGTAGCGGTGGATAACCTGTGGGAATTGTCCCGGCTGCGGGCGAGGGAAGATGTGCTCGTAAAGGTTCCACCTCTTCGTTTATGGTTGCGAGCCGGCCGGGGCCAGCCGAGGTCCCTCTCGGGTTCGTGGAGTTCTTGTGTTGTGTTGGCAGAAGGCCTCTGAAAGCTGCCGGGCTCCGACGATCTGAAGAGCTTCTACGGTGGTTTCTGGGCAGGAGACGGGCAGCTGGTTGTCCGTTAGCTTGGTCCACTAACTTCCGTCTTCTTCTGCGGCGGCCTGAAAGCCATTATTGAAACTCTAGAGTGCTGCCTATCGAATCGGAGTTCGCCCATGATCCAGGCCCTGCTGTGCAAGCTGAATCTCCGGCACCATTGGCATGTTGAACATGCCGAGGACGGAGGCTTGTATACCGCGCTCGGCGATCTTCTTGACGTCCGCCCCGTTGCCTGCGCTGCGGTAAGGATGGCGACGGGGGAGACGGCGCCCAAAATGGCTGGGCGCTGACGAAGTGGTGGTAAGCCTGCCGTCTTCGCCTTCCTTTTGGAGACAGCCCAGGAATGGCACTCGACCGGGCAAGGGCACGGTCCTTAAACTTGAAAGTGCTGGGGCTAATGCGCCGGGGAGCCCTTGACCGGGGGCGGCGTAGTGCGCGGCCCGCCCCCTTCAGCCCTTTCCTTATCTGGCGGCGTCATGAAAACGTCCTTCATTCCTTTTCTTAGCGCAGTGGCCGCAACGGCCCTAGCACTGGGTGCGTGTACTTACTCCGAACCCGCACCCGCGCCGGCATCCTTTGGCACCGCGCCACCGCCCACAAGATCAATCGACAACACCATGCGCGCTTTTGTGGACCAGGGCTCCGTCGCCGTGGTGGCGGAAGTCAGGTGGCCGGGAGGAACATGGTCCCGGGCCTATGGCGTCCGGAACCTGGAGTCGAAGGAAGCGGCAACGCCGGACGATCAGGTGTTCATCGCGAGTATCACCAAGTCCATGACCGCCGTCTCGGTAATGAAGCTGGTGGAAGACGGCCTCATCGGTCTACACGATCCGGTGAACGGCATCCTGGACAGTTTCACCACTGTCCTCAAACCGCCTGGCCCTATTACGGTCCGGCAGCTTCTGGGACACACCTCGGGGATGCGCTCCTTCCAGGAGGTCACCGAGAAAACCGCCGACGACGTCCCACGCGTTATCACGGAAGACATTACGACCCAGCGGGCTCTGGAACTGACGGCTCAGCTGCCGTGGGAGGCCCGGGACGTGGGCTCTTTCCGCTATTCCGATTCCGCTTACATGGCCTTGGGCCAGCTCGTGGAGAAGCTGCGGGGCCGCCCGTTTACCGAGGTGCTGCGCCAGGACGTTATTGATCCGTTGAAGCTGGAGGACACGTCCCTTGATCAGGCGGCAGCCGCTGAACCCCGAGTCATCCGGGGCTACATCACCTACCGCGGGGAACGCCTCGATATCACCGAAGCGCCGGGGGGTCTTGGGTCACCTGCTTACGGAGCAATTTCCACAATGTCCGATATCAACGACTTCTACGCAGCATTATTCCGCGGGGACCTGCTGTCCAACGACTCACTCCGGGAAATGACCAGGACCGAGGCCTTCCCGCTGTACGGCCTCGGGCTCTGGAAATGGAACCAGGACTGCGACGATAACCACCGGTTCGGCGGTACCGGCGGGTTCTGGACCTACCGCACCGCGGCAGTCGCGAGCACCGATGGCCAGTACCAGGCCACCATGACGTTGGTCCCGCCGCCGATGCCCACACCCCTCGAAGATCCGCAGACGGATCACAAATACAACCTGTGGGATGACCAGATGGTCTCCGCCCTCCAAGAGACTCTGGACCGGCTCTGCCCGTAAGCCGCGCCAATCGACGGGCAGGATCGCCTGTTCGCGGCGGACTTCTCGTCTTGGTGCCCCGTCCGCCTATCAGTGATCTGTTTGACGGTTCTCTTGGCGGCCAAAATTGAGGGCTTCATCGTCCTGCGGACGATGTTGTCCTTCTCGGGCTTGCCGTTCTTGAGCTTAGCGGAGCATTCTTGAACGGCGGAGACGCTGGCAGGGTCCTGCCCTGGCGCTTCAGTTTCAACCGGTGGCGGGACGCTCCTGCGCACGCTCATCCGGCGTGGTTACCGGGGCGCCCGGCTTGGGTCTGGTTCGTTTTCGCCGATGATTTCTCTGACTCCCGGTGCGGCGCCGGATCATTGCCCTCCGAGTAACGCACGCCCACAGTGCCGGTGAGCTGCATCAGTATGTCCGTCGAGAGTTGGTCCCGGGGCCACCTGCTCCTGGTGGGATGGTCGTAATTTGTTGTTGGAAGCATGTGTTTTGGCGGATGATGTGCAGCGGCGAGTGTTCTCTGTCCTTGTTGGGGGAGGTCCTCGTGTCTTCACCCTGGAGTACTTGCCGTGGGGGTGGGGCTGGCTCCCGGTCTCAGCACGTCTGGAGTCAGCCCCGCTTAGCGGTCTGGCGGGGTGGACAAGGTCGTCCGGCCTTTTGCCCGCAGCGGCATGCTTGGTTCCTGGCGAGGTGCTCATGACAGGGTGCCGGGTGGAATGACAGACTACGAGGGTGCGTGTCGGGCTGTTGAATGACGTCTCCGTCCGGCACGCACCTGGTATCTCTGGCGGGCGAGCCCTCTGTAAGCGATTTAGCTAACTCCTAGGCTTCCGGCACGGCCCGTCACCGGTCCATCCTCAGTTGTGAACGGGTGCCGTGGGGCTAGCTCTATTGCTGTGCTCCTCTTGGGACAGTCTTGACCAAGTATTGGGGCTAAGAAGTGTTCATGGAGGACATCGGAGCGGTTCACGCGCCTACCCGGTGGGATGAATTGGCCGTGGTGCGACTTCTCCTTGCCGCGGTGACAGGGATGCTCTAGCGTGTGGGTCCAGGCCAATGCAGGCCTGGACTATTGGGGAGGGTGCTCTATGGCTGATATCGATGCAGTGTTGGCAGGGCTTACGGCCGAGGAACTCAATGAGATGGAGTCGATTGGGCCGAAGGGTCATCTGGGGCGACACCTTCTGGATGCCCTTGACCGGGCGGCCGGAGGCCCGGGCGCCGCACGAGGCTTTTATGTGCTCGACGGGACGGTCAATGGTAACGGTGGCCAGTTCTATGTTCTCCGTGACGACCTCAGTGACCGAATCCTCAAGAGGCGGGCTCCTCAACACTAAGCCGCTTCCTGCAGGGTCCCATCAGCGGTCCAGAGGGATACAAGCTTGATTGGCAAGACTCCGTTGCTAGCCAGGGTCCAGTGGCTGGGTGTCACGCTGCTGGCGCGTGATCGGGTATATCCAGGCCCGCAGCCGAAATACGTGAGCGGCGGGAATCTGGTATCTGGTAGGTAGAATTGTCAGGCATGAGGACGATCGCAGACGAACTTGAAGCTCCTGATGATGTCCGTACCCGTATTGTCGTGGCTCCCTACGCATTGTTTTCCCAGCGTTGAATCCGCGATGTCGGAGTTGATGAACTGATCAGGGAATCAGGGGTTGCCAAGGCGACGTTCTATCGGCATTTTCCTTCCAAGAATGATGTGGCACTGGCATTTTTGAAGCGCCGCGACGAGTTATGGATGATGGGGTCCGTCGTCCCGGAGGCCAGAGGCAGGGCGACGAACCCCGAGGATCAGCTCCTGGCCATTTTCGATGTGTACGACCAGTGGTTCCGTGACGATGATTTCGAAGCGTGTTCCTTTGTGAAGGTACTGCTGGAGATGGGAGCGGACCACCCTCTAGGGCGGGCGAGTATTGAATACCTGGGTAGGATCCGCGAACAGGTCCAGATTTTGGCCAGGGAGGCCGGTCTTGAGGATCCTGAAGCGTTCGCGCTTTCGTGGCACATTCTTATGACGGGCTCGATCGTCGCCGCCGCCGAAGGTGACAAGCTGGCGGCCCGGCGGGCACAGCGAATGGCCCGGGCACTGATTGCCGATTACCGGGAGTAGAGACTTCCGCCGTTGGTGGGCGAAGGAATACCAATTCCCTGACGGCTGGGTGCGTTAGCCACTGCCTTGCTCACCCTTTGATGGGATAAGTCCCCAAACCTATCGAGGGCGTCCGCAACTCAAATGGAAGTCGGGCTCCCGACACGAGGATCCTCTTGTCGAGGACGGAATGAGGCGCTTTAGGCGTTAGGCCGACGTCGGGGAGGCGTGGTAGGTGACAGCCTCGGCCGCGTCCACGACTTCCAGCGCCGTCATATGCGCGACGGCGGCGACTTGTTCAACGGGCCTGCCGTGCATGACTGCAGCCGCGATCGCCAGCTGCAGCTCGGCCGGCGGGCCGTCCGGTTCGATACTGAGCGGCGGGCGCCCCGCAGCTGCCTTTGCCACTGCCAAGATGTCGTCATCGTCATCCATCGGAGCTCCCCTGTTCCGTTAACGTGTCGCTTCACTACCAGCGGTGATCCCGGGTTGGGCCATCGCCCGCTGCCAGGATGTGTAGACAGACTTATCTGAAGACAGACAAGTCTGTCTAGAAAACGCGTAAAAATCTGGTGATTCGGAGTAATCCGCCCACTATCGCGATTCTGAGTACGGGTGCGCGCGGTCTTGGCACCTATCACCCCGCTGGCCATAACGCTGTAGTAATGCCCGTCAAGGCAAGGTGCTCAAAGTGGCAGTACAACGGCAGAGCGGAGCAACAATGACAGGCGACACAGACGACGGTTCTCCTGGTGCATCACGCGCTTTCGCCTCAAGCTCAGGGGAGGGGGTTGTTCCGCCAGCGCCCAGGGATGCTTACCGATCTGCTTCGGCGTGGTGCCCTGCCCATAGGCATCACGAAGCATCATGCCGCCCCTGGCCCGGTGTGTAGCTTGTGCTAAGCATTTGGGTTGCGGGGTTGATTACCGGCCTGGCACTGATTGTCGCCATCGGTGCACAGAACGCGTTTGTGTTGCACCAAGGCATTCGTCGTGAACACGTAGGTGTGGTGGTAGCACTTTGTACAGTCAGCGACGCGATGCTGATCACCGCTGGGACCTTGGGTGTCGGGGTTGTGGTTACCCAGGCTCCCGCTGCATTGATTGTCCTGAAATGGGTCGGCGCGATATACCTGCTTTGTTGGGCGGCACGGTCTTTCGCGGCCTCCGTTACACCCTCAACTTTAGCCGGCTACGCTGCCCGCTCCCGAGGTTCAGTCGTAAGCACCACACTGGCGGTGACATACCTCAACCCGCACGTCTACCTTGATACGGTCGTGTTGCTGGGCGGACTGGCCAACCAGCACGGCATTGAGGCTCGATGGGTGTTCGTCGCAGGGGCTGTCGCAGCAAGCGCTGCCTGGTTCCCAGCTTTAGGCTATGGAGCACAAGCGCTATCTGCAGTCCTCAGCAGTCCGCGTTCGTGGCAGGTAATAGAAGCAGTCACAGGCGTCGTTATGCTCGGCATAGCCGTTAAGTTAATGCTCCACTAATTCTCCCGGCGGCGAGGCCTGACAGATAGGCTTCGACAGCCAGCGCGGAACTGGCCTCTCGTCAAGGCAATGGTCTTCGAAATGATGTCGCGCAAGTGCGGCAGGTGTCCTGGCTCAGTACACTTAGGCGCCAAGGGTGCAGTGGTCACTGATAAGCCCGGTCGCCGCGCACTCGCGCACTGTCCGGATTCCCTGAACTGCGGATTCCTTATCCGGGTAGCGACCAGACACGGCAATAACGGAGCCGTCGGCCGCCTTGAGCCTGAACCCGTAATAGGTGCGATCGACGTTATAAAGCTCGAATGATCCGGTCATGGATTCCCCTTATGCTGCCCAAAGCGCGGGGCCCCGGGTTTGCGTCACCTGATGAAAGCGCTTCTCTGCGCTCCGGCCCCCCAGCCGCCCGACAGATCAACCGTACCGGAGAAATCGTTTACTCACGAGTACGACTGCCGGGAGGGGACATTTCCGGACCCAGGGGCGGGGCGGGTTCTTCACGCAGGCAAAATGCTCACCACGTCCGCAAGTTTCACTCGGCTCCCGCAGCGTCGGGCGCTCGGTCGGCGGGCTCAAAAAAGAGCTAACAATGCCAGGCCGGGGTCGTGAGCACGAGGTGCGACGACTTATCAGAGATCTTGAAGCTCTGGCGACCACGAACGAGCCAACGGGGAACTAGCCGGTCGAGGGCCGCGGCCTTTGTCTCAAGATTCACACAATTTGTCGTATTGATGGAGTAATTCTATTTTCTGCCGGGCCAGTGCGCACTATCGTTTTTCCCGGGGGCGGATCGTGCCCTTGTTTCACAGGGGCGGGGGCACTGGCAATGTACACAGCATCACCCAGAGTAAAGAGCTTCGGAAGCCGGTTTACTGTCGGGATAGAAGGCTCTTTCGGTACACTGCACTACGCGGTGGTGGCACTCAATCCATTGGACATCGCAGCCGCGGGGAATGCGGACGCCCAGCAGTGCCTGCTGGCGCCGCCTGAACTTCTGGGACGCGGTTTCAAACCTGCCCGCACTACAGACCTTGAAGATATCGTGCTCAAAGCACAGCTGGGCGACGGCAGCGTCCGGTGCCGCGCCTCTACCGAGGGACCGATCCTGTTGCTGGTCGACGACAACCTGGTGTGGTCGCGGCAATTCGACCCCGAGGACCCCGATATTGCCCCGTGGCTTGAAGCTGCCCGAACAAGGGACGTGACCATCCTCAGCGGCGGCCTTCATGCACGGCATGCCGGGGACGATTACAGCGCAAACCACGAACCGCTAATGATGGCAAAAGTTCCTATGGAGTGGACACACTAACTGCAGGGCGCTTCACTCCGCCCCCGCTGGGGCCAGTACCTCCGCATTCACGGTTCTCTTGGGCCGGATGATCCGCCGAGGATGACCGGGGACCTGCTGGCCGGGATGTGGGAGCTGATCGGGTCCCCGCGTGCGGTGTCGCGGCGGCTGACGCGGGACAACGAAACCGGCATCGGCGGGCCGAACAGCTACGCCGCCAGAGTCACGGCGACTCTCCGGTGTCGGTGTCAAGGCTTACTGGAGATCCCGTCTCATTTCAACCATCGGTCCTCAAACAACCCTTGACCAGGAAGTGGATTCACAAAATCTTCTCAATTTTTGATATTCTCGTGCCCCGGTTAAGCAGCAGCCTCCAGTGCTTTTGAGGACACCTTCTTTTACCGGCAAGCCTGATGTTGACAGGGACGGAACCTCCGTCTGGCCTCGTCCTGCCCCACGGGCTCCTTTACATACAGAACGCCAGCTGCACGTGCGCGTAGTCCTCAAGCAGAACAGCCTTCTCCCGCAGAGTGGGAGGGCTACTGACTGGCGAGGATAGGGCCCTGGACAACCTGTTGGGGGCTGGGCCATATCCTTCGCCCCTGGATTCTTCTGATCTGTATTGGGGGTTGCAGATGCGCCGCACCTGGCCAGGTAGTCAGACCTGAGCGGCCACCGTTTGGCCCAATCGCATCGGGGCGCTCCCTACGTTTCTGTCCGTCCTGTGCTTTGAGCGCTGGGAAGCCCCATCGGTTCACCACGTCGCGGGGCGTCTCGTTTGGAAATTCTTCGTCGGTTTCTGGACAGACGTCCTTAAAGATTTTCTCGGTGAGGTGATAAGTCAGGCAGTGGTGCTTTTCATTAGCCATTCCATGGCTTCTGTCCTTGAGGTGAAGAAGCGTTTGGGACGGGTCGTCTTGTTCATGGCCAGGACGAAGTTAGCGACGACCTTGTCTACGGGTGAAGCGCCCAGCAACGCGACGTGTGACGCCTGGCAAGGCCGGGCAAAAACAGCCCGGGCCCCGCGACTGACCGCGGACGTTGTGGCCATGTCCACCAGCAGTCGGCGTTCAGTCGGTCCGCATAGGTTATTGACCATGTGCAAGGCTGTTTCGGCGTCACTTGCCTCGATGGTGGCGTTGCGGGCCCATTTAAGCTGGAGAATCCCATGCTCGTCCATGAACAGTTCCGCTTTGCCTGACCCAACAGACGCCATTACCTGTACCCCCATTACGCTTTGTTCAAAGCCTAATGTAATTCGACTGGCTAAGGCTCCACCCCCTGCGGGGGCGGTTTGTAGTGCCCGTTGGGTGGATCCCCGCGAAGTAGGCGCCGGTCGTTCCCCATGAGGAGGGAAAGCTCTTGTGGTCTACCCCAGGGGTGATGTCGGCTTAGTGCGTGGTGTCCTGCAGCGCCGAGGTGACCTTGAGCTGTCCATGACTGGGTCAATTCCGGTACTCCACTTTGGAATTTTGCGAGCCGTGGGGTAGCTCCCTCGGCGGTGGATAACGTCTAAGACGTTCAGGCTCTGCGGCGGCTGCCACTTCTCCTTCACCTGCAGGCCGAGACTTTACTCCTACTTTCCGGTTGGGTACACATTCTCGACCCTTATTAGCGGGGGAGAAGGATGAAAGGCACCGCGCACGTAGCTGTGGGGCTTCATTTGTGCCGTCATGAGTCCTTCTCGTCGTCCCATTGAGCTTTGGCCGCTGTCATGGGATCGTTGTCGTCCGCGTCGGTCTCTTTGAGGCCCACCCGGAATTGGACCATCATGTCGTGGTCCTCGTGCGGCAGGTTGTGGCAGTGCATCATGTAGACGCCCTTGTGGGGGGTGAACTTCATCAGGAGCCTGACTGTCTCGTCTTCACCGATGTACACCACGTCCTTCGGGCCACGCTCGTAGGCGAAGGGCGCCCTTCCGTTGCGGCTGAGGATCTGGAAGTCCACCAAATGGATGTGCAGCGGGTGGAACCAGCCGCCCGACTTGTTCTCGAATTCCCAGATTTCCACGGAGTTCAGCGCTGGATCGGCCACCGCTTTCTTGTATCCGCTGGCGATGACGTCCTGCCAACTGTCATCGTTGATGGTCCAGAGGTTGGTGGTGTCGTTCCGCTTGACCCGGAAGGTGCGTGTTTTCACGGATTGCGCTGTGGTCAGCGACATCGTTTCGCTGCCGGTCAGGGTCGTCGGGATCCGGTTCCAGGTGGGGTCAGAGGTATCCACCGGCTCGTCCGTGACGTCGAATGCCATGATTTTGTTGGTGTAGTCGTAGTCCACGTTGTTCTTGTTGGACAGGTTCCGGAGCTCGATCCGCTGCCCCGTCTTGTATTTCCGGAAATCGATCAGCACCTCATACCGCTCGGCCCCGGCGTGACGGTAGCTGGCCACGCTTTGGGCTGCCGGCATCAAGCCACCGTCCGTGGCCACCACTACCAAGGGATCCCCGGTGCTGAGCGCAGGCCGCAGGGAGCGGGAGATGGAGCAGTTCAGGATCCGGAAGCGGTACACCCGTTTCTGCACCTTCATGACCGGCCAGGGCTTTCCGTTGACCAGAATGACGTCGCCCCATAGGCCCGAGTGGCTGTTGTCGTCGTAACCCAGGGACCCGTTGGCGGCAAACATTGCATCGTTGACGGTCAACGCAACATCGTAGCGGCCCTGCGGGAGCAGCTGTCGTTCGATGGGATCATGCATGTGGTACTGCGCCGCGAGGCCGGAGTAAGCGTTCAGGGCAGTGAAGTGGACTCCGTGGTCGTGGTACCACAGGGTGCGGGCGGGCTGGAAGTTGGGGAAGTGATAGTCCTTGTAGAACCCCGGGGGCGTGATGTCGCTGGCGTAGCCGTCATACTGCGGCAGCGACGCTGACCCATGCAAGTGGGTGGACGTGGCCAGGGCGTGACCGTCCAGGGCGTGCAGCGCCGGGAGCTGGTTACGGACCCTTAATACAGCTTTTGTGCCCTGGTCCAGGCTGATAGTCGGACCCGGGAACAAGCCGTTGTACCCGAGAATGGGCGTGGTCAGCCGTGGCAGGATATTAGCCGTAGCGGCCTTCTCCGTGACCCGGTAGTAATTGACGGGCTGCCCGTCCGCGGGATCGATGCCAGTGGAATACGGCTCAAGGATTGGAGCCTGGACAAAGGGTGCCTGGAATGGACGCGGCATATCCCTGTCACTCAGCCGGCTGGCCGACTTGGCCTCTACCGATCCGGTGGGCACCATGGCGCTGCCTGCTCCAAGGACTCCGAGTCCCCCAATCAACAGAACCTGACGGCGAGAAATTGTCATGGCGGGCCTTCCTTAGTTCACTGCCTCGACCTTGCCCCGCCCAGCTTGGAGTTTTACTGCACCGTATTACCCAGCCCTTGGAGAAACCATGAAGGCCAATGCGGTCACTATCGGTCGACACACTGAGTCCCTCCTGCCAAGGCACCCCCGACGCTGCACGTTCTCGCTGCCGCTGTCATGGCCGGCGGACGGCCCGCAGACTTCGAGGTCATCTTCGACTTCTGATAAGTTCCGTCCCGGTTTCGGAAAACCTAGTCTTTGCTCTCAGCCCGGTCCAGGCTTTCGAGTTGGATGCTGTTCGGTTGGCTGGACGGGGCGAGGTGGACAGCCGCGGGACGGTCCGTGCCAATCCGATCAGGCCCGTAGGCGTGCAGCCCGGCCGGGTTCAGGGTGTCCGTGCGCCTTGGCCCGGTAAAGCGCCTCATAAGCTGCGAGGAGGAGAGCATCGAGGGTGACCGCTTGCTCACCGTAGGTCGAAATGCCGTAGCTGGAGGTTGGCAGGGGCAGTGCCCGTCGCAGCAGCAGCGTCCCTGGCACAGGTAGGGATTGCAGTAGCCGCAACGCGGAACACCACCACCACTACCGGCCAGCAGAGCCTGACCCCCTGTTCCACGCCATCAACTATGCCGACAGCATCAAAATCGTTCTGCCCGCCGTCCTCGTCACCACAGCCAAACGTTCAGTCCCGAACCCCACCCGCCCAACTGCACGGCGGCTCCGGATTCAAACGCTGCTCCTTGCGCCCCTGCTACTGGCAGGTGCCGCGGCCTTCCTGCTGCCCGGAACAGCCGTCCTCGACACGCTGCTGGCAATATTTTCTGATCATGCTCCTCATCTGGGCCGCAAGCCTCGCCTGGAACCTCAGAACACCACGCCCCACTTCTGCACCCGCCGGACAAAACAACCTGACCCCAACAGCTGGCGCAATAGGCCAGAACAGATAAACAAAGGACAGCTGGCCTCCTGCGCCCTGGAAGAGATACTGGGCCGCACAACGGCACGGCCTACTCGCCGCCCCTCTGACCGCTTGCCGGCGATACGGCTGGTTCGAACACTAAAGTCATAGCAGCCGCGGCAGCCGAACGCTCCACCGACGAAAGGAATGGTATCGAGATACTGTTCTGGCGAACGGAAAATTCAGCCGGGCTGTATCGATCGAACAGCCCGGTGCCCGCTGGGCAGGTCTTCACACCCGGCTCCTGACAATACGCATGTGAAGACATGCGGTTGGGCCTCCAAGGCCCACCGGCAACCCGACAGTAACGTCAGGACCTCCAGCTCCTGACGTCCCGGAAACCGAAATCTAGGAACCCAATTTCGTATGGAAGAAGTCATCCATCAGAAACGTGGGCGCAAACTACGGCCCCTACCATGAGTTCACGGGCTCAGCCCCGTCAGCAAAAAAGAGGAGGGGCGATGACCGAAGAACAGGCAATCGAAATCATACGGTGTCTGGAGGACCTCGTCGTCGGGGACAGGATTGAAGCCTGGCACAACGGGCGACGCTACAACCGGGGAAAGGTACTGCAGACAGTGCCGTCCATGGGGATGTTCTGGATTCTGGACACCGGCAGCGGCACCCGGAAGCTCGTTGATTTCGAATCCCTGCTCATCCGCCGTCTCCCTGAAAAAGAACGCCGAGACAACGCTTCTGTGGCCTAACTGGTGGGCCCCCGCGTCTTCGGGGCCAAACAAAGCATCGGGAAATTTTGTCTGCCTCGGCAGCGGTGATCTGCGCGGGTCGCCTCCGCCAGAAGTGCCAGATCGGCGGCCAGAACCTGCCCTTCGACGGTAGCCTCGGTGGCCGTCGAAACGCCAAGACCAGTATCAGTCCAGGGAGCGACCATCGGATCGAGTTGACCCAGCTGCTGGTTCTTCTTCGCGGTTTCGTGCCTGAACCTGGCGATCCCGTTGAGCCGCCCACACTGCAAGCTCAACAACCGCTACGTCCCGCATCGTCACCGGGTGCGGCGGCCGGCTGTCACGCAGTAGGTTCCGGTATGCCGTTACCAATGGTTCTGCCAATGGATATGGAGTGGTTTTTCCAAGCGGTCATCTATGTCGTGCGGTTGGCGATTCGGGTGCGTAGCCGGTGAAGTTGGGGCATGATGCCATAGACAACGATGGGCACGGCAACGGTTGCCAGGACAAAGGTCCGTAGCACGGGGTGCAGGGTGGCGAGCCAGTTTCCGAAGATGAGGTTGATGGCTGTCAGTGTGGGGAAGACAGCGATCCAGATCATCAGTGCCAGTTGGTGTTTCGTCGGTGGTACGGGGCGGGTGGTTGTCTGTGTGCCGGACATCGGGTTTCCTTCAGTTTCTAATTAGGTTGCGGAGTTGCTGAGATCCGGGAGGCGGCAGTTAGAAGCCGCTGTTGAAAGCCCGGACGGCGTTCCTGACGTCCTGGTCGACGAGGTCGGCGTTGATGGCGATGGCGGTTGCGGAGCCTTCGCCGGCCGCGGTGATGACTTGGGCCCGCGGGTTCGCTACGTTGCCTGCGATCCACACTCCCGGGACGGTTGTTTGGCCGGTGCCGTCTTTGACGGCCCATCCGGTCTCGTCGATTTCGCAGCCAAGGCCGATGAGCAGGTCATTGGTGGGAACCAACCGGGGTGGAACGAACAGCACGTCCCGGGCGACGGTGGTGCCGTCCTCCATCTCGACGGCTCGGAGGTGGTCGTCTTCGCTCAGGATCCGGGTGACGCCGGCTTCGACGACTCCGATGGCACGGGCGAGCAGTTCTGTGCGCTGAATGGGCGTCAGGAACCCGGCTGGGACGAACAGTACGACGTCTTTTGCCCACTGACGGACGATTTGTGTGTAACGGACGGTTTCTGGTGAACCGCCCAGTACGCCGAACTGCCGGTCGCGGACTTCATAGCCATGGCATTAGGGGCAGTGGAGGACATCCCGCGCCCACCGGGCGGCAAGACCCGGGATAGGAGGCAGTTCATCACGAAGCCCTGTGGCAACGAGGAGCCGGCGGGTGGAAATGCGCCTGCCGTCGGACAGCAGCACCCAAAATCCAGAGCTTCCGGCCGGGACCAGTTCAGTGACGACACCTCCGGTGATTTCGCCGCCGTAGCTTTCCACCTCGTCCCGTCCCAGGGACAGGAGTTCTGCAGGTGGCAGGCCGTCGCGGGAAAGGAAGCCATGCATGTGCTTGGCCGGGGCGTTCCGGGGTGCGCCGGAATCGATGACAAGGACTTTGCGGCGGGCCCTGGTCAGCACCAGGGCAGCTGATAATCCGGCGGCTCCGCCGCCTACTATCACTACGTCGTATTCGTTCATGGCTTCAGGTTCATCCGGGATTCCAGTCTGGACAACAATCGTTGCTGTTTCCGGGAATCGGGGGTTTGATAAGCGGTGTGACTGACCAGCCAGCTGTTATTGCCGCCGCTCTTGATCAGGTGGGGGTGCGGCTGAAGCGTCTTCGTATGCAGCGCGGCGTGACGTTGACGAGTCTTGCAGCTGCCACTGGTATTTCGAAGAGCACGTTGTCGCGGTTGGAGTCCGGGCAGCGGCGCCCGAGCTTGGAGCTGCTCCTGCCGTTGGCCCAGGCTTACAGGGTGCCTTTGGATGAGCTGGTGGGGGCACCTGAAGTTGGTGATCCCCGTATCCGTCTGAAGCCCCGCAATGCGAACGGGCGTACGGTGATCCCGCTGACCCGCCAGCCCGGGGGCATGCAGGCCTGGAAGATCGTCATCCCGACGTCCAAGATCGAACCGGTCCTGAAGACTCACGAGGGCTATGAGTGGCTGTATGTCCTTTCGGGGCGGATGCGCCTTGTGCTCGGTGACCATGACCTGGTCCTCGGGCCGGGGGAGGTGGCCGAATTCGATACCCACGTTCCCCATTGGTTCGGGAGCACCGGGGATCAGCAGGCAGAAGTGCTCAGTGTCTTTGGCGGCCAGGGTGAGAGGATGCATGTCCGCGCGAAGGCGAACAAGCAGCGGAACGACCAGCATGGCCGGCCCGTCTGAGACGGGTCGGCCGTGAGGCTTCTGTCGGGGGTTGTGGGTTTAGCAGATGGTGAGCTTGCGGCCTTTGATCAGGAGCCAGAAGATCGCGGCTGTTTCGCCGATGATGGCGAACAGTCCGTACATCGGGGTGAATCCGTCGACAAACGCGACGCCGATGGCGTCGATGATGTACCCGGTGCCGGAGATGAACAGAAGTACGCCGAAGACCTTGGGTACGAAGGCTGAGCGGAATTCCAGGTAGCCGATCAGGATCAGGTACAGGCCGAAAAGGCCGAGGCTGATGAGCCAGATTGTCCGGAATGATTCGATGGCGTGCAGAGCCAGTTCGGGCTGATCGAGAACGGTGTAGGCGTAGGCCAGCTGGCTGGTTGCCACTGCAAACAACCCTGCGAAGGTGACACGCATCCACGCGGCAACGGCGGACAGTTTCGGGTTTACGTTCTTGAAGAGTGCGAACCAGGCAACTGCGGCCAGGACGTCGATGAGCGTGACCAGGAAGATGGCGAGAACGCCGGCCAGATACACCATGCCGGACTGTGAGATGTCGGCGGCTGTCTTGGCTGCATCACCTGGGGTGATGAGGGGTACGACGGCGCCGAAGTAGCCGACCGTCATCAGGACCACCATGGCCAGCAGGCCGAGGCCGGAGACGAGGCTGGCGGTGGCGGGGGACCAGGTCCGGAAGTCCAGGCGCGGCGATTGGCTCGAAGCGGGTGTAGCGGTGGGGGTGGTGGGGGTGGTGGCCAGGTTGCTCATCATTCTTCCTTACGCTGTAAGCTTATGATGTAAGTAAGCTACGCCTACGGTGTAAGCTTGTCAATGGGGCAACATAAACCACGCGGAAAGGTAATGAGATGCCGGCGAAGAGTGTTCAGCGGACTGAGGGGCGGGCCCGGTTGAACAGAGAACGGGTCCTGCAGTCAGCGATCGGACTCGCGGATGAGGACGGCCTGGAGAAGCTCTCCATGCGGCGGCTGGGGGAGGGGCTGGGGGTGGAAGCGATGTCGCTCTATAACCATGTCTCGAACAAGGAGGACCTGCTCAACGGGATGATCGATACCCTGCATGGTGAGATCGAGCTGCCCTCCCACGATGATGACTGGAAGACTGCCCTGCGTAAAAGGTCCGTCTCAGTCCGGGAGGTCCTGCTGCGCCACCCGTGGGCCAACGGGCTGATGGACTCCGCAACCAGCCCCGGTCCCGGGACACTCAGACATCACGACAGGGTGCTCGGAACCTTCCGGAACGGGGGCTTCTCCCTGGCGATGACGGCGCACGCCATTTCGGCGCTGGACAGCTACGTTTACGGTTACACCAAGCAGGAAAAGGCCCTGCCCTTTGACACCGAGGAACAGGCCGCCGCCATGGCCAACGCCATGCTCGCACAACTGCCAGCCAGCGAATACCCCTACCTCCATGAGCTGATGGCCAAGCATGTGCTGCAGCCCGGGTACAACTACGCCGACGAATTCAGCTTCGGCCTGGACCTGGTGCTCGACGCATTGGAACGGGCACGCGACGAGGAGGGCGCGGACTAAGCAACGACAGGGGGACGGCCCTACACAGCACCGGCTGGCCGTATAGTTCACACATTGCATAGGTGGGGGTCACTCGGCAGGTCCAGAGCCGTGTTCGCTAGTAAGGGACCCCGGTCGGCGGCCACCGGGGACCGGACCAAACATGACAGGTGCCGGGAAGGGTCGGCCATGCCCGTTATTCAGAATCTCGTCAATTCACTGTGTCCCGTGTGTCGGGTTGCCCTTTCGCGTCCAACCTTTAGGCCTGCTCCTCTATTGTGATGACAATCTTCCCGCGGGCGTGTTCTTCGGCGAAGTAGCGGATGGCCTCAGGGGCATCGGGGAGTGCGTAGGTACGGTCGATCGCCGGAGTGACCTGGCCGGATTCGATGAGATGGCGCAGCTCTTCCAGAACCTCGGTGCCTAACGTCGGCTAGAAGATGCGCAGGTTCTGGCTCACGAACGGTGACAGCGCCAGTGCGCTGATGATGCGTCTCATGGGACCAAATACGGCGCTGCCAGTGCCGCTGGACAGGACGAGTGTGCCGTTGTGGGTCAAGGCGCGTCGTAGCTGGGTCAGTGTATGGTTCCCGATCAGATCGAGGATGACATCGTAGCGGCGCCCGCTCGCGGTGAAATCCTCCTTGGTGTAGTCAATGACATCGAGGGCTCCGAGGGACCGGACCAGTTCTGTATTTCTCGTGCTGGATACGGCGGTGACCTCGGCCCCGAGGGCCTTGGCAATCTGCACCGCATAAGTCCCGACACCGCCAGAGGCTCCGTTGATGAGTACGGTTTGTCCGGACCGGAGATTTCCTCCATCACGAAGCGCTTGCAGGGCCGTTCTCGCCGCCAGTGGCACGGTCGCCGCCTGCTCGAACGTGAGATTCGCCGGCTTCATCGCCAGAAGGGTCGCGGGGACTATTGCGTATTCGGCGAAAGCACCAGCCTCAACTTCCGCGAACACGTGGTCTCCCAGGCGGAACTGTGTCACGTTCTTGCCTACTGCCTCGACCTGCCCGGCCAGATCCTTACCTCTGATGCTCTGCTTCGGGAAGCGCCATCCGAAGGCCAGGCGTGCGATCAGCGGGCGGCCGGAGGTGTGAACCCAGTCCGCGTGGTTCACTCCAGCAGCACGCACTCGGATGAGCACCTCGTCGCCGCCGATTGTTGGCGTCGGGACGTCCGCGAGGCGCAGCACATCGGCCGAGCCGTAGCGGGTCTGCAGAATCGCTTTCATCGTTGTCGCTGCCGGTGCGATCGCCTGCCGAAGTGTGGTCGTCGGAGGGGTGGTGATTTTCATGATCTGGTGCCTTTCGGTCGGTTAGTTGTGCGGTTGGGGGGTAGCGGGAACGCCGGCCAGTTTCTGTGTAGCTGGCCAAAGGCGGGCGGCCATGGCGGATTCGGATGCCACGCTCGCTGGAGGGGGCAACCAAAGGTCAGACGGTCGTCAGTACGGGGCTGCGCCCCTCGAACGCTTCTCTTTGGAAGCCCTTGATGAGCAGCCACAGGGGCAGTGCAAGCTCGAAAAAGAAGCCGGGCATCGTGAGATAGAAGCCGATCTCGACCCCGAACAGCTCGGCGATTGTTCCTGCGACGTGGCTTGTGTACCCGATCAGGCCCGAAACGGCGAGCCATCGTGGGACCAGCCGGGTCTTGAACAGCAGCGTGCATAGGAAGATGGCGCCGACGCCGAGCGTCATCTGGCCGACTTGGTAGGCCATGCCGTTCAACTCGACCAGGATCGTGCCTAGGGTGTCGGCGCCGGGCTCACCGGCGTGTTCGGACAGCGGGATGAGCATGAGGATCGCGAGGGCGCCGATGCTCAGAAAAGCTACCTGTGTGATCAGGGCGGCGAAATACGTCAAGGCCGTCCGTTTGCTGTGGCGCTCCAGGATCGGAAAGAAGAGAACCGCCTTGGCGATATCAACTGCTGTGTTGAGGAGCATGAGGAAGGCGCCAAGGGCGAGCAGCGTTTGAAGCGGTGCAATCGTGTTCAGGAAGTCCGGGCCCTGGACCAGGGAAGCGACGACGGACAAGCCACTTCCGTAGACGAGGAAGCCAGCCAAGAACAGTCCTCCGAGAATCCGTGACTGCTTCATGCGGGAGCCCGGTAGCTCGCCTGGAGGCGGATCTGCTGGACGGGAGGCTGGAATCGCAGTGGGGGAAGATGTTGCCTGGTTCATCAGATGTCCTTGCAGGTTGGAAGTAATGGTGTTTCCAGCGTGCCCGTCATGCATTGCCCGTCGAATCCGGGTAAGTACGTAGCCGGTACTGAAAACCTGGGGCAGTCACGCCCGATTTGCGTACCCGCTCGGTGTTTCCCGGGATACGGTGCCGTTGCTTAGGGGTGAGTCTGGGACTATGAGTTACTTTCTGGTCGAGATTCCGGTCCCCGAGTCCGACAGGGTAGACGTTGGCCGTGCCCTGCGGACCCTCCGGGCGGCTCAGTCGAGGCTGGGGGAGAGAGCGGTCGCCGTTCGCCCTCTTTTAGCCGGAGTGATAGATCAGGAGGGTTGGATGGTCTTCCTGATGGAGGCGGTGACCATCGAAGCGGCGCGCAGTCTCGTCTCGCTGGCCTTGCTCCCTGCTGGGCGGATCCGCGAGGTTCTTTACTTGGCGTTGCCGGGCGACAGCTGCAGCCTTTCAGACGACCGGGTGCCGAAGCCAGGCACCGATCTTGGTCCTTGAGCTGATGCCGTACTTGTTGAGGATGTTGTAGATATGCGTTTCCACAGTTCGCTCGGAGACGAATAGGCGGCTGGCGATCTCTTTGTTGCTTAGTCCCTCCGCCGCGAGTTCGGCGATTTGCCGCTCTCGCTTACTGAGAGGATCGGCAGTCTTGGGCCGGGGGCCGGCGGCGCGGACCGCCTTTGTTCCAAGCGCGAGTGCCAGCGCGGCGTCATTGTCGAGTTGGGTGCCTTCGCGCAAAGCTCGCGAGTATCGTTCATTGCCGAGCTGAGCTTTTGCAAGCTGCGTGGCCTGCTCTACAAGGGGACGGATGAAGGGGCTGACGCGGTATCCGCCTTGCATTCGCAGCATGTCAGTGGCCCCTAGAAGCTTGGCGGCGCGTTCTAATTGGCCCGCCATCGCGGCGTTGCCTGCCAGTGCCTGCAACCTGAGCACCAGACCGGGACGATCGTCGAGGAGGATGGTGGCTTTCAGTGCCTCGATCAGGGCGGATTCCGCCTGGGCATAGTCCCCGAGCATCATCGAGGCCACTCCTGCACTGGTGAGGTG
Organism: Arthrobacter sp. 210 2; assembly: GCF_059093025.1. NCBI lineage: Bacteria > Bacillati > Actinomycetota > Actinomycetes > Micrococcales > Micrococcaceae > Arthrobacter > Arthrobacter sp. 210 2. The sequence goes on from NZ_JBNHIE010000005.1 coordinate 29,538, forward strand.
GGTGCTGAGCATGTAGATCTCATGTACGCGCCTGCATCGCTCTGCCGCGGCCAGTCCCACCTCACGCATCCGCACGAAGTCACCGTCCATTGACGCGATCAGCGCCTCGGACTGGGCTGCGGCGATGTGCGCGATGTCGTTGCCCAGCGCGTCGGCGAGCTCGTGTGCCTCAACTGAGGCACCCCGGGCTGAGGGCAGGTCGGAGTCCATGACATGCAACGCCGCCTCCATCGCCAGAATCCGCACGAGCAGAACATCGTCGCCTCCAGCGCGTGCGATTCGGGCGGCTTCAGCCGCCGCCTCCAGGCCCGCCGGGTGGTCACTCTGCGCCACGGCGAGGTAGCTTCGGACGAACAAAGCGCGGCCCCTTGCGCTCTCGTCGCTGGTGGGCCGATCAAGGAGGACGTCGATCCAGTGGACGCCCTCGCTTAGCGCTCGGTTCGTCCAGTACCGGCCGAGGCCGGTCGCCATCTTGAGGCCAACTTCGGTATAGGTGGGCTCTGCCAAGCACAACCCCAGTGCCCCGCGGATGTTCTCCGCCTCGGCGTCGAGTGCCTCGAGGAACGCAAGCTTGGACTCGTCATCCACTTCCCGGCCGTCCGAGTCTGCTCGGCGGCACATCTCGGCAAAAAACGAGAGGTGCGCGTGGCGGGCGAGGCGCTCCTCGCCCGCCGCGCGGAGCCGCATTATGGCAAAATGGCGCATTGTCTCGTGGAGACGGTAGCGGACTTGTCTGCCCGTTCGTTCGATGTTGATGAAGGAACGGTCGACGAGAGCGGTGAGAGCATCTAGAACATCTGGCGAGGGGGGCGGCCCGGCAACGCACACGCGCTCGGCGGCGTCCAACGTGAACGAAGCCGGGAAGACTGACAGGCGTCGCAGCACCCTTCGCTCCTCGGATCCGAGGAGGTCGTGGCTCCAGGCTATCGTTGCCTCAAGCGTTTGCTGACGGGCTGGCGCCGCGGCACTGCCGCCGCTGAGCAGACGGAAGGGGTCGCTTAGCCGTCCGACCAGTTGCTCCAGGCCCAGTGTGCGAAGCCGCACCGCGGCAAGCTCGATGGCCAGCGGGATGCCGTCGAGCTGCCGGGCGAGTTCGACGACGTCCGCAACGTTGTTCTCGGTCAGTCTGAGGTCCGCGCCCGACGCGCCCGCTCGCTCGATAAGAAGGGCAACCGCCTCAGACTGTGCCACGCGTTCAGGGACTAGGGGTCCGTCGGATCTCGGTAGAGACAGCGGGTCGATGGTCACGACCCGTTCCCCGGCGATTCTTAGAGGTTGCCTGCTGGTCGCAAGAATTCTCAGCTTCGGCGCTTCACGGAGTAGAGAATCCGCAAGCACGGCGCACGCGTCTACCAAGTGTTCACAGTTGTCTAAAACTAGGAGCATCTCCTTATCCGCGATGTGGTCGCTGAGCCGTGACAGTGGCCAACGGTCCGATTCATCGCGAAGCCCCACCGAGGTCATCACCGCCTGAGGGACGAGGTTCCCATCGTGAAGTCCAGCAAGTTCGGCGAGCCAAACCCCATCGGCGACTCCCCGCTCCAGGTCGGCCGCTGTTCGCAATGCGGTGCGTGTCTTGCCCACACCACCCGGTCCGACGAGGGTAACCAGGCGGGAAGAGGCAAGGTTGGTTTTGACGTCCTGGAGTTGGCGCCGCCTTCCGACGAAGCTGCTGATCTCTGCCGGCAGGTTGCCTCGGTGGCGCTGTCGGGCGTCACGGCCGGCTCGTTTTGAACCTGCCACATTCCCCGGCCGGAGCCCTTGGGCCACCTGAGCCAGATCCCCCGCTGAGGCGGGGCGGTCCGATTGATTCTTCGCCATGCAGGAGAGCACGAGGTTGCGCACCGCTGCCGGTACATGCGAGGGCAGATCAGGCGGGGTCTCGTTGATGTGCGCCAGCGCGATCGCGACTTGCGATTCGCCGGTGAACGGGCGCCGCCCGGCAAGGGCCTCGTAGGCAACGATGCCGAGAGAATAGATGTCCGTCGCCGGCGAAGCAGGACGGCCACTCACCTGCTCCGGGGAGATGTATTCCACGGCCCCCATCACTTGTCCGGCAGATGTCAGAGACACCTGGTCGGTGAGGCGAGCGATCCCGAAGTCGGTGATCTTCACTCGACCGCCAGGAGTCATGAGGAGGTTTTCCGGTTTGATATCACGGTGTGTGAGCCCTGCTTCGTGCACGGCCTGCAAGGCGGACGCGGTTTGCGCGACGATGTCGAGCACCCGGCCAGTAGGGAGGGATGACTCACGCTTGAGAACCGCGGACAGCGTCTCGCCAGGCACCAGCTCCATGACGAGGTACGCGGTGTTCTCCAGCTCGCCGTAGTCATGGACGATGGCTATACCCTCATGATTCACCGAGGCGGCGTTCCGCGCCTCCGCACGGAAACGCTCAAGGAAGCCTGGGGCGCCGGCGTATTCGTCTTTGAGGATTTTGACCGCAACCGTGCGGCCGATGAATAAATCAGACGCCTCCCAGACATCTCCCATGCCCCCAACCGCGACATGCTTCGAGAGCTCGTAGCGATCACTCAAGATAAGGCCAGCAGACGGTCTCACCGACTCAACACCGACTTAACCAAGCCACGCAGGGGGAGCACCAATCATAGGATGTCTGCTGACCATCGCTGTCGGACACCGGTCTCCCTGCAGATTCGTCGGAGCTAGTCCCTTCTGAGCCGATGGAAGCATCATCAACAGCTTGACTGGCGAAGTTCACAGCCTTTGCCTCCAAGCCCAATGTTCCCGCTACACGACTGGAAAGACAACAGCCAGAACAAGCGACGGAATGAGCTGCCCCTCGGAGGCCGACGCACTCTCTACGGAAACGACATAATCCATATGAATTCGGAGTTCTCGCAGGTACTTCTACTCCCGTGCTTTGAAGGTCGATAATTGTGATTCCGTCAATCTGTCTAGGCCGGGCGGACCTGTGCTTGCTAATCACGTGGCCGGAATTCGTGGCTACTTTGATCCGTCCATGTTGGGTTCAATTCGGGTTATCCACGGCTGCAATTAGGAGCCGATGGGGCAGCTCCCTGGCCGCAGTAGCGGTAGATAAGCTGTGAGAATTGTCCCCGGCCGTGGGCGGGCAGAGCGGACTTCTCGTTGAGAACGTAGATCAATTCCGGTTGATCCGAGAACCAGGCAAAGAGCGATGTACGAGCTTTGGGCGTAGTTCAGCCTGAAGCTCATGCCTCGTACCGCAAGGGCAAAACCAACGGGATTTTGTGGCATGCTTCTGCTTCCGGTAGCGAGGCGATGAGCTTTTGCGGTGGCTCGTTCCCGGGGGGACGACGCCGCTGGCGCCAGGACGGTGACCAGCAAGGGGGGTGCAGCAAGGAGTTCTTCAATTCGGAGATGCACCCTCCGTACTTCGCGAAGCTGTAGCAGGGTGGGGTGCACGAACTGGCATGAGAGGGTGAGCCCTCCGTTCAGTCCCTCAATTTTTAGCTGGCTCGGGCGCTGAGTTGTGCGACTGCGTTTCCCGTTTGGTCAGTAACGCATATCCCAGCCAAGCCATAGCGATTCCCGTCGGTATGGCGATTTTTGGCTGAGCTTCTAAGGGGAGGAGGGCGGCGGCGGGAGCCAATGCTGTGCCGACGATAAGCAGGAGTGCAGCAGCGCGTGGCAGAATGCCGGCCCTGAAGGTTGCAATGCCAAACAACAGGCCACCGAGGATGTAGAGCGGGCCTGTGAGCGTCCACAGTGTTGACAGAATTCCCAGCTCTGGACTGCTGGTTGTGCCGTTCAGCATCCCCATCCATCCTTCCACGAATGAGGGCGTGGTAGTGGCAACTTGTGGCAGGACGAAGGCTTCGACGAAGCTGAACCCCATGATGAGGGTGAACCAGAGGCTCAGCATGGCAAAGCCGGCGAAGCCGAGCCAGCCGGACTTCACGGCTTGTCTCGCATATAGTCCCACAATGCCGAGCACTCCGAAGAAGGACATGGCGCAGGCCAGGACATGGACGGTTACCCAGTTCGTTGTTGTGACAGTTGAAGGTGCGTTTTCTGCGTGGAACAGGCCAAGGATGACGTAACACGTCCCTGCAAGCAGTGCGGCTAAACCGGCTAAACGGGTGAGGCGAGCGTTTGTTGTGTTCATTCTGAGGCTCCTCTTTTGACTCCCCCAAGAGCAGACATGCTGGCTCATGAAGCAGTTGGGTTCACCAAGTATTCGCATGATTTCGCGGAAATAAACAGGCCTGATTGCTACCCGGGTCGAGAGCGGCTAAGCCGGGGGACATCAGTGCCACGATTTCCCAATGGCTCATTCGGTAAGCGTGCCTATTTCTTTAGGGTTGTGGGTGCTCTCAACTGCAAGGCAAAACGGTCTCGGGCGGCGTGTCAATGGGGCAACGTCAACCACACGGAAAGGGTTATAAGATGCCGGCGAAGAGTGCCCAGCAATTTGAAGGGCGGGCCCGGTTGAACAGGGAACGGGTCCTGCAGACAGCGATCGGACTCGCCGATGAGGACGGCCTGGAGAAGCTCTCCATGCGGCGGTTGGGGGAGGGGCTGGGTGTGGAAGCGATGTCGCTTTATAACCATGTCTCCAATAAGGAGGACCTGCTCAACGGGATGATCGATACCCTGTATGGCGAGATCGAGCTGCCCTCCCATGATGATGACTGGAAGACTGCCCTGCGTTAAAGGTCCGTCCCACTCCGGGGGTCCTGCTGCGCCACCCGTGGGCCAACGGGCTAATGGACTCCGCAACCAGCCCCGGTCCCGGGACACTGAGGCATCACGATAGGGTGCTCGGGACCTTCAGGAACGGGGGCTTCTTGCTGGCGATGACGGCGCACGCCTTCTCAGCGCTGGACAGCTACGTTTACGGTTACGCCGAGCAGAAAAAGGCCCTGCCCTTTGACACTGAGGAACTGGCCGCCGCATGCTCGCACAACTGCCAGCCAGCGAATACCCCTACCTTTATGAGCTGATGGCCAAGCATGTGCTCCAGCCTGGGTACAACTACGCCGACGAATTTAGCTTGGGCCTGGACCTGGTGCTCGACGCCCTGGAACGGGCACTCGACCTGGGGTATGCAGGGTAAGCGGAACCGGGGATTTCGCCGTACCCGGCACGAGTCGGCCGCCGTATAGTTCAGCTCTAATGCAGCCGGTCCGGGCGTAGATGAGCGTGAGCTTGCGATCTGCACGTTGCTTCCGAGAGCAGAGGATCGACAAGCCTGGTGCGCGCGGTTGTGTAGCGCCGCGGGGAGGGGATATGGAACTTCGTGTCAGGGATGCTCATTGTCTGGGAGGCGGAGGAGCCCTCCCCACCCGCAGGTCGTCCCACTGCAGGCGTAATGCCGTGGCGGGGCTCAGTATCGTGGGGCTGCACCGCCGGAGAGTTTTTCAGGGGGTTGCCGGGCCTTCTTCGATTTTCTTACCTCGTGGAGCTTTACAGGTTGCTGGTAGGCAGAGCTGAACGGGGAGGCGTCAAGCGGCGGTGGATTAGAGTCCTGGCATAGGGGAGCACTACGGCGATTGTGGCAGCAATAAATACCAGCTGTATCAGCGTCCGAGGCAGGAGGTCCGTGGCCAGAGCGCCGTTGACAATGAGTCCGGTTTGCGCCGCGTAGACATTCGCTGGGAAGATGGCCATCAGCAGCAAGCCGAGCCCGCCGGCCGCCCAGGGCGCCGTCCGGCGGTGGACGATGCCGCCGGCTCCAAGCAGTTCCAGCACGCCTGTAATTGTGACCAGCAGTTCGGCATTGGGAAGAGCCGGCGGCACCAGTGCCACGAGTTCCCCGCGCATGCTGTTGAAGTGGGCCAATCCGGTGAGGATGAACATGCCCGCCAAGCCACCGCGCAAGCTGGTGTGCCAGGACCGGAGCGGTTTGATGCCCATAGCCCCGGCGGCACGAAGCAGGAGGGTTAAGGACACGAGTGTAATAAGGGGTGCCATGGCGGGTTCCTTTCAAGTACATCGACATATCTTGTCACCGCCTAGATTACTCGGCAGCAGTAACTTGTCAATGACTAGATTCTGGGTAGTCTATAGGGCATGAGCACATCGGCGTACCATCACAAGAACCTTCCGGACACCATCATCAGCGCCGCTCTCGACGTCATAGCGGAGTCGGGCCCGTCAGCACTGAGTTTGCGGGATCTGGCCAGACAGGCGGGGGTCTCCCATGCCGCGCCCGCCCACCACTTCGGGGACAAGGCAGGCCTCCTGACCGCCGTCGCGGTACAAGGATTCTGTCTCCTGGCGGACGCGCTGGTGGAGGCGCGGCGGCAAACCGGTGACTTCTTGGAGGTGGGGGTGGCTTATGTCGGCTTCGCCGTCGAGCACCCAGCCCATTTTGCCGTGATGTTCCGGCCGGAGCTGTACCGTACAAATGATCCGGAACTGGTCGCGGCGAAGGCCCGGGCGGGCGAGTCCCTCTACCGGGGGGTTGCACCGTTCACATCCTCGGAACCAGGCACGGTGTCACAGGACGCGGCGCTGGCCGCCTGGTCCCTGGTCCACGGGTTTTCTACCCTTTGGCTCAGCGGCAGTCTGCCTGAGGGACTGTCGGCAGATCCGCGGCAGGCTGCCCGGGGGATTGCTTCCGTTCTCTTTTCCGGGTCGCAATAGCGCACGCCGCCCTCCAGGAATCTCGTTGGCTTGGTGATCGGCGCGTTGTTCGCACACGGGGACGAACCACCCGATGTGTTTCAGCGTGAGCAGCAATTGCATCTGAGCGCAGGGTGGTGGTCCCAGTCCCGGCTCAGGAGTTGCTCGCCTTGGCGATGACGGCCCACGCCCCTTGACGCCGGGGAACGGGCCGCCGTCATCGCCAACGTCATGCTCGCACAATCCTGCCAGCGAATACCCCTACCTTTACGAGCTGATGGCTAAGCATATGCTGCAGCCCGGGTACAACTACGCCGACGAATTCAGCTTCGGCCTGGACCTGGTGCTCGGCGTCCTGGAACGAGCACCCGCGGAGGGGGCAGGGTAAGCGGAACAGGGGGATTTTGCCCTACACAGCACCAGTTGGCCGCCGTATAGTTCACCCAATGGCGATGAGCATGCTTGCCACGAAGTTCCATGTCCCGGCCCCGCGGCGCCGAGCCGTCGCCCGCCCGAGGCTTGTCGAGCCTCTGTTTTCGGACTCGCATGAGGGTCGGAAGCTCACGTTGGTTTGCGCCCCCGCCGGCTTCGGCAAAACGACTTTGCTGAGCCAGTGGGTACTGCAAGTCCGGGCAGCGGAGCCCGGGGTGCGGGTTGCCTGGTTGTCACTGGACGCGGGCGACAACGACCCTGCCCGTTTCCTAACCCATCTCATTGCCGGAATGCATGGCGCGGATGCAGGACTCGGGTCAGGTGCTCAAGCGCTGCTCGACGCTACCCCGGCCGCGGCGGTGGAACCGGTCCTGGTTACACTCATCAACGACCTTTCTCGGGCGGGAACGTCCTTCATCCTCGTCCTCGATGACTACCACGCGATCGAAGCGCACGCTGTTCATGACGCGGTAACGTTCCTTCTCAATCATTCCCCGCCCCAGCTGCACCTGGCCATCACAAGCCGCTCCGACCCTCCGCTTCCCCTGTCCCGCTTAAGGGCTCGGGATCAGATCACTGAACTGCGCGCGGCTGACCTCCGCTTTTCGACCAAGGAAACGGCGGCATTCCTCAACGAGTGCATGGGGCTGCGCCTTTCCGCCGAGGACATCTCCGCCCTCCAGGCCCGGACGGAAGGCTGGGCGGCCGGCCTGCAGCTCGCCGCGTTGTCCCTGCGCGGGCACGAGGACGCGCCAGGCTTCATCAACGCCTTCGCCGGCAGCAACCGCTTCATCCTGGATTACCTAGTTGAGGAGGTACTTCAGCGCCAGCCTGACCATGTGCGAAGCTTCCTGATGCACACGGCCATCCTCGACCGCCTCTCGGGTCCACTGTGTGACACGGTCACGGGGCAGGGCGGCAGCAGTGCTGTGTTGGAGCAGCTGGAGAGGGCAAATCTGTTTGTTGTCCCCCTGGATGACCGGAGGCAGTGGTATCGCTACCACCACCTCTTTGCCGAAGTGCTCCGGGCCAGTGCCGTGCACGAGGAACCTGAGCTTCAGCAGTCGCTGCACCGGCGCGCCAGTGAGTGGTATCAGCACCACGACCTGCTGGAGGATGCCCTGAAGCATGCGCTGGCGGCTGGGGACTTCGAACGGGCGGGGGCTCTGTTGGAGGCGGCGCTGCCGGCCATCCGAAGGAGCCGGCATGATGCAACCCTGCGCGGCTGGTTGACCGCGCTTCCCGACCATGTCGTGCGGGCGAACCCTGTGTTGAGCGTGTTTTTTGCGTGGATGATGCTCACAGCCGGTGACCTGGACGCCGTCGAACAACGTCTCCAGGACGCTGAACGGGGACTCGCGGAGGCTTCCCGCGATGGGGAACCGACGCGTGATCGAGCCACCGGGCTGAATGCCGGGAGCGAGGAGTTCCGTGCCCTGCCGGTGACCATTGCCGTGTATCGGGCAGCGCTGGCGCAGGCAGTGGGGGATGTGGCAGGGACCGCCGCCCATGCCCGGCGCGCGCTGGAGCTATGCGGGCCGGGTGATCATCTGTCGCGGGCAGCGGCTGCAGGGTTCCTCGGGTTGGCCGCGTGGGCCCGCGGTGATCTCGACACGGCAGTGCCGACCTTCGCCGACGTGGGCCCGAACCTGCATGCTGCAGGAAACATCGCCGACGAGCTCGCCAGCACCATGGTCCTGGCGGACATGTGGATGGCAAGGGGCAGCCTGCACCAGCCCCGGCGTCTTCTGGAACAAGCCCTTACAGCCGCTGACACAGCAGGAATAGCTTCTGGTCCGCCGACGGCCGACCTCCACGTGGGAATCAGCGCCCTGCACTGTGAGTCCGGGGCGGTGGCTGCTGCAAAGGAACATTTGGAGGCGGGGATCGCGCTCGGCGAGGCGGCGTCGCTGCCGGAGAACCTGTACCGCCGATTCGTGGTGATGGCACGTCTTGAGCACCTGTCCGGAGATCCCGGCCGTGCCATCGGGCTGCTCGAGGAGGCCGAGCGGCGTTACCTGCGGGGGTTCTTTCCCGACGTCTGGCCGATATCTGCGATGAAGGCGCGGATCTTGATCGGGCAAGGGGCGCTGCGGGAAGCCGCCGACTGGGTCCGGGCACGGGACCTCACCGCCGATGATGAGCTGAGCTACCTGAGGGAATTCGAGCACCTCACCCTCACCCGTTTGCTCATCGCCCAACACGAAGCAGACCCGCCCAACGGCTCCCTCGATGACGCCTTCAACCTACTGGAGCGGTTGCTCCAAGCCGCCCAAACGGCCGGGCGTGGTGGCAGCGTCAACGAGATCCTCGTCCTGAAGGCAAGGGCTTACCAGGCAGAAGGCCGTATGGATTCCGCGCTCGAGGCCCTGGAACTGGCACTGAAGCGCACCCAAGCCGAAGGTCACGTTCGGTTGTTCCTGGATGAAGGCGCACCCATGATCGCCCTGCTGCACAGGGCCGCCGTCGAGCGTATCTGTCCCGGATATGTCAGCCAACTGCTCCACATTAACCCCGGGGAAACTTCCGGTCCCACCACCCCCGGGACGGATGCCCGCAGCGTCCCGCTTAGTGAGCGGGAAGTCCAGGTGCTCCGTCTGCTCGACTCGTCCCTGTCCGGTCCGGAAGTTGCCCGGCAGCTGTATGTCTCGCTCAACACACTTAGGACCCATACCCGGCACATCTTCGAAAAGCTCCAGGTGAGCAACCGGGCCGAGGCGGTCCGCCGCGCCCGCGAGCACGGGCTCCTCTAAAACGAACCAATCCCCGTCGAAAATCACCACCCCGGTCACCACATGTGGTGATGCTGTGACACCACACGCGTCCGTAGCTTTGGAACCGTACACGGCACCTGCCTCGGACCACCCAGCAGAAGGGAGCGCGGAAATGACCATCACCCCGTCCAAACTCAGCGGAGCTGCCGGCGTCGCCGCCATAGCCGCCGGGCTGCTGTACGGATCGATACAGTTCGTCCACCCGGCGGAGGAAGTCGCGAACGTCACCGGCAGCACCTGGGCCATCGTGCATTACCTGACGGTGGCGATGGGCGTCCTCGGCCTGGCAGGAATCACCGGAATATACCTTCGGCAGGTGAAGGAAACAGGCCTGCTTGGGCTGTCCGGCTTCCTCCTGCTCGCCCTGTTCTACCTGGCCACCACAGCGCACACCTATTTGGAAGCGTTCGTCCTGCCGCCCCTGGCCGAGCAGGCTCCGCACGTTGCAACGGACATCCTCGGTATTTTCAGCGGCGCCGCAGCGGACGGGAGCCTGGGCCCTCTGGAGGGGATCAGCACCTTCGCCTTCGCGGTTTACTTCCTCGGCGGGGTGACCTTTGGCATCGCCGTCTTCCGCGCCCGGATCCTCGCCCGCTGGGCGGGGATCCTGCTTGCCGTTGGATCAGTGTCTACCGCCTTGCTTCCGCTGTTTCCCCACGCGCTCGGACGCTTCGCCGCCCTCCCCGTAGGTATAGCCGTGGCCTGGCTCGGGTACTCACTGATCAGCACCCGCCAAGCAGCTTCTGAGCCGGCTACCGGGACGCCCGTCCCGGGTCGTGGCCGCGCTGTAGCCAAGTGAGAATCAGAAACGGGATATGTGATGGACGGCAAGCAAAGGGCAGGGGCAACCCCTGTACCAGGGCGCAGGCCGGAACAACGTCCAACAGCACGTGCCGGGCTCCTCATCACTTGCCTGATCGCCCTGGGTCTCGTTCCCATCCTGGCGAACACGCTACGGCGCATCGCGCTTTCCCTGGGCCCGGTCGAGGGGTTCACCGATAACGGAAGCCCTGATGTGCCTCTCCCGGTGGCCGTGCACGTCCTTACTGCGACCATTTTTGTGATTCTCGGGTCGTTCCAGTTCTCGCCGGGTTTCCGGCGTCGCAAGCCGGTCTGGCATCGGATAGCCGGGCGGGTTCTGGTCGTGGTGGGGATGCTGGTGGCCCTGTCGGGTCTTTGGCTGAACCAGTTCGTTTCCTTCCCTGCCGGGTCGGGGGAACTGCTGTACGTGTTCCGTTGGCTGGCCGGTCTGGGTATGGCGTTCTGCATCGTCATTGGTTTCGCCGCAGTCCGCCGCCGGGACATCCCGCGGCACCGGCAGTGGATGATCCGGGCCTACGCCTTGGGGCTGGGGGCTGGCACCCAGGTATTCACCCTGGGCTTCGGTGAGGCGATCCTTGGGAAAACCACGCTCAACGTGGCGCTTCTCAACGGGGCCGGCTGGGTGATTAATCTTGCCGTGGCCGAATGGGCTATCCGCCGACAAAGGCCGCGGGACCCGGCTGCCCGTGAATCAACGCAGGTCCGCGTACCATGACCGGCTACACGGCCGCGGGGCAGGAAACCGGCCACTATGAGCTCCGGGTCGAAGGGCACCTCGATGATCACTGGGTGGAATGGTTCGAGCACCTCGAACTCACCCGGGCAACTGACGGCACGACATCCCTCCGCGGTCCGGTAGCGGACCAGGCCGCACTGCACAGTCTCCTCACCAAGGTCCGTGACCTGGGCCTGGTCCTCATCTCCGTACGAATGATCACCGCCTCAGCCGGTGATCGCTAACAGCCGCCGTGTACCAGTTTTGGCAACAAAACTTTGCCGCCGCCGCACAGCGGCGCACCCTCAGGAATGAACGTCCCCAGTTTTCGGGACAAATGAACAAGGAGCCTGAAAATGCCATCACCCGCAACGTCCAAGCCCGTCCCAAAGACCGTGTCGGAAGCGGCGGAGGAGCTGTCCCTGCTGCGTCTGTATCTGTTGCGCGCCGGTTACCTGTTGATGGCGCTCGGCCTGGTGATCACGCGATGGCCACTGCTGATTGGGCATGATGCGTCCTGGCCGCTGATGGACGGGGTGGTGGTGTGCATGCTCGTCGCGCAGTCCCTGCTGTTCTTCCTCGGTGTCCGTTACCCGGTGAGAATGATCCCGATCCTGCTGTTCGAAATGACCTGGAAGGTGATCTGGCTCAGCACAGTGGCGCTGCCGCTGTGGCTCGCCGGTGAGCTCAACGGCGCCACCGCCACTGTCGCGGCCAATTGCTCCCTTGTCGTGATCGTCCTGATCATCCTTCCCTGGCCGTACCTGGTCCGCCGCTACGTGACCGGACCCGGTGACCGCTGGCTGCCCCAGCCCCGCTGACACCCGAACCCGCCTCTTTTCACCAGGAGAAATTTCACCATGATTACCGTTGATCCCGGGACCGCGAAGGCACCGTTGGTGTCCCACCGGTCGACCTCGCTGGCCGCCGGTGTGCTGTACCTCCTCACATTTGTGTCCATTCCTACGCTCTTCCTTTATGACCGTGTGAAAACAGACCCGGCTTACATCACTGGTCCTGGCCCTGACACTTCTGTCGTCGTCGGCGGGCTGTTGGAGGTCATTGTTGCCCTGGCCTGCATCGGAACCGGCGTCGTGCTGTACCCGGTGGTGAAGCAACAGAACCAAGGGGGCGCGCTCGGGTTCGTCGGGACGCGGATCCTGGAGGCAGGGGCCATTTTCGCCGGGGTCGTGGCGCTCATGTCGATCGTCACCCTCCGCCAGGCAGGCGCCGGAGAGGACACGCTGATCACCGGTCAGGCGCTGCTGGCCCAGCACGCCTGGACCACGCTGCTGGGACAAGGTTTGATCCCTGCGTTCAACGCACTGCTGCTCGGCTCACTCATGTACAAGTCCCGTCTGCTGCCCAGGATACTTCCGGTCTTCGGGTTCATCGGGGCGCCGCTGCTCATCGCCGGGGCCGTCGGCGTGCTCTTTGGCCTCTGGGGTCCGGTATCGCCGCTGACCGGATTCGGTGCCCTGTTCCTGGCCATCTGGGAATTCGGAATGGGCATCTGGCTGGTCGCCAAGGGATTCAACCCCGACGCCGTCACCATGCTCACCGCAAAAGGTACCAGCACGGGAGGGGGGACGGTGCGATGAAAGCTGCCGTGTACCGCCGTTTCGGCGGCCCGGACGTGGTCCGGCTCGAGGAACAGCCCAAACCCACACCCGGGCGCGGCGAGCTGCTGGTCAAGGTCCAGGCAACCACTGTCAGCGCCGGTGACTACCGGGCCCGGACCAAACACGTTCCGAAAGGGCTGAAGCTTCTCAGCTCGCTCACCCTCGGGTTTATCACCCCGCGCATCCCGGTGCTGGGCATGGACATCGCCGGCATCGTAGAATCAGTCGGTCCCGACGTCACCCGCTTCAATCCCGGTGACGAGGTGATCGCGATGCTGGGCGGGACGTTCGGCGGCCACGCCGAATACGTCACCATCCCCCAGGACGGGGCCGTCACAGCAAAGCCGGCGAACCTGACGTTCGAGGAAGCCGCGGCGCTGGTCTTCGGCGGGATCACCGCCCAGGCGTTCCTCGGCAGGACCAGCCTGGGTCCGGGAACGGCGGTGCTTGTCAACGGGGCCTCGGGCGCCGTCGGGACCGCGGTCGTGCAGCTCGCCAACCTCGCAGGTGCCCACGTAACGGCGGTGTGCAGCGGCGCCAACGCCGACCTGGCCCGTTCCCTCGGCGCAGGGACGGTGATCGACTACACCAGGGAAGACTTCACCCAGGCAGCGGCTGCCCACGACGTCATCGTGGACTGTGTCGGCAACGTCCCGTTCCGGCAATTGCAGCCACTGATCAAACCCGGGGGAGCCCTGCTGTTCGTCATAGCCGACCTCACCGGACTTCTGGCCGCGGGTCTGCGCTCACGCCGGACCGGCACGCACATCACCGCCGGCAACGTCCCGTTCACCGCCGCTGACCTCGCCCGAATCGCACAGCTGGCAGAGACAGGACAGTTCCGCCCCGTCATCGACCGCGCATTCGACTTCACGGACATCGCGCAGGCACATCGGTACGTGAGCACAGGCCGGAAAAGAGGCAACGTCGTCGTGCGGATCGCTGTTCCGTCCACGCACCAGCCGACGGGCGAAAGCAGGTGACGCCTTTCCATCCTGTCAGCCCTCAAAGTGCCGTGAACCTATACTGGGCTCGCACGGCCAGGAGCCAGTCAAGCAAGGCAGAGTACATGGCAACACGCGGACCCCACACTGTTCGGGACCGCCCTAAGCACCGAGGACGCACATGACACAACTTGCAGCGGGAATCGAGCAGTTCACCGTGACTCAGAAGCTCACCCTGATGGTGAACCGGTATGACATACGTTCCGTGACCGGAGACGGACAACCCGGGCACTTGCTTGCCGTCGCTCAGCAGAAGCGGGCCGCTTTCAAGGAGCAGGTGACGTTTTACCAGGACGAGTCAAGGACCTTGCCGCTTTTCTCCTTCAAGGCCCGTCAACGACTTGACCTCGGGGCGACGTACGACGTGCTGGACGCCAATGGACAATTGCTTGGCAGCTTCCGGAAAGACTTTGGCAAGTCGCTGCTGCGGTCGACGTGGCACCTGGAAGCGTCCGGGCTCAAAGTCACCGGGCGTGAACGCAGCCTCGGGGTCGCCATCGTCCGGCGCATATGGGAAGCGACGCCGATTGGTGATGCGATCCCTTCGCCCTTCCGTTTCCACTTCGACTTTGTCGACCCGAACGGAGAAGTGCTTATGACATCAGAACGGGGGCGGTCCCTGCGCGACCGCTACCTCGTCACCCTTCCAGGCGCACGACTCGATGGGCGGGTTGCGGCGGCGATGGCAGTCGCGCTGGATGCTCTCCAGTCCCGATAGAGCCGTCAAAACGATGGGAAGACGCTATGCCGCCCCCAGCGGGCATGTGGTTTCACCGGGCCGGGAGATTTGGTCGGCTGAAGCTTCGAGGGGGAGGTTGTCGCCTTACGGAGGCCAATTGGTCTTAGGCATGCCGGTCATTTCGGCGCTGATATTCCATAGCTGTGCTGCCGTTGCCTGGTCGTAGCTGGCGTTGGAGGAGCGGCGGGGCCCGCGCCGGGCGAAGAACCGCCCGCTGACGTCCGTGAGGCCAGGAGCGGAGGCCAGATGGATTGTGGTTCTAGCGCCTTGGTCTGCTGTGAGCATGAAGGGCCGCAGTAGCGGGACGAGCAGCCGCTGGGCACGTCCGGGGTCCTCCGCGCCGAACCCTGTGCTCACCAATCCCGGGTGGAGGGCATTGGCTGTTACTGGGGTGCCTTGCAGCCTTCTGGCCAGTTCGTCGGTGAACAGGAGGTTCGCGAGTTTGGACTGGTTGTAAGCCGTGGCCCCGGAATAGGAGTGCGCGCCCTGAAGGTCATCAAAGTTGATGCGCCTCATGGCCTCCGCATTGGAGGACACGGTGATCACCCGTGCTTTCCCACTGAGGTGCAGCCGCTCCAAGAGCAGGTTGGTGAGGAGGAACGGTGCGAGATGATTCAGGGCAAGGGTGTGCTCGATTCCGTCTGCTGTCGTGTGGCGGGTGTTCCAGCGCCCTGAAGGTCATCAAAGTTGATGCGCCTCATGGCCTCCGCATTGGAGGACACGGTGATCACCCGTGCTTTCCCACTGAGGTGCAGCCGCTCCAAGAGCAGGTTGGTGAGGAGGAACGGTGCGAGATGATTCAGGGCAAGGGTGTGCTCGATTCCGTCTGCTGTCGTGTGGCGGGTGTTCCAGTACCCTCCGGCGTTGTTGATCAGGACATCGATGCGGGGGAGGGCGGTCAGTAGTTCATTTGCGAGCCGACGTACGCGGGCTTGGGAGGACAGGTCGGCAACGACGGCGTCTACATTTCCGCCGGCTGCTTCGCGGATCGTTTCGGCGGCTTCTTCGGTGCGTTCCGGGTCGCGCCCAACGATGATGACGTGCGCTCCCATCAGGGCCAGGCCATGGCCGGTCGCCCTGCCGATCCCTCCGGTGGCGCCGGTGACGACCACTGTTTTGCCGTGCATTGCGCGGCTTCGACGCTGCTTCATGATTGTGCTCGTTCCGGGCGGGGCTGACTGGGGCTGGTGTAGCTCAGGAGTGTTTCTGCGATGGTCTGGTCCAGGGGAGTGGCGGTGACGCCCAGCCTTGTGGTGATTTTGCTGCTGTCAACGATGAAGGGTTCTTCGAACTGGTACTGCATTTCGAGCAGTTCACGAACGACCGGGCTGGTGAGGGCCATGGCGCGCAGGATAAATGGTGGGACAGTCCGGATCCTGGTGCTGGGCTGTCCGGCCTTGCGGTAGATGGTGTCAACCAGTGCCTGGGTGCTGCGGGTTTGGGGGTCGTTGGGCAGGTGCCAGATGTCGCCGGGCGCGTCCGGGTGTTCGCCCAGGACTGCGAGGCCTTCACCAATGTCAGGGATGTACGTATAGGTGTGCGGCTGGTGCCGGTCGCCCAGAACTGAGCTGGTTTTCCCGGCCAGGGCTGCGGGGAAGACGCGGTCGCCAAGGTTGGACTGCGCTCCGCCGCGGGGTCCGAAGTAATCCGAGGCGCGGCCGATGGCAACCTCGAGGCGGCCAGCCTGGTGGGCGCGCAGGAGTTCATCCGCCATGTCGGCGCCAAGCCGGCCCTTGCCCGTGTGCGCATTGTTGGGTCGGTCTTCGGTCAGTGGACGTCCTGCGGGACGCCCGTACATGTAGACGTTCTCCATGCTGACCAGCCGGGCGCCTGTGGCTTCAGCGGCCGCCAGCACGCCCGCCTGCAGTGCCGGAAAACGCCCGCTCCACTGGTGGTAGGGCGGGTTCATCGTCTGATAGACGACGGCGGCACCCCGGGCTGCGTGGGCGGCGAAGACGGGGTCGGCGGCGTCTCCGGCGACAACTTCGACGTCGTTGGGTACCTGCGCTGTGCCGGAGCGGTTGACCATCCGGACGGTGCTGCCCCGGCGCCGGAGGGAGTCCAAGGTGGCCAGTCCAATGGCACCGGTGCCGAAGATGACATGCAGGCCGGGAGTCATGAGTGAACCTTTGCCGTGGTTGGGGTAATGTTGGCCTGCCTGGGCGCTGCGACGGGCAGCAGGCGGTTCAGGAGGAGGCCGGTGATGGCGGTGACGAGGACGGCGCCGCTGGCGGCGAACACGATGAACTGCTGATCGACGGCGATTTTGGCTAGGGTGGTGACGGTCCATCCGAGGCTCCACAGGGCAGGCATGGCCGCTGCCCAGACCCAGCGGAGCTGACCCAGTTGCCGGGGCAGGGCAAGTGCCTGGGCGACACCCAGGATGAGGCCGTTGAGCGCTCCCATCAGGGCAAGGTCAGGAAGGGCGGTGCGGTAGCCGATTGTCGCGGAGCCCAGGGCCAGCCCCGCACTCATGCCCAGGACGCTCGCCGTGATCCAGCTGACTGGCCGGACCCTGTGGCTGCTGGTCAGTGCCTGCCCCGAGCCGATGATGAGTCCGGCGATGGCCGCGCCGATGACCGCGGAGAGCGGGTCATCGATGCGGCCGGTGATGAGGGTGCCGGCGTAGCCTCCCACCGGCAGTGCCAGGAAGCTCGTCGTCCATAACAGCCAGGCCCGGACAGCGATTGCCTGTGGAGTCTTCATGCGGGTCATGGTGTCAGTTCCTTAGGCAACGCCGTGAAGGGCCGGGAAGACCGCGCGGCGGTAGCGGGGCTTCCCGCCGCTGATCGCTTGATCAAGATGGTGATGCCCAGGGCGGCGATCCAGAGGCCCCAGCCGGTGCTGCCGAGCAGGCCGGCGAGGTCCCAAACGGGAAATCCGGGCACGGCGGTGGCAAGGATGTCGCCCTGGTTAAGCAGATAGATGCTGCTGGTGGCCAGGCCGGCGGCGCCGATCCACCGGGGAAGAATGCCGCTGCGCAGGATCATGATGCTGACAACGACCGACCAGCCGATCATCAGCAGTTGACCCAGGTGCTCACCCAGCAGCGCCCCGCCAAACTGGTGCTGCGCCGTCCAGGCAGCGGACACCGCCGCCCGTGTTTGCCCGTCACCTGTCGGGTAGGTGCTTGCCAGTGCCGGGACGACGAACACCCAGCGCAGGAACCCAATGAGGGACAGGAGCACAGAGGCAGCTCCGGCATAGGTGGCCACCTTCAACGCCGGGTTCCCTTGCAGGCCGAGTGCTGCCGGCAGGAGCAGGACCGGTATGGCAAGGAGCCCGTAGGTCCAGGCCGCGGCGAACCAGGCCCAGATGAGGGCGGGGCCGCCGGCGGTAAAGGCAGGCAGCACCACCTCGGCCGGCTCCCGGAGAACGTCCGGCCAATCGAACATCATCGACAGGGCTGTCGCCGCTGCCGCGAACGCCAGGGCACTGAGGGCAAAAAGCCCGCCGGTAGCGATACGGAGTTGTGTGCTGGCGCTGGTCTTCATGGCGGTCTCCCTGCCTATTCTGTACGGCGTACAAATTGGACGCTGTACAAATAGTGTACGCTGTACAGAAGGAAGTCAAGAGAGGAATTAATGACGCAGGCACGCACATCTAAACCGGGGCCACGCAGAACCCTGACAGAGGGCGCCATCATGGAAGCGGCCCTTGATCTCCTTGACGAAGGGGGTGTTAGTGCAGCTTCGGTGCGGGGGATCGCTGCCCGGGTTGGCGTCGCCCCGAACGCCGTCTATACGTACTTCCCCGACAAGGCGGCCGTGGTGAAGGCCATTGTTGAGCACCTGCTGGGCCAGGTGGACCTGGCAGTATTCTCGAACCGCAACGTTCCGTGGCGCCAGCGCATTGAATCCCTTGCGCTGGAACTGCGGGAGCGGCTGACCGCCCACCCGGGAGCGGTGAACCTGATGATCGGGGGACCTATGGACGGCCCGCGGGCTCTTGCCCTGAACGAGCACCTGATGGAAACTCTTCGGGATTCCGGGCTCGACGCCGGCGAGGCTGCGAAGGCGTCCTACCTGCTGATCGTCTACGTCTTCGGCGCAATAGCCCTTGAGACGGCCGAACAGGGTGATAGGCCCAGGGAAACGCCGGAGGACGAAAGGATTGCCTCCCGCCTGGCGGGGTTCTCGGCGATACCTGTCAGCAGTTATCCTCTCTCCGCCGGAGCAGCAGGAATCATGGCCGAGTACGTCTCGACCCGGCAATACACCTGGGGACTACACAAGATTTTGGACGGGGTCACTCGGGAATGAGACGGAGGCTTCGCTACCTCCACGTACAGCGGATTGGCCGGAAGGGTTGCACTCACCGCCCTGCCTGTCCGCGCCGGGCTGACACCGGAGCAAGGGTAGGAAAGTGCGGGGTGCTCTCACTTCCGATGCGAAGCATCAACCCCGCGCCGCATCGGTGCCCCTGAGTCATGCATGGGCATGTCAAGGACCCCAACAACGGCCAGATTCACCATGTGAGTCATCACATGTGGTGATGGCCCGTCACCAAGCCACTCGGTAGCTTCAAAGCGTCCCGACACCATTGGGGCACAACGATTCTCCTAAGACTCGTTGTTGTTGATAGCCAACAGACAAGAGCCTCAAATGTCCTCGAATTTCCAGGTGCTGCTACCAGCAGCACTGATCAAGGTCTTCGCAGTTGCCGGTTTCCTCTCCGCGACCATCCTTGTATTGAACGCAGCCAAGCGTTCCGGGATCATTCCCACAACACCCTTCACCCAGCTGGCGGCACCGGTCGCCCAACTTGCCGCCATTGGCCTGGTCATCGGAATCTATCTCGTCATTTCACCGAAGGCCGACATTCTTGGAATTGTCGGGGCCACACTGTCCGTCGCCGCCCTCGCAGGCCTCGTCGGCGTAGAATTTGTCCTCAATCTTGTCTTTCCCTACCTTGACCAAGACATCATTGCCGTGCTGCGACAGGGCCCGCTTGCAATAGCCCTAACCGCAGTCTCACTACTTTTCCTGGTCGGCACGGTGATCTTCATGCTCACGCTCCGGCGAACCTCAACCGCGCCAAGAGGCGCAATTCTCCTCTACACCGCCGGCACCATACCCATCGCCTTGCGTGCATTGTTCCCCGAAACTGTCCTTCAAATCGGGCTGATCGCGCTGGCCGCAGCCATCTCGTGGCTCACCATATGGATGCTTCGGAACATTCCCAAGGAAACGGAAAGTGAAGCTGCCGAACGAAATCCAGTGGCAGACGCTAATGCGAGCTGATCGAGAGCCGGACGAGAACCACGAGGAGCCAACTATGAAGACCAACCGCCACGCTCTCGTCTTCGGTGCAACCGGCTTCATCGGCAGATGGCTCACCAAGGAGTTGCTCGACCAGGGGATTCCCACAACCGCCGCACTCCGCAACATCAACCGCCTCCCGTCACTTCGCGAGTGGCTGACCGACCGGAGCACTAACGTTGACTTGCTGGACGTTGAACACGCCGATCTGGCATCCGAAGACATAGGGCTGACCGGCCTCGACTTCAGCCATGTCAGCGAAATATACAACGTCGCCGGCGCCTACGCCTTTGGGATGAGCCCGGACACCGCCCACGCCGCAAACGTTGAGACATCACGACGCGTCGTTGAATTCGCCGCCACAATTCCCAACGTGCGGCTCATCCACCTATCCGGATACCGGGTCGGGGGACAAGACCCCGCATCCGTCCCCTGGTCCGAACAGAAGCGCAAGCAACAGTACAAGCGCTTGGGCGCCTACGAGGCATCAAAAGTCGAAAGTGACGCCGTAGTGAAATCCAGAGCAGGGGAACTTGGCGTGTCGCTGACGATCGCCAACCCGGCCTCCGTTATCGGGCACTCCAACACGGGCGAGTCCGACCAGACCCTAGGCCTTGCCACAACTGTCCTCGACCTTATAGCAGGCAAACTGCCCGCCCTGCCCGGCAATTCCCGTACTTTCGTGCCGGTTGTCACCGTGGACTACCTGGCCCGGTTCATGGTGCTGCTTCCCCCGCAGGACGAAACTCATGGGAACTCCTACTGGATCCTGGACGACAACACCCCCGCACTACCGGAACTGCTGCACCTGATTGCCCGGCACCATGGGGTGAAACCCCCACGTCTCCGCATCCCGATAAGCATCGTGAAGCTGCTACCCCGCGCCATCAGCAAAGCAGACCCTGAGACGTTGAGCTTCCTCTCACCACAGAGGTACCCAACCGGTCCCGCGAACCGGTTCGCGGAACACCACCGACTCATGCAGCCCGAGATCAAAACCGTGTTGACGCGATGGAGCGAATACCTGACCGCAGGCAAGGCTGGATAGGCGGGCCACCCTTCGCATCGCTACCGCATGATGAGGAGGTCTCTGGAAGTCCTCGACGCCCCCTCACTCGTCCGAGCCTGGCCTCGAGCCCGTGGCCGCAGCGTGGAAAGCCGGGGGAAGGTCAGGGACGTCCCCGTGGGCTTGCTGGTTGGAGTGCATGCCGCCGCGTTAAACCCGGCCGACCGGCACACCCTGCGAGGGGACCCGCGCGTCGCGCGGCTTACGTGCGAAGTCGGGCTCAGGAGGCACCGGCGCCCGATCAGAGAGAAGGCTCCGTGTCCGTTGCCTGTGGGCGAATGTTTCCCTAGACTCCACTGACAGGGATGGCAGCGGAGGGCGGAATGACTGACGACCAGAGGACCGCGCGGATCTTCGGAGTGCTGTTCATCATCACGTTCCTCACCTCGATTCCTGCGGCGCTTCTGTTTGTGCCGGTTCTCGAAGACCCTGCTGGCTACCTCGCGGGTGGCGGGAGTGACACGCAGATCTATCTGGCCGCCTTTCTGGAGTTTCTGCTGATCATCTCAAACGTCGGAACAGCCGTCGTGCTCTACCCGATCGTGAGGCGCCGCTACCAGACGCTCGCGATATCCTTTGTCGCCGCTCGAATCATGGAGAGTGTTTTCATAGCATCTGGGATCATGTTCGTGCTCGCCATCGTCGCCCTGCGCCACGAGGCTCCCGAGGCAGCCGACGTCGCTGTCTCATTAGCAGCACTGAAGGACCTGTCCTTCTTATTCGGCCCAGGACTTGTCGTCCCCATCGGGAACGGCCTGATACTCGGCTACCTGATGTACCGCTCTGGCCTCGTCCCGCGGCGCATGGCCTGGTTCGGTCTCGTCGGAGGGCCGCTGCTCCTGATTGGGCAGCTTGGCGTGCTCTTCGACTTGTGGGAGGCAGGAAGCGTGGCGCGCGTTCTTGTCGTGCCGGAGGCCCTCTGGGAGCTATTCGTCGGCTTCTACTGCGCTTTCCGGGGGTTCAGGCGGGATAGTCCGATCCTTGCCCGCGAGCCATGACTCCCGAGCCCACACCGGGTTCACGCAACCCGTCGGCCCGGTCGACCGATGCCCTCCCCAGGCGGTGGCAACAGCTGCTCGCTCTGTCCGGCTTCGCGTTCGCAGTACTCCTCCTCCTCGGTTGGTTCCTGAGCGGTGGCAACACGCCGGACTACACGGCCACCGACGAGGACTGGAGGACCTGGGCGGGCGAGGTTGGGCCCAGGAGCGGCATCGGTGCGTCCCTCATCCTTTTTGGAGGCGTCGCGTTCTTGCACTTCGCGGCGACCATTCGAAGCACACTGGGGAGCGCGGAGCCGACGGTTCGCGGGTCCGGGACGCTGGGTTACGCGGCGTTCGGGGGCGCTCTCGTTGGCATCGCGGGCATCGGGATGGCCCTCGTTAACGTCGCTTCCGCGACCAGTGCCGGTGCCGACGCGGATCCGGTCGCCATTAGAGCGGTGGCAACCGCGTCCGCTGGCCCGTATCTGGTTGCCGCGATGGGCTTTGCCACCTTCCTAGGCGCCGTCGGATTGGCGACACTGCGAAGCGGTTCCTTCCCCCGTTGGACCGGAGTCGTGGCACTAGTCGGGGCGGTTTCCTTCCTCATTACGTTCTTGACGGCCGTCGTAGGCCTCGGTGAAGACAGCGTTTTCGGGTACGGCTTTCTTCCTGGCATCCTGGCGCTGGTGGTCTGGTCGATGGCCACAAGTATTACTGAATACCGTGCAGTGCCGACCTCTACAGCCGGGCCCGCCCCGCCAGAAACCGAGGGGTAGACACCCCCAATACGAAAGAGCGCGCGTCATGTCAGCGCCCGGCGTCGGAGGAGCCGCTCTGCACAAGGTGCTCCTCCACGACAGGAACAATTCCGTAGGGCAACCCGCGCCGAGGACTTCGGCGGCGGCAGTGCACTCAAAACGCTCGTGATCGAAGCCATCAACCAGGGCCTGCGCACACACCGAGAGCGACATCAGCGCATGGCGGAGGACCTTCCCAGGCGCTGCACATCCTCAGTGCCCGGCAACGCCAGGGCTCCGATGCGCCTTTAACCCTGCCTTTCTGGACATCCCCGCCGTAAACCGGGTCCTGGCTGAACAATTCTGACCCAAGGAGTCCGGGGCGAAAACGCCATGAAATGAGGGCGGGAGACAGCCCCTTTCCAGGCACTCCCCCGCCTGTTATAAAGAGCCGATATTAGCGATTCCGTCAAGCTAGGGCGAGGAGCGGCTTCTTTACCCTTCGCGGGTAGGCACAAGTTGGTCTAAGCGTTACCGATTGCCTCTTCTCCTGGTGCTTCCAAAAGGGCCATGATTAGCCTTACAGCCACGTTATGCGGACAAACCAAGAGACAGCTGGGCAAGCCCCAGAAAAGACATCACCATGATCCGGAAACTGTTTTGCAGATGGGGCATCGGCCATCACTGGCTGGCCCGAATGAACGACGGCGAGTTTCGACGCCAATGCAGTCACTGCGGGAAGGAAGATTCCCACAGTGCCCGATGGTCGGGAAGGCTCGCTAGCGGTGATCACCCCGAAGATCCCCACACCCGCGACTACTACTAGGCGCTAGATTGTGATGCTCACAGACATGCTGTGCAAGCTCAATCTCCATCACCGCTGGCACGTCGAACACAACGACGACGGTGGCCTGTACAAACGCTGCCTGCATTGCGGCAAGGACGGCGCCGACGGGGACGGGGCAGCCAACGACTGGGCTCTAAGGCGGTGGTGGTAGGTGACCACCATGAGTGGTATGGACCATTTCGATTTGTTTCGGAGGATGCCATGATCCAGGCCCTGCTGTGCAAATTTAACATCCGACACGAATGGCATGTCGAACATGCCGAAGACGGCAGTGTGTACAAGCGCTGTCGGCGGTGCGGCAAAGACGATGATGAATACACTAGGGGAGGCGGCAACTTTAGTGCTTGGTGAGGCGGGTAAAACGAGGCAGTGCGGTTCGGGTCATCGCCTAGGCTGCCCGCGCAAGGTTGGGGTGTGCGTTAAGTGGACGCACTGAAGATGCAGGATTCACTTTTCTGCTGATGACAAGGACCCAACGCCGATAATGGTGAGGGCTCCGCTCACCACGCTACTGTCAGCGCCGGAGCGGCACCACAACATGGGCGTCTGCAGGGACAGCTGGCTATACTTCAGAACAGGATCTGAAGTAGAGTAAGTGTATGAGCGCATTAGTCACTTCCCGAACGACGTTCCAGTCTTCCGAACTAAGCCGCGCCTCCGCTGAGGCCTTTGCCGCTGCAGCGGATCACCCGATTCAAATCACTCGACGCGACGGCGAGCATCTGGTGCTCATGTCCGAGAGCGCAGACCGGGCACGTGCGTCACTGCTGGAACTGGCCGCGCAGCTAATCGCTGTCACCACCAGTACAGAGGGGACGCTCGCGAACCGCATGAGTGATCGATTTCCCTGGATGCTTGCCCTGAGCCAGATCGACCGGGAAACATGCGCCTCGGAGATCGTGTCGGCAGCACGAGCCTCTTTCGCAACCAACCAGCCTCATCTGGCCATCGCGGAACTCAATGCCTGGCGTGAGACTGCAACTGCCATCGCCGCCGGCCTCGGCAAGGAAACGATCGAATGGCTTGATGACGCCGAAACTGTTGAGCGTCCTTAAGGGATGGCCAAGAGCGAAAAGGTCGAGCGGCCGACAAAGAAGAGTGAGTACGAGCTACGTTTCGCATCGGTGCAGGCTAAACGCGGTTGGACGGATCTGAAAGCCACGATCAGGAACTCACTGGTGGATTCATGGGACTTTCTTACCCGCACTCCGCAAGTGACGACACCAACGAACTACAGACTGCGTGGTGATCTGGGCAGCGTGTCACGAGGCGGCGTTACCCACGACAGATGGCAGCACAAGCCCACCTTAAAGGGTGATGCACGCATCTGGTTTTACGTTGTGGACCAGGTTGTCTACCTAGAGCAGGTCCATACAAGCCACCCAAACGAAACAAAGTCATAACAGAACATGGACAGTCCCCGGCCTTCAGCGCTGAGATGCAGCGAACGCTGATACCAAGGATTCCGCCACTTTGTAAGCCTCGTCCAAAATAGCCTGCAGGGTCTCTTGTTGAGTGCTCCGATGCCGGGATAGGGTCCAAAAGAAAGTGTGGATGTGTCCACACTTTTCGTCGTCCCGGACGTTCACGCAGCCCAAGACTGCCGCGGATTCCGCATGTTTCCGTGGTGCCCTGCCGGCTGTGAGAATTGGAACCGTGATTGAAGACACTCCTGAAGTTGGTGCGCAAACTGCATTGCCGGGCCTTTCCAGTGCGGCAGACAGGGCGTTAAGACGTGAGCTCGAGGAGCTTCGCCTGGACAACGCCAGACTGCGGAAGCTCTTGGAACTCACGGAAGCGGAGTCAAAGGCAGCCCACTTGGCGCAGGCTGTACTTCCTTCAGTGGTGCACCATGGTCCGGTCACCATGGATTCGTCTCCGGAAGCGAAAGTCCGGCTATTCCAGGATCTGTTCAGGGCGCGCAATGATGTGTACGCAGTCCGGTGGGAAAACTCGCGGGACGGCCGCTCCGGCTGGGTCCCGGCCATCGCCGGTGGCTGGCGTAAAGGCACAAACATCGCTGGTGCTAGATTCCTGCCGCTTACTCCATTAGTCATTGCCGACCATTTGCGCGGAGAGCAGCACATTGGCCTCTATCCCCTGACTGAACAGGACACCTGCTGGTGGGTCGCCGCGGACTTTGACGGCGGCGCCGCAATGCTCGATGCACTTGCGTACGCCAAGGCTGCTCGCTTTCGAGGTATTCCCGCGGCCCTGGAAGTGTCCCAGTCTGGGCGCGGCGCCCATGTGTGGATCTTCTTCAGCACCGCCATACCGGCGTCCGCAGCTCGCCAGCTTGGCAGCGGCCTCATTCATGAGGCGATGGCGCTGCGCGGCAGCATGAGCCTGGCAAGTTACGACAGGCTTTTTCCCGCCCAAGACGTTCACTCGGGCAAGGGTATGGGGAACCTGATAGCCGCACCGCTGAACGGTAAGCGCCGCCAGCATGGCACCACCCTGTTCCTCGACACAACGACCCTCGAACCATATGAGGACCAATGGGCATACCTGTCCAGTCTGGATCGGATCTCGGACCGTGAAGTTCGCGACCACATCCGCAGACTGCCGGAAGTTAGGCTGGGAAACGAAGTTCGCCGGCTGGAATTGCCCCAATCGTCCAAAATCGTTCCGCGCCCCGCACTGATTGTCCGCGCAGGTTTTGCGTCACGTCTGACGATCAAAGCCGCGGACCTTGGACCAGCAATGATCTCGGCCGTAAAGCATGCCGCGTCCATGCCGAACCCGGAGTTCTATGAGCGCCAACGCCAGAGGCGGTCCACCTGGAACATTCCTCGATACCTGCGCAACTACGACGAAACGTTTGACGGCGACCTTATCTTGCCCCGTGGTTTGTTGCCCCTGTTACAGCAACTCGTCGAATCGAGTGGCAGCTCGCTGCGCATTGATGATCAACGGGCGCAAGGCACCGCTCAAAGCTTCGAGTTCTCGGCCAGCCTGCGCTCCGAACAACAAAGCGGCTTGGAGGCCGCCACTGCCTCCGAGCACGGAGTCCTGGTAGCCCCGCCCGGTACCGGAAAGACTGTGATGGCGTGTGCTGCAATGGCACTGCGCGGCGTCTCGACGCTCATTCTGGTTGATCGTAAAGCCCTCGCAGAGCAATGGCGCAGCCGCATCCACCAATTCATGGACGAGCAGTGCGGCCAAATCGGAGGTGGCCGTGCCAAGACGACGGAGCGGGTTGATGTCGCGCTGTTGCCTACCCTGGCCCGGCGGGAAAATGTAGCCGAGCTGACCGCCGGCTACGGTTTTGTCATCGTCGACGAATGTCACCACGCCCCGGCGGCAGCGTTCACCCACGTCATGAACCAGATCCAGGCCCGTTACTGGCTGGGGCTGACGGCCACGCCATACCGCCGCGACAAGTTGGACTCGCTGATCTATCACCAGCTCGGCCAAATCTCCCACACGATTTCCCCAGCTGTTTCGCATCAGCTTCCGACGCACGCCCACGAGATTGCCGAACCGGTGCTGACTTTGGAACTGCACCGGACCTCCTATGCGTATGACGGCGCAGCAGACCCCAGCGAACCAGGTGGGATCTCTGCCATCTACAAGGACTTGATCGCCAACGAGGAACGTCTGCAGCAAATTTACGATGACGTCATTGAAGCCTACGAACGGAACTCCCGAATCCTTGTACTGACGACGTGGAAAGCCCATCTTGAGTCCCTGAGGTCCCGGTTCGAGGCGGCTGGTCTGGAACCTGTGGTTTTCACTGGGGCGATGAAGGCCAAGGAACGACAGACCGCCGTCGACCTCCTCGCCAGTACGGAAGATGCGCAGCCTCTGCTGGTCTTGGGCACCGGCCCATACATTGGAGAAGGCTTTGACTGCCCTAAACTGGATACCCTGTTCCTTGCAGCGCCTGTGTCGTTCAAGGGCAGATTGGTGCAGTACGTCGGCCGGGTAATCCGGCCGTATCCGGGTAAAACTGTGGCGACCGTTCACGACTACTATGACGAATCGACACCCGTACTGGCCGCGTCCCTGAACAAGCGAGCTCCGGGGTATGTCTCGCTCGGGTTCCGTGATCCGCGCAAGCTCATAGGTAGGTGACATCGTCCCCAGGAATGAACGCGGCGGTGTCTGCGTTGCCGCAGCTGCTCGGAACCGTTTTGTCGAGAGGGCACCTTCGGGCAGCCGAGTACATCTCACGCCAGTGAACTACCTGATACCGCTCACTATCATCGAATTATGGACATGAACCTCCGTGTTTCAGAAGACGGTGACCGCGGTCCGGGTGCGCCTACTGTCAAAGCGCACACCTCCGAGTCGGTGCTTTATGGCCCAGTTGCCGGTTCGGACGTCCAATGTCACCGGCACAGGCAAGAAATTAGCGAGGGCCTTGAGTTCGTGATGAGCCATGACGTCGAGCTGCTGAAGCGTCTCGAGGATGCCTGAGGTTTCGCCGCGACTACGACGACCGCATCGCCCTGCCAGGTGTTCGATGATCATCTGAGGATCCATTGGGAGAAGTACAGTGGCGAAGTCCATGGAAGAACTACAGGTTAAGCGTCCGGTGGACCGGATTGCTGTGGATGCCCTCAAGAAGCGGATGCTCGATGAGGTCCGGGCTTACCGGCTTGGGAGCTCCGTGAAGCCTCTGACCTCACGCAGGTCGAGCTGGCTGTGCGCCTGCATGTCAGCCAGAACCGGGTCTCCCGCATCGAGCACGGTGACATTGATCGTGCTCAGGTCGATACCTTGCGGAGATACATGGAGGCGCTCGGCGGCCGGCTTCGTGTCGAGGTAGAGCTAGGCGACGAACGAATCCAGATCACCTGACGGAGTTACTGGCAGGTACGCATCGTCTATCGAATCGCCGCTATCAATGACTGGGAAACGTAGAGCAGGGGCGCAGGGCACGACGGATGGGTTCCCTGTCTCGCCGACGACCCTGCCTACTGCGCAGAAGTCGCCCGCTTTCTGCGGCGGGCAGCACGCCGTAGGTTTAAAATATGACAAACTTCCATCGCTTGCCTGATTCTCGACCTCAGTTTGCTAGGAATCAGCTGCGAGGAAACTTTGAGGAGCGATTCGGCATCCTTTCCAAGTACTCCGGAGTCTGCGGTGTTTGCGGAGCTTCTTGGATCCCCGGGGACAGGATTTTCAAGTTGCCAGAATCCCGCCGTTCCACTCAGAACCCGTGGGTCTGCCGCGGCTGTCGCTTCCCGGAGAACCGCCCCGAGCCAACACTTGAGGATGTATTCGTCAAGTTAAACCACCGCAATCACACGGGCCGTACACCCGGGCTCAACCGGCACGACGTCCAACACTTGCTTGCTCTGCACAGATCGCTCACCGGAGAAGCCGCGCTCGCGATGGATGATCGGCCAGCAATGAATAAGCTTCGGAGAGCGCACGAAAAACGAGTTTCGGCAAACCTCAATCGCGTTGAACTCCTGGATCTTCTGGAAGGCTTTGTCCGTGGCGGGCTAGTTAAGCGCGTGGGGCGGAGTCGTTACTACTGCATCCCCTCGAAGCTTGAGTCGGCGGGCTCGTAGACTGTGGCTCTAGTTCTTGTGCGGTGCATTAGGGCTGAGCGCATTTCCTAGACGGTCCTTGGGTGCGTGAAGCGAATTTTCTTCTTGGGGGTACCGTCTTACGGTGCTGGGGAGGGAGAGGATCGCTTCGAAAAAACGTGACCTGGCTGACCACCCGCGCGTGAGTACCGTACTGCTTTCTTGCGATAAAGAGAGGCGCTTCCTTGTTCTATACAAGTAACTTGACTTGTACCGCCGACGAGAGAGTCGCGCGTGGATGCTTGCGTCATCGGGGTCGGTACAGACTTGTCGCACTTGACTTGCACATCGTTTTTAAAGCCCCTAGGTTGTCCCGGACAGGGTTTCTAACAGATTTGTGGGCCCTGACGCCTGCTCAGCAGGGCGGGTGACATCTAGTTATTTGGGGGTTTCTAGAGTGGTTTATTCATCTACGTCTTGGTCGAGAGTTTCTTGGATATTAACGACCATTGTTGCGGTAATTGGGCTTGTTTTTGTTTCGGTGGCGCCCGCTGACGCTTCGGGGAATAAAACGATAAGCGCGGGCGGATCTGGAGTTGTGTTGCACGAGCCCACGGCAGCTCAAAAGGCAGAGGCCATGAGGCGTTTGGATAAGGCGCAAAAAGCAGACCCCGAGGGCTTCGACGAGCGGCTCCGCCTGATCAAGAATTCCAAGGAGCTTATGACTTACCTCTCCTCGGATAGTCGTTTCGACACCGGACTCCAACAGAAGTTCCTTGCTGCTTCCATGCCTACTGAAGTTCTTCAGTCGCTGGTTTCATTGACAGAAACAGGGTACTTAACTCTTGAGGTAAAAGACGGTCCTAACAACACCAAGATGGCCAAGTTCAGCAAGGCTGAGCCGACCATGGTAGGCGGCGGCAAGGGAAGCATGGCCATGAAGCCCATGTTCCCACAGTGCCCCTCGGCCTGGGCGGCTATGTGGGCTTGGTGGGGAACAAATGCAGCTTTCTGTGGCGCTATGGGCTTCTTCGGGCCGGGTGCGGCTATCGCCTGCTCCGGCTTCATGATGCTTGCCGGCTCCGCTATCGATTTCAACAAAGGGTGCTAATGACGACTACTTCTAAATCAACCGAGCGCAACTACTGGCTGGCGTTGTCGGCCCTGTTCGGAGTGACGGTTAGTGTTGTGGCCATGACGGACCCGCCGTGGTCCGTGGCGATGGTCCTAGCCTTCGTTCTGTTCGTGGTTCTGCAGAGCATCCACTACAGACAAATCGGTCACCACGTACAAGGGAAACTTGCTACTGCCAATCCAGGGGTTGGCATCCTTGGGGCTGTCTTTGGAGGCGCAGCAGTTCTCATCCATGGCAGCCCGATAGCCCTATGGGCAGGGCCCGTCCTCGGCCTCGTGACCTTTGTCGGTATGTTCCTGTTCCTCCAGCGGTTTGGTCGATTCCACCAAAGTCACAACACGAACTCCATCTGAACCAACTAGCATGTGTTGAGGGCCGTACGAGCGGGCATTACCAGCCCCGTGCGGCCCTCAACTCGTTTCCCGTTGAAGTGGCAGTTCATCCCTATCACCGTGAAACCTGCTGGTTAAAGAAAGAGAGCCTTCCAAGACTGAGCAGCAGCGGCTCGTGGACGTACGCCACAGAGGCCCAGTACAGGGTGGCCGGTTCCACCAACGTCTGGACCCGCAAGGCACCCCAGGCCAGCGTCTACTGCTGAGTGTTGCCCTGAAATGTCCGCTTCACTCGGACGAGCTTGACGATATGGAAAGGAGCCGGAGCTGCCCCGGCCGTCACCAACGCTGCATCGCCCCAGTGGAATGGTTCGCGGATCTGCCTGGATTCGGTCACACCGAGGTCCCGGACGGGTTCGTCTAGTCGGGTCAACGGCAACGTCTATTAACAACTGGTGAAGTCGGATGGCCTTGGAGAGTGATTCAAAGGTGGCGTTCCCAAGCATCAGCTCGGGGGAAAAGGAGTGTGGACAATGTCCACACTCCTGGCCTCGGAGTAGCCCGTAAAGCCGCCGGACTGCTTCGGATTCCCTGTGTTTTCGCGGGTTCCTGGTGTTTGCAAGGCCTGGAAGACGGTTCGAGTCCCACCTCGGGCACAGTGTTTCCGCAGGTCAGAGGCTTTTTCGCTGGTTTGTGTGTACAAATCTTGACGCTCGACCTCAGGACAAGGCCGATACCGGGCATGATCCATTCATACATTCCCTGCCAGCTGACACCCGGCGCTCCTCCTTCGAATAGCCTCGACCAAGTCAGGGGCCCTGTCAGGTGTGCCGGTTAAGGCTGACCCAGATTCCTTATCAAGGCAGGGGTTCCTGCGGCGCCGCGCGGTGGAAAAGGATGGCCAGCAACACCGCGGCGACGGTGAACACGCCTACGTAGCCGACGATGCCGATGTTGCGCAATTGCATGTCGCTGGCGACAACTCCCAGTAGTCCTCCAAAAGCAAGGATGCCACTGGTCACCAGCAGCATGCGGATCGAAGAGGCAAGGCGACCACCACGGAATACTGGTGCGGCACAGAGCACTGCCAGTGCGAAAAACACATCCCAGGCGAGGATGTCAAGGGCGTAGACAACCGAGGGCCATCTGAATTCCAGGAACACCGGCAGCCACGGCTGCGCCGTGAACTCGGACTGGCGACCGAGCGTCAGGATAACAAAATGCAGCCCGCAGGTGAGCCCCGTCATCAACGCCATAAACAGGAGTGCCATCAGACTGAAAATCTTGTATTCCGGCGCCGACCAATCGTGAATCGCTGCCATCAGTGCGACCATCACCGGTGCGGTGAGGATGATCAGGATCTCCATGATGGAGAAATAGGGATCAGCTATCGGTTCCTGCGGGGACGGCAGCGTCAGCAGTCCTATGGCGAGAGTGATTGCGTACGCGAGCATGAGGAAAACCGTGCAGAGGGCGGAAACAATTCCGAGTCTTCGCGCACTTGCAGTCAGACGAGGTGCCACACAGCGACCTCCCGATCTGTGGTTCTTGCCCGGGCGCAGGCTTGACGCTTTGGTGTGTACGCAGTTAGCAGCATTCTAGGCCAGCAACTAAATCCCAAATAGAGCGAGTATCCGGTGAATAGCAATGCTGCTCTCGTGGGAGTTCAAGTCCGTCTAGCCGTAGTTCTCGACAAGGAAAGATCCAGTGAAAATATCGAATCGAGAATCCCGCGGTCGCTCGCTCACAAGTGGTTTGTGCCAGCCAGTGGTGCCCGATATTGAGCCTGCACAGCAGGACCCGGATAATGATCACTTCTTTCCGAGAATGTGTCGCCCAGCACTCTTCTCATTTTGTTCGCGATACCTCTGCTTGGATCCTTCAGCAGTAGCCGTTATGGTTCTCCACCAGGCCGGTCTCTCGGAACCTCCGCGGCTCGAAACCCTGGCGTTACAAGCCAACCGGCAAGAGCAAACAGCTACGCGACTGCCGGTGCGGCCGCATCCGGCCCAGAAAGGACATCGCGCCTCCGATTCTCTACACTGTCGATGTCATTTCCTGCGCACACGCGGCGTGAGGAGGAGAGCGCCTGCTGCTGGGACGATCAGGGCGTGGGCGCCCGGCGAGGGGTCCCGAAGCCTCCGCCCAGGAGGAGCCTCCGGCGTCCCTGAGCCTGGGCCCAGCTCCTGATCCCATGGTCTGCCCCACACGTTCCGGGGGAGTGGACGGAAAACCGCGCGCCGGGGATGCCGCGCAGCCACTGGCACGGGTTCAGGCTGGCAGCGGCGCTGAAAGCGAAGGGGAGGGCGACGTCTAGGTCAGCTATGATTTTCTTATCAAGGGGAGTACTCCCGTCTGTGTTCGGCCCGTCAATACGGATGCATTGAAGCATCTCGGGTCGGCGGTTCCGGTGTCATCCGGGCGGAGGAGACCTTGGCGTATCTGTCCACGCCGACCCTTTGGGAGCATCCTCATGCAGGTCACACCTCTGATCTGGCTTATCACGATTGCCGTGACGATCCTGTTCTTCGTCTACGAGTTCTTCGCCCACGTGCGCAAACCCCACGAGCCCTCCATCGCGGAATCGGCGCGCTGGTCCGCGTTCTACATCGGACTCGCTCTGCTGTTCGGGATGGGGATCGGCACGGTGTCGGGATGGACGTTCGGCGGTGAGTACTTCGCTGGCTACCTCACCGAGAAGGCACTGTCGATCGACAACCTGTTCGTGTTCCTCATCGTGATGGCCGGATTTGCAGTACCGAAGAAGTACCAGCAGAAGGTGCTGATGATCGGAATTAGCATCGCCCTGATCCTGCGCGGCGGGTTCATCGCCATCGGAGCGGCCCTGATCGAAAACTTCTCCTGGGTCTTCTACATCTTTGGTGCCCTGCTCCTCGTCCTGGCCTACCGGCAAGCGTTCAGCCATCACGACTCCAACCCCGCGGACGGAAAATTCATGACACTTGTTCGCCGGGTCCTGCCCGTCACCAACGAGTATCACCAGGACAAGGTCATCGTCATGCAGGGCCGGAAGCGTTTCGCTACGCCGATGCTGCTCACGATCATTGCGATCGGTTTCGTAGACCTTATTTTCGCCGTCGACTCAATCCCAGCAATCTACGGCCTGACGAATGAGGCGTACATCGTCTTCACCGCTAACGCGTTCGCGCTGATGGGTCTGCGCCAGTTGTTCTTCCTCATCGGCGGAATGCTCGAGCGTCTGGTTTACCTCGCCCAGGGGCTGGCCGTCATCCTTGCATTTATCGGCGTGAAGCTCGTCTTCCACGCTCTGCACGTCAACGAGCTCCCCTTCATTAACGGCGGGGAACCGCTCCTCTGGGTGCCGGAGATCCCCATCTGGCTCTCGCTGCTCTTCATCGCCGCCACCATCGTCGTAGCGACCGTCGCGAGTTTGCTGAAGACCCGCGGCGAGGAGAATAAGGTCGACTGCGGACTGATTCAGAACGAACCAGTCGTGATCACCGCCGACCCACGGAACGAGGAATCCGAGGTCGACCAGAAGGCGATGCCGACGCGGAGGGGGCAGCGTGGCCCCCGTTCTTAAGGCACTTCCGCGATCGTGAACCGGGCACTGCTAGCCGTTCTGACTCGGCGAGTCCGGAAACGCCACGAAATGACGGCAGAAAGCAGCCTCCTTTTCAGGTACTCCCGCGCCTGTTCTCTAACGCCTCTGATATCCGAGAAGCCACGATAGAGCCGCGCTTAGAGACGCTGGGCTTTGGCTGCCGTGAGCACGGCTTCTGGCGGCGCGAGGCTGTGGCGAAGTTGTCGTTGATTGGGCAATGGACGGCACAGAGGTTATATCGCCGGATCAAAAAGTCTCGGCATACCCGGGACCTTTAGCCCTACAAGCCCGTCACGGTGTGCGGGATTCTCGAATATGCCCGCTCCCTTACCCCGCGCCTATCTTCTTCGAGACTTTTTCCCTACGACATGAACTCCCGCTGGACATCGTCAAGCAGCCGTGCAATAGCCCCTGATCGGCCGGCCTCGTCCCCGCGCCGTCGGGCTGTTGCCTGGAAGACGACCCTGGCCTTGGTCGCTGCAGCCGTCCTGCTCCTGCCGGTGGTGCTGCTGCCCCTCACCACGGGGGTGCCACTCCCGGTCTGGCTGCCCCTGCTCGTGGTGTGGCTGGCGGGGGTTGTCTGGTTGGTTATCCGCCGCCGCCAACCGTTCGCCCAGCCGGCCGGGGTGGGGGTTCTGATGCTGATCGCCGCCGCTGCCGTCATCGCCTCACAGTTATTCACGACGACGGCGCCGATCACCGGTGCGGACGGCCGCACCCTGCCCGGCAGCATCGCGAGCGTTGAGAAAGTGGAGCTGAACGGCAGCGAGCAATGGATCATGGTCCGGGGCAAAGACACGTCCAACCCGGTGCTGCTCAACCTGGGAATGGGCGGTCCTGGCGGCGGCGGATTCTTCAACGCTCCGGAGTTCCGGCCGCTCGAGGAGCACTTCACGGTGGTCAGCTGGGACGAGCCGGGCACCGGGAAATCCTACGGCGCCGTTCCCTTCAACGAACTGGACAAGGAACGGTACGTGGCCGACGCAGTGGCCCTCACCAACCTGCTGCGGGAACGATTCGGGCAGCAGAAAGTCTTCATCTACGGCGTGTCATGGTCAAGCATCATCGGCATCTGGCTCGTCCAGGAACACCCGGAGCTGTATCACGCCTTTGTCAGCAGCGGCCAGATGGTGAACACCACCGAGAACGACCGCATGGGCTACGAGCTGGCCCTGCAGCATCTCGACGAGCAGGGCGACTCCGGCCGGGCGGAGGAGCTGCGGCGCAACGGTCCACCGCCGTATCGCGGGGACAACGTCGTCTCCCCCTACGTCGCCTTCCTGAACGTGCTCAACGAAATCATGGGCACCCCACGGTTCACGTTCATCGTGCCACTCATCCCGTTCTTCGTCCCCGAATACGGGTACATCGACAAAATTAATCACACGCGAGGACTGATCGAAACATTTAACATGGTGTACCCGCAGCTCGAGGGCCTGGACTTCAAGGAACAGGCGCCGGAACTGCAGGTGCCGGTGTACTTCTTCGTCGGCCGGCATGACGTCAACGCCATGGCCTCCCTGGTTGAGGAGTACTACAACTCCGTGAGTGCCCCTGACAAGAAGCTGGTCTGGCTTGAGGGCGGGCACGGCCTGGGCAGCGCTGACAATCAGAATGTGTTCGTCGACGAGATGATCTCCCAGGTGCGCCCGCTATCCAGGGGCTAGCGTAAGGTCGAGGACACTTCAGCGATTTTCACTCGGGAATCGTTACGTGGGAGTACGCAGCAGGGACCGCTCCTCGTCGGCTCCCATTCGGGGACGGCAGTCCCGGTGTTCGAATGCTCAAGCGTTGGCGTGCCCGGGTATATGTCGTTGACTGGAGAGGCCTGCTTTCGGGGACAGCATCCAGCCCAGGATAGTGATAGCAATCCCGGCGCCTCCGATGAGTGGATGCATCACAGGGTGGAAGACCTGCATCCACAGCAACTGCACGAGAATCCACGCCACCAGTCCGAGTCCGGAGAAGATCGCCAATTGCCGGGCGTAACGCCAGCGCAACAGTACCGCCGCGGCGGCCAGGAGCTCACCAACACCCGGAAGCAGGAGCAGCGCGATCCCGGGAATCGTCCAGGCAGTGAATGGGGTCTTCTGCAGCCAAGCCTGATCAAGCTCCATGTTCCCGGTTAGCATCATCAGGCCTCCGGCCAAGGCTAAACCTCCAACAAGCAACTGCAGAGCGACGAGTGACGCCTTGATCTTCATGGTCCCTCCGAATGTGCTGTCTTGGCTCTCACACACTCACGTTCGCTGTTGGCAAGGACCATCCGGAAGGGGCAAAGGTCCTCATGATCGTCCTGCTCGAACGGTAACGTCCCCTGAGCGTTGTTGGGCATAACACCTTGAATCTGGTGTACCGCGGACGTTTGCGATCCGACAGCCAAAACCGTATTGTTGCGCCACGCTTTGGGCATGCTCCACTGTAGGTATTTTGGCCCTTACAACCTCTCGATTTCCTCGTGAAGATCGTAGCGGGGGCATCTGAATCCGCAATAGAGACGAGGCAATGCTTTATGTCCAAGTCGTCGCGAACGGCGTCCGGGAGCAACAAGGGGGCGTTGCTCCCTTCCTGGAACGGCATCTTCACTGTCGGAGCGGTCGCCGCCCTCGCCTACGTCGTGCTGGGGATCGTCGCGCCGGCGCTCTTGTATTTCCCTGTCGGCTACCCGCGGACATCTGACGGCGAAACGTTGCTTACATTTATCGCAGACCATCGCGGGTGGTGGCTTGCTCTCCAGACATTGACCCTTGGGCCAGGTTTCCTTGCCATTCCGGTATTCGCGGCCATCTTCGTTGCCTTGTCACAGGTAGAGAAGGGTTATGCAGCTGTTGGATCCATCCTCGCGATTTCATGCCAACTTCTGTTCGTTTCCTTCTATCCAGGAACACTTGGAATGCTATTTCTCAGCGACCAGTACGCCGCTGCGGATCCTGAGCGACGGCAGGACCTCGTCGCTGCGGCGGAAGCCGTTACCGCACCCCTTGATGCATACAATCCTCTGTATGAGACCGTTTTCGCCGTAAGCGTCCTCATTCTTTCCCTCGTTATGCTTCGTGGAGTGTTTTCAAGATGGACCGCCTTTCTGGGCATCGCCGCGGCCGCCTCAGAACTCATTGGCGTTAGTCTTCTGTCTCTAATTGGTATGGGCTACTTCTGGTGGTGGCTGGTCTTTGCGGTCTGGTTCCTCGCGGTCGGGTGGAACCTGTGGCAGATGCGTTCGGCAAGCCTCCGTTGACTGGACCTGCTTCATCACGGGAAGGCAGTGGCCCGGCCCGACGGCTTTTTGACGGCCTAACCCTTTGATGGTCCGTCAACTGCAGGACGCTTCCACAGCGCGGCTGAGAGGACTGTTACCCAGAGCAAAAACGCCCCGATGCTGACTCTCTCACCAATACCGAGTATGAGATTTGGTCCTGGGGCGGCCGTGAATGCGACCATGCCCAGAACGGCAGAGAGGGCAAGGGAGGCTATCGAGTACATACGCATTCGGCCGTGGAAACCCGCGGCAACGAAACACATTGCCGCAACCATAAGGGCCAACTGGAAGTTGGTGGCAGCGATATGCATGGGCACGGATGTCTGGTCGCCCAAAGTCAGCGGATAAAGGCCTCCGACGATGTTCCACAACCCGTATCCGATAAGCAGACCACCAGCCGCACGCAAGGCGCGGTTATCACGGGCGGAGTTCCACACGCCCAGCCCAAAAGCCGCAAACAGCAGGGTATAGAGCCATGTGAAGGGGACGAGTACATCCCGGCCGGGGGACCCAACGGCGAACAACTCGCTCACCATCTGTTCTGAACGGCGGTAGCCGTCCCACCTTGCCGCTGCTATCCCGTCTGTCGCGACGACGTACAGCAGCGAAGACAGCGCCCCTGCCGCGAGGAAGCCCTTGCGGATCACGTCCTGGCGGAGGCTCTGAGGGTGCGCTGCCCTCTTAATCCCGGGGAAACGATGCTTTGTGCCTGACATTTAGGAGTGTCCTTTGAACCCGATGCTTACAACAATGCATCTCCTCCAGATTGGCGGATGCGACACTACGGCGGCAGGGTCATAGGTCCCCGGATTTGGACTGGCTGCCGTCTGGACCGGCTCCGCGGCGGGAGATGAGGACAGGTCCACGCGCGTGGTGCAGAACCGCGTGGGCCGTTGATCCGATGGTTTCCTTGATGAACCCGAAGCCTTTGGTGCCCACCACAAGAAGCCGTGCCTCTGCCGAGGCCTTGAGGATGGCATGGGGGACTGACGCGTCGGTGAGGACCTTGCCGGCGACCGGGATGCCGGGAGCAAGGGTGCGGGCGCGGTCAATGGCTGAGCTGAGAACTTTTTCAACGGCTGCCTCCGCGGCCAGGGTGTGTTGCGGATCCGGCGGCCGGTACCCGGCAGGTGCGTGGCGGACGTGGACGATGGTGAGGCCGGCCTGGGATGCGGCCGCCACGGCACAAGCATCTTCCACTGCCGCGGGGGAACCTGATCCATCGACGGCGGCGACGACGGGACCGGCGGGGTGGAGATCGGACCTGATCACAGCAACGGGGCAGTCGGCGGTGGCTGCCAGCTCCAGGCTCACGGATCCGACAAGCAGTCCCAGGAACCCGCCTAATCCTCGGCTCCCCACAACCAGCATCTGCTCATCCGCTGATACCCGGGCGAGATGGGATGCGGGCAATCCGTTTAACAGGATGCCCTCAACGTCCAGTTCAGGCGCAGCCGACCTGGCGTGGTTGACTCCCTCATCAAGGATTGCTTCGGCATACCGTTCCAGCCCGCTGTCAGCAATACCTGGAACCGGGCCCAGATTGCTGGTCAGCAGCGGCCAGATGGAACAGTGCGCCACACGTAGGGGAGAACCGCGCAGGCGCGCATGGAGCGCTGCCCACCGGACGGCCGCCCCGGCTTCTTCCGAACCGTCGTAGCCTGCCACGATGAATCCAAATTCCCGCATGGCTCCTTCACCCTGATCCAATCCACCGTTGTTCCGGGGGACCTTCGGCCCTGTTTCGGCTCCTTCCGGGACTCCATTCTGAGTGCATGGGGGTCCTACCATATCCACGCATTCACGCGGTTCCCGCGGATCCAAGCAGACCACCAGGTGGCGGCTGGACGCAATAACCATTCTTACGAACGAGGAGCTTCCCATGGCCATCTGGCAGGAAATCATCACCCCCGGCCGGTTTGAGGGGCAGACCGTCATCGTTACAGGGGCTGCTTCCGGCATAGGCCTGGCCACCGCTTTGCGGGTCGCCCGCGAGGGTGGACGGGTGATTGCCAGTGACCTCAGCGAGGAGGGCCTGGAGAAGCTCGTGGCCGAGCACGGCGATCTCGGCTTCGTGCCGGTTGCAGGTGACATCAGTCAGGAGGACGCGGTGCAACGGGTGGTAGCTGCCGCAGGCGGGCAGATTGACGCCCTGGCGAATGTGGCAGGCATCATGGACATTTTCCAGCCCGTGCATGAGCTCGATGACGCGACATGGGAGCGCGTCCTGGACGTCAACCTCACGTCGATGATGCGTCTCATGAGGGCGGTGGTGCCTCCTATGCTGGCCTTGGGATACGGCTCCATCGTTAACGTTTCTTCGGAGGCGGGTCTGCGCGGATCCGCGGCAGGTGCCGCTTACACCACCTCGAAGCACGCTGTCATCGGCCTGACCCGCAGTTCAGCCGTTATGTACGGGCGGCGCGGCATCCGTGTCAATGCGGTGGCTCCCGGCGGCACCAGAACGAACATCCATGCCGAATTTAAGTCCCAGCTTGGAGCTGAGGTGCTCGGTCCCTTCATGCAGGTAAACGTTCCGCCCATCGCTGAAGCCGGTGAACTGGCCGCCGCAATCACCTTCCTGCTGAGCCGGGACGGCTCAAACATCAATGGCGTGGTGCTTGCATCCGACAACGGGTGGAACGCCATTTGAGCCAACAGCCACAGGAGACAGGAAAAGGCAGCACAGTGCGCAGAATCATCAGTTCATTGCTGGCCCTGGTTGTGATGCTGCTCGGTGGCGCGGCCATCGCCCTTGCAGTTCCGCCTGTGTCCATCGAGATTCAGGACACCGCAGGGGTTTTGGACCGGAACACATTGGTCCGGGCGCTTGAGGACATCGAGTTCTACGAACCCACCCGGGTTGTGGTGTATACCTACAACGGCACGGCCGTGGACAACCTCAATGGAGAGGTCCTGAGGTTTGCCAGGACCGAACATCCGGAGTGGATCAGCGCCGACGGGCAGAAATGGGCGGACGGGCTGTTCATCTTCGCCCTTGATCCAGTGGGACGCCACGTCGGCACCTACATGGGCGAAGACCGCAAAGTGTCCCTCGAACAGCGGAACGACATCCAGGATGCTGCAAAGGAACTCCTGCGGGATGCCCAGTGGACGGAGGGAACCATCGCGGGCGTCCGGCGTGGCGCCGAGCTGATCAACCAGCCCTGGTACCGCTCTGCCGCTTTCCTGATCACAGCCTGGGTGGCAGGGGGAACAGCAGCCCTGGGCGCTGGAGCCTGGATCATCGTGCGGGCTGTCACGAGATCTGCCGGCCGGAAAGAGATTGAGCGCGGGGACCAGAGTTACGCCAATGTCAGCATGGATCTTGAAGTGACGGAACTGAACGCCGGCACAATTCCTGAATCCTCGAGGTATGGAAGCCAAGTGCTGGAGAAGCACCGCACTTTCCTTAACCGCTACAACTCAGCCAGCGAACTGTCCAACAGGGTACATGCGCTGTCGAAACGCCAGTTGAGCCGCCGCAAGAACCTTAAACTCGCCAGGGAGTACGCAGACGCAGCTGCCGAACTCGACGCACTCGATGATGTCATAGCGGACACCAATGCTCTCCTGAACCACGCCAACACGTGGCCCACCGCGTGGGACCGGCAGCTGGCACCCTTCCGCGGCGATCTGGCCGGGTTGGAACAGCTCCTCGCCAAGCGCCATGGCCAGGGGGAGTCGGCAACCGCGGCGGCGCTGCGGTCCTTCCGGGACCAAAGCCTTCGCGAGATCGAGCGATGGACTGCGGAGCTGGCCGATGGCCGGAGCAGTCCGGAGAAGGCGCTGGACCGCCTTTACGATGCCCGGTCCCGCCTGGCCGTGCTCCTGCAAAGACATGCTGAGACGGTCATTGAAGGCTACGCGAAAAATGAACGCGAAGCGGAGCTGATGCGCAAGGAGATGGAGGCGGCCCAGGATGGCCTCAGCCACAAGGGCCGCCGTAGTTACGAGCCAAGCATTCTGGGCACCGTCTACCCGTCGTATAACTTC
This sequence comes from Arthrobacter sp. 210 2, assembly GCF_059093025.1. Taxonomy (NCBI): domain Bacteria; kingdom Bacillati; phylum Actinomycetota; class Actinomycetes; order Micrococcales; family Micrococcaceae; genus Arthrobacter; species Arthrobacter sp. 210 2. The sequence continues at coordinate 70,898 of NZ_JBNHIE010000005.1, forward strand.
TTCTCGGTCTCTACCTTCAATTCCGGGTTCAACACGGGGGTCAACAGTGTCAGCTCGGCCCGGGGCGGGGGTGGCAGCACCACCGGCTACGGAAGCAGCGGCGGGAGCTTTTCAGGCTCCGGCAGTTCATCCAGTTTCTAGGCGGCTGAACGTGGGGCTTTGTGCCCTATGCCCGGTTCCGGTGGGACCTTAGCCTGAAACAGGCAGAGTGGCGGAGGCGCCTGCCGAACTCCGGGAGGCAATCATGAAATCCACAACAATCAGCATCATGGCCGGCATCGTCCTGATGGCGGTCGGCGTGCTGTTGCTCCTGGACCGCCTCGGCGTCCTCGAGAGTGCCGCGTATCTGCCGTCGTTGACCTTCGGGGCGGTCGGGGTCGTGTTCGTGTCGCTCTTTATGCGCCGCCGGGACAATTGGTGGGCGGCAATCCCCGCCTCGGTGTTCCTGGGCCTGGCCGCGGTTGCCACTGCCGCTCAGTTCACGGATGGCCGAGCGGCAGGAGCCTTCCTGTTCCTGTTCATGGCAGCCGGGTTCGCCGCGGTCTACCTCCGTGAACGGACCAACTGGTGGGCCCTGATTCCGTCCGGGGTCATAGCTACGCTGGCAGTTATCGTCATCCTTCCGCAGGAGTTGCAGGGCTCGCCCGTTGCCGCTGTGCTGTTCCTGGGCCTGGCGGCCACCTTTGCTTTGCTGTCCGTGGTCCCGGTCCGGGGTTCCGATGGCACCAGCAGAATGAAGTGGCCCCTCATTCCTGCTGCCGTTCTCGGCGTGATGGGAGTGATCTTCGCTCTTCAATCCGCGGTACTGTTCATCGCCGAGGACGTTGCCGTCCTGACAGTGGTGATTCTGACGGGTATTGCCTTGCTGGTCTACGGCTACCGCGCCCGAAACAGCGGACACGACTCCACAATCCACGGATCGTAAAGGCCAGGATTCGCCTCACAAGGCGCGGCTGAGGCTGCGCTGGAGCAGGAATGACCCGAGCGCCAACAAGGCAAGTGCCGTGGCGGCGAGGACGCCGAGCTGCGGAAGGATGTCGGCCAGTGTGCCGTCGTGCCGCTGGATGTCCGCAAAGGCGTCGTACGCCCAGCGGTGCGGGGTGAAACGGGACACCGTCTGGAGCGTGTCGGAGAAGAACTCCGGCGGCACCATGGATCCTCCCAGGCCAGCCAGCACCAGGCCCAGGCCCACCCCCACACCCGACGCGGCGCCGTCGTTATCCATCACCGAACCAACAACCATCGCCGCGGCGGCTGACACGGCACAAAAGAGCACCAGGACCAGCCCTGCCAGCAGGGGATCGCCCCAGTCCACCCCGAAGAGCAAGGCGGTTCCGACCATGATGTACCCGCCTTGGACCGCGGCAATGCCGAACCGGCCCAGCGCCTGCCCGGCCAGCACCTGCCAGCTTGAGACCGGGGCAGCCATGACGCGCGCGATGACGCCGAGCCTGCGGGCCTTGATCAGGGTGGCTGCACCCGTGAGGGAACTCAGGAAAACGAACAGCAGGAGCTGCTGTGCGGCGCCAAGATCAAACCTGCCCAATCCCTGGAATGCCTGCGTGACATCGCTGGTGTCCACCAGCTCCACGCGGGGCCGTTCCACCGCTTTCCCCGCCTGCTCCAGCGCTGCCGCCGCTTCCGGGGCGCCCACACCAGCGGATTCAAGAAGGGACCGCTGCCGCCGCTCGGTGCTCACCACCTGGATGGTGGCGCGGACCTGCTGAAGCACAGCCTGGGCGGCCGACTGCGAGGCTGCCACCACTTCAAGGTCGGCTGGCTGGCCGCCGGCGAATGCCGTGGCGTCGTCGCCATTAATGAAGATTCCGACGTCGGTCCTGCCCCTGCTCAACTGGTCACGCACTGTGCCCGCGCCGGCAGTGGATACCTGGACGCCGTCCTCTTCCAGCTGGTCGTTGAGGGCCTTTTCCAGTTCTGTGCCCGCACCGCCGGAGAGGGCCACGCGTGCCTGGCCGCTGTTCGCACCGAACTGGGAGCCAAGCAGCAGGATCAGGAGAAGGGGGAAAATGAAGACGAAGAAGATATTGGACCTGTCCCGCAGGAAGCGGCGTACTTCCACCCCCGCGATTCCGACGATGCTTCTCATGCCCGGGCACCCCTGTCCGGAACCAGGCGCGATGCCAGGGTCGCCACCGCCGCGAATCCCAGCATGATGGCGAGGGGGAGTGCGACGTCGGCCACCCCGCCGCCGCCCGCCGTAATGCCCAGGCCCCTGATGAAGGCGGCAATGGGGTTCAGATCCATCAGGGTGGCGAGGAAACCCGAGGCTTCGATGGGGAAGAACGCGCCGCCGGCAATGCCCAGCACCATTCCGACAATGGACTGGGCGATGTTCGCCTGTTCCGCGCTGCGGACCAGACGGGCGACGATGAACGTCAGGCTGGTACCCGCCGCGGCTACGGCCAGGACCAGGAGCGCGACGACGGCGGGGGAACCAAAGGAAACGCCAAACAGCAGGCTGCCGGCGCTCAGCAGGATTGTGGTGGCCACGACGCCCAGGATGAATCCAACAAGGGCCTTGGCCGTGATGATGGTCCCGGGGGCCACCGGTGTTGATTGCAGCCGGGACAACGTGCCCTCCTCCCGTTCAGCCAGCAGCCCCAGGACGCCGAAGCCGACGGTGAAGAGCAGGAAGAGCCCGGCCTGGCCTGCCACAAGGGTTCCCTTGAGCGAGAGCTGTTCCGCGGAGGCCTGGCCTTCGGTCAGTGTCAGGGCCGGACTGCCGGCTGCGGCCTGCTGGGCAAGTCCGCCGAGGACCTCGTGGGGGAGCCCGGCTATCTCCCCAGCCGCTGCAGTAACAGTCCCCGCCGCGAACTGCTCCAGGAGGCCGTCGACGACGGAAATCAGGACGTTCGTTTCAACGCCTGCAGAATCCCCTTCAACAACCTGGACGGAAACCGCACGTCCTGACATGACGGCCGCGGTGAATTCCGCCGGCAGGATGATGCCCAGGTCCGCTCCGGTGTCCTTGGTCTCCCGGCTGACGTCGGCTCCAGGCACCTTTCGCACTGTGACATCCATGACCGGCAGTGAGTCCACAGCATCCAGCAGCGCAGTACCCAGCTGCCCGCTGTCTTCCGAACTTGCGACGACGGTGGCGGGCTTCAGCTCGACGCTTCCGGAGTCGAAGCCCCCGAAGGAAAGGTTCAGGACGCCCATAAGTGCCAGCGGGACAACGAGGGAGAAGATCAACACGCTCTTGTCCCGGATCCGCTGCCTGAGGTCGTTGCCGATCATCGTCCAGAGCCCGCGCATCTCAGTCCCTCAGGGCTTTGCCGGTCAGGTGCAGGAAGACCGATTCCAGATCGGGCCGGACAATCTCTACAGAGGTCAGTGTCGTCCCCGTTCTGCCGGCTTCAGCCACGATCGGGGCCAGCAGGCCCGGGCCGTTGTGTACGGTCAGCGTCAAACCCGGCCCGCCGCCGTCGACGTGCTGCACCCCTGGAAGCTGCCGCAGCGCGGTGGCAGCGGCGCTGGAGTTTCCGCTGCCGCGCAGGTCGATGCGGTCCACCCCTCCGGTCAGCTCAACCAGCTGGTTCCGGGTTCCCTCCGCCTGAATCCGGCCCTCGTCAATGATGGCGATCCGGTCGCACAACCGCTCCGCTTCTTCCATGTAGTGCGTCGTGTACAGCACCGCCATTCCTTCTGTGGCGAGTCCTTCCACCGATTCCAGGATGGAGTTCCGGGACTGCGGGTCAACACCCACTGTTGGTTCATCCAGGATCAGCAGGGTTGGCCGGTGAAGCAGTCCGATGCCGATGTTGAGCCGGCGTTTCATTCCGCCCGAAAATTTCTTGGTCTGCTCCCCGGCCCGGTCCGCAAGCCCAATGAGATCGAGGACCTCGGAGGCCCGCTTCTTCAGGTCCTGGCCGCGGAGGCCCTGGAGGCGGCCAAAGAACCGGAGGTTTTCCCTCGCTGACAGGTCCGGGTATATGGCAAGTTCCTGCGGTACCAGCCCGATATGCCGCTTGACCCGCGTGCTCGCCGGAGTCATGGCCGATCCAACCAGTTCGATGGCCCCCTTGTCCGCCGGTATCAGCCCGGCCACCATCGAGATGATGGTGGTTTTGCCTGCCCCGTTGGGACCCAGCAGCCCGTAGGTTTCGCCGGCTTCGATGTGGAAAGACACGCCGTCGACGACGGTATGGTCACCATAGCGTTTGACCAGGCCTGTGACACCCAGAACCTGCGCCTTTTGGGTCTGAACTTCCGCCGTCACGGTGCAACGGCTTCGCTAGGCGGTACCAAGGGAACCAGCCCTGCCGGAATGGAGCGGCCGGTTCTGGTAGCCGCGCCGGGACTCCCGGCCCCGGGCTGCAGCAGGTCCGGTGTCGCTGATGAGGCCTGTCCCGGCGCATTCGCGGACATCCTTGATGGCGGCAGCCGCCTGGTGTTTGTCCGGGTACTGCCCGGACACCGCAAGCACTCTGCCGTCCGGCATCACCAGCCGGAACCTGATGCGTGCATCCTCATCGACAAACAGTTCGAATGATCCCGCCATAAGTTCGGCTCTCCCTCAAGTGTTGCCTCCAGCAGGCCGTGGAGCTTGTTCGGCCTGCCGGCTTCCGGTGTGGTGGCCCAGACACAACACTCCAGCAATCGTGCATTTTCGGGCCTCCCTCCACCGTGCCAGAACCGGTGAGTGCCAGTTAGGGGCCAAAGTCCCGTGATTGGGTTCGATTCGGGTTCAGGGCCTTTGGGCACTATCCGGTGCCGGGGCCCTTGCCTATCCTTTCGGCAGGAGGTGCCGGGCCATGGAGAATATGGCGGGATGGGTTGCAGGAAACGGCCGACGGCGGCAGCGGGGTATGGCGCGGGCGCTGGCACTTGTTTTGGTTGCCTTGGGGGTGGGCATGGCCGTTGCGTCCCTCGCAGGACCGCTGGGGTTTGGCTTCTTGCAGTACCGGACGTCGGAAACTACCGTTAACCAACTGGTAGGCAGCGACGCTGCGGCGCTCTTCATCGTTTTCCCGGCTTCTGTAATTGCCGCTGTGTTGGTGTTCCGCGGCTATGCTGCCGGACCCCTCCTGGGCAGCGGCATCGGAGTGTATGCCATCTATACCTATGCGCAGGTAATCATCGGCCAGGAGTATCTTCGGGTGCCGGGGAACGTGGAATATTGGTTCCCGCTGCTGCTGGGCGTCTTCGTCCTGGCCGAGGCCGCGGTTGTCCTCTCGTTGGGCTCCGTCCCCAGGGACCTGCCGTGGCCGTCACCTGCAGTCCGGAAGACGGCTGGCGTCTCGCTGCTGGTGGTGGCGGTGTTCCTGGTCTTTGGACAGCACCTGCGGTCGCTGCTCACGGCATGGTCAAACCCTGCCTCGCTGACTGAATATGCATCCAGTCCGACGCCCTTCTGGATGGTGAAGTTGATGGACCTTGGCATCATTGTGCCGGCGGCCATAGCCTCGGGGCTTGGCTTGCTCTTGGGTGCAAAGTGGGCGCTGAAGATTATGTATCCACTGCTGACCGGGTATGCGTTCCTGGCGGCCTCGGTGGCTTCCATGGCTGTGGTGATGTACGTCAAGGCAGACCCTGATGCATCGTTTGCGCTGATGGCGGCGTTCCTGGCTTTCGCCCTGCTCTTCGCGGGCCTTGCCCTGATGATCTACCGCCCGCTCGTTCGGGGGACAGCCGGATCAGCGCAATACCGGTTGCCATGAACCACACCCACAGCAGGATGCCGTAACCCCAGTAGAATTCCGGCGCTGCATGGCGAAGGATTTCGCTTGCCACGCCGAGCGTTCCTGTGGCCACACCCAACCACCCAAGCCAGCGGGGGAAAAGCCCTCTGGGCCCCCTGCTCATGGCAGCAGCCATCAGGAGGATTCCGAAGGCAGAAAGGGTCCCGACGATTGCGGGGGTGTTGTTCTCCGCGATCATTGCCTCTGCGGCAGTGGCAAATGTCCGGCGTTCTTCTTCCGTTCCCGCCTCCATGTAGCGGTCACTGAGGTAAGTGAGGTTGAGTGATCCGCGGCTGCTGACGGGGACTGCCAGGATAAGCGCCCACGGCAGGGCGCCAAAAATGAAGGCAATCAACGCGAGGCTTTTCTGCGTGGGGGCCAGGGCGACAAAGAGGGCGGTAAAGACCAACACGGGAAGGATGTTGGGCAGGATCCACAGGATCTGCTCCGCAATGTAGTTCCCCTTGTTGGCGGCGATGAATTCAAGGGTTTCGGCCCCTCCGTGCACCGGCGGAGGCGCCAGGAAGTCAAGTACCAGTGCCGCTATCAGAAGCAGCACGAAGAGGACCGAGGCGGCGCCCGCCCACCCGAAAAGTGGCTTCCATTCATGAAGGCCCGTAAAGGGGTTTGATTGGTGCGAAACCGATGATTGACGATCAGCCATGACTGAACTGTCGTACCTTCACGGGGGTGCGCGGTAGTGCCCTTTGACCCGTTTCCCTGTCTGGTGGCGCTTCCCGACGGGTGTTGCCATGGGCGGAAGTAATGACCTAAGTCTCTGGTGAAGCGTCCGGCACCTTCTTAGGCTGGCCCAATGGAAGAAACACTGCAGATTGAGCTGGAGGATGCTGCATCCGGCTCTTGGTGGCGCCGCATTCTTTACACCTTGGGGTCCCAGTACGGCCGGACCCAGTTGAGGTTCGTTGGGAAGGCGGACGGCGATCGAAGGCTTTATGTCAGCGATACCTTTTCGGGACCGCCTTTGGGCGCCACCCCTCCCGACGAACAGTGGGCCCCGGGGATGGAGGCAAGCCTGGCTGGGCTTCGCCAGCAGTTGGCCGGGGATGGGTGGTCAGAGATTGGCCATGGCGACAAGCCGTGGGACGTGACTTTCACCCGCCGAGCCGGCACCGCTGCCGGTGCCGGGTCCTGAGGGGAACAGCCTCGGCGGCGAGGTATCGATGCCGCCGCGGCTTTAGCCCGCTGTTGCTGCTGCCTCGTGTCTAATTGCTGGGCACTTCTTCATGTGCCTGCCGCCATGCGGTCCAGGCGGCGTAGCTGCCGTCGAGTTCGACGGCGTCGTACCCGGCCCGGCGCAGTGCGCTGGCAGCTACGGAGTTCCGGACGCCTGACTGGCAGTAGGTGACGATGGTGCCCTCGGCGGGAAGCTCATCGAGGTGCCACATGAGGCGGCCGCCGCTGAGCTGGTGCGTGCCGGGGATGTGCCCGGCAGTGTGCTCGGTCTTGTTGCGGACATCCAGCACCATGGCGGGATTGAATTTGTCCAGTTCCTCGGGCTGGATCAGCTTCGGCATAGTCATGGGGAGCCCTTCGATACTGGTGACGTAGCCGGCGACATTGTCGATGCCGACCCGGACCAGGTGGTCCCACATGTCCATGGCCTGTTCCTGGTCTGCTGCGAGCAGTACCAGGGGGTTCTTATCCGTCTCGGGGTTTACTACCCAGGCACCGTAGCTGGCCACGGACTTGCCCGCGGGGATGTTCAGGGAACGGGCTACGGTGCCTTCGTGGACCTTGGCGTTGGGGCGGGTGTCGATGAAGGTCAGGGTGTCTTCTGCCAGGCCTGCTGCGACGGGGCCGGTTGCCAATTCGGGCAGCGGGGCGCGTTCTCCCATGACGGCGGGGCCTTCACGGTTTTCGCGCTTCATCCGGCCGAAGTAGGCGTGCGCGTCGGGCTGGCCGTCCAGGAGTTCGTCGATGAAGCCCTGCTCGTCGTTGGCGGCGAGGTACGGGCCCCACCAGGCGTAGAGCCGCTCGTAGCCGACGGTGGAGGAGGGGATGGCGCCGAGGGCCTTGCCGCAGGCGCTGCCGGCGCCGTGGGCTGGGTGGACCTGGACGTAGTCCGGCAGGGTGAGGAACTTGTCCCGCAGGCTGGCGAAGAGCTGCTTGGCACCTTCGAAGCGGGTGTCGATGCCGCCGGCTGCCTCGTCCAGCAGGTCGGGACGGCCCAGGTCTCCGGAGAAGACGAAGTCACCGGAGAGGAGGTAGCCGGGCTGGTCGCTGAAGGCGCCGTCGGTGACCAGGAAGGACAGGTGCTCGGGGGTGTGGCCCGGGGTGTGCACGGCCTGGATGCTGATATTGCCGATGGTGATCTTGTCGCCGTCGTAGAGGCGTTCGCCGTCGAATTCGTACTGCCAGTCCGGTCCGCCTTCGCCGGAGACGTAGATCTTCGCGCCGGTGGCGGCGGCGAGTTCGCGGGTGCCGGAGAGGTAGTCGGCGTGGATGTGGGTTTCGGTAACGGCGATGATCTTCATGCCGTTTTTCTCGGCCAGTTCCTGGTAGACCGCGATGTCCCGGCGGCCATCAACAACAATGGCGGTGCCGTTTGCCTGGCAGCCGATCAGGTAGCTGGCCTGGGCGAGGTCTTCGTCGTAAATGCGCTCGATAAGCATCTTGGGTGATCTCCTTCGGATAAGGGTGGAGGCTAGTACTTTCGTTCATCTGATTCCAACGCTTATACCCCCTGGGGTATTTCACGACGCTAACCGTGCCCGTTGATTTTTGCTGTGGGTGTTAGGGCTATTGCGGTGCGGCGTCGGTGCGTAGCTTGTCCAGGTCCAGGTTTTTCACGGCCTGGATGACTTCTTCGAGGCGGCCGGCACTGACGGCATGGTGCCGTTCTGCCGCCTTCCCGTAAGTGGGGCGAACAGGCGGGACTGCCGGGGTCAGGTGGTCGGTAGGCCGGCGCGGGTCCAGGCGATCATGCCGCCGGCCATGGTGTCCGCCGAAAAGCCTGCGCCGTTGAGGGCATCAGCCACGGCGGCACTGCGGTTGCCGCTGCGGCAGACCGCAATGACGGGCACTGCCGGGTCCAGTTCTGACAGGCGTGCCTGCAGCTGGTTCATGGGGATGTGCAGGGCTCCGGGGATCATGCCGTCGGCGACTTCGAAGTCTTCGCGGACATCGAGGATGCGGGCGCTGGTGCGCCGCTGGTCGGTTTCGGTGATGGTGATTTCAGCCATGGGTTTCTCCTTCGAAATAGTGCGGGCTGTAATTAGCGGAAAGGTTCAGCTAGCGGACGGGTTCGCCGGCTGCGCGCCAGGCGCCCATGCCGCCGCGCAGGGAGTAGGCCAGCCTCAGCGACTGAGACTGTTGTGTAGGGCTTGCTGAAGGCTTTTTTCAGGGAGCTGATGAGGCCCATGGTGTTCTCCTTGGTTGATGGTTGGTTCAGGCCGGTGAGGGTATGCCGCTGCGGCGGCGGCTGGTGCGGTTGCGCAGGGGGCAGGAGCTGATGAAGAACCAGCAGATGCCGGCGGTGGCTGCGGTGAGGGCTGTTACGCCTGCGGCGATGAACCACCGGAGGTCGGCCGGGGCTTGCTGGATGAGGACGAAGGTGCCCATGGCCAGGACGAACCAGCCGAAGGCCTTGCGCAAGGCAGCTTCGGGGATCCGGCCGGCGAGTTTGGAGCCGGCAAGGGAACCCGCGATGGCGGCGGCGGTCACCCCAAGGGTGATGCCCCAGTCAAGCTGGACGGTCGTGAGGTATCCGGCGAGGCCTGCGAAGGATTTCATGGCGATGACCACCAGGGAGGTGCCTACGGCGACGGACATGGGCAGGCCGCCGAGCAGTGCCAGGGCCGGGACCACGAGGAATCCGCCGCCGGCGCCGACCAGGCCGGTGATGAGCCCGACGACGGCCCCGTCCAGCAGCACCCTGCCAAGGGGCAGTTCGTGCTTGACCGGTGCGGCGCCGTCGTCGTTCTTTTTCTTCCGTCCGCGGAGCATGGCCACGGAGGTGGCCACCATCATGATGGCGAAGGCGATGAGGAGGATCTGGCCGGGGATGTGCCCGCCGAGCAGTCCGCCGACGAACGCGCCGGCCATCCCGGCCGCCCCGAAGATCAGACCGGTCCGCCACATCACCCTTCCCCCGCGTGCGTGGCTTAACACGCTCACGGCGGAGGTGACGCCGACAACGAACAGCGAGGCTGCGATGGCTTCTTTGGCCTCGAACCCGGCCACGTAGACCAGGATCGGGACCGTCAGGATGGAGCCGCCGCCGCCCAGGACGCCGAGCGAGAGTCCGATGACCACCGACAGGGCGAGAACCAGGATGAGGGTGAGGGTCATGATGCCTTGGCCTCGGCGTTCACCTCGGTGGTGACGGGCAGGGCAAGGATGGCGCTTTCGCGGGTGGGTTCCTTGGCGGCCTTGTTCCACGGCATGGCCGAGATGGCCCGGCCCATGGCGCAGGTGTTGGTGGCCGCGGAGAACGTCAGGCCGGTGCCGATGACCCCGGCAAGTGTCCGGATCTTCGGGGAGATGAACTTGCCGCCTGCCAGGCCCAGGAGCACCAGGGAGCCGGCCACAAGGCGGACCTGCCGCTCAAGGTCCCAGCGGTCCTTGCCCTTGACCACGTCCCCGCCGGCAGCGGCGAAGCCGGGTGCGCCACCGGTCAGGACGTAGGCGGTGTCGATTCCGGCTTTGGCCAGGCGCTGGCGCGCCTGCTCGGCGCGCACGCCGGACTGGCAGACCAGGACCACGCGGGAACCCAGCCGGGCGGCGAGCTCATCGGTGTGCTCTGAGAGAAGCGGCAGCGGCACGTTGTAGGAGCCGCGGATATGCAGGGACTCAAACTCAGCGGCGGAGCGGACATCGATCACCACGAGGTCCTGGTGCTCTTTGAACCAGGACTGGAGGGTCTCAGGGGCGAGTGCGGTAACGGCCGGTGCCGTGGAAGGGGAAGTCATTGGTTGGCCTCTCGGAAGGGGAAGGGTGAATACCCCACCGAGTATTACAGATACCCCCAGGGGTACGTCAAACACCCCAGGGGGTATATCATTGAGGGGAGCAATCGACCTTTGGAGAAAACGTGGAACTCAATCCCTCAGAACTGACGCCCGTGATCAACCGCCTCAAGCGCGCCCAGGGCCAGCTGTCCGCTGTTACCCGCATGCTTGAAGAAGGCCGGGACTGCAAGGACGTCGTTACCCAGCTCGCTGCTGTATCGAAGGCGCTGGACCGGGCCGGGTTCGCGATCATCGCCACCGGGCTGGAGCAGTGCATTGTCCAGAAGGACGCAACGATGGACAAAAAGGAACTGGAAAAGCTCTTCCTCTCCCTCGCCTGACAGGGATGAAAGTCACGTTCAATGCCGTATCGAAGTGAATTACGCGACCGGCCAAACAACCCTTGTTTGCCATTTCGCGGGGTCGGGTTCCGTTTCCGGAGCACTCAGGTAGAACTCCCACATCGTGTCCGCAGGGGTGAGGCCTTCGGCTGCCATCTGTCGCTGAATTTCTCCGTAGGTCGCCTGGAGTGTGTCGTAAGGCCCAGTGTGGATCGCTTCGAGGGCATCGGTTTCAGGCAAAGTGCCAGAGACTACTCCTTCCGACTCCGCGAAGTCTCCGCTGATAGGGAATCCTGCTTCTACGTCAACAGTGTCGGTTGGCGTTCCCCGGTAGAGCGCGAACGGAGGGCCTGCGAGGCCGGCGCCCTGCAGCTGGGCTGCAGCCATGACTGTCCCGAAGGCGCGGCCGAAGAAATCCGTGAGTGAATCCATGCGGACCCGTTCACGGACGACGGCGACGGGCTGCTGCGTGAGATGGACTTTCCTCGGGTGCTGGGCAGTATCATTCATGGCACCAGCGTGCGCCTGCGGTACCAGGTGTCACAGTGCCTTAGGACCCTAAACCGGCCATGCTGCCCTTGCTCCAAGCAGCGAGCCCTGGATTGGGGAGCGCGTCTTCGTCCGCCGCCCGGTCCTGCTCGCAGGTAGGCTCTCGCTATGGATGGTGTCCCCTCGGTCTCGGTTGTCATCCCGACACGCAATGACGGACGTCAACTGCGGACCTGCCTGGCCTTGCTGGCCCGGCAAAGCAGGCCTGCCGACGAGATTATTGTTGTCGACAACGCAAGCAGTGATGACACCGCCGCCATCTGCGCAGCGGCAGGAGTAACGCACATACTGGTAGACCTGCCAGGCATTTCCGCGACGGCCGCTGCGGGTTTTGATGCCGCTGCGGGCTGGATCATCGCCAGGCTGGATACCGACTCAAGGCCCCCGCCGGATTGGCTCGAACACGTGGCGGGCATCCTCGGGATGTCAGGGACATTCACTGCCGTCACGGGACCCGGTGACTTTTACGGCGGCAACCCCCTGGTCCGCTGGTCCGGCCGCCATCTGTTCCTGGCTGCCTATTTCACGGTCGTCGGCTTCCTGCTGGGCCATCCTCCCGTCTACGGATCCAACTTTGCCCTGACCAGGGATGTCTGGGCGGAGATCCGGACGGCAGTGGTGCGGGACAACGCGGATGTCCATGACGACGTCGATATCTCCTACCGCCTGCGCCCGCACATGACGGTCATCTACGAGCCCACCTTGACAGTGGGGGTGTCGGCGCGCCCGTTCGCCAGCTGGTCCTCGTTTGGGCGCCATATTGCAATGACCCTGGTGACGTTCCGGGTTGAATTCCGAGATGAACCGCCCTTGCGCCGCCGATTGGACCGCTTCCGGTGGCGGCAGGGCGGAAGCGGGCAAGGCGACAAGTAGTACCGCACGCCTCCTGTTTCAAACCGGCCGGTCAACCTTGGCGTAGATGGCCAGGAGATCCCGGCTGAACTCGTACGGCGACGTCTCGCAGGGGCTATGGCCACCCCTGTACACGCCGATTCGGGCCCGTATTGCCTGGGCAAACAGCCTGTGCAGCCGGAGTGGCCACAAATCGTGCTCGCCTACGGCAACGAACTTCGGGATCGGCGCCTCTGCCAGCGCTTGCCGACGATCCGGTGCGTGTTGCATAAGCGTGTAAATGTCCCGCACGGAGGCGCGGCGGGTAAAGCGGAACCGGTAGTTGACGAACCGCTGCCTCCCCGGCGGTACGTGCACGAAGTTGCCGCGGATGGCCCAGATCACCAGGGCGCCGCCGATCCAGCCGTTGGCCCAGCTGCTGAACCGGCCGATCCGGCTCACGCCCCTGAAACTACGGCCGGGCTCGGGCGGACAACTCATGAGGGTGAGGGTTCTGAACAGCTCCGGATGCTCCGCATAGGCGAGCTGGACCACAATACCCGCGAAGGAGTATCCCACCACATGGGCCGGTGCGCCGGCTTCCGTCAGGGCGGCAAGGAAGTCAGCGACGAACAGCTGGTAGTCATAATGCTGCCTTGGCGGTACCAGGTTTTCCGGCCCGGCGGCCGCCGACTCATACTGGCCAGCCAGGTCAAAGCTCAGGACAAAGTACCCGGCGTCAGCGATGACTGGCATCATGAGCGAGAAGTCCTCCTTCGAACCCGTGGCTCCGGGCACGAGGACAACCCAAGGCTGATTCGGGTCACCCAGGGTCAGTGCTGCAAGGTTCCCGCTGGGAGCTTTGATGGTGCGCCGCGCTGAGCCCGAAGGCGGTACCGACCAATCGAAGTCCACCAAGCCGGCGTCCAACAAGGCGGCCGCATCCACGCGTGCAGAGCCGAACTCCTCGGGGTCAACCCCGTATTGTTCCTGATCCTGCCCGGCCATGACTCAAAGATAGCCCCGACGGCGTCCCTTCGTTAGGGTCATGGGTCCCGGGGAACGTGTTCGTGGGGAGCTCCGCAACGTTCCGAACAAAGGCACGCAGCCGGCGGTAGACTTCCTGGGATTCCGGGTAGCGGTAATCCTGTTGCCACGTATGTTCAGTGTTCGCGTTCTCCCACGGGTAAATCAGCGTCTCCACCGATACATCGTGGTTTCGGAGCCGCTCAATGAAGTTCACATTGGCTCTGTAGAAGAAGTCCCGCTCGGAAGTGGTGACAAAGACCGGCGGGTGCCTGTTGTCCAGCCACTCAATGGGGGAGACGAAACCGGCGGCGGCCTTCAGGCGCTCGGCCGCCTCACGGGCTTGACGCAACCTGAGGCTGCGGCGCCGTGGCAGGCCCTCCGATGGCAGCAGCATGCGGACAAAGTTCAGGCTGAGGACAAAGCCGCTCTCGAAAAAGACGGAGAAATCGACCGCGCTGCAGTGTTGGACCAGCCCTTTCAGGTGCCCCGCGGGAATGGCGGGTTGCAGGGAGTAATGCGCGGCCAGTTCGGGACGCAGGCTAAGCGCAGTGAGCAAAGCCGCGATGTGGCCGCCGGCCGAGTCTCCGCCAAGGACCAGGCGCTGGGGATCCCCGCCATACGCGCTGATGTTGGCGTCCACCCATGCCAGTGCAGCGTTTGCGTCCTCAAGCACATGAACCATATGGAAGCGGGGCGCCCGCCGATAATTGACGTTCACCACCACCATGCCGCCCAGGACCTGGTTTGCACAGTATTTCGTCACGGCGGCCTTGTCACCGGACGTCCACCCTCCGCCGTGGAAGTAGACGTAAACGGGAAGCAATTCTCCAGCCCTGGCAGCGCCTCGATGGTCTGCAGGTGTCGTGGCCAGGGGGGTTAACACATCGAGGCGGTGGGCGGCCAGGCCATCGCCACCGTAGTCCAGGTCTTGGGTGTACGCCACGTCAGTGAGGGGGTCCGTGTTGAACCTTGCACGCTCGCGGGAGCCCACCGCCAGCATCACGAACCGCCAGGTCCACACAGGCACACGGCGCAACACGCCCCGGGCATTGCGAGCCAAGGAAAAGGTACTGCCGGAACCGGCGGCCACCGCGGTCATCCTTCAATTCTAGGGGTTCGGCGGGTTTTCTAGCCGCCCAACAGCACGTCGACGGTGACGAAACGGTAGCCGGCCGCACCGATCCTGTCGATGACGGCGGGCAGTGCGTCGGCGTCGAGGGTGCTCCCGTCATCGGGATTGGAGCCGATGTGCATGAGGACGATTTCGCCGGGCTGGAGTGTGGCAAGCACCCGGTCGATCACGGTTTCCGGGCTGATGCCGCCGCTGGTTCCTTTCCAGCCGAGGGTATCCACTGTCCAGCGGACCGCTACGTAGCCCAGATTGTTCACGGCGGTGATGGTCCTTGCGTTCCGTTCGCCGTAGGGGAAGCGGAAGAAGGGACTCGGATCCGCGCCGGCTGCCAGGATCACCTGTTCTGCCCCCAGAACCTGTTGGGCGATCACTTGGTCAGAGAGGCCGGTGAACCCGGGGTGCGTCATGGAGTGGTTGGCCACGCGGTGTCCGCCGGCAACAATCTGCCCAACCGCTCCCGGATTCGTTTCAGCCCAGTTGCCGGTGAGGAAGAAGGTGCCTGGGACGCCCTTGGCGGCAAGTGCTTGCAGGATTTTTGGCAGGCCGGCGGCATTCGCTCCGGCGTCGAACGTCAACGCGACCACATTCCCGGCGCCGGGAAGGCTGGTGAGATCCTGGCCCCGAAGTGAAGCCGGGAAAGGATCAGCGGGGGGAGGCGCTGCTGTGCCGGGCGGTTCGGGTGGAGGGACAGGCGGCAGCGTTACGGGCGGCTCGACCGGAGTCTGGCCGGCTTCGGGCGTCTCTGTCCCTGCCGGGGGCGGGGACGGCGGTTGTGAAGGCGCGGTAGGCGCCGTAGGAGACGGCGTCGGAGCGGGGGAGCCCACGGCCGGACCCGTGGAGGTCTGCACAGGGGCGGACGACGGCGGGCTGCCGGGCGGGGACGTCATCACAACAGCGAGCGCGATGACGAGAGCCAGCAAGCCAAGCGCCGCCACGACGGCGACCACGCGCCGTCGTCCGCTTCCAGGGGTTGGTTGGGACATGGCCTTCAGCTCCTTATCCCCTCACAATGCTCCCGGCCACGGTCCTTGGACCAGAGCCGAAAGTCATACAATCCCGGCGATCTCCGCATGGCCGGGACCTAAGCCTCTGGCGGTGCAGCGAAGGGCGGGCAACAGTGATTCCAGGCCGTGTGGATCGTTGCCCGGCCGCAATGGGAGGACGCGAAATGATGTTTTGGAACGGCACCATGGGCGGTTGGGGCTCGGTCCTCATGGTCATAAGTTTTGTCCTGTTCTGGGGTGCTGTTATTGCGGCCATCGTCCTGTTGGCCCGGGCGCTCGGACCGGCCAACCGGGGGACCAATCCCGGGTCGAGCCCTGGCTATGCGGAGGATCTGCTGGCGCAAAGGTTCGCACGCGGAGAAATCGACGAATCCGAATACACCGCCAGGCTTGATGTTCTTCGGCGTGGTCCCCGCAGATGAGGCCTGGCTGCTCCATTCCACAGCGGGTGCCAGCCGAATCCGCAGGAGCCGATTGCCACCTGCAGCGGCTGGCCGTAATAGGTAGCCGTGCCGTGCAGTTCCGACGTGGGCTCCGCACGTTGTTCCTTCGCGTGGGTTTGCCGGCCGGCGGGGATCCGCCATGACCGCCTCACCCACTGCTTCTGCGGCGTTGTCACCTTTTGATGCTGTGATCTTTGACCTGGACGGCGTGGTGACGGACACGGCCTCGGTGCATGAAGCTGCCTGGAAGCAAATTTTCGACGACGTGCTGGCAGATCCCCGGCTTCCTGCTGAAGCACGGCGGGATCCCTTCACCAAGGACGATTACCTGGCCTATGTGGACGGCCGGCCCCGGGAAGACGGCGTGACAACCTTCCTCGCGGCCCGCGGCGTCACCCTGCCCGAAGGCGACCGCGCGGACAGCGCCGGCACGTGGTCCGTACATGGCCTGGCCAAGCTCAAGGACCAGCTGTTCAAGGCGCGGCTGGCACGCGATGGCGTGAGGACCTTTCCGGGAACGGTCGCACTGATCGACAGGCTGCGCTCGGCACACATTCCCCTGGCGGTGGCGACCTCCAGCCGTAATGCTTCCGCTGTCATCGCGGCGGCAGGCCTCTCTGGTTCATTTGACCTTGTGCTGAACGGCGTCATGGCAGCCGAACTTGGGCTTCCGGGAAAACCGGACCCCGCAATCCTCCTCGAGATCGTACACAGGCTGGGGGTGGCACCTGCCCGGGCGGTAGTCATTGAAGACGCCGCAGCCGGTGTGGAGGCAGCTCGCCGCGGCGGTTTCGGCCTGGTTGTCGGCATCGACAGGGCGGGCAGGAGAACCGAACTGGAGGAGGCAGGCGCCGATGTTGTGCTGACTGACGTCGGCCAGCTGGACCTGGGCCGTGTCCTGACCGACCCATGGCGTCTGATCTATGAAGGCTACGATCCCGCCCACGAAGGTCACCGGGAGGCGCTGACCACGCTGGGGAACGGGTACCTGGCAGTCCGCGGTGCTGCGCCCGAGAGCAGCAGGAGCGACGTCCACTACCCCGGCACGTACCTTGCTGGTGTGTACAACCGGCTGGTAAGCAATGTCCAGGGCCAGGACGTGGAAGACGAGCACATGGTCAACGCGCCCAACTGCCTTGTGCTGGACATCCGCCTCGACGGAACCGACTGGTGCTCCCGGGGCGGCCTGAAGATTATTCGGGAGCGGCGGGTGCTCGACATGCGCCGGGCCATCCTGGAACGGGAAGCAGTCCTGGAAGCACCGGACGGGCGACGGCTGGTACTGGGCCAGCGGAAGTTTGTGTCGATGGCCCAGCCGCACCTCATGGCGCTCGATACTTCCCTCACGGCAGTGGGCTGGAGCGGTTCAGCTGTGGTCCGCAGTGGAACGGACACGGGCGTGACCAATGAGAACCTGCCGGAAGACGCACTCCTGAACCACCATCACCTTGTCCCGCTCGCAGTGTCGGACCCGGCCGGGCCGGTGACGATCGTGGAAGTGGAAACGAGCCAAAGCCACATCCGGATCGCGGCAGCATCGCGGACGGATGTCTCCGGGCAGGTGGCCGATGAGGGGCCGGGCGAGGAGGAAGGAGTCCACTACCGGTCCTGGGAACTTCAGCTGACGGACGCCGTGCCGGTAGGTATCACCAGGATTGCGGCGATGGCCAGCTCCCGTGACCGGGCAGTTTCTTCCCCTGCACTTGCCGCCGGAAACGTCCTCCGGGCAGAAGGTCCAAGCTTTGAGCACTTGCTGTCCCGGCACAGGGACACCTGGGACAGGCTGCTTGGCCTATTCGCCATCAGTCTCGACGGCAGCCCGCAGGTGCAGCTGATCCTGAACCTGCACGTCTTCCACCTGCTTCAGACACTCACCCCAAACACTGCTGAGCTGGACGCCGGGGTGCCCGCACGCGGGCTGCACGGCGAGGGCTACCGGGGCCACATCTTTTGGGATGAGCTCTTCGTCCTGCCCCTCCTTACCACCAGGATGCCCTCGGTGGCGCGATCCCTGATCAACTACCGGTGGCGCAGGCTTCCCGCCGCCCGGGAAGCGGCCGCAGCAGCAGGACTGAACGGAGCGCTTTTCCCTTGGCAGAGCGGAAGCGACGGGAGGGAGGAGACCCCGCGCTGGCTCTACAACCGGCGCTCGGGCCGGTGGGTGCCGGATTACTCCCACCTTCAACGCCACGCGGGCCTCGCTGTCGCATTCAACGCCTGGCAGTACTACCTGGCCACGCAGGACAGGGAATGGCTCCTTCGGCATGGGGCCGAGCTGATCGTCGAGGTGGCACGCCTCGTGGCCTCCATGGCGGACCACGACCCGGACATGGACCGGTTCCACCTCCGGGGCATCATGGGCCCGGACGAGTATCACACCGGCTACCCGCTCAGTCCGGAACCGGGGCTCACCGATAACGCGTACACAAATGTCATGGCCGCCTGGGTCTGCGCCCAGGCCTGCGGGATCATGGCACTGCTCCACGGACACGACCTTGAGGACCTCAAGCGGCGCCTGAAGGTGGACGGAACGGAAATCGACGGTTGGCGGCACGTCAGCACACGGATGTTCGTGCCCTTCCATGACGGCATCATCAGCCAGTTCGCGGGTTATGAAGAACTGCGCGAATTGGACTGGGAGCACTACCGGAGCGCCTACACCAACATCGAACGCCTGGACCTGATCCTCGAGGCCGAAGGAGACAGCACAAATGGTTACCGGCTGGCCAAACAAGCTGACGTGCTCATGCTGCTCTACGTCCTCGGAGAAAAGGAACTAACGCTCTTTCTGGCCGGCCTGGGTTATGAAGTGTCCACCGCGCAACTCGAAAAGACCGTCGATTACTACCTGGCACGCACGGCGCACGGCTCCACCCTCAGCCGGGTGGCGCATGCGTCAGTGCTGGCGGCAAGGGACCCGGACCGGGCCTGGAGCACCTTCCGTGAAGCCCTCAGCGCGGACCTCGACGACACCCAGGGAGGCACTACCCGCACAGGGATTCACCTTGGGGCGATGGCTGGAACCATCGACGTTGTGCAGCGGACCTTCGCCGGGCTCCGCATCACCGCTGATGCGCTCCTCTTCGCACCCAGGATGCCCAAAGGCATACGGGCAGTGTCTTTCCAGGTCCGCTACCGCGACCATCTGCTCGCTATCTACCTGGAGCACGGAAAATTGACGGTCTCAGCAGCTCCGGGTGACGCGTCCGCCATTTGCCTCCGGGTCGGCTCTGAACAAGTCCTCCTGTCTGCCGGCGACACACGGGAGTTTCCGCTCGCTGCCGTGGAGCATCAGTGACACAGCGGAGGGTGCCGCCCGGCACGGGGGTGGACACAGCCGGGCTAAGTTCCGAGCGTGCGGCGGCCCTGCTGAAGGAAACCGGACCAAACGTACTTCCCGGCGCAAAGGCCGTAACGCAGTGGCGAAAAATCCTTGGTGAGCTGACTCACTTCTTCGCACTGATGCTGTGGTGCGCGGCCGCGCTGGCCTTTATCGCCGGTATGCCGCAACTGGGCACGGCAATCATCATTGTTGTCATCGTGAACGGTATTTTCGCCCATATTCAGCAGGAACGCGCGCAACACGCGGCGGCAAAACTACGGGGCCTGCTGCCGGCCGATGTGTCCGTCCGCAGGGACGGGCGGCTTCTCCGCGTCCACACCAGCGAACTGGTCCCGGGGGACGCGGTTCTCCTGGCTGCGGGGGACCGGGTACCGGCCGACGTGACACTGGCGACGGTTTCAGCCTGCACCGTGGATGAATCAATGCTGACAGGTGAAAGTGAACCTGTGCCGAAGGCAGCAGGAGATGAAGCGTGGGGCGGAACCTTCCTGGTGAACGGCCAAGCCGAAGCAGTGATAGCCAGGACCGGCGCGAACACACGCCTTGCCGGCATCGCCGCTCTGACCAGCGGAACCGTGTCGCCACCTACGCCACTTTCCCTGGAATTGCGCCGGATCGTTCGCCTGATCGCCGCGGTTGCGCTCGCCATCGCCGGGCTTTTCTTTGTTGTATCACTGCTGGTGGGAATCCCGTGGCGGGACGCCTTCCTCTTCGCCATCGGCGTCGCAGTGGCCCTTATTCCGGAGGGCCTGCTGCCCACCGTCACGCTGTCCCTGGCTATGGGGGCCCAGCGCATGGCTGCCCGGAACGCCCTGGTCCGGAATCTCGAAGCCGTGGAGACCTTGGGGTCAACAACGTTTATTTGCACGGATAAGACGGGAACCCTGACGCAAAACCGGATGAACGCCGTCGAGGTCTACACGTTTGACGGCAGCATCCGGATCGCGGGGGAGGGGTACCGGCCCACTGCCATCATTGAGGGCACTGGTGTTTCCCTGGCCACCCGGGCAGCCCTTGCAGCACGGGCGGCATCCCAAGGGCGTGCTGCGCTGCATGGCGGCGAGTGGGTGGCCGAGGGCGACCCAATGGAAGCCGCCATCGATGTCCTGGCCCGGCGCCTTTCCGGCAGGGACCCTGGCGACGTGATCCCTGCACGACGGCTTGCGTTCGACCCGCGACGACGCCGCGAATCCGTCATCATCGGCAACACCCTTTACCTCAAAGGGGCGCCGGAGTCAGTCCTGCCGCTATGCGGGGAACCGGCGGTTGCCGCGGCAGCCGAAGTGGCAAAGATGGCGTCCAGGGGGCTCCGGGTCATCGCGGTTGCCACCCGGGAGCTTCCCGGCCCAGCCGCGGATTGGCTGGACCTGCCGCCGGAGGCAGTGGAAACAGGGCTTAAGCTCCTGGGCCTGATCGCCCTCCACGACCCGCCCAGGCCGGACGTCGGCGACGTTATCAGGACCGCACGGGAGGCAGGGATCCGCATTGGCATGATCACCGGCGACCATCCGGAAACTGCTGCTGCCATCGCCCGTGAAATCGGCTTGATGGGCACTCCGGAAACCGTTCTTGATGGCTCGCAACTTCCCGAGGACGAACAGATCCTGGGCGCCTTGCTTGACCGTGACGGCATCGTGGTGAGCCGGGTCTCGCCCGAACAGAAACTGCGGGTGGCGAGGGCATTACAGGCCCGCGGCCACATTGTGGCCATGACGGGCGACGGCGTCAATGACGGCCCTGCCCTGCAGGAAGCGGACATCGGTGTTGCCATGGGGCTCAGCGGAACCGATGTTGCCCGGGAAGCAGCCGACCTGGTGCTCCTGGACGACCACTTCGCCACAATCGTCGCTGCGATCGAACAGGGCCGTGCCACATACTCGAACATCCACCGCTTCCTCACCTACCATCTGACGGACAACGTCGCGGAACTGACGCCATTTGTCATCTGGGCGTTGTCCGGCGGGCAGTTTCCCCTCGCGCTGGGCGTGCTGCAGATCCTGGCCCTGGACATCGGCACCGATCTGCTCCCCGCGCTCGCCCTTGGCGGTGAAAAGCCAGGCAAGGGAGTCCTCAAGCGGCCGCCGGAGAAACGGCACTTGATGGACAGCCGGCTCATGTTCCGGGTGTTCTGCGTCCTGGGTCCTGTTGAAGCGGCCCTGGAGATGGCGGCGTTCTCAACGGTGCTGTTCGCGGGCGGGTGGATGCGGGGAACTCCTGCGGACTCAGCCCTTGTCATGGCCGCCTCCGGCGCCGCCTTCACCGCCGTCGTCCTTGGCCAGCTGGCCAATGCCTTCGCTTGCCGCAGCGCTACTTTGCCGCCCTGGAAGCAGGGCTGGCTGACCAACCGGCTGCTGCTCTGGGCAATACTGGCCGAACTCGCTGTCCTGGCTGTATGCCTCTACGCCATTCCCGCCATGCTGGGACACCTGGCACCGCCGCCTGCCGGGTTCGCCGTCGCGGTGCTGGCCATTCCTGCTGTCCTTGCGGCCGACTGGGCCCACAAGAAGCTGCGCCGGAATGGAAGGATAAGTGGTTAGCCGCCCGGCCAGGCACGTGCAGGGACCAAAGCCCCTTCTGTCCCGACCCTTCAACGGAGAGGATCGAGCCATGACTGCAAGGACAACAATGACCGGAGTTCACGTAGTGCTGCTGGAAGAAGTCGGGATGGACGACGTGCCCGCTGTGGGCGGTAAGAACGCGTCCCTCGGTGAGCTGATCCGGTCCTTGGCCGCTTCCGGAGTGCGGGTGCCGGAAGGGTTTGCCACCACCGCCGCCGCGTACCGGGCATTCATCGCTGCCAACGGCCTGGAACCCGGGATCCGTTCCGCCATCGGCGGGTACCGCGCCGGCAGCGCCAGCCTGCGGGAAGCCGGCGAGGCTATCCGCGAGCTCATCCTTGCAGGCGAGTTTCCGCCGGACATCGCCACCGGCATCAGGGAACACTACAGGGCCCTGTCCACGAGGACGGGACAGGAGCGGGTGTCAGTTGCCGTGCGCAGCAGTGCCACGGCTGAAGACCTGCCGGATGCGAGCTTTGCCGGCCAGCAGGAAACGTTCCTCAACGTCACAGGGGAACGTGAGCTGATGGAGGCGTGCAGGCGCTGCTACGCATCCCTGTTCACCGACCGGGCCATCAGCTACCGCGAACTGAAGGGATTTGACCATTTGGACGTCGCCCTGTCCGTCGGTGTTCAAAGGATGGTGCGCTCAGACCTGGGAGCGTCCGGAGTGATGTTCTCCATCGATACGGAGTCCGGCTTCCCGCGCAGCGTCCTGATCAGTGCCGCCTGGGGTTTGGGCGAAACGGTGGTTCAGGGCACCATCAACCCGGACAAGTACCAGGTGTTCAAACCGTTGTTGGCCGTTCCGCACCTGGTGCCCATCATCGAGACGACCCTCGGCGCCAAAGAACGGAAGATGGTGTACAGCCACGGCGGGCATGCCCGTACACGGACCGTTGACACCACGGACGAGGAGCGGCGCTCCTTCGTTCTTGACGATTCGGAAGTAGTGATGCTGGCCCGCTGGGCTGTTGCCGTGGAGGAGCACTACGGCCGGCCGATGGACATGGAGTGGGCAAAAGACGGATCCACCGGGGAGCTCTTTATGGTCCAGGCCCGGCCGGAAACCGTCCAGGCCCGGCGCAGCGGGTCCGCTTTCACCGTTTACCGCCTCCGGCAGCAGGGCCGGCTTCTGGCCTCGGGAGCAGCCATCGGTGAATCGATTGCCCGGGGCACCGCCTGCGTGGTCAGGGACGCCAAAGACATCGAAGACTTCCGGGACGGCGCAATCCTGGTCACCAGGATGACCGACCCGGACTGGGTACCCATCATGCAGCGCGCCGCCGGCATCATCACGGATCATGGGGGTCCCACCAGTCATGCCGCGATCGTCAGCAGAGAACTGGGAGTGCCCGCTGTGGTTGGCACCGGCAACGGCACCTCCGTCCTGCACGACGGAATGGGGGTCACGCTGTCCTGCGCCGAAGGCGAGAAGGGGGAGGTCTATGAGGGCATGCTTGCCTTTGACGTGGAAGAGGTGGACCTCGGCGCCCTACCTGCAACCCGCACGGCCGTGATGGTCAACATCGCCAGCCCCGCAGCAGCCTTCCGGTGGTGGCGCCTGCCCGCTTCCGGAGTTGGGCTTGCCAGGATGGAGTTCATCGTCAGCAACCTGATCCGGATCCATCCGATGGCGCTTGTCCATCCCGAACGGGTGACGAACTCGGCCGAGGCTGCCCGTATCCGGCAGCTCACCTCCGGCTACCCGGACCTGCAGGAGTACTTCGTTGACGTCCTGGCTACCGGCATCGCCAAGATCGCGGCCCCTTACCACCCGAACCCCGTGATCGTCAGGCTCAGCGATTTCAAGAGCAATGAGTACGCGCACTTGATCGGTGGCGGGTCCTTCGAAGCCTCCGAAGAAAATCCCATGCTGGGTTTTCGCGGAGCTTCGCGCTACTACAACGAGCGTTACCGGGAAGGATTCGCCCTTGAGTGCAGGGCATTGAAGCGCGTGCGGGAGCGGATCGGCTTCGCCAATGTCATAGTGATGGTTCCGTTCTGCCGCACCCCGGCAGAAGCGGACCTCGTGATCCAGGTGATGGCTGAGAACGGACTGGTCCGCGGTGCAGAGGGACTGCAGCTCTACATGATGTGCGAGATTCCCTCGAACGTCATTCTCGCCACCGAGTTCGCCCGGCGCTTCGATGGATTTTCCATCGGTTCCAATGACCTGACCCAGCTGGTCCTGGGTGTTGACCGGGACTCCGAACAGCTGGCCGGGCTTTTTGATGAACGGGACGAGGCAGTCACCACGATGATCGCGCAGGTCATCGCCAAGGCACACGCAGCCGGCATCAAGATCGGCATCTGCGGCCAGGGCCCGAGCAACCATCCGGACTTCGCCGAATTCCTCGTGAAGCAGGGCATCGATTCCATTTCTCTGAACCCGGACACCTACGTCAGGACAGTCCCAGTCATCGCAGCCGCCGAAAATGCGCCGCAATGACCAGGCTTGGCATCCTGACCAGCGGCGGGGACTGCCCGGGGCTCAATGCCGTGATCCGTGGTGCCGTGCTGGCCGGGGTCATTTCCCATGGTTTCGAGTTCGTGGGGTTCCGTGACGGCTGGCGCGGCGTCTTGGACCGGGACGTGATCGAGCTGCCCCGCCATTCCGTGCGCGGGATCGCCAGGCTCGGGGGCACCATCCTGGGCACGTCCCGGACGAATCCGCTCAAGGACGGCGGTGCGGATGCGGTGCGCAGGAGCCTCCAGGTGCTTGGTGTTGAGGGGATCATCGCTGTGGGAGGAGAGGGCACCCTTGCGGCCGCCCAGGAACTGTCAGGCCAGGGAATCAAAATTGCAGGGGTTCCGAAGACGATCGACAATGACCTGGACGCCACCGATTTCACATTCGGCTTCGATACGGCAGTCCAGACGGCAACGGAGGCCATCGACAGGCTGCGCACCACGGGTGAGTCGCATCACCGCTGCATGATTGCCGAAGTCATGGGCCGCAATGCCGGCTGGATCGCCCTGCATGCCGGGATGGCCTCCGGGGCACACGCCATCCTGATTCCGGAGCAGAAGGTCTCCCTGCGGCAGGTTGCCGCATGGGTGGCGTCCGCGCACACCAGGGGCAGGGCGCCGCTGGCGGTGGTGGCGGAAGCCTTTGTTCCGGAGGGCCAGGAGGAGCCGTACTCGCCAAGGGGCCTGGACACGTTTGGCTGGCCGCGGCTGGGCGGAATCGGCATCCGCCTTGAGCAGGAACTGCAGGACCTTACGGGAATAGAGACACGGGCCACCGTCCTGGGCCATATCCAGCGCGGCGGTGCACCCACAGCCTTCGACAGGGTCCTGGCGACGCGGCTGGGCATGGCAGCCGTAGAGTCCGCCGCGAACGGGCGCTGGGGAACAATGGTGTCGCTGCGCGGAACCGGCATCATCAACGTCGGCTTCGAGGCGGCGCTGGGCAGGCTTAAAACGGTGCCGGAGGACCGCTACAGGGAAGCAGCGGTCCTCTTCGGCTGATGCACCCACCGCCGGCACAACCTACCGGTGCCGTCAACTCGGAGATGCTGCCGTCGTCCGGATGCCCCACCCGCTATTCGTCAGCCGAATGAACGCATCGACCCAGAGGCTTTGGTCCCGGCGCCCCAGTAACCGCCGTTTCCGGGGACTAGGATCAGGACCATGAGCAATCCCGCCCCGCCACCGACCACCGAAGTACTTCCACCGGAAGATTGCTGGAAGTACTTGCAGTCCTCCTACATCGGGCGGCTCGCCGTGGTCAGCGGTGCCGCTCCCGAGATCTTTCCCGTGAACATCCTCACAGTTGGCCGGAGCGTCGTCTTCCGGACGGCACCCGGAACGAAACTTCGGGCGCTGCTCACCGGCGCTCCGGTGGCCTTGGAGGCTGACGGGCTCAACGCCTACTCGACAGAAGTCTGGAGTGTTGTTCTCAAGGGAACGCCCGGGCCATTCACCGGTAATTCGGCTGATCTGCAGGCAGGCCCGGAGCACGAACCCTGGCAGGGCGGACTAAAAGAGCATCTGGTGCAGATCACGCCCCTGGAGGTGTCCGGGCGGAGGTTCGCAGTCTCGCCACGCACGCGCTGGTGGCCGCCGCTGGACTTTTCAGCGGACTGGATGGACTAGCACGTCGGCCGCTGTGTCCAGCAGAACCGGAAGGAACAGACGCCCCGGCCGCACTCATGGTGTGCATTCAGGGACGCGAAGAGAGGGCTGAGCCCAGCGTTCTTCCCCACTCCCGCGCCCGGTCGAGCTCGCCCGGCAATAGCTGGTTGGTGTCGTCGACGAGGAAGCTGGCCGGCTCGGCGACCACATCGAAGCCATGCTTACGGAGCCGTTTGGCTATGCCCTTGGACGCGTGGCCCGTCAGCAGCTCGTTGCCTTCAAGCCGGGTGTCGAAGGCTGCCGCCTTACCCTTGGTCCTGTCCAGGGAGGCAAACCATGCCCGCAGGTTCGGCCCGTCCGCCGGGGAATCAGGCACCAGGCCCTTCTCCGGATGCTCAAGGGCGTCTTTGACAGCCAGTTCCCACATTGGCTTCCTGCTCATGCCATGGATGTGGGTAGGACCTCCCACCACCAGCAAGTCTGTTTCAGGTGGCTCCCTGGTGCCCGCGTCCGAGACGGGCATCACGTGGATTTCAGCGCTGTCTCCCAGGCCCTGCGCGATCGCTTCCGCTATCGCATGCGTGTTGCCATAGAGGGATTCGTAGACGATGGCGGCTTTCATGATGTTTCCTTCCCTTCCAGGGCGGTTGCCAGTTTTTGTGCCCAGGCCCCTGCTTTCTCCAGCTCCCCGCTGCGCAGCGGCCCTTCGGTGCCCCGAACGTAGAACAGGCCCGGATCGGAAACAATGCGGGCACCGCCCGCTTTGAGCATTCTGGTCATCTTCTTGGCAGCGTCCCCGTGGATGAAAAACCGGACGCGGGTATCGAACGCTGCTGCCTTGATACCCTTGAGCCGGCCGTCGCCCAGCTGCGCCAGCAGTGCGCTGATCCTTGCAGTGGGGCGCCACCCGTTGATGGGCGAGCCGACAACCAGGAGATCATCCGTGGCGAGGGTCCGCGGATCGAAATCAACCACGGGTATCGCCGCAGCTGACAGGGGCGACAGGTTGCGGGCGATGGATTCTGCGACTGATTTGGTGTTCCCATAGGCGGAGTCGTAAACAATGTGGGCTTTCATGCAGTAACGACCACCTTCAGCGCGTTTGTTTCTGCGGCACGGGCGAACGTGTCGTAGGCATCCATGAACTCGTCGAAGCGAAAGCGGTGTGTAGCGAACTTTTCCGCCGGAAGCTTCTTTTGGGCAACGAGTTTCAGCAGCATTGCAGTGGTATTGGCATTGACGAGTCCCATGCTGATGTTGATGTTCCGGATCCAGAGGTCCTCCAGGTGCAGTTCGACCGGTTTCCCGTGGACCCCGACGTTTGCCACGTTCCCGCCCGGGCGGACGATCTCTGTGCACATAGTGAATGTGGCGGGGATACCTACTGCCTCGATGGCCACGTCAACCCCCTGGCCGTCAGTGAGGGCCAGCACTTGGTCCTTCCAGTCGGCGTCACCGGACGCCACTACGTGGGTTGCGCCGAACCCGCGGGACTTTTCCAGGCGGTTGGCGTCAAGGTCGACGGCGACAATGGCCGCTGCTCCATAAAGTCCGGCCGTGGCGATGGCTGCCAGCCCGACCGGACCGGCTCCGATCACCGCCACGGTGTCACCGGGCTTCACCCGGCCGTACTGCACGCCGATTTCAAAACCGGTCGGAAGGATATCCGAGAGCATGACGGCCTGTTCGTCGGTCACCCCGGGAGGCAGGAGGTGCAGGGAATTCTCTGCATAGGGAACCCGCACGTACTCAGCCTGGGTGCCATCGATCAGATGGCCAAAGACCCAGCCGATCCCGGGTGCGCCCTCATCACCCATGCAGTGGGAGTAGAGCCCCGACTTGCAGTTTGCGCAATGGCCGCAGGACTTGATGCAGGAGACGATAACCCTGTCGCCCGGTCTGAGGCTGGTCACAGACTGTCCTACCTCGGTGACGGTTCCCACTCCTTCGTGGCCCAGGACCCGCCCTTCCCTTACCGCCGGAACATCGCCCTTGAGGATGTGCAGGTCGGTGCCGCAGATGGTGGTTGTGTCCACTTTGACGATGGCGTCGCCCGGGTTTCGGATTGTCGGGTCGGGCACGTCTGTCCAGGACTTCCGGCCGGGCCCACCGTAGACGATGGCTTTCATAACGGCTCCCTTAGGTTGACATTGTTTCAGGCACGAGGGCGGCCTCCCTCCCAAGAATCGTCCGGACCTGGGTGCAACGGTAAGGGGCGAAAGTCCCGGACCCTGCCGCTGCAAGGCTCCGTGGTTGGTGCATGCGGTTTCGGTGGCTTCAAGGCCGCCATGGTGATTCCAACCGGGGATGCCAGAATGCGGGCTTGCTCCTAAGGAAATATCCGGAGTGCAGTATTCCAGTTGAAGTGCTGGTGTTCGGGACTGACCTGCAGCCCTATAACCACCAGCATGAACGCTTCAAGTTCGCGTGCGCGCCGCAGCGGCCCGACGTCGATTGGCCTCTGCCCGGCGGTCGCTGCCACAGCGCTGACCTTTTCCTTGGCCTGCTCGGAGTCGCCCGCGATGAACACATCCAGATGCTGGCCGGCCAACGCTTCCCGCCTCAAGGGTGGCGGCGAACGTTGTGTTGAACGCCTTCACCACCCCGGCGCGTCCGTCCAACAGTAGTGCTGTCTCTTCGGCTGAGGAGGTGCCCCGCGGCGTAACCAGCCCGTCGAAAGTTGAGACGTCCACCGTGTTGCTGGTGTTGACGATGACCCGTCCATCAAGGGACTCAACCATTTCAAGGATGGCGTTGTGGACGTCCTTGTGCGGGACCGCCAGGGAGACTATGGCTTCTGTAACAGCCGCCCCCGTAATGCCTCCCGTGGTGCCAGGTCCGAGGCTCTCGACGAGATCGCGTGTTGAAGAACCGTCGCGGCCCTGGATCTGAACCGGGTGGTTGCCGCGAAGCATCACCGTTGCCAGTGCCCGCGCCATGCTGCCGCTTCCGAGGATGGTCACATTGGTCATTGTCTTTCCTTCGTGATTGGCTCCCGCGTTGCCAGCCATCCCAGTACATCTGCCCGGTGGACCAGGAGACAGGGACGAAAGTCCGGTTCCGTGGTTCCGGGGCTTAAGGCACTGGCAATTCCCCCGGCTAAGGGCACACTGGGGTGATGGACCGGGGACGGGGAGTACGTGACGTACTCGCAGGGGCTGATGGCACAAACACGGGACGGCAGGCTGCGGATTGGGCTGCCCAAAGAGCGGATGACTGCGGCTTGCGCCTGCACCTGGTGAAGGCGGTTCCTGAGTCTTCCTACTTCCGGAATCACGCCCAATACTCCGAAGTGGTGACACAGGCAGAGACGGTGCTGTCCCGTGAACGGGCGAGAGTCTCCGCCCGGCACCCGTCACTGGAGATCTTCATCGAGTGGCTGCCTGGTGAGCCGGCCGCGGTACTGACCCAGTTGTCTGCGGACGCCGACATGGTGGTTGTCGGCTCGGACAGGCCGGCAGACAGCCGGGGTGAGAGATTCGGGTCTGTGAGTTTCCAAACGGCAATGTTGTGCCAAAGCCCCGTCGCCGTCATCCCCGGCGGGAGCGGGACCGGGCGGACCGGGGTGGTGGCTGGCTTCGATGGGTCCGCCGACTCCCGGGTTGCTTTGGGAGTGGCCGCAGAGGAGGCAGACCGGATGGTTGTGCCGCTGACTGTGCTGTATGCATCGCCTTCGTCGGCGGCTCCGATTGACGGGACCGGTGCTGACAGGCCGGGGGTGGAGCCCGGAATGTTGCTCTCTGCAGCTGCCCGTGGCATTCGTGATCTCTATCCGGGGCTGACTGTGCAGGAGACGGTTGTCCCGGAAGCATCGCCTGCCGATGCACTGATACAGGCCGCTGGGCAGGCACGCCTGCTGGTGATCGGCTGCCGGGGACGGGGCGGGCTCCGCAAACCCGTGGGTTCCGTTGCCGAAAAGGTCCTCGGGCACCTTCCTTCTCCAACGATCATTACCCGCCCCCCGTCTCCCCAGGCGAGCTAGCGTCAATGGCATGGCCGGCTCCACGCTTACACGTCTGATGGTGCGTTTTCCACTGGTGGCCGCTACCTTGGCTGCCGGACTGATCGTTGGTGTCCTCCTTTTGGCAGGGCAGGGGCCGGCAGCCCGGTGGGCTGCGAGCGCTTACGCCATCCTGGCTGCCGCGTTCAGGTCCGTCGCCATGGTCCGATCGCTGCTGCGGGGCCGGTGGGGAATCGATCTCCTGGCCGTGACTGCCATCGCATCCACAGTGGCGGTGGGGGAGTATGTGGCCTCGCTGATCATCGTGCTGATGCTGGCCGGAGGGGAAGCGCTGGAAGAAGTTGCGCACGGCCGGGCAACGCGGGAGCTTAGGTCCCTGCTTGAGCGCGTTCCGCAGACAGCCCACAGACTGCTGCCGGGCCAGTCGCCCGAAGACATCCCGGCGGAGGCTGTCCGCCCGGGCGATATTCTCATGGTCAAACCGTCAGAGGTTCTTCCCGTGGACGGGCTTCTGCTCTCGGCCACCGGCAGTTTCGACGAATCCACCCTGACGGGGGAGAGCTTGCCGGTGGAGCACGCCCGGGGCGACAGGCTGCTCAGCGGATCGGTCAATGGCGAAAGCGCCGTGCACCTGAAGGCAACATCGACGGCGGAGGATTCGCAGTACAGCCGTATTGTGGCGCTGGTCCAGGAAGCGGCCTCGAGCCGGCCCCCTGTGGTGCGGCTCGCCGACAGGTATGCCTTTCCGTTTACGCTGCTTGCTTTCGTCCTTGCAGGGGCAGGATGGTACGTCAGCCAGGACCCGGGCCGTTTTGCGCAGGTCCTTGTGGTCGCCACCCCCTGCCCGCTGCTTATCGCCGCTCCGGTTGCGTTCCTTGCAGGCACCAGCCGGGCGGCGCGTGCGGGCATCATCATTAAGAACGGCGGAACCCTTGAGCAACTCGCCCGCGTGCGGACGGCAGTGTTCGACAAGACCGGCACTCTCACGTACGGCCGTCCCACCCTGCACAGCATCCGGATTTCCCATGCAGCTTCCGGGGTGATCAGCGAGGACCGGCTCCTTCAGCTTGCGGCTTCGGCGGAGCAGTACTCTTCCCATGTCCTCGCCGCATCCGTCATCAACGCTGCACGTGAACGTGGCCTGGACCTGCTGGAGGGAAGCGACGCATTCGAACACGCCACCCAGGGCGTCACAGCCACGTGCGGAAACCAGACCGTGGTGGTGGGCAAACCCGGCTTCGTCAGGTCCGTCACCTCGGGGTTCGACGAGGCCGTCGTGGCTGGCGGGCAATTGGCGGTCTATGTGGGAATCAACGGTGGTTTCGCGGGTACCCTGATCATGAGCGATCCGCTGAGGGACGACGCGGTGGGCGCTTTGGCAGACCTGCGACGGTTGGGCGTCCAGGACACGCTCCTCCTCACTGGAGATGCCCAGGCCACTGCCGAACAGATCGCTGCCAAGGCAGGAATTTCACGGTTCCAGGCGGGGTGCCTGCCCGAGGACAAGGTGACCGTCGTCGCGGGACTGCGGAAACGGCCGGTCATGATGGTAGGCGACGGCGTCAACGACGCTCCAGTCCTGGCCGCCGCCGACGTCGGAATCGCCATGGGCGCCAAAGGGGCAACGGCGGCAAGTGAGTCAGCCGACGTCGTCATTATGCTCGACGACCTGTCCAAAGCGGCGTTGGCCGTCGACATCGGCCAGCGCACCGTCCGGATAGCGCTGGCAAGCATCTGGACGGGGATCCTGCTGAGCATCGGCCTGATGGTGGCAGCGGTGTTGGGCTACATTCCTGCTGTGGCCGGCGCCCTGCTGCAGGAACTGGTGGATCTGGCCACTATCTTGAACGCGCTCCGCGCCCTGGGTGACGGGCGCCGCCTCCACGGGACGTCGGCGGGCAGCGTGCGGGTGGGAGTTTCGGCAGTCAGGTGAGGTCTTGCCTGCTGGCGTACTGTCCAGGCCGGAAGTTGGGTTTGAACCCGGGGGCCTGGCGGCCCTGATCCGGGCCGCGTGGGGCTACTGGCATGGCTGCATGGGCACGCAGAGTCCGCCGGTGCCGGTCCAGCCAATGAGGGTGCAAGCCCTGGACAACCTGAAGGGGGTCTTTATAGCGGCCATCATCGCCATCGACGGCGTGCTGGGATACGCCGGCTATGACGAATGGTGGTCATACGCCGATGTGCAGGAGACGGTACTCGAGCCGGAAACCGAGATTATCCTATGGTCCTCGTGGGACCGTTCGCGCTGTTCATGATTGCCCTGCGGTTCCTGATGGCCGGGCTGTTGGCTGCCCCGTCGCTGCAGCGGAACGGGATACAAGGTTTCGTGCATGCCCGCCTGCTCCGGTTAGGACTTCCGTTCCTTCTCTTCACACTCTTCCCGTGGCCGGTGCTGATGTATGCGCTCTACCACTCCTTGGGTATGGCTCCCGGCGGTCACTGGGAAGAGTTCCTCAGCGAGGAAGGGTATATCGACGCCGATCCCTTGCGGTTTGTGGGCGTGCTGCTGATTTTTTCGCTTGCTTATGCTGGCGCTGTTCGTTCTGGGGATTGTGGCATCTGGCCGTGGGTGGATGACGGAGGTCCCCCGAAGCCTTTACCGGCCGCGGTGATGGCAACGGCGGGTCTCGTGTTCCTGGCGTATCAGTTAGGCCCTTTGCAGCATCTACTGGGCGGATGGAACCCGCCGGCTTTGGCTTTCGCCGTTATTGAAAGCACTCTGTCTGTGTTCGGGTCAATCTGGATACTTGGTGCGGCGCAGCAACAATGTGTGGGGCTTCAGCCGGTGGGGCCCAGCGCTGCGGCGGAGTTCCTATGCGGCATTCCTGGTCCAGGGGCCCATCCTGATTGGAATTGCGGTTGCTCCGCGTCCCCTGGAAGTAGTAGCCGAGGTGAAGGCGGCGATCGTGGCCACGGGAGGTGTGGCCGGTTCATTCGCACTGGCATGGCTGCTGATTCGCAGTGTGCCGCCGCTTGCCCGCGTGCTTTGATCCCAGCGGCAGGCCGGTGTCCTGCCACATACCCTTGGCACATGAGCGAACGAAGAACTACCTGGCATGTGCGGCACAAGGAGAGCTTGAGCCGCGGCGAGCGGGCGGCGGACATCCTGCGGAACGGCATGGGCAGCTGGACATTCGTGGGCCTGTTCATGGTGTTTATGGCGGGATGGGCAGCACTTAACTCCTATGTCCTGGCCACAGAGGCCTGGGACCCCTACCCCTACATACTCCTTAACCTCTTCCTCTCAATGCTCGCGGGGCTGCAGGGCGCGATCCTGCTGATTGCCGCCAAGCGCCAGGATGCAATCGCGGCCGCGATGGCACGCCATGATTACGAGACGGATGTGCAGTCAAAGTCGGAAATTGACCGGCTGATGGCCATTACCATCCAGCAGCTTGAACTGCTGGAGGAACTTCGGGCCATGCTGCAGCCCGGTGATAACACAGACGTGGACGGCGCCAGGAAGCCTTCAAAGGATTAACTGCCACCGACAGGACTACCGGAACCACGGATCTTATGTAGGCGCCGGGGCGCTGCAAGAAATGGGCCACGGTCCAAGGCTCCCCGCCATTCACCGCGACGGAATGGGTTACTCGAGCCCTGCCCGGGTGGCCTCATCCAACGGAGTCCGCCAGGTGCCGGCGGCCGACATGGTGAACCTCCTGCCCGTCACCGACTGGGGAAGGATCCGGATGAGGTGGTCCTGACCAACACCCTGCCAGGGAAAGAGGCCGCGGCGTGCCTCATTCAGGGCCGGCCCCGCGGCATCATCCTGAACCGCCCTGCCTTTGACGACGACGCTCCAGGCCAGCCCGAATTCGGCGCTCACGCTGTCCGCCTCCAAGGCAACCAAGGAGTTCGCTTCAATGGCCTGCAGCTTCGTTCCGCCGCCGGTCCGGAAGATCAGGCCCTCGCCGTCAAGCTTGAAGCTCACCGGGAAGACATCCGGCTGGCCATCCACCACCACGCCAAGCCGTCCCACACTCGTGTGAGCCAGTAATTTCCAGCACTCCTCGGTGTCGAGGACTTCTGCTTCAGGCACCATGTTCTTGTCGGTCATGTCCCGATCCTATGGCGGGTGGTGACGGCTCAACAGGGCCCAAAGACCTTTGACCACGGGGTTTAGTCATGATGGAGCAGCCAACACACCGGGGGCGGATCACCATGGGATGTCTATGCTGAGCCGTGTCCAGAATCGAAAGGTTCAGTTTCAGTGGCTTGCCGGGCGAACGCGCAGGATAGCGGATCCAGTAATCCGGTCTGCTGCCAGATCATCCAGGGCCTTGTCCGCTTCCTCGAATGGATATGTGGTGGTGGTCGGTGCCAGCGGGATTTCAGCCGCTAGGGCCAGGAACTCATGTCCGTCCGCGCGAGTATTCGCAGTGACGCTTCGCAGCTGGCGCTCGTAGAACAAGTCAGCGGTGTAGTTCAGGGAAGGGATGTCGCTGAGGTGGATTCCGGCAACCGCGAGGGTCCCGCCGCGGTCGAGGGCGCGGAGTGCCACTGGCACAAGATCGCCAACAGGTGCAAAGAGAATGGCAGCATCAAGGAGCACGGGGGGAACGTCGTAGGCGCCACCAACGAACTCTGCGCCAAGGCCGCGTGCGAGCGAGCGGGCGGGTTCGGAGCGCGTCATGACGAAGACGGACGCGCCCAGGTGAATCGCCATCTGCGCTGTCAGATGGGCGGAGCTCCCGAAGCCGTAGATACCAAGGCGTCCGCCAGGGGGCAGATCCGCCCGTTTCAGGGCCCGGTATCCGATGATTCCCGAGCACAACAGCGGTGCCGCTTCTTCATCTGCGAATACCTCCGGAATCCGGTAGGCAAAGTCCTGCGTAACGGTCATCTGCTCTGCGTAGCCGCCATCCCTGTCCCATCCGGTGAAGACGGGGGCCACGCACAGGTTTTCATCACCCCGCCGGCAGTAGGTACACGTGCCGCAGGCGGCGCCGAGCCAGGCTACGCCAACCCTGTCACCAGGCTGAAACGGTGAACTGTCTGATCCCGTTTCAAGCACCATACCAACCGCTTCGTGTCCAGGTACGACATTCTGGTGACGGGGTTGGAGGTCCCCCTCGGCAAGATGAAGGTCGGTCCGGCATATTCCGCAGACACTCACCTCGATAAGGAGTTCATTGGCCTTGGGCTTCGGGTTCCCGCGCTCACCCATTACTAAGGGACGGCTGGAAATGGGTCCGGGCCGGCCCACCCACCATGCGCGCACAGCGGCCTCCTCGTGGCATCATTTCTCGTGCGGGGCCTTCTTCAGGCGGGTGATTACTGTGGGACAGGGAGGCCGGGTAAGCACTGCATGTGCAGTCGACCCCAGTAGGAGCCGCCCGAAGCTGCCCCTGCCACGGCTGCCCAGCACCAACATCCTCGCGTTGACGGCTGCCTGGACCAGGGCGTCGGCTGGTTCCGCGACAGTTTCCAGAACGCCATGGACTGCCATACCGGGGTAGTCCTGCCGGAGTCCGGCCACAGTTTCAGACAGGACGATCTGTTCCTCTTCCATGACATGTTGGGCGAAGCTGCTGGATGGGAGCCCCGCATTGATCCAGCGGTTGGGACCAGTGAATGCGTAAACGACCGTAAGTTCCTCGCCCAGCGCATCAGCCTCCGCCGCGGCGAAAGACACCGCCTGCGTCGACTCCCGAGATCCGTCCACCCCGACGACGATGCCATGCCCGTTTTCCTGCCCGATTCCGACGACGGCAACGGGAGATTCGGCGACGGCAGCTGCCTGCAACGCCCTGTCAGTGAGTGCGCCGCGACTATGGCCGCTGCTGCCCAAGACCAGCATGGAGGCATGCTTTGAATACTCACCGAGTGATCCCCCGACGCTTCCTTCCAACAGTTCAACCGAAACCGTCAGGCCCGGCTCCGCGCTGCGGACGCGTTCTTCCGCCTCCCGCAGCATGTCCAGCACGGACTTGCGCAGCACGTCGATATACGGGAGGGCCTCCAGTGCCTCACCTGCCATCCAGCGGTCGTCCAGAACATGCAGGACCGTCAACGGCAGCCTAAGCCGGCGGGCGCGGGAGGCTGCCCAGAGCAGGGCTGTATTGGAAGGGGAGGTGTCGGTGATGCCGACGGCGATGGGCTTGCTGGCGTCCAATTGGTTGCCTTCCTTGCTGCGGACGTTCGAGAGTCCCGCCCTGTTCCTCAGGCTTTGTCGGCCGGCTCTTGGGGAGCCCACCAGTGCGTGGGCGGGGCGATGACAAACCTTCGTCCGGTGATCTCCTCAGGTGTTACCCGGACGAGGCTGTTCTTGGGTCCCGCCTGCCAAGGGGACAAACCGGCATCCGCGGCATCCTGGAACTCTTCGGTGTCGTCCACCGCGGCTGCGTGGCCTTTCACCACGACGCTCCATGCGATGGTGCCGTATTGGTTCAGCCCGTCGGCTTCCAAAGACACGGCTTTACGGGCAGCCACTGCATCCAGTTTCGCCCCCTGACCGCTGCGTATCAGCAAGGTGCCGTTGCTTGGTACGTAGTTAACGGGGAAGATTTCCACGGTATCGCCGTGTGTGAAGGCGATTCTGCAAAGGGACGTTGACCTGAGGTATCTCCAGCATTCATGGAGGCCAAGGGTTTCCGCTCCGGGTTCTATCGCTGCTGTATCCATGGCCGTAGCCTAGGGCGGAGAACCCGGGCGGGGTAGGGGAGAAGGTCCCGCAGTGTTAAGTGCTGCTTGGCTCGTACACTGGTCCCAAGACATCCCTTCAGGGGAAGCTGGGCGTTAACGGGAAGGGCAAGCTACCGTGACGCCTGCAAACCACTGACGGCCCGCAAGGACGCGGGCAGTTTTACAGGAGGCCCGACATGAGCACTGAGCCGTGGCGTTCCCCCATGAAGGAAAGGGCGGAGGATCTCCTCCGGGGCTTTGTTGCCCGCGCGGATGAACTGCTGCAGACCCAGGAACGGATGAACGGCCTGCTGTCCGCCGTAGTGTCCCTGGCCGAGGACCTGAGCCTGGAAGCCGTTCTGGACCGTCTGGTGCGATCCGCCTGTGAACTTGTCGGCGCCAAATATGGCGCAATGGGTGTCATTGGTGAGGACCGCAGCCTGAGTCATTTCATCACTGTGGGAATTGATGAGGAGAGCATCAGGTCCATTGGGAATCTGCCAACAGGGCATGGGGTCCTGGGCCAGCTAATCACAGAGCCAAAACCATTACGCCTGCATGACTTGGGCCAGCATCCCATCACCTCAGGATTCCCTCCCAACCACCCACCCATGAAGTCTTTCCTCGGAGTGCCGGTCCGCGTACGGGACGAAGTGTTCGGGAATCTCTACCTCACCGAGAAGAGCGGTGGGCAGGATTTCACGCCCGAGGACGAAGACCTCGCGGTAGCCCTGGCTGCCGCCGCTGGCATTGCCATTCAAAATGCCCGGCTCTTTGAAGAGAGCAAACGGCGCCAAAAGTGGCTTGAAGCCGGGATGGAATTGAGCAGCCGGCTGATCATGCCGCCGAATCCTGGAGATGCGGACAGCCTCGACCTCGTTGCCGAAGCGGCCCTGAGGGTGTCCGATTCCGCGCTGGCTGTGATTGCCGTTCCATCTGGTGACGGCGTCCTCAGGTGCAGGTCCTGCCTCGGGGTTCAGGGCCTGCAGGCGGGGCAGGAAATTGCCGCTTCCGGCGTGGTCGCCAGAGTCATCGAAACAGGGGAGTCACTGGTGGTGCGGGACCCCCAGCAGGCGTTTGGTGACGGGGTGGCGGAAAAGCTTGGCTCGGTGCTGGTGTGCGCCATCGGCCACAGTACCAGTGAGAACGGTGTGTTGCTGCTCGCCCGGCCGCAGGGGTCAAATGCCTACAACCAGGCTGAACTGGAGTCCAGCAAGTTGTTCGGAAGCAGGATCGGGCTGGCACTCGACCTGGCGCGGGTCCATGCCCTCCGTGAACAAAATCTCCTGTTCACTGACAGGGAGCGTATTGCGCGCGATCTTCATGACCTGGTTATACAACGGCTCTTCGCCGCCGGATTGAGCATCCAAAGCCTTCGCCGCTATACGCTGGACCCTGTCGCCCATGAACGGATCGCAGCCGTAACCACTGAGCTGGACGACACCATCAGGAAGCTGCGCGACACGATTTACTCGCTTCGGACCGGGCAGGAAGACCGCGAACCACTCACCAGCCGCGCCTTACGGGTTGTCCAGCATCATTCCCGCAGCTATGCGGTCGAGCCAAAACTGGCTTTCGCCGGCCCAGTGGATAATGCAGTGCCGGAAAATGTGGCTGGGCATTTGCTCTCTGTTCTTTCTGAGGGATTGAGCAATGCCGCCCGCCATTCCGGTGCCGGGGAGATCCGGGTGACAATATCAGTCATCCAAAACCAGGTTGAGTTGGTGATTCAGGATGACGGCATCGGCTTTGAAGAACCGGTGCGGGTCAGCGGGATCGCCAACATGCGGCACCGCGCAGAGTTGCTGGGCGGTACTTGTACTATTCAGAGCGCTCCGGGGGAAGGGACCCGGATTACCTGGTCTGTTAGTCGTCAGTGACCATGCCGTCAGGCAGAGAATCTGCCAAGCTTCACCGCTGGACGCTTACTCCGCCTCCGGGGCATTTCTGGTCACATAGACGGCAGCCTGTGTCCGCCGCTCGAATCCCAGTTTCGCCAAAATGGAGGATACGTAGTTCTTCACTGTTTTTTCGGCCAGGAAGAGTTCATCGCCGATCTGGCGGTTAGTCAGGCCTTGCCCGATCAGCGTCAGGACTTTCTTCTCCTGGGCGCTGAGCGCTTCAATTCGAGGATCGGTGGGAGCTTTGGTAATGCCATCGATAATCCGCTGTTCGAGACCTGCCGGGAACAAGGATTCACCGGCGGCAGCCTTTCGGATTCCGGCGAGGAGGTCATCGCTACGAATTTGCTTCAGGATGTAGCCGGACGCACCGGCCAGGACAGCACCGCGTAGGGCCTGCTCGTCGTCGTAGCTGGTCAGGATCAGGCAGTGCAGGCGGGGATCCAGCGAACGCACATCACGGCATACCTCAATCCCGGTGCCGTCGGGGAGCCGTCCGTCCAAAATTGCGATATCGGGTTGCAGGGCGGGGATACGTCGCGTGGCTTCTGCCGCCGAACCGCTTTCACCGACCACCTCAAATCCTTCACCCTCAAGCAGGTCTTTGAGTCCTTGCCGGACGAGTTCGTGGTCATCCAATATGAACACCCGGATTGGTACCTGGGGATCGGGAACTCCATCCGATCCTGACTCTTGCCTTTGCACTCATCGCTCCCAACGTCATCAGCCCCCAGCCTGCACCGGTGTGCCAGGTGGACCGTGCGAAGGTCCTGGTGCCCATTCTTCCGTGGCAACGTACACACTGCTAGGGACTAAAGACCGGAATAAACGGTGTCGCCGGACCAGCTGTCTAAGGGGTCCTGTCGTTTCTACTTTTTGGACGTCCATCAATGACTTTTGGCCCTAGCCTGCAGGGGCGCGCTTGTTCATCCTTGAGGCACTGATATGTAGCGAGAACGGAGCGCGGGGTATGGCGATGGAACCGCAAAGGATTCTTGTGGGCGTCGATGGTTCTGATTCCTCCATCGCAGCGTTGCGCGTAGCCCGCGCGCTGGCCGGACCTCTTGAAGCGCCCGTCGAGGCATGGGCATGTTGGGATGTTCCAGCGGGCTATGGCGTCTACCTCGCTGTGGGGACCGAAGGGTTCAAATATGCCGCCAGGGAAGTTCTGGAGCAGTCCCTTGAGCGGGCATTTGGCCGGGAGCGGCCCGAATTTCTGCGCGGCAGGTTGGTGCAGGGCAGGGCTGCTCCGCTATTGATCGAGGGGACCCGGAATGCTTCACTGCTGATTGTGGGGAGACGGGGACACGGCGGCTTTGTGCCTGGTTCCGTCAGTTCGGCCTGCGTCAGCCACGCCCACTGCCCCGTCCTCGTGGTTCACGCCCCGGAGGACGACTGAGCGTGACCGCGGCGGTGACGGGGGCACTTCTCCGGTCACAGCCCCACGAGCACGTTCAACTCCTTGAGCATGTCGGCGTGATGCCCTTCGACTGCCTGGAGTGCCTGTGCTTCCGAGGTGGCCTCCTTGCCGTGGTTCATGATTCCTCCTGGACGTTATGCGGGTCTTTCATTCGGTATTCCGTTCCAGCTGCCCGGCACCCCTGCCGCCGCCTGCAAAGATCCCCCGGAGGTTGCGCGTGATCCAGTACCCGGCAGCGCACATGACGGCGAAACCCGTGACCCCCACCAACGGAGCCTTGAGAAGCAGTCCGACCGCGAGGAGGCAGAGGCCTGCCAGGAGAACGGCCAAGCCACCGCGGATGCAGGTCCTGCCAAGGTGCAGGAAGGAATCCTGGCTTAGCAGCACGGCAAGCCCCGGATCGTCCTGCTCGAGGTCAATGCTGATCTTCTCGAGCTCCAGGTGTGCTGAAACTTGCCTTCGTTCCGGCCCCTGAGGGCCTGCTCCCAGCATGTCTTCCCATCGACGTCGAGCAGTAGGGCCAAAAGTCGCAACCAGGTGGCCTGCGCAAGCCACCAGATCCGCGCGGGGCTTTCGGCACTGTTGGCAGGGGCCGCACGCCGGTCACCATGGGAGGAACCAAAGGGGGCGCGCGGTTGGCCTGCCCTGGAGGAAGGAAGGCCGTGACGGACCGGACCGTTTTTCTGGCCCGCTGGGTACGTTGGGTAACTCTCGGCGAGAGCCTGGGCTTCCTCGCCCCCGCTCTTGCCCAGCTCGTTGCGGCCGCTATCTGGCCGGCTGCCACATTTTTGCTGCTCGTGTTCGCAGGTCTTGTTGAGGGCGCGGTCCTGGGGTGGTTTCAGGTGCGCGTGCTCCGTAGCCGGCTTCCTGCTGTTTCCATCCGCCGCTGGATTCTATTGACAGGTGCGGCAGCCGCAATGGCCTGGACCCTTGGTTTGCTGCCGTCGGCAAGCAACGCCTGGCAGGGCTGGCCGTTAACTGCCCAGATAGCGGCAGGAACCACCGCCGCTATTGTGCTCCTGGTTTCGATCGGCCTCGGACAGTGGATCGAACTGCGGCAGCATGTTCCGCGCGCGTGGCGCTGGATTGCCGGAAATGCCGCAGCATGGGCCGCAGGGCTGGGTGTTTTTATGGCGGTCGCTACTCCTTTGTGGCAGCCGGGCCAGGACATCTGGTTTTCAGCTGCCATCGGCGTCGGCGCCGCCGTGTTGATGGCGGTGACCATGGCTGTGGTCACCGGGCTGGTCATGGTGCGGCTCCTGCCAAGGACTTGAAGCAAGCATTTGGGTGTTCCTATCGCCTGGAGGCGTTCGCAGACTAGAACGTGTGGCGCCGGAAGCGTTTGTCCACTGCCACAACCAAGGAAGCGAGCAGGGCAATGCCCAGGATCCGCAACCAGGATTCCAAGCTTATGGGTGCCGTGTGGAAGAGCCCGTTCATCACCGGGATGTAGGTGATGGCCAACTGGCCGGCCGTCTGGACCAGAACGCCCAGAATGACCCAACGATTGCTGAAGACGCCGATCCGCCATGCCGAACGCGTGAGGGAACGGCAGCTGAACAGGTAGAACAGTTCCACCGCGACGAAGAGGTTGACTGCCGCCGTCCGGGCTTCTGCAACGGATGCGCCACCGGTGAGTTCCAGTTCGAAAACCCACCATGTGCCGGCTACGAGGAGGGTTGAGACCAGCAATATTCGGAGGGTGAGGGTCCAGGTCAGGAGCGGCCGGTCAGGTGCCCTGGGAGGGCGGGACATCAGGCCTGGTTCTTTGGGTTCGAACGCCAGCATCAGGCCGAGGGCAACAGCAGTGGTCATGTTGATCCACAGAATCTGGGTGGGCAGGATGGGAAGCGTTGCTCCAATCAGGATCGCCACGAGGATCACCAGGCCTTCTCCCAACTTGGTCAGGTTGTCGAAGACGTTGCGGCCTTCCTCAACGGCGGCCTCTATGGTGGCGAAGTCATCGTCAGTCAGGACGATGTCCGAGGCCTCTTTGGCCACTTCCGTCCCTGACCGCCCCATGGCGATACCCACGTTCGCCTGCCTTAGCGCCGGTGCGTCATTGACGCCGTCGCCCGTCATGGCGGCCACATGTCCGAGGGACTGCAGGGCTCCGATCAGGCGAAGCTTCTGCTCTGGAGATACGCGTGCGAAGACGGTGGCCTGCTCCACGGCCCGGGGCAGTTGGTCAGCCGGTATAACGTCCAGGTCGGCACCCGTCAGTGCCGTCCGCTCATTGCGGCTTCCGATTAGGCCCATGGCTTCGGCTATGGTTGCCGCAGTTCCCACGTGGTCTCCGGTAATCATTTTGACGGCCACGCCCGCCTGGTGACAGGCACGTACCGCTGCTGCCGCTGCTTCCCTGGGCGGATCGAACATCGCCTGGAGTCCCGTGAGCGTCATCTGGCGGTTCAGGTTTGCCCCTTCAAAGGCGGTTCCAGGCGGAAGTTGCATGGTTGCAGTGGCGAGGACCCGCAGGCCGGTTTCCGTGAAATGGTGAAGCGCATCAAGGACCGCTTGCCTGGCGAGGGGCCTGCTGCCGCCGTCGCCGTCCATTTGGGCCTTACAAAGCTCCAGCACTTTTTCCGCGGCGCCCTTTACCAAGACAACGCCGCCGCCGCCGGTGGGTCCCGGGGAGTGGAGTGTGGCCATGTACTGCAGCTCGGAAGTGAACGGCAGGGTACTGATCCGCGGGTTTGCGTCAAGGAACGCAGCTGCGTCCACGCCCCCTTTTCCGGCTGCCACCAGCATTGCTGCTTCCGTAGGATCGCCCTGGGCTTGCCAGAGATGTCCTTCCCGGATGACCTTGGCGTCGTTGCAGACGGCTCCTGCCAGCAGCGACCAGTACAGGGCAGCATCCTGCTCTGCCGCCTGCGGCACCGCGGCCTGCGCATCTTCCCTTGGCAGAAGGACCAGCCCCTCCGGGCCGTACCCGGAACCCGTGACAACGTAACTTGCGGATGGAGTCCACAGTGCCCGTACCGTCATCTGGTTTTCGGTGAACGTACCGGTCTTGTCCGAGCAGATGACAGTGGTGCTGCCCAACGTCTCAACCACGGGCAGGCGGCGGACAACGGCACGGCGCCGGGCCATCCGGCGCACTCCGATGGCGAGGGTGACGGTGACTGCTGCCGGCAGGCCTTCCGGGATCGCCCCCACAGCGAGCGCGACGGCGGCGGTGAACATTTGCGCGGGCTCCTGGCCGCGTGCCACACCGGCAAGGAACGCCACGGCAGCGAGGGCAAGGATGGCCACCGTCAGCGTCATGCTGAAACGCGCGAGTTTCTGCGTCAGCGGAGTGGCCACCGGCTGAACCGCACCCATGAGCCGATGAATCTCGCCGAGCTCCGTCTCGCCTCCTATGGCGACCACGACTCCGGCGCCTGCGCCCGCAGTCACCAAAGTGCCGCTATAGACCATGTTCCGGCGGTCCGCCACCGGTGTGGTGGGGGGTAGCACCACCTCGTCCTTTGCCACTGCTTCAGATTCACCGGTCAAAGCGGACTCGTCCACACACAGCCCGGACAGCCGGACCAGCCGGAGGTCAGCCGGAACCTTGTTGCCGGCTTCGAGCAGGACAAGGTCTCCGGGGACGAGGTCCTCGGAGGGCACCTCCTGCCTTTGCCCGCCTCTGACCACCACTGCCCGGGTGCGGACCAAGGAATGGAGAGCATCCAGGGCAGCCTCTGCCCGGACCTCCTGGACAAAGCCAATCGCAGTGTTAACCAGTACGACGGCGAGGATGACGCCGGAGTCCAGATACTCGCCAAGAACCATGGTGACGGCGGCAGCCGCCAGCAGCACGTACACCAGTGGATTGTTGAACTGCCGCGCGAGCTTGAGGACAAATCCTCCGGACCGCGAACGGGGCAGGATATTCGCTCCGAACTGAGCCTGCCGGCGTGTCACCTCTGGGGCAGCAAGGCCTTGCCCGGGGTCAGTTTCAAGCAGCAGGACCACTTCGTGCAAAGGGAGTCCGTGATGGGCGGCTCCAGAAGGCCGGTTCGGCCCCGCAGCGTGTCTTGTGCCGTTGGTCCTTACTTGCCTGATCCTTTCCATGATCCTGACCCTTCTTTATCTGCCGGGCCAGGTGCACTGCCGGCCCTAGGAAGTCTCCGT
Source organism: Arthrobacter sp. 210 2 (assembly GCF_059093025.1). Lineage (NCBI taxonomy): Bacteria > Bacillati > Actinomycetota > Actinomycetes > Micrococcales > Micrococcaceae > Arthrobacter > Arthrobacter sp. 210 2. Next base: position 114,908 of record NZ_JBNHIE010000005.1, read on the forward strand.
TTGTTTTTCCGGTGTATGGACCACCAGCACTGGACAGTGGGCGTGGGCCACCAGGGCTGAGCTGACTGAGCCCAGCAGCAGGCCGCCAAAGCCGCCATGCCCGCGCCGGCCCACCACGATCATGTCGGCGTTGCGGCTGGCTTCGATCAGCGATTCCCGAGGGTGGCCACGCACCAGGTTGGAGACGACGTTCGACGGCGTTTCGTCACCGAACGCCGTCCTGACCGCCTCATCGAGGATCTGCCCGGCGCGTTCCTCGAAGCCCTCGATGCCCATCAACATGTAACCCGAATAGACCTGCGGGTAGTCCCAGTACGCGTTGGCCAGGACCTTGGCCCCAAGGGGTAAGGCCATGCGCTGGGCCTGCCGCAACGCCTCGATGGAGGCCTCCGATCCGTCCACTCCCACGACTATTTGGGCAAATGGCGCTTCAGCAGTACTCATGTCAGCTCCTCACGTAACCGATGCGGTCTCACGTAATGATGTCCCGTCGAAGCCGGGCGGGGTAGGGCCGAAAGTCACTGCACAACTGTGTCCCACCAACGAGAACACTTGGAACGGCCGGGACGGGAACTTCGGCCCTAGCGGTGAAAGCCAGAGTGGCAAACACTGGGGCAACAGGTGAAAAACTTTGCGGAGGCGGCGCTTATGAGCGGCGATGATGTATTCAAACTCGTGGGGCACGTAGCTGGCTTCGGCGACTTTTCTGCCTGCCGCGGCCGTGGGTCTTCGCCGTCGTCGGGATCATGCTCAGCCCCGAAGTAGCGGCCCTGTCGATGTCCGGCTCCAGCTTCCTGGTCGCCGTCAACGCCCTGCTGCTCAAGAGACTCCGGCTGCCTCGCCCGGAAACACCCGATGCCACCACAGCCCGCACATCCCGGCCGCTCACCCCGGCCGGAAACCGCTAAGCCACGGCCATGGACCTGCGCCTCATTTCCCATGTGCTGTTCCTGCGGGCCGCATGGCGGAAGCGGGATCATTGGGATTCGGCCAGGATCGCAGCCCACCAGGACCATGCCCTGAAGGAGCTGCGCACCGCGGCCTACGCCGGCTCGGAGTTCTACCGCCGCCACCACGCAGGCCTGCACGATGCTCCGCTGGACCAGCTGCCGCCCGTGACCAAAGCCGACCTCATGGAGCACTTCGACGAGGCCGTCACCACACCGGACCTGAGGCTGGCGGAGTTGGAGGACCACCTGCGGTCCTTGACAGAGAGCCACGGAGACCCGGGGGTGCCGTGGAAGGGCCAGTGGCGGGCAGCGGCGACTGCCGGGACCACCGGCCGCCGGGGAACCTTTGTGTGGAACCGTAAGGAATGGGCCACCATCCTGGGCAGCTACGCCCGGGCCAACGACTGGGCCGGAATCTCCGCCGGGCTGACCCGGCCCCTCAAAATGGCGCTGGTCAGCTCCCGGGTTCCTACGCATCAGTCCGCTGTTGTTGGTGCTTCCCTGCGTTCGGGCCTTGTTCCCACCCTCCGGCTGGACGTCACTGCACCCAAGCCTGAGACCGTCGCCGCATTGAACGGGTTTCAGCCCAGAGTCCTGGTGGGTTACGCGTCGGAACTGAAGCCCTTGGCCGTGGAGCAGCGTGAAGGGCGGCTGCACATCGCACCCGAAGGAGTGGTTTCCGCTTCGGAAGTGCTTACTCCGGAGGCGGCGCGGGAAATGCAGGCGGCGTGGGGGAGTGCTCCTTTCGATGTCTACGCGGCAACCGAAACAGCCGGCATCGCCTCCCCCTGCACCTATCCGGAACCGCCACATCTATGAGGACCTGCTGATTGTTGAGCGCGTGGACCAGAGCGGCAACCCCGTCCCAGCAGGGACAACAGGAGCAAAGCTTTTCGTCACTGTGCTGTTTTCCCGGACGCTGCCACTGATCAGGTACGAGATGTCCGACACGATTCGGCTGGGTGGCCGAGGTTGCCGCTGTGGTCGGTCCTTCCAGCTGCTCGAAGAAGTCGAAGGTCGCCTCGAAGACATCCTCCTGCTGCCGGGCAAGGACGGTACAATCAGCGTTCATCCCATCGTGTTCCACCATGTGCTGGACCACGTTGGAACTTCAGGCTGGCAGGTAATGCAGGGACCGCACGGCCTGCGGGTCCTCATTGCCGGAATGGTTCCCGCAGCCTCTGTCCAAGGGGTCCGGGCGGCCGTGGAAGCAGAACTCGCTACAGCTGGTGTGGCACCCATTCCCATCAACGTGGAACTGGTGGAGCGACTTGAACGGACAGCTCTGGGTAAGGCACCGTTCGTCCGGGCCCTGCCTCCGCCCCGCTAATCGCCGGTGTGGAGATTGAACAGCTATTGACCGCCATAGAGAGGGGAAACCGTGGAGCAGTTGATCCCGTGGCTGATATTTTGTGCGGCCTTCCTGGTGTTCAGTCTTGTCAGGCCGAACGGCGCACGCATCTTCATCGGTATCTTCTTTATCGTCATGGCGCTGGGGGTCAATGCGTTGCTCAGTTTCCTGGCTCCGGAGGTGTTTGTTTCAATAGGAACGGATGAGCCGCTGATCCCTTTCTACGCCTGGTTGTTTGAGAATGTGGTGGCGGTTGCCCCTCCCGTGGTTGGCATTGTGGCCGCTGCAGGAGAAATAGCGGTGGGCCTGTTGATCCTCAGCCGTCGACGCCGGGTGAAGCTGGGACTTATCGGCGCCATCGTCTTCCTGCTCGTCATCACTCCCCTGGGTGTGTGGACGCTGCCGAACCCGTTGATGGCCGCTGGACTGGCCCGGCTGCTGACCAAAGAATTTCCACATGCCCTTTGGGACAGGTGGGCCCGGGGAACTAGGCGTTAGCCGAGACAACCGCGATGATGGCGATGTTGATCAACAGGTTGAACGAAAGCCAGCGGTGAAACACCAGTATGGTGAGCAGCAGTGACACACCCGCTGCGGCGATGGCTACTGCTCCAGCCCAAGGAGCGTTGGAGATAACCACCAGGCCGGAGATCACGAAAAGAACCGTGGCTGCCAGCGCCAGCATCACCGAAAAGCGGCGGGCGGGCCCGGCCAGGCCCAGACGTGCCGCCAGCCACGAATGCCTGGGGTCGAACGGAGCTTTCGCCGGATCGAAGGGTGTGCACCAGATGCCCGCATGGATCAGTCCATGGGCTACTAGGAACAGGCCTGCCAACCAATTCACGGCCGTGGCGCTGGTTCGGCCTCCCGGAGCACCGCTCCATCCGGCGGAGGCCCCACCACTGGACGTGGGGCCTCATCAGGGCCCTGATCGAGCCGGAACGGCGGATACTCATCACGCATCAGGGCAGTGTAAGCGAGGACCCGGTAGATCCAGCGGTTGATCCCCATGATCAGACCGAAAAGCGGACGCAGGTACCTGCCGGTAAAGAGCAAGGCCACCACGGCAATCAGGACAAGCAGCCCCAGCAGGGAGAGCCCTGTTCCACGTTCATAGGTTGTACCCGGATCATTGGTTTCTGCCTGCCAGGTCCAGGTGGTCCCGGCGAACGCCGCGACGACGAGCAGGTGCGGGAGGGACAGGAGCCACCATTTCACCAGGACCAGGCCGCGGGAGAGTCGTTCGGGGTAGTCCACCTCGAAGTCCGCGGGATAGTCGGTGCGTGCCAGGGTAAAGGGCGGATAGCGGTCAGTGCCGGCGGCGGCGTAGGCGTAGAAGGCCACCCGCCAGTTCCACCGCAGAACTCCCACGTTGAAATTGAACAGGGGGCGCGGATAACGGCCGGTGAACAGGATGGCGAAGCCGGCAACGATTGTGACCACCAGGAACGCGATCCAGAGGAAAGCCAGCACGATGAAATGCGGAATGGCCAGGAACCATTTCACGAGCCACATCCATCGGGACAGTGCGGGATCCAGGCTGCCGAAGAGCCGGGCAGGGTAGGGAACTTCGTCCGCTGGTGTGGCCGCGCCGGACTGTAAAGCGGACGGGGTTCCCGGCAGCCCCGGGGCTGCCGTCGCGCCTGGCGCTCCAGCCGGGAAGTGGGGAAGCGGTCCGCGGGGGCCACGGGAAGGCGGTTCGGCATGCCTGCCGAGTCCAGCAGCGCCCAGAACGAGCAGTGGAACGCCGATAGCCAACCCGATAGCCCCGCCAATCAGCAGGCCGGTGGCTGCCGGCCAGATCAGGTCGGACCTGAATCCGGGCTGCACCCTGGCATCGACACCGGGGCTGGCGTCGGCATTCATTACCACGATTGCCCAGCTGCCGGCGGCAAGATCCCACGTCAGCTCCTGCTCGCCGGTACCTGACACGGAAGCGTTCCAGAAGGTTTGCTCTGCCGGCGGGGCGGGAGTGCTCGTGCCGGGAATGTCGCGGTATTCCGCCCGGAAGGGACGGCTCTCGACCTCGAGCAGCTCAGAGTGATGAACGCCCGAAAGGTACCGCTCGACGTCGGATTGGGGAGCGATGCCGATAAAAATGTCCTTGCCGGGGTCCACGGCGGTGGCACGGAGCCTGAGCGTACCGATATCAAAAGGCAGGCGGGGCGGAACGCCCTCGCCGACGGCGTCGAGCCTGGGCGTGGTCAGTGCGTGGGAAGCGACGGAAAGCCGGGCGCTGCCCGAGGTGAAGTATCCATCGCCCTGTGCGGTCCCCAGCACGGATGCGGCAACACCTCCGGCCAGTGCGGTGAAGCCAAGGATCGACAGCAGGATCCCGACGACGAGCATTATTGCGGAGCCTGTTTTTTTCATGATTTCGACCTGGTGGGTTGGAGGCGTGACAGCCTCGGATGGAAAGAGGTTTCCTTGGGGCCCGCTTCGACTGCTGCGGGATAGGTCCTTAGCGATTGCGCTGTTTAGATTTTTCCGGCAGTCATTTTGTTCTTGAGGGGCTGGATCCGCGTGATGACGGTAGGACATGGCAGATGTTTGAGGACTCCATGTGCAGTGGAGCCGAGCAGGAGCCGTTTGATACCTCCCCTGCCTCGGCTCCCGACAACCAGCATCCTGGCGCCCGCGGCCGCTTTCACCAGCGCATCCACTGGTGCCTTGTCTGTTTCCAATACCTGATGTACCTGCAGGTCCGGATAGTCTTCCCTGATTCCGGCCACGGTCTCTGACAGAACGAGCCGTTCCTCTTCGACGATCAATTCGGCCAAAGTGGTGGGGGTGAGACCCGCATCCATCACAGGGTCGGGAGCGCTGATGGCATAGAGCACGGTGAGTTCTTCACTTGCCCGGTCAGCCTCGGTTGCGGCGAAGGCGACGGCCTGAGTGGATTCCTTTGACCCGTCAACGCCGACCACCACTCCGGACCGGCCTTCCAGTTCTTGTGTTCCGACAACAGCAACAGGAACTTTGGAAGATGCAGCAACTTGAAGGGCGCGGTCAGCGAGGGAACCGCCAAGGTGGCCACTGCCCGAGCCGACGACAACCATCGAGGCCTTGCCCGAGTACTTCGCCAACGATCCTCCGACGCTGCCGGTCAAGAGCTTGGTGGTGATAGTGATGGGAAGGGTGCCGCGGACCCGGTTGGCCGCAGTCTCGAGGAGCTTTTCGCCCGCCTCCTCCAACGCTCCAATCCATGGGTATGGTTCAGCCACCCAGCGGTCGTCCACTACGTGGAGGATTACCAGCGGCACCTTTTCCTGGTTGGCGCGGCGCGCCGCCCACAGCACCGCTGCCTGGCTCTGTGCCGAGTCGTTGGTGCCAACAGCGATTGGTTTATGGGTTGTCATGGCTGGACTTCCTGGTTGCTCCGGCATTGTCACTTCAAGATTGGCCCTGCGCCCGCACCCGACATAGGGCCAAAGGTCACGGCAATGGTGCTCCGCGGTGCTAAACGGGGGACTTTAGCCACTTCAATGGAATCCGAGTGCGTGGAACGCTGTTGGCAAAGGGCTGGAGGAGTCAGGATATGAAGGAATCCGCAGCAGAAATGGAAGCGCGCCCCTTGCACGAACCCAGGAAAGGGGAGCGGCATATGCTCAGGCGCAGGGCGTGGGTACTCATAGCGCTGCTGACGCTTATCGCGGCCGGCGTTGGGGTTGCCTCGCCGGCCATCTATGACGGCCTTGTCGAAAAGCCCTACCTGCCGGGCGCCTATTCGCAGGATGTTATGTCCATTGTGGCCGCGCTGGTGCTGCTGGTTCTGGCTCTGACGGCGAAGGCTTCCCGGCCGAGGCTGGAGCTGATAGTCCTGGGCCTGCTGGGCTACCTGGTGTACGCCTACGGCGTCTACACCATTGAACGGGTCTACAACTGGCTCTACCTGGTGTACATGGCCATCTTCGCGGCCGCTTTGTGGGCCGTGGTGTATGAAACGGTGGCCTTGTGCCGCAGGACCGTGCAGGTGAGCCTGCCAAAGGGCGTCCGTCTCCTGTCGGCGTCGGGAGCACTTCTGCAGCCCCTGATGTTCTATCCACTGTGGATCGCCATGCTCCTGCCACTTATGGCGGCGCGGCAGAAAATCGAGACGATCTACTCGGTCTTCATCCTGGATCTGTGCCTCATCATGCCTGCTTTCCTCATCCTGGCGATCGCCGCCTTCCGGGGGCAAAAAACGGGGCTCCTGCTGCTGCCGGCCGCCTACGTGCTTGGCTTCGCCCTGATACTGCCACTGGCGGCAGCAGAACCAGCCAAGGCGCTGTTCGGCTTACGTTTTGACCCCGTAGCTTTTTGGCTGTGGCTGGCACTGTCACTGTTCTTCCTAGTCCTCGGATTCCTGCATTTGCGGCTGCTCCTCGTGGACGAAACTGTCCCTGCCCGGGGACCTGTCATGACCGGGGAGAACCCGTGAAGCCAGGCTGGCGGACGCTGCTGCCCCAGGCCGCAGAAGCTGTGGCAGCGCTGCCCGTATTCGTAGCCGCACCCTTATTCAGGTCCTGGCATCTCCGGTGGGGAGCAACGGCCGTGGAAGTTGCCTCGCCGATGCCCGGCGACGAGTTAGTCCCGGCATCGCATTTCACGGCTACACGGGCCATAACGATCAACGCCCCGCCAGAGGAGGTCTGGCCATGGGTTATGCAGGTGGGCATTAAACGGGCGGGTTTCTATTCCTACGATTTGCTGGACTCCCTCGGCTTGCCCAGCTCGAACACCGTTCTTCCGGAATGGCAAAGCCTGCGTGTAGGCGACGTGGCGGCCCCAATGACAGCCAAGCCCAGCCCCAACACATCTTTCGTTGTCGCCGAGAAGAAATTTCCGGTCCATTTGGTGTGGGCGAAACCGGATTCCTCGTGGTCCTGGCGCTTCATACGGCTTCCAGACAACAGGACCAGACTGGTTACCCGGCTCAAACAGCATTACCGGCCCGGTCTGTCGCTGCTGCTCACCGTCCCACTGCTGGAATTCGGGGACTTCCCCATGATGAGAAAGATGCTCTACGGCATCAAGAACCGGGCCGAGGGCACGAGCCTTCCCGGGCCTCGATAGCCGGCTGGTACCAGGGGCGGGCTGTATCGGCTGCCGCACGAGCTTATTCCGGGGCTGCGCGCTTGGCGCTTTGTATGGCATTCCACCACTTATTGGGAGGCGCAACAGTGAAGCGACGTCCTGAGATAGAGATTGGCACTACTCGCACGAAATGATCTTTGTGTCCTGCTTCCCACGGGAACAGAGGAAGCGAGAAGGTGGCGAGCACGGCATCGGTCTTTGTCAGGAGTTCGGCTTTGCCGCGAATCACCACGCTCCACGCCACGCCGGTCTCGGGGTTAACTCCGTCTGCTTCCATAGCCACGGGAATTTCACCTTGCACCGCGTCGAGTTTCGTTCCTGTCCCTGTCCGAAAGACGAGCGTTCCGTGGTCTGTGACGTAGTTGACGGGAAAGATGTCCGGCCCGTCATCCAGCCACACGGCCAAACGGCCGACGGACACTTGCCGCAGCAAAGCCCAGCATTCCTGACTTTCCAGCATCTCCGCTGGCGATACCTTCTGTTGGTTTTCCACGCAGTTAATCCTGACCTTTGTGTCTCGAAGAATTGATGTGGGGCCGGCTCGAGTCCTATTCGAAAGAGGCGCGCCGTGCATCGTTTGGCCTGGTTTCCCACACATCAGGTGGGTTTACCTTGAACCTGCGGCCGGTCAGGACACGAGGTGTCAGACGGATGTAGTGGTCTTTGGGCCCGGGCTGCCAAGGTTGAAGCCCTTGAGCCTCCACACGCGCCAATTCCTCGGGATCATCGATGAGATGTGTTTCGCCGCGGGCTACGACGCTCCAGGCCTCCTCACTTCGTGGGTCATACCCATCGATTTCCAGAACAGACGGCCGCGCGGCCATCGCGCCCCACAGCTTCCGTCCCCGGCCGGTGCGGAAGACAATGGTCCGGTTATCCAGGACGTAGTTCACGGGGAATATCTCAGGGTGCTCATCCACAACCAGGCCCAGGCGTCCGACCGTTTCTGAATCCAGCAATTCCCAACACTGGTCAAAGGACAGACGCGGGGGATCACCCTGGCCGGACTGACTGGCGCCAGCTGCGGGTTCATTTTTCGTGGACTTCATAAACAGATCCTTTCGTGCCCATGCTGAGTGGTGGCTGACGGGAAATGCGCGTGCTGCGCATTCCTCTTGTATTCCGTCTCGTAGTCAAGCAATGCCTTGGCCTTCCGGGTCTGCTGGTGCTTTCTCCTAGAGTGGCCGGGCCTGTCCCCCTGGACCAGTGCCGAAAGTCATGGAACACGGCTGGGGCTGAACATTGTGTTTAGCCCCAGTTGTTGAGAGAACCGCCGAGCCAGCGCTCTACGCCCCGATAGGCGATTTTCCTCACCGGGGCAGGGGAGAGAAAGATGTCGTGCACGGCCTTGCGGCCTATCTCGGCGCCCTGGAATTCAAGCCACGGGCTGCTCGATATCAGCGCAGTTGTGGAATCCGAGCTTTATGGGCGGGTTTTTGTTGGCGGTCTTTGTCGTCGGTTGGCGATGACGAGGGGTGCTGGCGGCTGCTTGGATGACGCCGTTGGGGATGGTTTCGAGTTGGGTCGCAGGGCCTCCTCGCAAGAGGGTCCTCCCAGTGCGCGAAGAGGAAGCTCCGGGGACTTATGACTCTACCTGGCAGCCGAGCGGCGGTCCCATGCTGAAAGCACAAGCAGAAAGTTCCACGAAAGGAAAAAAATCGGGCGTGTCGGAGCCGGCCTAATGATGATCCTCGGAGGCGCTGCGGTGAACGCCTCCTCCCTCGCCTCAGGCTACGATTACGGTGACTTCGCCGACGATGCGAAGTTCGGGTGGGTGACTCACGCCTGGCGCGTGGTCGTACCCGGCAGCCACATTCTGCTGATCGGCCTTTTGGCGCCCGAACTGGGGCCATGGCGGTAGACGTGACGCCTTTGAGGGGTCGGGACTTGCTGGTGCAAGAGGCGGTCTGGAGCCAGGAGGTTATCGAGACACTTTCACCGGCTCCCGGGCGACGGGGAGCGGTTGTTGGGTAGGCAGGAGGGTTTCTCATGACAGCGCAGTCACAGCCGGGAGTACCGCTGGTCCCGGGCACCGCCAGCAAAGGGTTCTTATCGTTTATAAGGCGTCATCCGGTGCCTGCGTACTACTTCCTGGCGTTCTTCATATCCTGGGGCGGCATGGCGGCCATTCTCAGTGTGGGGCACATTTCCCTGACTTGGGCAGCCATCGCGCTCCCGATAGGGCCCGCCGCTGCCGGCGTCCTCCTCACCAGACTCGTGTACGGCCAGGCAGGGCTTCACAAGCTCAGGTCAGGGCTGCGCCGATGGCGGGTAGGCGCACGCTGGTACATTGTCGCCTTTCTGACTGGCCCGGTCGTCATGGCGGCGACGGCGGCCGCGGTCTCGTCCATGTTCCCGGGATACTACGCGGGATCACCAACAGTAGGCGCGGCGGTGGGGATTGCGCTGGGCGGCATCATGGTCGGGCTGATGGTCGGCTTTCTGGAAGAGCTTGGTTGGACAGGCTTTGCCCTGCCCCTGCTGCGTAGACGTTACGGCATTCTGTCGACTGGCCTGATCCTGGCCCTGCTGTGGGGCTCCTGGCACTACCCTATGTTCGCCGACAGCACCGACCCCTCAGGAGCCACACCTCAGGTCCTGATCGTGGCAGTGTTCCTGTTTGCCTGGCTGCCCCCGTTCAGGGTGCTGATGGTGTGGGTCTCTGACCAGACAGGGAGCCTCCCCCTGGCGATGCTGATGCACGCACCGCTTTCGGCCGGAGCGTTCATCAATTCTTTCATGGCATCAGGCAAAGCGACCGAAATTGCCATCTTGTTGCCGGCCGTGATGTGGGGTGCGGCGTTCTGGGCGATAGTCGCGGTCGTCTTGCTGTTGAGGGCCCGCCACAAGGCCGGAATCCCAGACAGAAGAGGTGTATGAGATGCAGAGGAGCCTTCCGACGGGGCGTGCACTGGGGCACGCGACCGTGGCTTCCCTCATAGCCGGTCGTCCCGAGGAAAAGATAGAAGGTAAAAGATGTCCAGTTCGATCCATTACTCGCTGCCGGTGGCCGGTCGTCGGCCGGCGCTGCTGCCGTTGTGCGGCATTGCCGCCTCATTGCTCTACGGAGTCATGATCTGGCTGATCCGGTACGCCGGGTACGACCCGATGTCGCAGACGGTCAGCGAGCTCTCGGCATGGGATGTCTCCACCCGGACCCTTTGGGTGTGGCTGGGCTTGCTGTGGAGTGCCCTAATGGCGGCATTCGCAGCCGGCGTCTGGCGGGCCGGGAGCCGGCGGCGGTCGCTTCGTGTGACCGGCATCCTCCTCGGCGCCTACGTGCTGGCCGGACTGGCCTACCCGTTCGCCTCGATGCACACCCGCGAAGTACTAGCCGCGGGCGGCGCCACAGCGGCTGACACGGCGCATTTGATCATTGTTTCGTTGACCAGTGCGCTGATATTGGCGGCGATGGTCTCGGCGGCAGTTGCGTTCAACCTGTGGTTCCGTCTGTACACCACGGCCACCATCCTGCTGCTCATCGTTTTCGGACTGCTTACCGCCGGGGACGCCTCGACTATCCAGACGAACCTGCCGACGCCGTGGGCGGGCCTCTGGGAGCGCGTTAACATCATGGTGACCCTTGCATGGGTCGTGGTGCTCGCGCTGCTGCTGATCCGCCGGTCGTCGCAGCGTGACCTGAACTTAGCCGACGAGCGCAACACGGCATGATAGAGAAGCCCACGGATTACCGCTTCCGGGTGTATGCCAGGGGCCGGGAGCTGATGAGGAACCGGTCCACGTAAAAGTGGTTGAGCGGTATTTGGTGCAGGTATTAAGGAAGTCCCCACGGTCTGTCGGACTTGCGATACCGGGACACGAACCGGCCTGAAATTTTCCCTTCACCCTTGTGTTGCTGTGTTTTCTGTGGTTGTTGGTTGTGGGCGTCGTTCTGATAGAGGACCACCCGCTGGGCTGAGGGGCCGGAGTGCAACTTGGGGAACCGGCGCCGGGACGAAAACTTCGTCCTGAAGCGATACCACTCCACTCTGGAAAGTTTTCGTTCCCGGGGTCGGCGCGGTAGCGCCCTGGTTGCGCGCGAAGGACCCGCCCAGCGCTCATGGGACATATCAGAATGACAAGCAGTTCGTACTTCTGCTTGTCCATCGACGCCAAGGTATCGGGCGGCATGATTTAGCACGATAGGCCGGCTCGGGACACTCGGCGCGATAAGTGGTTCCGCCGTGAGAGTCGTTCCAGAAAGGTGTGTCGTTGGCGGATTCCAGTACCGCAAAAGACTGTTGAGGTGCGAGCCACTGCTGTCAGGACAAAGAAGACCGCACCCCTTCGTTTTGGGGTGCGGTCTTCGGTTGAACGCTTCGGTGGGACGAAATTGGGGTGTGTACATTGTCCACGGTCTGGCCCTCGTACCGGGTGGGACAGCCCTCGTACTGCTTCGAATTCCGCATGTTTCCGCGGGCTCCCAGTCTTTGCAAGGCCCGGAAGACAGTTCGAGTCCCACCTCGGGCACGGCATATCCCCTCGACAGAGGGGTTTTTGCTTTAACGTGTTGACATGGCTAGTGGTGGCGTCCCTCTGACGCTAGATTTGCCGGCTGTGGCCTGGCTGCCGCTGAGCCTGTTCACGTGTGTGGGGTGGCGGGGACAGGACCCTGGCTGGTGGGCCCTCCGTCATGCTGTGACTGAATTTGCGCGGTCCTCTTTCCAGTGCTGTCGGGTTGGTCCGTGGTGGCCGACACCTATTCATGGTCTTAGGGGGAGGACACAACATGACGTCGCCGACTTTGTACGAGGTTCTTCTTGGAGGGCTCCTCGAAGACGTTACGGGACATGCGGCTGGACGTTTTGTCCTGCCTAATAGGGTGTGGACGTTCTCCACGCTTACGTCTGCTTTATGGAGTCTCTTTGTGACGGCGGGCCTGGAAGAGAATCTGGATCACCATGGAATGAAGCCCTGATGGCGCAGGGGAGCCGCCCAGGGACCATGAAGTTCGATGTAACTGTTCGCTACCTGCGTCTACTTCTGGTCGCAGCACCGATCAAGAGCCTTCTTAGCCTGATGTCAGAGATGACCCAGGTGCCGGCTTGACGTCGGGTTTGGATGTGTCCTATGGACGAGCTCGCGGGCTCGTGTGCAATTTGGGTCTTAGGACAGGACCATCGGCACCACGGTGCTGGCCTTGCCAGTCCTCAATTCTGGACGCGCTGCCGAAACTGGCGCGGTGTTTCGCCGGCGTCGTTGAGGAAATGCCTGTTGAAGTTGGACAGGTTGGAAAACCCCACTTCGTAGCAGATGTCGGAGATCGCTTTATCACTGCGTTCCAGCAGGCGCCGTGCGTGGGCCAGGCGCAGCTTGCGGACCAGGTCGCTGAAGTTCTGGCCGGTGGCGCGTTTGAAGTATTTTGAGAACGTGGGTTCCGGCATGCCCACCAGGGCCGCGGCCTCGGACAACGTGACACTGCCGGCGTGGTTGCTGAACACATACTCCAAAACGAGGTCGACGACGGCGGCGGCCTGGCCGTCCAGCTGCGGCCTGAACCATTCCTCGGCCAGGTAGCGCCGGTCCTCCAGCGGCGCCCTGGTGAGGATCGCGAATAGCGCGAACAGATGCTGGAGCCGGTCCAGCCCGGTGACGGCCCCCATCGCCTCGATGGCTACAGCCGCCTGCCGTGCCGATTCGCCGAGGAACTCGATTCCCCGCGCAGACTGCTCCAGCAGCGGCTTCACCTCGGCCAGCTCCGGAACCAGGGCGGCCGCCTGCTCAACCCACTTACCGTCGAACTGGATTACGGCGTCCCGGTTCTCGAGCACTTCGCCGGGCTCAAGGTCGCTGACCCAGTCGTGCGGCAGCCCTGATCCCACGAGGGATACGTGGCCAGCCTCGAAGGTGCCGATGTGGTCACCCACGATGAACTTTCCGGTGCCCTTCCGGATGAGGTGGATCTCGTACTCGGGGTGGTAGTTCCAACGCGCCACCGGGCTGGGATAGCTGTGCTGGTGCCATCGGACCGAGTGGTTGGGGTCAGGCGGAATAACTTCCCGGTTGGCCCTCATCCCCAACAGCCGTTCCGCCAGCCGGGCGGTCGCTTCACCCGCGGTGTCCGTGGGGACCATCCGGTACTCCATCCGTTGGTTTTCTATGAAATGTGGACGACGGTTGAGGCGTCCTACCCCAGAGTAGCGCGTGCCGCTGGATGACCGCCGGAAAATAAGTATCAGAAATTGGCAACCACGGCGCTAGTTGTGATGTATCCCGCACACCTAATCTTGAGGAACATCAGCGCGGCACATCGGATTCGATGAGAGACCACGCCCCCGCCGGAGCACGTGGACGCAGCAGTCGACGTGGCCCGGTCCTGCATCTTCCCGAAGAACAAAGGAGTCCTTAATGCGCCCGAAAACGCGCGCTGCCGTCCTGTCCGCCGGAGCCCTCTGCATAGTCTTGAGTGCCTCGGCCTGTGCAGGTGCCGGCGGTGGAAATTCCGCCGGAGTCCGGAACAGCATCAGTGTCCTGATGGTGAACAATCCCCAGATGGAGGATCTGCAGCGGCTCACGGCAGAGAACTTCACCAAGGAAACCGGGATCAGGGTCAATTACACGATCCTGCCCGAGAACGATGTGCGGGCCAAGATCAGCCAGGAGTTCTCCAGCCAGGCCGGCCAGTACGACGTCGCTTCACTGTCCAACTACGAGATCCCGTTCTATTCCGCCAACGGCTGGCTCGCCCCGCTGGACGATGTGGCCAAAGACCCGGAGTTTGACCAAAACGACATCTTGCCCGCCTACACGGCATCCCTCACCGGTGAGGACGGCAAGCTCTACGGCGAACCGTTCTACGGGGAGTCTTCGTTCCTGATGTACCGCAAGGACATCCTGGAAGCCAAGGGCCTGACCCTGCCGGCGAAGCCGACCTGGGACGAAGTCGCTGACATCGCCGCAAAGGTCGACGGCGCGGAACCGGGCATGAAGGGCATTTGCCTCCGCGGCCAGCCCGGCTGGGGCCAGGTCTTCGCACCGCTGACCACCGTCGTGAACACCTTCGGCGGGACCTGGTTCGACAAAGACTGGAACGCCCAGGTCAACTCCCCGGAGTTCACCGAAGCCGTGGAGTTTTACACCAAACTGGTCCGCGAACACGGCGAAGCAGGAGCCGCGCAAGCCGGGTTCACCGAGTGCCTGAACAACATGAGCCAGGGCAACGTGGCCATGTGGTACGACGCGACCTCCGCCGCCGGCGCCTTGGAAGCCGAAGATTCCCCGGTGAAGGGCAAGATCGGCTACGCCCAGGCACCGGTGAAGGAAACCGCCTCTTCCGGCTGGCTGTGGACCTGGTCCTGGGCCATGCAGGCCGCGTCCAAGAAACAGGACGCTGCCGAGAAGTTCATCGCCTGGGCCAGCTCCAAGGACTACGAGGAACTCGTCGCCTCCGAGCTTGGCTGGGCCAAGGTCCCCTCCGGCAAGCGCATCTCCACCTACGAAAACGCCGAGTTCCAGAAGGCCGCACCGTTCTTTGAAGCTGAACGCTTCGCCATCGAGAACGCCGACCCGAAGAACCCCGGTGCGCAGGAACGCCCCGCCGTCGGCATTCAGTTTGTCGGCATCCCCGAATTCGCTGCCCTGGGCACCAACGTCTCCCAGGGCGTCAGTTCCGCCATCGCCGGCCAAGGCAGTGTGGCTGACGCGCTGGCTAAGGGCCAGGAAGCCGCCCAAAAGGTCGGCAACAAGTACAAGCAGCCCTAACCGAAACGCAGGAGAACATCATGACTACCGCAACGGCGCGCATCTCCCGCACGGGACACAATGCAGCCAAACCTTCACGAGACGCCAAGTCGCGCGAACGAGCCCTGGCCTGGGCACGGCGTGCACCGCTGCTCCCGGCCCTGGTCTTCCTCATCCTGGTCACCCAGCTTCCGTTCGTGGTGACGCTGGTCATCTCGTTCATGAACTGGAACAGCCTCAGCCCGGACAAGACCGCCTTCGCCGGCCTGGAAAACTACGTCACCGTCCTTACCGACCCTGACCTGCGGCAGGCGATCTTCACCACCATCCTCCTCACCGTGTCCGTGGTGCTGATCAGCCTGCTCATCGGCCTGGGACTGGCCCTGCTGCTGGACAAGAAGTTCATCGGCCGAGGCCTGGCCCGGACCCTGCTGATCGCCCCGTTCCTGGTGGTTCCCGTGGCAGCGGCCCTGATCTGGAAGCACGCCCTGCTCAACCCCACATACGGGCTGATCAACGGCGTCCTCACCTGGGTATGGTCCCTCTTCGGCAGCGCCCCGGCGCCGCAACTGGACCTGCTCTCGCAGGCACCCATGATGGCCGTGATCCTCTCCCTGGTGTGGCAGTGGACGCCGTTCATGATGCTCATCCTGCTGGCCGGCCTGCAGTCCCGCCCCATGGACACCGTCGAGGCCGCCCAGATGGACGGCGCAACCCCCTGGGGGATCTTCCGCCACCTGACGCTGCCCCACCTGCGCCAGTACCTGGAGCTCGGCGGACTCCTGGGCGCGATCTACATCGTGCAGAACTTCGACGCCGTCTTCACCCTGACAGCAGGCGGACTCGGCACCGCCAACCTGCCCTACGCCATCTACCAGACGTTCTACTTCGCCAACGAATACGGCCTGGCATCGGCCGCCGGCGTCGTGGTGGTCATCGGCACCATCATCGTGGCGACCTTCGCCCTCCGCACCGTCTTTTCACTCTTCAAGAAGGAGGCAGCACGATGAGCACCCTCACCCCCGCTGCACCGCAGAACACACCTCCCGGCCCCACCGCGCTGAACACCGGCCGCTCTCCACGTCGTCGCGGCAAGGCACGCATGGACCCCACCCGCAACAACACCGCCGCCGGCATCGCCGCCTGGCTGCTCGCGCTGCTCTTCGCCGTCCCGGTCCTGTGGATGCTCCTGACCTCGTTCCACTCCGAGACCGACGCCGCAACGAACCCGCCCTCGATCGCCGCGAATCTGACCCTGGACGCGTACCGGGAGTTCTTCGGCGAAACCTCCGGCGTCAGCCCGTGGCCATCGCTGATCAACTCCGCCACCGCCTCGATCCTGTCCACGGTCCTGGTGCTGCTCCTGGCCTTCCCGGCCGCGTACGCCCTCTCCATCCGGCCGGTGAAGAAGTGGACCGACGTGATGTTCTTCTTCCTCTCCACCAAGATGATGCCCGTGGTCGCGGCGATCCTGCCGCTGTACCTCTTCGCCCGGACCGTCGGGGCCCTGGACAACATCTGGTTCCTGATCCTGATGTACACGTCCATGAACCTGCCCATCGCCGTGTGGATGATGCGCTCCTTCCTCGCCGAAGTGCCCGAGGAAATGCTCGAAGCAGCCCAGATCGACGGCGCCAACCTGCTGCTCATCCTGCGCAAGATCATCGCCCCCGTGGCGATGCCCGGCATCGCCGCTACCGCCCTGATCTGCTTCATCTTCAGCTGGAACGAACTGCTTTTGGCCCGCGTCCTCACCGGCGTGGTTGCGGGCACCGCCCCGGTGTTCCTCACCGGCTTCGTCTCCGGCCAGGGCCTGTTCCTCGCCCAGGGCTGCGCGGCCGCCGTCGTGATCTCCCTGCCGGTGCTGTTCGCGGGTTTTGCCGCCCAGGACAAGCTGGTCCAGGGTCTGTCCCTCGGCGCCGTGAAATAACCCTCCGGTCCCCATCACACTCGTTCAAGGAACAACTTCGATGACAACAACAACCGCACAATCACTCGCCACCGGTTCCGGACTGCCCGCCACCATGCGCGCTAATATCCTCAAGAGCCAGGGCGACATGGCCATGGAAACCCTGCCCCTCCCGCAGCTCGACGCCGACCAGGTCCTGGTGCAGGTTGCCGCCGTCGGTGTCTGCGGCAGCGACGTCCACTACTACGAGCACGGCCGGATCGGCCCGTACGTGGTGGACCACCCGCTGATCCTGGGCCACGAACTCTCCGGCCGGATCGCCGCCGTCGGCAGCGCCGTGGATCCCGGCCGCATCGGGAAGCGCGTCGCCGTCGAACCCCAGCGCCCCTGCCGGAAGTGCAAGCAGTGCAAAGCCGGCCGCTACAACCTCTGCCCGGACATCGAGTTCTACGCCACCCCTCCTATCGACGGCGCCTTCGCCGAATACGTCACCATCCAGTCCGACTTCGCCTACGACATACCGGACAGCGTCAGCGACGAAGCCGCCGCCCTGATCGAACCGCTCTCCGTGGGCCTGTGGGCCTGCGAGCGGGCGGAGATCAGGCCCGGCAGCAGGGTCCTGATTGCCGGCGCCGGGCCCATCGGCATCATCGCCGCCCAGGCCGCACGGGCCTTCGGCGCCACCGAAATCTACATCAGTGACATCGCCGAAGACCGGCTCGCCTTCGCCCTCGAACACGGCGCCACCCACGCACTCAACGCCAGGACCGACACGGTGGAAGGGCTCGACGTCGATGCGTTCATCGACGCCTCCGGCGCACCCCAGGCAGTTCGCTCCGGCATCAAGGCCGTGGCACCGGCCGGCCGGGTCATCCTCGTGGGGTTGGGGGCCGACGACGTCGAACTCCCCGTCTCGTTCATCCAGAACCGGGAGATCTGGCTCTCCGGGGTGTTCCGCTACACCAACACCTGGCCGCTGGCCATCCAGCTCATCGCCGACGGGAAAGTGGACCTCGACATCCTTGTCACCGGCAGATTCAGACTGTCCGAGTCCGAGGAGGCACTCAAAGCCGGCAAGCAGCCCGGCCAGCTCAAAGCCGTCGTCTACCCGGGCCGCTGAACCGGTAGCCCAAAAGCAATACCCAGCCACATCAAAGCACCGACCTGCGAGGAAGCAGCCATGTCATCACAAGGGACCGGCACGGAACCGAATCTCTCCGACAGCAAAGCCCTGGTCACTGTCATCGGGGAAGCACTCGTCGACATCATCGAAAACCCCCGCCAAGGGAGCACAGCATTAGAGACGCACCCGGGCGGCAGCCCCCTGAATGTGGCCGTCGGCTGCGCCCGGCTGGGCCTTCGCACCAAACTCGTCACCCACTTCGCCGAGGACCCGTACGGCCAGTTGATCGCCAAGCACCTCGAGAACAACGGTGTCGAAACCATCGTCGGGGGAACCCAACCCACCTCAACAGCTGTGGCGACCTTAGATAACACTGGAGCCGCCCGGTACACCTTCGCCATCAGCTGGGACATCAACGGAGCCTCCATCCCGGCCCTGGCAGCGGCGGAAAACTCCCTGCACGTCCACACCGGATCCATCGCCACGGTTCTGCATCCGGGCAGCAAATCGGTGATGGGCCTGCTCGACGGTGCCCGCCATCACGCCACCATCAGCTTCGACCCCAACTGCAGACCGGCAATCAGCCCGGACAAAGCAGCCGCCAGGAAACAGGCAGAGGACTTTGTTGCCGCCAGCGACATCGTCAAGGCCAGCGACGAGGACCTGCTCTGGCTTTACCCCGACAGGACCCTGGAGGAATCAATGAACGCATGGCTGGTTCTGGGGCCGGCCCTGGTGGCATTGACCCGCGGCGCCAACGGACCCGTCCTCCTCAGCCGGTCCGGAAGGGTGGACATCCCCGGCGAAACGGTCACCGTAGCGGACACCGTCGGAGCAGGAGACTCCTTCATGGCCGCACTGATCTCCGGGCTGGCGCAGCTGGACGCACTTGGCGCAGCTGGCCGGGAGCGACTCCACAGGATTAGCCAGGACGAGCTCCATTCCCTGGCCCGCCACGCGAACAAAGCAGCCGGCATCACCTGCTCCCGGGCGGGCGCCAACCCACCGGGACCGGCCGAGCTCGGCCCGCTGGCAATCCCATCGCCCTTCCTCGAAGCGTAGGCGCACCCATGCAACCCCTGAAAAACTACACCCTGCCCGATGTTCCCGGCCCGGTCAGCCAGCCTGCATACAACAGGTCACAACTGACAGAGGGCATCGTCCACTTCGGAGTCGGCGGCTTTCACCGCGCGCATCAGGCCATGTACCTGGACCGGCTCATGAATGCCGGAAAAGCTCTGGACTGGGCCATCTGCGGAGTCGGGGTCCTGCCCGGCGACGCTCACATGAAGAAGGTCATGGACAGCCAGGACTGCCTTTACACCCTCACCGTGAAGCACGCCGACGGCATCAGACATGGCAGGATCATTGGCTCCATCATCAACTACCTCTTCGCCCCGGACGACCCGGAAGCAGTGATTGAGAAGATGGCTTCGCCCGCCATCCGCATCGTTTCGCTGACCGTGACCGAAGGCGGCTACAACTTCCACCACGTCACCGGAGAATTCGACGCGGACAACCCCGACGTGGTCCATGACCTTCAACCGGGAGCCACGCCCCGGACGACTTTCGGTCTCATCACAGCAGCCCTCGCCCGCCGAAGGCAGCGCGGACTTGCCCCCTTCACCGTGATGTCCTGCGACAACATCCAGGGCAACGGCAACGTTGCCCGCGAGATGTTCACCGCCTTTGCTGCCCTCAAAGACTCAGAACTTGGCGCGTGGGTACGGCAAAATGTCCCATTCCCCAACAGCATGGTCGACCGCATCACCCCCGCCAGCACCGACGAGGACCGGCAGACCGCATCACTCGAATATGGTGTCGAGGACGCCTGGCCGGTCGTCTGCGAACCTTTCGAACAATGGGTCCTCGAGGACC
Organism: Arthrobacter sp. 210 2; assembly: GCF_059093025.1. Lineage (NCBI taxonomy): Bacteria > Bacillati > Actinomycetota > Actinomycetes > Micrococcales > Micrococcaceae > Arthrobacter > Arthrobacter sp. 210 2. The sequence goes on from NZ_JBNHIE010000005.1 coordinate 134,875, forward strand.
AATTCAGTCTCGGCCGGCCCCCGTTGGAGGATGCCGGTGTCCAACTCGTTGCCGACGTAGAACCCTACGAGCTCATGAAACTCCGCCTGCTCAACGCCAGCCACCAAGGCATATGCTACTTCGGCCACCTCGCCGGCTACACCTACGCCCACGAAGCTGCCCAAGACCCGTTGTTTGCCCGCTTCCTGCTGGACTACATGGACAAGGAAGCAACCCCGACCCTGGAGCCCGTGCCGGGAATAGACCTCGACAGCTACAAGCAAACCCTCATTGACCGTTTCTCCAATGAGCACATTCGGGACACCCTCGCCCGTCTGTGCGCCGAAAGTTCCGACCGCATCCCCAAATGGCTGCTGCCTGTCATCAACACCAACCTGGAACAGGGCGGGGACATACACCGCTCGGCCGCGATCGTGGCCAGCTGGGCCCGCTACGCCGAAGGCGTTGACGAGCAAGGAAACATCATCGACGTCGTCGACCGGCTCAAAGAACCGCTGATGGCAGCGGCCGCGCGCCAGCGCGAGGAACCCCTGGCGTTCATCTCCAACCGACAAATCTTCGGAGACCTGATCGACAACGAGCTGTTCGTCCAGGCCTACACCGAAGCGCTGAACAAACTCCACGAGGGCGGGGCACGAGCCACGCTTGAATCTCTTACCTCTCAGCCCTGACCGGAAGACACCAAGCGTTCCTGCCGGTCGACGAGGAAGCGGGCAACAATGAGCCACACGAGAAGCACGCAGTCACATCCTGAGACGCAGTATGCCACCCGAAATTGGTCGGAACTTCACGTCGGCGCAGACGTGGACGTCCAGTACCCGGACGGGCACGTCGAAAAAGCAAAAATTGACGCTAAGTCGCCCGACTCAAGAATTGTCTGGTTACTCTCGTATGCCGGGCACGGTCGCAGAATGTACGGCGACTGGGAAGGCGTGTGCCTTAGTTCGGCGCCGCGAGACCATGATGGTGACGAGTGACAACCGGTATGTGGCCGGAGTGCCGACGCCGGTTGTTGCCGGCTCTCGTCTTCCTCAACGTGTTCCTGATTCCCCTGTGGCTGGCGTGGCAGGCAGATGCGCGGCCCGGAACTGTGTACTGGGATCTGCTCTGGGGGAACCTGCCACTCTTCTGCGGATTGTTCCTTTTCGTTCTGGTTCCCTCACCGATTTTGAAGCCTGCCTCTGCGCTGTCGGAAGACCAAATGCGCTGTTTGCGGTATGCCGTCCAGACAGGGACTCTTCCCCTTGCCAGTCTATTCAGTGACTGGACAACGGAACTGTTCGAGCGGCGGCGCGGCCTGGAAAGAGCACTCCACGCTGTTCCATCAATCATCCTGATCTCCGCTGGAAGCACTGTTTACTTGGCTGCGGCGCTACCCGGGAGCTACGGATACTTCCTGACGAACGCTGCAATGGCCGTATTCCTCGGCCTGGTCCTCACGGAACACACCAGAGCCCGCCTCAAAAGCATCCGTTCATTGGAGGAACAGCTCCAACTCCAGAACCTCTACCTGAGGACCTCCATCACCAAGCTTTAGCCGCCCCTTCCTCATGCAAACCCCAAACCCGAAGTTAGGAAAGCAGCCACACTGCTTTGAACGGGAGCTCTCACAGCCACTTCCGCTAGCGGACTTAAGCCGGCATGCGCGGGTATTCATGAGACGGGAGTACTGCCCGAAATGTTCACGCTTACGAGGAATCTGGTGCTTCCAGGAAGCACCTAAGCGCTGGCCCCTAAACATCGGGGAGGGGCCGCCACTGGGGGAGGTGCGCATGGCCTGCTCGGGCACGCTTCGCTGGCCCGGCTCCGTTGGCGAAAGTTTCCATTGGGCGAAAGTGGTGCTCCAAACGGTTGCCGAAGACGGCAAGACTGGTGTCCGGTGCACGCCGGCCGGGTGCCCGGACGCGGTGAGCCGCCAAGCCGACGAAGGGAACGCAAATGCCCGTTGAACAACTCCGCCTTGAGGACATTCGGATGCGTGATCCGTTCATCCTGGAGCCGTCTCCAGGTGAGTTCGTCCTTTTCGGGACGACCGACAAGAACGTCTGGGGAGGCCCCGCGACCGGTTTCGACTGCTACATCAGCGATGATCTCGAGCGCTGGAACGGCCCCATTGCCGCGTTCCGCCCTCCGCAAGGCTTCTGGGCGGACACCCAGTACTGGGCGCCGGAAGTCCACTCCCTTAACGGGCGGTTCTTCATGTTTGCCACATTTGCCACCGCCACCGGCGCACGCCCCCGCGGAGTCTCAGTCCTGGTCGCGGACCACCCCACAGGCCCTTACGAGCCGTGGAGCGATGGACCCGTGACGTCGGCGTCTGAGCCAAGCCTCGACGGAACACTCTTCATTGCTGAGGACTCTGCCCCCTGGTTGGTCTACAGCCGCGGCGCGGAGGGGACAGCTGACAAGCCAGGGATCTCTGACGGCGAGATGTACGCGCTCCGCCTGACACAGGACCTGAAAGCTGGCATCGGTGAGCCAATCCTGTTGTTCGCAGCTTCATCGGCAGCCTGGAGCAGGCCACTGCAGTTCCCGAAGGGGGTCGAACCACCAGCGGGCCTGAACCTTGCCAAGGACCCCTTGTTCACCGACGGTCCATTTCTCATCCGATCGCCCGAGGGCTCGCTGCTGATGCTGTGGTCGAGCCACGGCGAGGCCGGATACGCGATGGGCGTCGCCGAATCCGAAAGTGGATCCATTACGGGGCCCTGGCTTCAGCACGACCGGCCCCTGTGGACCAGCAACGGCGGCCACGGCATGATCCTCCGTACCGCCAAAGGACAGGACTACCTGGTCTTCCACTGGCCAAACAACACCCCTGACGAACGTGTCAAGCTCATCGAGGTGGAGATCAAGGGGCCGCGGGTCCGTATCCTGTGATGAATGCGTGTGAGTCTTGAACCAAGATCCAGGGTTCCCAAGACTGATTCCGTGGTCCCTGTTCCTAATCGCATGTCTGGTTCTGGCTTGTGCGCGCCCAGCCATCCAGCATGGGCCGTGTAACTCGCGCGTCAGCCCGGATCCACCAGCACCAGAAACGAAACCCGGAACCGCACCCACTTCCTACAACCCCTAAATTCTCGCAGCTACTTCTACTGCCGTTGTTTGAATGCCGATAATGGATATTCGATCAAGTATCGGGTTATGCGAGAGCAAAAATGTCGCCGCCGCCGACATCATTGCAGCCTGCCAGGGCAGCGCGTCAGGGGACCTGCCGGAAAACGTTGCTGACTGGGTAACCGCTCACGGGGCCGAGCTCACCGCCGAGGACGTGGAGCTTGCACTGGAGGCGGTAGGCCGGGTGGCAGGGGAGGAATCCGAGCTGGCCGAGCTGTGGGATGACGCCGACGAACCAAAATGGCGCGCATCCCTCGAAGATCTCGCCGAAAGGCTGCGCGCGGCCTTGCGGTAGGGTCGCAGCGCCGGCGCACCCGGTCATGTCTAAGCCGCCCTTTCATCGACGCTTTGGACCTCCGCACTATGGACTGCGCGCCTGACTTCCCCGGGCGGCCGGCGCCGGGCTTTGACCAGAACAATCAGCGTGGTCAGGACGGTGACCGTCCAGGCAATCGCGGCGAGGAACACCAGGCCGATTGCCACTAAGGGGTGCATGCCGAAAGTCTAGGACCGTGCCGCCAAGATTCCCGGACGCAACTCCGCAGCATCAGAGCGGAATTTACACAAGTAGGGGTCGGTAGATGGCGGACACGCGTGAGGGCACGAAAAAGGTGCGCCCAGTTCGCTGAGCGCACCTTTTCGACTCCCCTCACAGCCAAATCCCCATTCGACTGAACCCATGATAAGCATGCTTAGGAGTGTGTTCGCAAGCCTGTGTGTACTTGGCGAAAGCGTACCGAGCCAAGGGATTGGACGACCGGCCCGTGGTTGAGACTCAGACGCGGGAGCGGCGGGGGATGCCCCTGGCCCAGAGTGGGATCATGAGTCCTGCTGCAGCTGCCCGCCGGCATAGATTCAGGGCGGCTCCATGACCCTTCAGGGGTGGGAATGGTAAAGGCCACCACGACGGCGACCCCAGTTCTGAAGCTACCTGAGTTGTAAAAGAAGGTGTTCCCAGGGCTGGCCCATGCCGTTAGGGTGATCACGGGCGGTGCCGATGAAGGATCGCCCGGTTGAGTAATCAGGTGCCAGTAACGGAGCTGATTCTAGCGATTCGATTCTCGGGAGGAAGCATGACCAGTCCAGAGCAGGATCCAAACCAGCAGGAAGGGCCCGCGGACGGTGGCGCGGCCGGCGTCCCCGGCATGCATGATGGAGGTGCCGACGGAGGAGCTGACAGCGGTGCCGATGGTGGGGCTGACAGCGGTGCCGACGGCGGAGCGGATGGGGGAGCCGATGGTGGGGCTGACAGCGGTGCCGACGGCGGAGCGGATGGGGGAGCCGCAGAACGGGGCATCTGAATTTTGAGCACCACCCGTACGGACTTTCAGGACCCCGACGCCTTGGAAAGCGGCGGGGTCCTGGAGACACGCCTGATTGAGATTGGCCGTAAAAGGTTCGCCGACGACGTCTGGGGGCGCACAGCCCTGCTCACCCGTGGCGCAAGCGACTTCGCCGATCTGTTCTCTGCCGCGGCCGTCGACGAACTGGTCTCGCGCCGTGGACTGCGCACACCCTTTCTCCGCGTCGCCAAGGGCGGCACGACATTTCCCGACTCATCATTCACCTCATCCGCGGGGGTCGGCGCCACTATCTCTGACCAGCTGGACGACACAGCGCTTTGGCGCAAATTCGCGGACGGTGCCACGCTCGTGCTGCAGGCACTGCACCGCACCTGGGAGCCTGTATCGGACTTCAGCAGCAGGCTGAGCACCGAGCTCGGACATCCGGTGCAGGCCAATGCCTACATCACGCCGCCTCAAAACCGTGGGTTTGACGATCACTATGACGTGCACGACGTCTTCGTTCTGCAGATCGAGGGTACAAAGCGCTGGATCATTCACGAGCCGGTTCACACGGACCCGTTGCGTGACCAACCCTGGACTGATCGCCGGTCCACCGTGGCCGAGGCAGCGAAAGGGGAGGCCTATATCGATACGGTGCTGGAGCCCGGGGATGTCCTCTACCTGCCGCGTGGCTGGTTGCATGCTGCCCAGGCGCAGGGCGAGGTCTCCATCCACCTCACGCTTGGAATCCACAGCTGGACCCGCTACGCATTGGCCGAACAGCTCGCACAGGCCGCGCTCGCAGCGCTGTGCGACGATCCCGAGATGCGCCGTACATTGCCCTTGGGCGTGGACGGGCCAAATGGGGAGATCGACGTCGTCCGTGGGCGACTGGCGGCTGCCCTCGCTGAGGCTGATACCACTGCATTGTTCCACCGCACCCGGCGAGGACAGGGACGCCCCGCGCCGCTGGGACCGCTGGCCCAGCTCGCGGCCGTCGAAGGCTTAAGCCCCAAGTCTGCGGTGCGGCTTCGCGATGCACTGGAAGCACGGCTGGAGGGATTGCGCCTGAGCACGCGCGTGGGTTGGCTCGACTTCCCGGAAGCCGATTTGCCGTCTGTGATGTGCGCGCTGGACGGCGAGGTCCACAGCGCGGGTGATCTCGGCGTCGGACTTGTTGAAAGGCTGTTGCGCGCGGGGGTCCTCGTTCCCGTTGAACAGTGACCCAGACAGTGAGTTCGCCGCAGTGGCGGCCACGGAGCGCTTTTTCTGCTGTGAAAGCGCCCGGTTGCGCAGCGATCCGATTGCGGGCACAGCGTCGCATGGCGTCGTCTGGGTCCTCATCGAGTACCGGGGCGGGTGGCCTCTGAATGGCTTCGAAGGGCTTGATCTCGAGCCTGAGACCAAAGCTATTGTGCTCTCCGCCGCGAAAGCGGCGCGGGCGCGGGTGCTGCTGGTGAGACGGCCCGGCCCCCGCCGCCGTGAGGGGCAGAGCCATTGGGCAGTACTGCACCATCAGGAATCGGGCGAGTATCGTCAGCGATGGGGAACGTGGGACAAGGATGAGGATCTCGCGGAGATTGCCACAGCCCTCAGCCTCCCCGGAACGCTCGGCCATCCGCCCGTCATCCTGGTCTGCACCCACAGTCAACATGACCAATGCTGTGCCGTATGGGGACGGCCCGTGGGACGTGCGCTGAGTCAGCGCTGGCCGGAGCTGGTGTGGGAATGCTCGCATGTAGGCGGTGACAGGTTCGCAGGCAATGTCGTTGTCGCGCCCGACGGTGTGTACTACGGGAATCTGGACGCTGAGTCGTCCGTCGCCACGATCGAAGAACACCTCGCCGGCCGTATCCACTCCGAATATTTGCGCGGTTATACTGATCTCTTCCCAGCACAGCAGGCCGCTGTCGCGGCCACGCTCGGACGTTTCGGCCCGGCCGGCCGGAATGACTACAGGGTTGTCGAGACCTCCCGCGACGGCGATCACTGGCGGATCCGCATCACCGGCCGACCGCCGCACCCGGCGCGTGTCGACGTCGAACTGCAGGCCCAGCCCGCCCCGCCGCGCCAACTGACCTGCCGCGGGCCGGCGATGAGCTCGGCCACGGTCTACGAGCTCATTTCGATCCGCGCAGTCTAAAGGCCGGGTTTGCCGAAGGCGGTTTCGTTGCTGGGGAAGTCGACGATGGCTGCGCTCGTCGCGGCGACCCAGGCCTCGCTCGTGGTGCGCTGCGAAGCCACAACGGCTGGTAGCGCCGAGCGAAAAGCGCGTTCGGCACAACGATGAACTGCCGGGCCCCCTGAAGTGAGGGCACGGCAGTCGACCATGCTCAGACTTCGGTGAGCTCCTCAAAGGGTGCGCTCGTGACGGGTTTTTTGGACCTGATCATTCCTACGGCGACGGCGCTGATGAGTACGACGACACCGACGGCGAGGTAGAGCTGTACGGCGGACCAGGATGCATCGAGGAGGGCGCCGGTGATCAGCGGGGCAATGATGGCTCCGATTCGTCCGATGCCGATACCCCATCCGACGCCTGTGCTGCGGACCGATGCGGGGTAGAGGGCAGGAGCAAGCGTGTAGAGCCCGGCGATGCAGCCGTTGATCAGCATCCCGACGAGGACCCCTGCACCCAGGGCGAGCAGGATCACTGACGCGGAAGAGATGAAGACGACGATCATGACGGCGGAGAGCACCGTGAAGGCCACGAGGACCATCTTGCTGTTCCACTTGGTGGCGAGGACGCCGTAGAGGACCGAGCCAAAGATGCCGCCCAGGGTCAGCATCAGGCCTCCGGTAATGCCTTGGCTTTCCGTCATGCCTGCGGTGACCAGGAGACGCGGGGTCCAGCTGTTGACGAAGTAGAAACCAAACATGGTGGTGAAAAACGCTACCCAGAGCAGAAGGGTGGAACGCCGGTTGGCGGGGGTCAGCAGGTCGGAAAAGGGGTTGGTTTTTGCCTTGACGACGGTTTGGGCGTTTTGGAGGGCGTCGACTTCGGGATGACCGGTCTTGCGTGCGATCCGGTTGAGGCGGTCCAGGACGTTGCGGGGCCGCTTCGTCACGAGGAAGTCCACGGATTCGGGCAGGAGGAACAGCAGGACGGCCAGGATGCTGAGCGTGCAGATGCCGCCGAAAACAAAGACGGAGCGCCAGCCGTATTGGCTTTGGAGGGAAACTGCTGCGGCGCCTCCAAGCGTCGCTCCGATGCCGTATCCGGCCGTGTAGATGCTGATGGTCAATCCCCGGCGTTTTTTGGAGGAGTATTCGCTGGCAATGACGTTGGTGCAGGCAAGGATGCAACCAACACCCAGTCCTGTCAGGAAACGCCAGATGCCCAGCTCCGCCATGTTGTTCGCCGTTGCTGCCAGCAGCATGCCGGCACCTGCCGCGCCCACTGAGGCGATGATCATCGGGCGCCGTCCAACGATGTCAGCCATTGGTGCGAGGCAAAGGGAACCAACGGCCATACCCACGAGCCCCGCGCTGAGCAGGACGCCTAGTTCGGAGCCGGTAAGACCAAACTCTTTGGTGACGCCGTTCGCGGTGAAGGCCATTGCGAGTACGTCAAAGCCATCGAGAGCATTGAGCAGGACACACAGGCCGATGATGGCCCACTGATATGGCGACATTTTTGAGTTGTTGATGCGTTCACGCAGATCCATGGCGTCTTCCTTGAAACCTAGGAGGCTCCCTCGGGAGCTTTAGCTGTTGTGGCTGCACGAGGTGCGCAGCCTTGATGGGGAGATCAGAGTGTGTCTAGGACACGTCGATGGTGACAACGGCAGGGGTGGCAGAAGAATTGGCGTCTGTACGGGAACCTGTGGGGGAGCTGACGGCCCGTGAAACGCAGCAGCACATCTTTTCTGCAGCGTGTTGCTGCCGTTCGCTGTAGAAAACGTCGCGGTGGTCGACGGCGGCGCCGTCCAAGTTCAGGATGCGCACCTCGCACAGGCCGCACTCGCCCTTGCGGCAGTCGAACATCATGTCCACGCCGGCGTCCTCGAGTGCTTCGAGCATGGAGCGGCCCTGCCCGGCTTTTGCTTCGATGCCAAGCCGTGGAATACGGACGACGAACTCCTCCGGGTCGTACCAGCCGGAGTTTCCGAACGTTTCGTAGCGCAAGTCGGGCAGCGCCAGTTCGCGCTCGGTCCAGCTGCGGCGGACTGCATCCATCAGTCGGATAGGTCCGCACATGTAGAGTTCGGTGCCCGGGTCGATTCCCCCCACCAAGGCGTTCACGTCCAAGCTGCTTCCCTCGTCGTCGACGTGGACCTGCAGCCGGGCCCCGTGGATCTCCTGCAGGTCCTGCAGATAGGCCATAGCAGCCCGGGTCCGCCCCGCGTAGACCAGGGTGTAGTCGGCCTTGACGTTGCGAAGCACCGCCGCCATGTTCATGATCGCGGTGATGCCGATGCCGCCGGCCAGCAGAACGTACCGCTCTGCCCCGACCCGCAGCGGGAAGTTTTGCAGGGGCTGCGTGATGCGGAGTGTGTCACCCGGCTTGAGCGTGTGCATGTAGACCGATCCGCCCCGCGAAACGGGTGCCTTGAAGACGCTGATGACCAGGGTCTTCCCGAGGTCCTTGGATTCCACTATTGAGTAGGAGCGTTTCTCCTGCCCGCCGTCGATAGTGGCAAGGAGGTCGATGTGGGATCCGGGCTCCGCATGCTTCGGTGCTGACGGTTCCAGTTCAATGCGCCGGATTCCCGCGGCCACATCCGAGATGGCCACCACCGTTGCGGACTGCCAGACTTCGTTGTTGGTTGCTGCCATAGTCTTTTTCCTTGAGTCCTTGGCTGTTCAGAGGGCCGCTGCCAGGCGGCCCTCTGCCTGGAGCATGCGCTCGATCAGCCGACGGACCCACATGCCGCCGGCGTCGATATTCAGGTTGTAAAACTCGTAATCGGGGTTGGCGTCGATGGCTTCCTGCTGGGCCTTCAACATCGCCTCGTCCTCCCCAAACACGCCGTGCACGCCGTTGCGAAGTTGGGTGGTGATGAGCTGGCTGTCCAGCCGATAGTTGCGCATGAAGGCCCAGAAGTAGTGGCAGGTCTTGGCAGTTTCCGGGCTGATTGTGTTCATGACGTAGCCGTTGACACCTTGGCTGCGGTCGCCGTCGGGCGCGCCGGTGCCGGCTTTGGCGACGCCGACGTCAATGCGGATAGTAGAGGGCGCCTCGAAGCGGATAATCTGCCAGCGGTCCACTTTGCCTTCGAACCCGGGGAACTTGTCCCGCATGTTCTTGAGCCAGAACGGAGGGGCGTCGATGTTGAGCATCCACCGGGACACGGTGACTGTTCGGTCATCGTGCGTGACCACGAAGTCGGATTCACTGAGCTCGTCTTGGCCGATGCTGGAGGCGTGAACGAATTCTTCATGCGTAAGGTCCATCAGGTTGTCCAGGACCAACTGGTAATTGCAGGGAGCGAAAATGGTCTCCCCGTCGCCGGCCCATTCCTGGCTGTCCATCTGATGCATGTCGGGGACAAGATCGGGGTCGGCCTGGGTCGGGTCCCCCAGCCACACCCACACAAACCGATGGCGTTCCACGACGGGGAAGGAGGGGACAGTGGCCGAGGGGTTGATGGTCTCCTGTGCCGGCATGGACGCGCAGCGGCCGGCAGAGTTGTAGACGATGCCGTGGTACGGACACTGGATGCCGTCCTTGCCGACTGTTTTCCCCATGGACAACGGCGCCAGACGGTGCCAGCACGCGTCCGCGAGAGCAACGGCCTTGCCGTCCTCTGTGCGGTAAAGCGCCAGCGGCCGGTCAGCAATCGTGCGGGCCATGGGTTTGCGCGTAACCTCGTGGTCCCAAGCAGCGACGTACCACGCATTCAGCGGGTGGCCGAGGACTTTAGCGGTGGTGGAACTACTGGACTGGAGCACAGTCATCTTTGACCTCTTTCCGGTGCCGGCGGACGTGTCTTACGCATGCCAGGCGAATGAAGAATCTTTGGGGAACGCCGCAACTATCTATGTCCATAGTTGGTGGCTTGGGTCACAGACTATCTATCGATATAGTTATTAGCAAGACCTTGAAGGGAACCTACTGTGAGTTTGCGTTACGCGCTTTTGGCTTTGCTTTCCGTCGAGCCAATGACCGGTTACGACCTGGCAAAACGATTCGAGTCTTCGGTTGCCTTCGTCTGGCATGCGCCTGATTCGCAGATCTATCCTGAGCTGCGGAAGATGGCCAAGGAAGGTCTGCTGCAAGCGGAGGAGGTTTCGTGGGGCCCCCGGGGAAAGAAGACGCAGTACCGCATCACTGAAGAAGGGCGGGCCGCGTTCCGGGCATGGATGCGTGAGCCGGTGGAGTATTCCCGTGAGCGCGACCCCGTGCACCTTAAGGCTGCCTACCTGGAGTGGGCTGAACCCAAGGCGGCACGGGAGCATATGCAGGCCCACATTGACTATCACACGATGCGCCGCGATCAATGGGCGGAGATGATCGACCAGTTGCGGGCAGGAACAAACGAGATGTTGAGCAAACGCTTGGCTGCCACTGCTGAGGCTGACCGCCAGCGGACTGTTGAATACAAGGTCTTCACCTATGAAGGCCTGATTGCCCGGGCGGAGACGGAGATCGAGTGGGGCAAACGGGGACTCAAACTCATCGATTCACTCTCGGGACCCGTAGGGGAGGATAGCTGACTAGACTTCGCTGACAACGCTTTCCTTCCCGGTCCACTCTGTGACGCCAGGGATACTTCGAGGGTCCGGCGCCCTTGGACATGGTGTTCAGCGCCTCCGGAACCCGTGCAGCGGAAGGGTCAGGCCAGCCAGCGCCACCAACGAGACTGGCCCGGTTCCGGCGTCGGTTCCGGCTCCGGCTCCGGTTCCTCGCCCAAGGCCAGCGCGGCCTTGACGATGTCGTCCGCGGTAAGCGTCATGACAGCCTCACGATCGAGCGCGTCGAGACTTTGTTCCTCGTCGAGCGACAGCCGCAGCGCCTGGCGGTTGAGCGCCTGCTCGAACAGTGTGCGGGCGAACCGTGCGTTGCCGGAGTCTTCGCCCGCGTGGAGCCCGGTGAGGATGCGGCGCAGCATTTGGTCGGCACCCGGCTCCAGCATGTACTCGTGCTGCGCCAGCATCTGGTGGAAGATCGTCTGAAGTGCGTCGACGGAGTAGTCAGGGAACGTTATCTCGCGGGCGAACCGGGAGCGGAGCCCGGGGTTCGAGAGCAGGAAGGACTCCATCAGCCGCGGGTACCCGGCCACGATCACGACCAGGCGGTGGCGGTGGTCCTCCATCCGCTTCAGCAGGACCTCGATCGCCTCCGGGCCGAAGTCCATCCGGCCGTCCTCCGGGGCCAGCGCGTAGGCCTCGTCGATGAACAGGACGCCGTCCAGGGCACGCCGGATCACCCGGTCCGTCTTGATGGCGGTCGCGCCGACGTACTGCCCCACCAGCCCCGAACGGTCGACCTCGACCAGGTGGCCTTTCTGCAGCAGTCCGACCGCGCGGTACATCTCGGCCAGGAGCCGCGCCACGGTGGTTTTGCCCGTGCCAGGGTTTCCGAGGAACACCAGATGCTGTGATGTGGCCACCTCCGGCAGGCCGTGCGCCTTGCGGCGAGCCTGGACCTGGAGCAGTGCCACGAGGGCCCGCACCTGTTCTTTCACGGTCTCCAGTCCGACCAGCGCGTCGAGCTCGGCCTGCACCTCGGACAGCGGCCGGGCCGGCCCGGGCCTGGCGCCGATGAGATCGCCGACCAGGTCGTCGACGCGCTCCGAACTGGGCAGCTTGAGCTGATCGGCCAGATGGCCGATGGTTTCGCGCAGGTCGTCAAGCGGATGGCGGCTGGGAGCCATGCATCAACTGTAGTACTAGATTCCCGGCCCACGTGGGTTTGGCCTCACCAGTAGCCTGGGAGTCATGGTTCAGCCTTGGCCTCCTCCTCGTGCGTGAGCCGCCGCTCATCGGCCTGCAGGATGCCGTCGCGGACGGCGGCGCGGATGACGCCGTAGAGGACGTAGAAGAAGACCCCCGAGAAGACCACGGTCAGGACAAAGCTGTCAAGGGCCGTCATCCTTGTTCGCCCTCCGCCGGCCAGTATTGATGCGCGCCTGATGCGGCCGCCCGGAGCTGGCCGCCGTCGATCGTGATCGAAGTTTCAGGAACTCCGAGCTCTGCCCATTGGGCCACCAGCCGGAGGTCCCCATCCGGCGGCAACGGCCAAAGCCACAAGGTGCCCTTGCCGGCCATTTCGTCGTCGCCTCCGTTGCCACCGTTGCCTCGCAGGATGAGGATCGGCGGGTCGGGCTGCTTCGCAGTTCCCGGAGGATAGCGGGAGTGCAGCATTGAATCGGCCCGGGCCTTGGTCCCGTCGGCCAATTGGACACCGAAGAGCAGGGCTGCGAAGGGACGTCGTTCTATGGCCTGAATGCTGTGAGGGTGACCGAAGAATGCCCCATTCAGCTGGGCCCAGGCTTCATCGTCTTCCTCAGCCCGTCGGAGCGTCCATGTCAGATCGAGGGAGCAGCCGGTCGAATAGACCTTTGCGAGCTCGACGGCGAGTACAAAGCTGCGGCTGCGATGCAGGAACTGCCCGATATGAACAACTGCCGGCAGCTCATGGGCCGGCGCGCCAGCCCAGGCCGGGGGAACGTATCTGACGGTCCTGCCGCGGCGCGGTTCTTCGGGTACGGGCAGGTCTTCAAAGAAGGTCATGGACATCCTTGGTTCGCTGGCGGCGACCGACCAGCGGGACGACGGCGTGAGCCGCCGTGGATCCCCCAATCCGTCCTTACCCGGCTCAGTCTAGCTCTGGCAAGCTTTTTCACCCTTCCCGGGTAGGCGCAGGCTGGTCCAAGCCCTACTGATTGCCTCTTCTCCTGGTGCTTCCGTAAGGCCATGATTAGCCTTATGGCCGCGTTGTGCAGCCAGCCAAATCACAGCTGGGCAAGCCCCCGGAAAAGACATCACCATGATCCGGAAACTGCTTTGCAGATGGGGAATCGGCCATCACTGGCTGGCCCGAATGAACGACGGCGAGTATCGCCGCCAATGCAGCTACTGCGGGAAGGAAGATTCCCACAGTGCCCGGTGGTCGGGGAGGCTCGCTCATGGGGACCACCCTGAACATCCCCACACCCGCGACTACTACTAGACGCTCTATCTCGCTGAGCCTAGGCTCCGCAAGCCCCATGTGGGTCCATCATTCCAGGTACAGAGAGCTGCGATGCGAGGAGGATGCCATGATCCAGGCCCTGTTGTGCAAGCTGAACATTCGGCACGATTGGCACATTGAGCATGCCGAAGACGGGGGCGTATATAAACGCTGTCGCAGATGTGGCAAGGACGACGACAGCGGCGGGGGAGGAACAGGAGGCAACTACAGCGCGTGGATAGGTCCGACGGCGGGAGGGTAACGCCACTCAGCCACCTACAGAGTGCGCCTCCATGGGGGTTCCTGTCACGGAGCCCAACTACCTTGGCCCGTGGACGTCGACGCCGGTCGCGTTCCACCACGAGCTGCTGGAGGTATGTAAAGAGGGGGACTGACACTGTTTACATCCGCCCGAGCCCGGGACCACAATGGGTCCAATCAGGGCCTCCGTGCTGGGAGAGGCGGCACCGTTGCTCGCCGCGGCCGGCAAGCGGAGGAGTTTCCATGGCCATCTTGAAAATGACGACTGAAGCCGAAGCAACAGGCCTCACCGCTCAAATTTACGACGACGATCGCCGGTCACTCGGCTACGTGCCGAGCCACACAAAGGCCATGAGCTTGAACCCGGAGGCCTTTCTGGCATGGGAGTCGCTCACCAAGGCCATCAGCAGCTCATTAGGGCTACGTAGGTACGAACTGGTGACCTTGGCCGCCGCTCAAGCCATCGGCTCATCACACTGCAGGTTGGCCCACGGGAAAAAGACGCTCAGCATCATGAGTGAAGAGGAACTGCTTGCCATCGCAAGAGACTTTCACGATGCCGGTCTGTCCGAGGCGGAAGTAGCAATGATGGACTATGCAGTTAAACTCTGCACGGACGCGGCCGCCATGACGGACGCGGACACGCAGCGGCTCCGGGACTTGGGCTACAGCGACCGTGAAATTGTGGACATCACCATGGCGGCCGCAGCACGGAACTTCATCAGCCGGTCGGTTCTGGCCATGGCAGTTGACCTCGACGTTCCAAGGGAGATGAGCGAAGAGCTGAAGAGTGCACTACTGACCCCCCTGTTCCCGCTGAAAGTGCCTGGACTCGGCAACATCACGTAGAAGGATTTAGGCACGCATGTTGCCGAACTGACGCCTCAATCAATCCGGCGGAGGGCAGTCATGAAGACTCCGGCTCTCGAACAACAAACGATGAGCCGCCTCGTCCAAAAGGCGACAAAGGCAGCGCATGAAGTCGACGTATCTGGCTGGACAATCACGACAATCAGCACGGGAGGGGGGAGAAGCGGCCGGCATCTACAGGCTCAGTGGGCATGGTTCAAATTGAACCTAGCCCTTGTTTGCAGATGTCGCAGGCGGGGAACTCAAAGGGGCGCTGAGGTTGGCAGTGCCGTACGCGGTCTTGGTGGCATAGTTGTAAATCACCACGCTCAAGACCGGCTCCGGCATGGTGTCCCACGCCTGGGAGTCCATCACAAAGCGTTGGGTGGCGCCAGCTCGGAACGGGCCGACCGCCAGCATTTTGGTCGATGACAAAACAGACACCCCGCCGGCACCGGGAGTCAGAGTACCGGGACTTAGCATGACGCGGAGATCATCGCCGGGGCCCGTCGCCATATTCTCGAGCTGCAGGATTGCGCCGGACTCGTTTACCTCGATGGTGGCTGTACCAGTGGTAGCGACAGCCTGGGACTGAAATGTCCCCACCAACGTCTTGGACCTAGCTGAGGGAGTGCTAGGAGTCGCGGGGGACTCGGCTTGCCGGAGTTCTTGCTCTTGCCCGGGGTCGGCATACGTACAGCCAGTGAGTCCAGCGGCAAGAATTCCAGCCAGCACCGCAACTGCGATCCGTTTCATCATCCCCCTGATTCTTGTCCTAGGCACCCTACATGACGCGCTGGAACGGCAGTGCCTTCATTCACCGAAATGGCTGGACGGCTCCTGGCCGGCCGGTACTCCCAGGCACAAGTTCCCTTTCCTGGGCGTATCGAAGTGCACCGGGCTGTCCTCAGACCTCGAAAAGAGCTTGCGCTAAACGAGGTGATTATCGAAACTCAAGATCAGGCAGCTTCGGACGGGACCGATATTGGGGGGCGGAGTAATCAGTGGATATTAAACCGGAAGTTGGCGAACCCGCTGCGGGGCCTTGGCGAGCCGAAGCGCTGGAAGGCTTGGTGCGGCGGTTGCTGCCGGCGGCGGGACTACGTCCGAACCGCCCCTGGATTGTAGCGGTAGATGGAAGGAGCGGGGCAGGGAAGACCAGCTTAGTTGATCGTTTACTGGCCCAAGTGCCGGACTCGGATGTCGTTCACACGGACGATGTAGCGTGGCATCTCTCGTTTTTTGACTGGGCCGATGAGCTCCGTAACGGTGTCCTCGAACCCCTGCTTAGGGGCGAGGCCGTCCACTATCGTCCGCCGGGTTGGGTGGCCCGAGAGCGTCCGGGTGCCATCGCTTTACCCGCCGGACGTTCCGTGGTGTGGGTGGAGGGGAGCGGATCATCCCGCCAGGCGTTGACGGACCTCCTCGACGCTTCGATCTGGGTGCAGTGTGACAACCTTGAAGCCCGACGCCGCCTCAGGGCTCGAGATGCGCAGGAAGAAGAAGAGCTGCACAGGGAGTGGGAAGAACAGGAAATTCCCTTCCTGCTTCAAGACCGGCCATGGGAGCGGGCGACAGTGATCGTGGCCGGAAGGCCTACCCTGGAGCACGATCCGAACACCCAGGTAGTAACTGCTCAGCCGGCACCAGCAGGCGCGGAGATCACCTGACGCACAAATTTGCAACAGCACCTCCCGGCCTAGCTGGAGAGGACGACTGCGATTCCGAGTATTCCCAGCACTACTCCGGCGAAGGCTGTCCACAAGACGGCGGCTATTTCGGCGCTCACCTTCTCCTGCAATATGCCATGGGAGCTGGTGCTGTACCGGCGGCGCTGCGTGAAGTAGATGGCGGCGGCGGCAGTTACCGCCACTGCGAACAATGCGAGGATGGGCAACCCGTGATGAGGAAGCCAGCGGAGGAAGATGGCGCTAACAGTTACCAAGGCCATCATGGTCCTGCCCCAAGCGAGAGTTGTACGTTCGGGTTGCAGGCCAGCATCCCCGTGCGGCCGTTTGGGCGTCATGCGTTCAGCGCCAAAGGATGAAGACAAGTACGACGGCGGCGGCCAGTGCTCCGGCTGCGGCCAGCAGTGGAATGATCAGCGGAAGTGGAAGGGGCGCCCTCTGGCGCATGCTGCGCTCCAGCCGCAGCCACCGCACAGCCGATCCCGCGCTCAGCATCATGCCCAGCAGGAGCAGAACGACCGCCAGTCCCTTGCGGACGGGCTCAAGGAACAGGTCCGCCGTGAACGCCTCAATGGCGATACCGCCGGCCAGGAGAGCAAGTGAGGTGCGGATCCAGGCCAGGAAAGTCCGCTCATTAGCGAGCGTGAATCGGGCGTCCGGTTCGGTCCCGCCCGGTAGCAGCCGCTCGGCGATCTTTCCGCGAGAGGGCGGGACGGGAGCAGCGCCCTTCGTGATGTCACTGGTCACATTCAGTCCGCTGCCGTTCGGAATCCGCAATTGCCGCTGGACGAGTCAGGTGTGCTGGAGCTTCTGGCCGCAACCCGGTAGCGGTTGCAGTACGAGTCGTGACAAAGGTAGGAACCGCCGCGCATGACACGGCCTCGGCCGATGGTGGGCCCTTGGGGGTTGGCGACTGCTGAGTTGCGGTAATACTTGGGCAGGAACCAGTCCGCGCACCATTCCCAGATATTCCCGCTGACCTCGTACAGCCCGTAGCCATTGGGCGGGAAGCTGCGGACCGGCGCCGTTGCCAAGAAGCCGTCTTCTTTAGTGTTTGCTGCGGGGAATGCACCCTGCCATATGTTGCAGTTATGCGTCCCGTCAGCGCCGAGCAGCTCATTCCCCCAGGGATAGCGCTTTTGGTTGAGTCCTCCGCGGGCCGCGTACTCCCACTCCGCCTCGGTCGGCAGCCGCCGGCCAGCCCATCCGCAATAGGCCATTGCGTCGTCATGGGAAACCTGAACGACAGGGTGGTCGGGGATGTCTGTCCAGTGCTGTCCCGGGCCGGTCGGGTGGGCCCAATCAGCACCCCTAACGGTGAGCCACCACGGGGACCCGGAAGCAACACCAAGGACGTCGCTTGGCCGGGCTTGAACTGCCAGGTGGAACACTGCCGACGTCCCGTAGTTCTCCGCTTCCGTGCGGTATCCCGTGGCATCGACAAAAGCGGCGAACTGTTGATTGGTCACCGCCGTGGTGTCCATCCTGAACGCTTCCAGTTCAACAGTATGGACCGGGGTTTCGCCGTCGTCGGGATAGCCCTCGCCGAAATTGTCGCCCATCTGGAAAGTCCCGGCCGGAATCAGGACCTCCTCGTGTGACGGAGGGTGTTCTGCGGGGGTGGACCCGAGAGTCTGATCCGGTTCAGGTGGCTTCGCTGCTGTCCGCTTGGGGGAGCAGCAGGTCGCGGCAGGTATATCTTCCGGCTTCACCATGGGATATCTAGAAAGTAGTTATGTTCAGTACGCTGGCGTTGGCTCCGACCGGGAAATTGCTGTAGCTGGAGTAGTCGAAGCCGTTGTATCCGAAGATCTTGCCGTCCGTTTTCATGCGTTTCAGGTCAATGAGGATGACGCCGAGTGTGGGAACGATTTTTTCCCGCCAGATGAACAGGTACAGCTTGTCGGATATTGCGATGTAGTGGCAGCGATCCGTGTCTGCGAGGCCGGATTCTGAGCCTTTTATGCAGCGCCAGGTGTAGAAGTTTTCGCTCAGGTAAATGTGTTCGTAGACCTCTTCCGGGCTGTAGTCGTAGCGGTTCCTAAGGCCAATCAGCTCCTCAGTGGGAGCGTGTGTATTCCCGCCCTGTGTCCCGTTGAGGGACCCGTGGAGAATGGTTGCGTCCACTCCAGTCAGTTCCATGCCTTGGCGGGCACGGTCGTAGGCGCTAAGAGAAGCGGCTTGTTCGTCTGGTAGCGCTCCTTTCACCAAAGTCACTTGACCGTTGGCGTCGTCCAGGACAAGGCTCACTGACTCCTTGGCCTTCTCACCCGCAAGGAAGTCCACAAAGTAGATATCTTCCCTTATGGAGGTGACGCGGGCTTCGTAGGTACGGCCGTCCCAGGTCAGACTGGTGCTGTCCAGGATCCTGAGCGCATGCTCTTGTCCCTCCAAGAAGGTGAGGCTGAAGCTGCGGCCGTTCAGACCCTCGTGCACCTCGAGCACGTTGCTGTCGGGGGCAAATCCTTCTCCCAAAGCCCCGACGGGGATGAAGGCGGGTGTTGTGGTGTTCTTCAAGCTGGAAGTCCTTTCGGAAGTTTTCTTCGGGAGCGGCTCTGGTGGCACCTGAAGGAACGGGGTTACTGGGCCGAGAGCGTTGAGTCTTGCACGAGCAGGGACGCCAGGCCTTCGGATAAAAGATCCACCAGGGCCGCGGAACGTTCCGGGTCGGGATCGGCAAGGTGCTGCATGCTGATGCCGTCGATTCCGGAGATGAAGAGCCTTGTAACGAGCTCGAGGTTTTCGGGCACGTCCTCGTCGGCCGCGGCCGCTGCGTCACGGAATAGCTCGATGGTGGACTGGATCCAGCCTTCGTACATGATCCTGTTCTGCGCCCGGACGGCGGCCTCGGTCTCGGGTTTTTCCCGGAAGCGGCGAAGCAGCAGTTCGAACGTGGTCACCTGCTCGTGCGGATTCAGTAGCATGCGCTCCCAGATACGGCGTGCATGGGCGCGCATCACGTCCGCCAGCCCACCGCCAGCCACGTTCACCGGCGGAAGGGCCTGGGCGTAGTCGCGGCTCAGGAACGTGTAAACCTCCTGGAGGAGTTCGTCTTTGTTCCGAAAGCAGTAGTGCAGGGCAGCAAGGTTCGCGCCCGCCTCGGCCGCAATCCTCCGTGTAGTTGCGGCGGCAAGACCGTCATTGGCTATGACTCGTGCAGCGGCCTCGACGAATTGAAGTCGCCGGGTGTCTGCAGAAACTCTGGCCATTTTCAGCGCTCTCCCTTTTTCTTCTTGATCCTAATGCTCCCTGGTAGCGGAGGCCCCAGGCGGCCGCGGCGCACCCGCTGCCCGGACCCTTGAAAAAAATTTTACGCCAGAACCTAGTCAAGTGACCCAGTCAGGCGACATACTTTTTTCATCGCGTTATCCGGATCACACTTCGTGGCCCCAAATCGGAAGGAGCGCAGGTGCAGGAAACGGCAGATTTGGCGATAACCAGGGCCCAGGTCCTAACCATGGACCCGGCGAACCAAGGAAGGGCGGCTGATGCCATCGCCGTCCGCGGCGATAAGGTGATCGCCCTGGGCAGCGAGCATGTGCGTGCTGTCACCGGCCCTGAAACCAGGGTCATCGACGCTGGGGGAGCGGCTGTCATTCCCGGCATCAATGACGCCCACCTGCATTTCGTCTCCGCTTCGATGGCCGCTTTTGGCTACCTCAAACTTGACCGTGCATCCGCGCCGGACCGCGCGGCAGTAGAGGCACGTGTCGAGGCCGCTCCGGTTGGAGAGGACGGTTGGATTCGTGCCCACGGCTGGGACGACACCGCTGTCGGCTCGGGCGCGGGCCTGTTGCTGGACTGCAGGCCGGACGCCCCTGTAGTCGCCTTTGACAGCACGGGTCATCAACTTGCTGTGAACCGCGAGGCGCTTCGGCGGGCGGGCATAACCGCAGCCACAGCCGATCCAGCGGGAGGAGTGGTAGGCCGTTCAGCCGACGGCGAGCCGAACGGGCTGCTGCAGGACGGTGCCATGGAGTTGCTCTCGCGTTCCTTGCCGCCGCTCCCGGAGGGGACATTGCGTTCCTCGCTGCTATCCCTGCAGCGGCACCTGCACGGCGAGGGCATCACCTCATTGACCGAACCCGGACTTGGTCCTGCCAGTCCAGGCCTCCTTGACGGGGCTGGCTCGACGGCGGCACTTGAGCTGCTGGGGAAGCTTGCCCTGGAGACCGAGCTGACCCTGCGGATTAACGTCCTGATGCTGTTCGCAGGCACCGGCGGTGCAAATGCCGCCGCGGTGGAGCACGGGCTGGGAAGCGGTCTGGCCGCCACCTACTGGAACCGGGGGATAGCTGAACAGCAGCTGCGGATAGCGGGCGTAAAAGTTTTCGCCGACGGCATACCGCGAAGTGGAACGGCCTGGATGTCCGAACCCTATGGTGCTGCCTGCTCGCACGGCAGCCTCGTCATCAAAGGCATGAACGATGCCGATAAAGTCGCCGAACTGAACCGGATCCTTGCGTTGATTGACGACGCCGGACTTCAGGCCGGAATCCACGCCACCGGGGATGCCGCCACTGACGCAGCCGTGAACGCCTTGGCCACGAGGGACGGTTCCTCGAGGAACCGCCACTACATCATTCACGGCTCATTCACTGGCACCGAAACGCTCAAGAAGATGGCAGCCCATGGCATCGGCTACAGCACTAATCCCTTGATCCGTGCCGAGGCCGGGGACGCGATGCGCCGGCTGCTGGGCGAAGAACGCTTCGCGAACCACCAGCCGCTCCGCTCAGCCCTGGACGCCGGTGTCCACTTCAATATCGCTTCAGACGCACCGGTGACCAGTACCGACTGGCGGCGAACAGTGCTCGCCGCCGTCCGGCGCGCCACCCGGACCACCCCCGGTTCACCCACTGACCCCCAGCGTCTGGGCGGCCTGGAAGCCCTCGCCGCGATGACCGTTCAACCGGCGTGGCAAGACCGGGCAGAACACTACAAAGGAGCGCTGATCCCCGGTATGAAAGCCGATCTGTGCCTCCTCTCCGATCCCTGGCCAGACGACCGGGACATCGAAAAAGTCCTGCACAACGCTGCCGTCCTCACCCTCAGCGGCGGCCGCGTAGTCCACGACGTCACATCCTGACCACACGCTAAACCTAGGAGTATTTCCATGCGACGCAGTATTCCCCTTGCACTCGCCGCCGCCATTTCCCTTGGGCTCACCGCCTGCGGAGGCGGACAAAGTTCCACCCCGGCAGCCGGCGGCGACACCACCCTCAAAGTAGGCACCATCGGAATTGGCTCCGACGCCGCGATCCGCCTCGCAAGCGACAAGGGCTACTTCAAGGAACAAGGCCTCAACGTCGAGGTCAGCGTTATCGCCAACCCGCCGGCCGGAATCGCCGCCGCCCAAAGCGGCCAGCTCGACCTGACCTACACGCCATCCATTCCCTTCCTGAATGCCCTCAGCCAGAATGTCCCGCTGAAAATCGTTGCTGCAGCGGACGGGTATAAGGACGGCGCAGCCGACGGGGCCGATCTCATGCGGGTGGACGACACGGGACTGCTGGTTCCGGAGGGGTCGCCGGTCACCCGCCCCAAAGACCTCGAAGGTAAATCAGTCAGTGTGCCGGCCCGCAAGGCGCAGCTCGAAGTCACCGTCAGCAAACTGGTTAAGGACGACGGAGGTGATCCCGCCAAGGTCAATTGGATGGTTCTGGATCCTTCCTCGGCCCTTCAATCGCTGAACTCAGGCCGTGTGGACGCGGCGTCCCTAGTGTCCCCCTTCACGTCCAAGGCTGTTTCCGAAGGGAACCGCCTGCTGGCATCACCTGGCGTCGAGTTCTTCAAAGAGGGCGCGATCGGCCTCTGGGTGGCGGGTGCCAACACCGTCACCTCCAAGCAGGATCAGATGAAGAAGTTCCAGGAAGCCATGTATAAGGCCAATGCCTACGCGAATGAGCACATCGATGAAGCCCAGCAGGTCAGCGCTGAGATCACGAAGACTCCGCTGGAGGTCGTCAAAGCCGGTGCGGTGAACTACTGGCCCGAGAGCGTCCGGAAAGCCGACATCGAGCGCGCTAACCAAGGGTTGGCCGATCTGGGGTTCCTCAAGGAGCCGGTCGAGCTTCCTGCTGACCTCATCGTCGGAAGCTGAACCGGTATTTGACCATGGGAGCCTCACTATGAAGCCGGCATCCAAGCCAGCGGTCTTTAGCGCCCTCGGCATCGCGACCGCCCTGTCCGCGTGGCAACTGATGGCAATGGGAGAAGTAGCAGGTACCGCGCTTCCGTCAGTGACCGCGGTGTTTGCGGCCCTTGGCAGCATCCTCGGAACCGGTGCCTTCTGGTCATCGTTGGGCGCAACGGTTGGTATCTCACTGCTCGCCCTGGCCCTGTCGGCCGTGACGGGAGTGGTGCTCGGAGTCCTGATCGGCAGCTTCGAGCCGGTCCGGTACGCCACCTTGGCGGTGCTTGAGTTCCTCAAGCCCGTGCCGCCCATCGTCATCCTGCCCCTGGCCGTCCTGGTCTTCGGCCCAACCCAGGAAATGTCACTGTTCCTGGTGGCGTTCGGATGCCTGCTGCCGATCGTGATGCAAACGGTAGACGGAGTCCACGGGACCGACCCCGTCGCCCGCGACACGGCACGCTCCTACGGACTCAAATCGCCCGAAATCCTGTTCCGGGTTGTCCTGCCAAGTGCCATGCCCTACATCGGAACCGCGATGAGGGTCGCCGCCCCGGCCGCCCTCGTCATCACCGTCGTCGCGGGCCTCCTCGGAGGCGGGCCAGGCCTCGGCCAAAGCATCTACCAAGCACAATCGGGCGGGGACTACGCCTCGCTGTACGCCCTGGTCCTCGTGCTCGGTGTACTTGGCCTGATCTTCCAGGGAGCAACCCGGGCCGCCGAACGCCGGGCCCTGCACTGGCATCAATCATTCCGGGAAGTGGTGCACTAATGAACCGCACAGCACGAAACTCCCTGCTCGGCGTCGGAACCCCCGTGGTCCTGCTGGCGCTCTGGTGGGTCCTGTCCGACCAGTCAACCAATGCATTTTTCCCGCCACTGCGGATCATTCTGGAACGTTTCCAGCAACTGTGGATGTTCCAGCATTTCCAGTCAGACATCCTGCTGAGCCTGGGCAATCTCTTCACAGGATTCGCCATTGCAGCCGTCCTCGGCATCACCATCGGTTTTGTGACCGCCCTCGTTCCAACCGTCCGCTGGCTCATCGACCCGCTGATCCACTTCCTCCGCGGAATCCCGCCGGTGGCACTGGTGCCGATCTTCATTTCACTGATCGGTTTTGGTACGGAGATGCGCGTCACGAGCATCGCGCTGGCGGCGTTGTTTCCCGTCCTGATCGCCACGGTCGATGGCATTCGAAGCGTCGACCAGGACATCCTGGACGTCTCCCGGGTGTACCGGCTGTCGCGCCGCGAACGGATTACAAGCGTGATACTGCCCTCAGCCGGCCCACAGATCTTCTCAGGACTGCAGGTAAGCCTGCAGGTCGCCTTCATCGTCATGATCGCCAGCGAGATGCTGGGATCTTCCCAAGGCATTGGAGCCATGACGCTGCTGGCCCAGCAGAGCTTCATGATCGCGGACATGTGGGCCGGGATCCTGCTGCTCGGGGTCATTGGCTTCGCCGTCAACATGGCATTCGACCTGGTCCGGCGCAGAGTCCTGGCCTGGTATATCGGCTCCCGACGATTGGCTAAATCAGCATGACAACCACACCCTCCACCCCGAAGCAGGACCCCAAGATGCAAACCACAAGCGCCCAGGATTCTTCTGTCCAGGCCAACCACGTCCCGTCCCGGTCCAGGAAGCAAGCTATGGCACAGCAGCCAGACAGTCCTGATCACTCCGTTCCCCGCCTCAACGTGGTGCACCTGGCTAAGACCTATGGTTCGGGGGAGAACGCCAAGACAGTAATCGAGGACCTGACGTTCAGCGTCGAGGCTGGTGAAGTCGTGTGCATCGTCGGCCCTTCGGGCGTTGGCAAGACCACTTTGCTCAAATGCCTGGCCGGCCTCCATCCCGTTTCCAGCGGCAGCGCCGCGATTGATGGCCGGACCATCAGCGGACCTCCACCGGAAATGGCCCTGGTCTTCCAGGACTACAACCGTTCCCTGATGCCCTGGCTGACGGTGCGGAAGAACCTGGTACTCCCGCTGCGGCATATGCGTCTGTCCGCTGCCGAGGTTAAGGAACGCTGCGACAGCGCGCTGGAAGCTGTCGGGCTCACGCACGCCGAGCAGCAGTATCCGTGGCAACTCTCCGGCGGGATGCAGCAACGCGTCGCCATCGCCCGCGCCCTGGCGTACCGGCCCGAGATCCTTATTATGGATGAACCCTTTGCCTCGGTTGACGCCCAGACCCGGTTCGACCTGGAGGATCTCTGCCTGAAAATCCGCCGTGACTTCAACATGACCATCCTCGTGGTCACCCACGACATCGACGAAGCCGTGTACCTGGCCGACCGCGTCGTGGTCCTGGGCTCCAAACCCGCCCGCGTGCTGAAGGTGATCGACATTGACCTGCCCGCACCGCGGGACCAGATCACCACCCGCTCCCTGCCGGAGTTTGCCCACCAGCGCACCGACGTCCTGTCCCTGATCAAGAGGCCGGCATGACCAGCAGGCGTCCCAACGTCCTGTTCATCATCGCGGACCAGTTGCGTGCAGACCATCTGGGCTTCGGCGGGAACAGCGTTGTCCGGACACCGAACCTGGACGCGCTGGCAGCGCGGGGGACTGTGTTCAGGAACGCCACCGTGGCCAACCCCACCTGCATGCCGAACCGGGCCAGCCTCATCACGGGTCGTTGGCCGTCAACCCACGGGACGCGTTGCAACGGTATCCCCCTGGATCCCCAGTCGCGGACCTTGATCCGTTCACTCGGTGAAGTGGGCTACCACGCAATCGGGGTAGGGAAACTGCACCACCAGAACATGGGATGGGACTTCGAGCCGGAGCAACAGCTAGAGATTTTGGCAACCGATCCGCTCCTGCTGGACCCAGCCGCCGGCAACGCCCGGCGGGAGACGTCGGGGTGGGACGGCTGGGAGGACCGGGCGGCACACGACGAACGCTTCATCGAATTACCCCCGGATTACTACGGATACGACCATGTGGACCTCGTTGTGGGCCACGGTGACCACCCGGGCGGCCATTACCTGCACTGGGCCCGCGAACGCGGCGTTGATCCTGACCTGATCGGGGGACCTGAACATTCAGAGAACCTCTACCCCGGCTGGAACCAGGTGTACCGGACAGAAGTTCCCGCCGAGCTCCATCCCAGCACTTACATCGGTGAGAAGGCAGTGGAGCATCTCAAGGATGCAGGGGGCAAGGACCGCCCCTTCTTCATGTTCGTCTCCTTCCCGGACCCGCATCACCCCTTCTCACCCCCAGGCGGCTACGACACGATGTACGACCCGGGACTGCTGGAGCTGCCGATCGGCTTCGAGCAGGACCACACAAAGTCACCGTCGCACATCCGCCGCATGATCGAGCACCGGGGCGAGCCAGGCACAGA
Source organism: Arthrobacter sp. 210 2 (assembly GCF_059093025.1). Classification (NCBI taxonomy): domain Bacteria; kingdom Bacillati; phylum Actinomycetota; class Actinomycetes; order Micrococcales; family Micrococcaceae; genus Arthrobacter; species Arthrobacter sp. 210 2. The sequence continues at coordinate 160,687 of NZ_JBNHIE010000005.1, forward strand.
TCCAACCATGACCTGGGCGGCCAACGAGCAGCAATACCGGTACGCAGCCGCGGCGCAGTACGGGCTGATCACGCTCATGGATGAACAGATTGGCAGGATTCTCGCCGAACTCGACACTCAAGGCCTGTCCGAAGACACGATCGTGGTGTTCACCAGCGATCACGGAGATTTGTTCGGCGATCACGGACTGATGCTGAAACATTTCTGCCACTACCGGGCCGTGACTAACGTGCCACTGGTAATCGCGGTGCCCGGCGGCACCCACCAACACAGCGACGCGCTCGTTTCCAGCCCGGACCTGGTGCCCACGCTGCTGGAGCTCAGTAGCGCACCTGCGTTCCGGGGAATCCAAGGCCGCTCATTGGTCCCGCTGTTGAGGGGTCACACCGGGGAACACCGCCAGGCTTTGCTTGTGGAGGAGGAGCAACCGTTTGGTTTACCCGGCCTCCCGGGACCGGTCCGGATGCGGACAGTCATCACGGTGGAAGGGCGCCTCACGCGTTTTTTCGGAACGGATATGGCCGAGCTTTACGATCACCGGACGGATCCGCAGGAACTCCATAATGTGGCCGGTTTGGCAGAACACGCTGATCTGGAGCGGAGGCTCACCGCGGTCATGCTGGAGGAGATGGCAGCTCTGGCCGACAACGGAACAGCGCCCACGGCCGCAGCCTAAATGGCATCGAAAGTATGGATAAAGGGCAATAACAGCCGACGTCCCTTACCAGAGTGAATTGGAGTAATCATGGAAAGCTACAAAGTACTGCTGTCCTCGATCACCGGCGGCACCGCCGAGACAAGGACCATTCTTGACCCGGCGACCGGCGCCGCCGTCGGTGAAGCGCCCGTTCATACCGTTGAAGACTTAGACCGGGCTGTCGCCGCCGCCGCAAAAGCCCAGCCTGCGTGGGCCGCGCTCGGGCATGAAGGCCGCAGCGCTGCCCTGCACCGGGCGGCCGACGCCGTGGAACGTTCAGCAGAGGACCTTGCGCAGGTGCTTTCCCGTGAGCAGGGCAAACCGCTGAACGGTCTGAACGCCCGCTTCGAGGTCGCCTCCTGCGTAGCCTGGCTTCGCGCTACCGCGACTACGGTTCTTGAACCGGAGAAGGTGGTCGATGACGGTGAAACACATGCCGAGGTGCACTACCGTCCTATCGGTGTCGTGGGCGCCATCGGTCCGTGGAACTGGCCGATGATGATCACCGTTTGGCAGATCGCCCCCGCCCTTCGCATGGGTAACACCGTGGTGGTTAAACCTTCCGAGTACACTCCTCTCAGCGTGCTGGCCCTGGCGAAGATCATCAATGAGGAACTTCCCGAAGGCCTCTTGACGGTCATCTCAGGAGGGCGGGACGTCGGCGAACGGCTGGCCGGACACCCCGCAGTCGGCAAAATCATGTTCACCGGCTCCACCGCCACGGGCAAGGCGATCATCAAATCCTCCGCCGATACGGTCAAACGGCTCACCCTGGAGTTGGGCGGAAACGACGCCGGCATCGTGCTTCCCGATGCCGATCCGAAGGCTATTGCCGAAGGCCTGTTCTGGGGTGCGTTCATCAACACAGGCCAGACCTGCGCGGCCCTCAAGCGGCTCTATGTCCACGAGGACGTCTACGATGCGGTCTGCGAAGAACTCGCCGCGATGGCAGCAGCGGCGCCCATGGGCAACGGATTGGACGAGACCAGTGTCTTGGGCCCGCTGCAGAACAAGCAGCAGTTCGACATCGTCAACCGGCTCGTTGAGTCGGCCAAGGGCTCCGGCGCACGCGTCCTGATAGGAGGCAACCCTCCGCAGGAACAGACCGGGTACTTTTACCCCACCACTTTGGTCGCGGACATCGAGAACGACAATCCGCTCGTGGCCGAGGAACAGTTCGGCCCAGCATTGCCGATCATCCGCTACAGCACCGTGGACGAGGCGATTTCCATGGCTAACAGCCTGGATGTCGGGTTGGGTGCCTCCGTCTGGTCATCCGATCCGGCAGCAGCCCGTGAAGTGGCAGCAAGAATCCAAGCCGGCACCGTTTGGATCAACAAACATGGCGCCGTCGACCCACGCATACCTTTTGGCGGCGCCAAACAATCCGGCTACGGCCTCGAATTCGGCGTCGAAGGCCTCAAAGCCCTGGGCGTACCCCAAATCATCAACGGCTGAGGGCACCTTCTCGGCGAACCCCATCGAAGTGCCGACTGTTCTTCCGTCAACGTGGTCAGGCGCGGGCCCCAAGGGGTCAGGCGCGGGCCCCAAGGGGTCAGGCGCGGGCCCAAGGGATGGGCGGTGTGGTCTCTTCGTTAAAGACAACGCGGTTGGTACACCACCTGCATTCATCTTGGTGGTGCACCAACCGCTCTGGCCTGCCTGCAGGGAACCCTGCCTTGCCTGGGACTTAGTTGCTGAGGTAGCCGTTCGGGTCCAGGACATACTTTGTAGCGGCTCCGGCATCGAATTCCGCATACCCCTGCGGAGCATCCTCGAGCTTGATGGCCGTGGCGTTGACCGCCTTGGCGATCTGGATCCTGTCATGCAGGATCGCCATCATCAGCTGCCGGTTGTACTTCATGACCGGGCACTGGCCGGTCGCGAAGGAGAGGGATTTTGCCCAGCCGGTGCCCAGGGACAGGGACAGGCTGCCCTTCTGGGCCGCCTCGTCCACGGCACCCGGATCCCCGGTGACGTACAGGCCGGGAATGCCGACGGAGCCGCCGGCGGCGGTGAGGTCCATCAGCGAATTGAGCACGGTGGCGGGTGCCTCCTGGGCCCCGGCGCCGTGTCCGTGACCACGGGCCTCAAAACCTACCGCGTCGATGCCGGCATCAACTTCCCGGACGCCGAGCAGCTGCTCGATCTGGTCAGCCGGGTCACCGTTGGCCACGTTGACGGTTTCGCAGCCAAAGGAACGCGCCTGGGCGAGGCGATCCTCATTGAGATCCCCCACGATGACCACCGCAGCCCCCAGCAGTTGGGCACTTGCCGCCGCTGCAAGCCCCACCGGACCGGCGCCGGCAACGTAAACGGTGGACCCGACGCCGACACCTGCCGTGACAGCCCCGTGGAAACCGGTGGGGAGGATGTCGGAGAGCATGGTCAGGTCCATGATCTTCTCCAGGGCCTGATCGCGGTCCGGGAACTTCAGAAGGTTCCAGTCTGCGTACGGGACCAGGACGTACTCGGCCTGGCCGCCGACCCATCCGCCCATGTCAACGTAGCCGTAGGCGGACCCGGGACGGTCCGGGTTCACGTTCAGGCAGATCCCGGTCTTGCGCTCCTTGCAGTTCCGGCAGCGCCCGCAGGAGATGTTGAAGGGGACAGAGACGATGTCCCCGACCTTGATGAACTCGACGTCGGGCCCGGTCTCGATGACTTCCCCGGTAATCTCGTGCCCCAGGACGAGGCCGGCCGGGGCTGTGGTGCGGCCACGAACCATGTGCTGGTCGGAGCCACAGATGTTGGTGCTCACGGTGCGCAGGATGACCCCGTGGGGGACCTTCCGGCCGACATTGACGGGATTAACGCCAGGGCCGGCCTGCAGTTCGAAGGTGGGATACGGAGTGTCGATGATTTCCACGATCCCCGGTTCCTTGTACGCAACGGCTTTGTTACCTGACAATGGATGGCTCCTATGGGTTGTATATCGAACCCTCACGTGATTCTGCTTGCAGCAGACTGTCCGTGAGGTAGTTTGTTGTCGGTTTTGGTGAAGGAAGTTCCTAGCGAAGCTGGAACCGGCTAGGCGTCGATCACCATATCGGTCTTCGCGGTGGAGCAGCAGGGCAGGAACTTGCCTGCAGCGATTTCCCGTGCCCGGATGCCGCCCTGGTGGTTCATCTCAACGTCTCCGGAAAGCTTGACGACCTTGCAGGAGCCGCACATGCCTTCCTTGCAGTTCGCGCCGATTCTGACACCGGCCCGTTGTGCCGCCTCGAGGATGTGCTCGGCGGGGTCGATGCGTACGTTTATGCCGGTGCGCATGAAGGACAGGGTGAGGCTTCCCGTTCCGACTGTGTCGAAGCTGGAGGCATCTGGGGTCGCGGCCTCGGGCCGCGCGTCGGGAGAGGGCGCGTCCGGGTCCACGGTTTCCAGCGGCAGCCCCGTAGCCTTCAGGGTGCCCTCGGCGTCGTAGCCGGGCTCGTAGAGCCCGAACGCGGCGGGCTGGCTTTCATAGTAGTCCTCGGCCGAATCGGCGATTTCCTCGGCGATTTCCTCCGCAATATCCACTGCAAGCGCGAGCTCCGCCTGGTATTCGAGGAGCGTCTGGCGGTCTCCGGAGAAGAATTCCATGTAGATGGAGGTGTCGTCGACGCCCACCTTTTGCAGGAGTTCAGTGGCGGTATTCAGGTAGCCTTCCGGGCCGCAGGCATAGACCTGGCGGCCGTTGGCATCGGGGGCCACCTCGTCGAGCATGGCCGCCGTCAGCCTTCCACTGAGCCCTTCCCAGCCCTCGGGTTTGCTGCGGTCACCCAGGGAGTAGAAGACCTTGATCCGCGAGTCCACGGAGGCGATGTAGGCCAGCTCCTTGTGGAAGGCAAAGCCTCCGGCCTCCGCTCCGTGGTAAAGGACCACGACGTCGGCCTGTCCGGGCAGGGAGTGAATGGTCCGCACCATCGACATGATGGGAGTGATGCCTGCGCCGGCGGCCAGCAGGAGGTACCGTGCCCGCCGGTCGGCGTCGGGCAGGTGGAATGCCCCGACCGGTCCCAGCATCTCGAGGACGGTGCCGGGTTTGACGTTCTCGTGCACCCATGGTGAAACCAGTCCAGTGGGATCACATTTGACGGTGATGTCGAAGGTCCACGGTTGGGTGGGTGAACTGGACAGCGAGTAGCTGCGGTCCGCCGGGTCCTGGTCCTCGCCGTTTACGGGAAATGCGACGTTCACGTACTGGCCCGGACGGAACGCCAGCGGCGCACCGTCGCAGCGGCGGAATACGAAGGTCATCATGCCGCCGGCCTCGGGCACGGTCTCGACACATTCGGCCATGAACTCCTGCGGATGCCAGGGGCCCAAGGCGCGGGCGGCACTGGCGGGTCCTTCGGTGCTGCCCATGACCCTGTTCCACGGCATCTCAAGACCGCGGATGCGCTGTGGTTCCTGGGTTGCGGTCTCAGTGAGGAGTTCAATCATGCCAAGTGCTCCTGCACGCGCTGCACGTACCAGTTGATGAAGGCCTCCACCTGGTACTCGCTCTTCATGTACGGGCCGGGCTCGTAGGCGGGGCTTCCGGCGCCCGTCTGGCACAGCTCCACGAACGCCTTGTCCTGCAGATTGGTCTGCTTCCAGGTGTAGGTGAGTTTGTCCAGGTCGTAGTCGACGCCTTCCTCGGCGTCGTCAGCTACCAGCCAAGTGGTGCGCACGAGGGTCTGGTGTTCGTTGATGGGGAAGACGCCGAAGGTGATGACGTGGTCTCCCAGGAAGTGGAACCAGCTGTTGGGCTGCAGGTGCATCGAGCAGCGGCCAAGGCGGAAGTCCCGCAAGTCACCGAGCAGCTTCTTGGAAAGCCGGCGCCCGTCGGGCGAGAACGATTCGCCTTCGCCGTCCAGCGATTCCCGTGAGATGCGGATTCCCGCGATGCGCGTGTCAAGCTCCTCGACCACCTCGTAGGGGAGGCCATAGCGGCGGCAACGCTCCTCGAGCGAGGACTGTGCTTCCTTGTTGCGGTCCCACACTTCCTCGAGATGGGCCGGGATCAGGCCCTCGGTCAGGCCCCAGGTGGGAAAGAGGGAACAGGCGAGCTCCGGGTGGCCGTCGCAGTGGTAGCACTCACGGTTGTTCTCCATGACGAGCTTCCAGTTGCCTTCCTCAACGATGTTCTGCTGGTAGGCGATTTTCGTCTTCGACAGATCGTGGGGTGCAAGGTAAGGCTCGAAGATCTTAGAGGTTTCGTCAAAGTCGGCCGGCGGCTCGTCCGCAATGCAGACGAAGATGAGTCCGGCAACCTCGCGGCTGTGGGCGCGCTTGAGGCCGAAGCAGCTCTTGTCGAATTTCGTTTCCCCGGGTGCCGAGGCGTGGATCAGATTGCCCTCGGGGGAGTACGTCCAGGAGTGGTAGCCGCAGACCAGGTTTCCTGTTGACCCCGCAGTCTCGGTCAGGACGCGGGCGCCGCGGTGGCGGCATACGTTGTGCAGGACGTTCACGCCGCCGTCGTCGTTGCGCAGCACGATCAGGGAGTAGGGACCATAGTCGACGGTGACGTAGTCGCCCGGCTCCGGGAGTTCGGCAATGCTGGCGGCAAAAATCCAGTGCTGGCCAAAAATGGCTTCCATGTCGATTTTGAAAATCGTGGAATCGGTGTAGAAGGGTGCATCGAGGGAATACCCTGCGCGCCGGAAAGCGAACAACTCGGTGATTTCCGCCAGCTGCTCAGCAGGCAATGATGAGGCGAGTTTTCCGCGTGAATTGAGGGGCAGGTGCACTGGAGCAGTCATGGGTTTCCTCCCGGGAGGCGTGGGTACTTGTGAGATCTGTCGAGACCGCGGATGCGTGGTGCAACCGTTGCCAAAAGTCGTTGTTCCACGAGATTAGGGCGGCGCGGGCTGCAATAAAAGCGCAAGATTCCGGAGATAACAGTGCACAATAGGTGCATGATTGATCAACGCCTCACAACACTTCGGGTGTTTGCCCGATGCGGCACCGTCGGCGCAACCGCAGAGCTCTTGGGTTACTCTCCCTCCGCCGTCTCCGCACAATTGCGGGAGCTCCAGCGCGTGCTTGGCATGCAGCTGCTGACGAAGGACGGCCGGGGTGTGCGGCTGACCGCCACGGGCCGCTTTCTGGTGGAGGGCTCGGACGCCCTTGTTGCTGAATGGGAGAGCCTGCGGGCTGCTGCCATGGAGGCAGGCGACCAGGTGCAGTCCCGTTTTGGCCTCGGCGGATTCTCGACGGCGGCCGCCCAGTTACTCGCGCCCTTGGCCGCTGCCTTGCGCTCAACACGCCCCCTGCTGGAGGTGCAGGTTCTGGAAGCCGACCCGGACCGCTGTTTCGACTTGTTGGTTGCCGAGCGAATCGATCTCGCGGTCATCGTTGCCATGCAGTCCCACACCTATGTTGAGGACGATCCCCGCTTCGAGCAGACCGTTCTGCTTGATGACCCCCTGGACGTGATCATTCCCTCCGACCATCCGCTGGCATCGCGGGAAACGGTGACGCTCGAAGAGCTGGCGTCGGAACCCTGGATTACTGAGGCAGCCGGATCCACCTACCATTCCCTGTTCACCGCGGCGTTTACGGCAGTCGGGGTGACGCCCCGTATTGCCCATGAGGCCGTTGAATGGGAAACCCAGATCGCCTTCGTTGGTGCCGGGCTGGGTGTGGGCCTGCTGCCGCGGCTGGCGCCCCTGCGCAGCGCCGAAAATGTGGTTCGACTGCGCATTACGGGCAAGGGGAAGCCTGCGCGCCGGATTGTCGCTGCGGTGCGCAGCGGCAGCATCGCTTCGCCCCTGATCCAGGAATCGCTCGGCATTCTTCAGGACAGGGCCCATCGGATCCTCACGGCACGGCCCGAAGACGATCACTGAAGCAGCACGGTCACGGTTAGTTGCTGACGGGCAGGCAGGTCCACCCGCAATAAAGGCGGGACGTTGAGGGGCAGCTCAGAGTCCCTCAAACAGGTCGGTCAGCAGCGGACTGTTCGGCGGCCTGGCCGGCCACGCGATGATCGAAGACTCCCGGGACACGATTCTGGCCCACCGGCGCTCGTTCACGCCGGGGTCGACAATGACATGTCGCTGGGATTTGTGCTCCAAAAGGCCCGCGACGATCCGGTGCGCCACCGTACTCGTGTCCACGTCAATATCGATCCACTCATCCGGAACCGGGCGCAGATGGTATTCACGGGCAGGGTCCCAAGGCTCCAGGCCCTGTTGTTGCCGCCTCTGGTTCCAGCGTTCAAAGGTGGACGCGCGCAGGGCGCCGTGAACGAGCCGTTTCAATCCAGGGCCCGGAACCTGGCGTGCCCGTGTGAAGGCTTCGTCCGTGGCCCTGCCTATTGCGATGTGGTCGCGGTGCCCTGTGATCCCGTCGGGCCCGAAAGTCGCCACTACCTGCGGGCGCTCCTGGAGCAGGATGGCCAGGATCCTCCTGACCAGCTCCTCGAAGTCCACTTCCGGGACGTGCCCGTCGTCGTAGTCCAGCCATTCGTGCCGGTCCGGAATGGTGCCGTGGGCCCGCCAGGCATTGACGCTTTCCTTTCGCCGCCAAGTGCCCAGCTCCTGCGGCGTAGTGGGGACGCCCTCTGCGATCTGCCCGGCCCCGCCGTCGGTCGCAAGGACCAGGCAGAACCGGAACCCGGGGTCGTTCTCGTGCAGGGCAATGGAGCCCGCGCAGCCATAGGCATCATCATCGGGATGCGCAACCACAACGGCCAGTGAACGGGCTTCGTCCATAGGACAGAGGCTAAACCCCGCGGATCCAGAAATACAGAGTGCCAAGGGGTGCTCGACGACCACCTGCCGCCTTTACCAACGGAAAGCGTTGCTCTTATATCTTTTTTCGGCTATTGATATATGAGTCCTATACTAGGGCTGCATCTGCGAAAGATGGATCGTCAACTCAATGAGGAGTGGAACAGCATGCAGCAACTCGCGCACCGGCTCGAACGTCTGGGCACCGAAACTGCCTTCAGCGTCGCCCAAGCCGCGGCCGCCTGGAAGGCGAAGGGTAATCCTGTGTTCCCCTTCCATCTCGGCGACATCAACATACCGACGGCCCCGCACATCGTTGAAGCAATGAACCGGGCCATCGCCGACGGCCATACGGGTTACTGCCCCGGTCCTGGCATCCCGCAGCTTCGCGAAGCCCTCGCCGAGGATATCGGCGCCCGCCGGGGAATCCAGTTCTCACCCGACAACGTCGTGGTGATGACGGGCGGCAAACCCGTTATCACCAAGTTCCTGCAGGCGGTCATGAACCCCGGCCAGGAAGTGCTCTATCCCAACCCCGGCTTCCCGATCTACGAATCGCAAATCGAATACCTCGGCGGCACGGCCGTGCCGTACCGCTACGTGCCCACAAGCCAGGGCTTCGCCATTGACCTCGACCAGGTGCGTGCATCAATCACCCCGAACACTGTCGCAATCATCTACAACGACCTGCAGAACCCCATCTCGGCCGAATCGACGAGTGCGGAGCGGGAGGCAATCGCGCAGCTCGCGCAGGAGCACGACCTCTGGGTCCTCTCCGATGAGGCGTACTTCGAGACGCGCTATGAGGGTGTCTCGAGCTCCATCGCGTCACTTCCCGGCATGGCCGAACGCACCGTGATCCTCTACACCTTCAGCAAGAAGTTCGCCATGACCGGATCCCGACTGGGCTGCGCCGTCGCCCCGATCCAGGTTGCCAAAATCCTCAGCACACTCAACACCAACGACGAGTCGTGCACCACGCACTACGTGCAATGGGCCGGCATCGAAGCGCTCCGGGGCACCCAGGAGCCTGTACGGGAGATGCTCGACATCCTGCGAGGGCGCAGGGACGCCGCCTGCGAACTCGTGAACGACATTTCCGGCGTGCATGTCGCTGTCCCGCAGTCCACGTTCTACCTGTTCCCTGACGTCACCGACGCCATGCAGCGCATGGGTTACACGGCAGTGGGCGATTTCGCCTCAGCAGCCCTGTACGAGACCGGCGTCTCCTTCTGCACCCGGGAGCACTTCGGCCGCCGCCAGCCCGGTGAAGAGCGGCAGTACATCCGGCTCGCCTACTCCGGCATCGACGTAGCCGATATCCGCGACGGCCTCGGACGCCTCCGCAAGTGGATCGAGACCGCATGAGCCGGGTGGTCGTTACGGGACGTGTACCCGAAACCGCACTCGAGAAGCTGCGCGCAGAGCACGACGTCGATGCCTGGTCCGGCCCGGAGTCCATTGGCCGCGAGGAGCTCCTGCGCCGGGTAGCCGGGGCCGATGCCGTGGTGAGCCTGCTCACCGAACGCATCGACGCCGAGCTGCTGGACGCTGCGGGCCCGCAGCTCAAAGTTGTGGCGAACGTCGCCGTCGGTTATGACAACATCGACGTGCCGGCCTGCACCGCACGGGGCATCGTGGCCACCAACACGCCGGGCGTGCTCACGGAGGCCACCGCCGACATCGCGTTTGGCCTCATCCTCTCGGCAACGCGTCGGCTGGGCGAGGGGGAACGGCTCATCCGCTCCGGCCAGGCCTGGAAGTGGGGCATGTTCTTCCTGCTCGGCAGCAGCCTGCAAGGCAAGACCCTCGGCATCGTCGGGATGGGCGGCATCGGCCAGGCCACCGCACGCCGTGCCAAGGCCTTCGGCATGGAGATCGTCTACCAGTCGCGCAGTGACATCGATCCAAGGGTGGCAGCCGAGCTGGGCGCCCGGCGGCTCGAACTCGATGAGTTGCTGGCTACCTCGGACATCGTCTCGCTGCACTGCCCCTACGGGCCTGCCACCCATCACCTGATCGGCGCGGGGCAATTTGCGGCGATGAAGGATTCGGCATACCTCATCAATACTGCGCGGGGCCCGATTGTCGATGAAGCAGCACTCGTCGCTGCCCTTCGCGACGGGCAGATTGCAGGCGCCGGGCTCGACGTTTTCGAAAAAGAGCCCAGCGTGCACCCAGGATTGCTCGAGCTCGACAATGTGGTGCTCGTGCCGCACCTGGGCTCCGCCACTGTGGAGACGCGAACCGCAATGGCCATGCTTGCCGCCGACAATGCCCTCGCCGTGCTCTCAGGTGAACGGCCGCCTGCACCTATCGCCTAGGACAAACCAGCTGCCCCGAGCGACACAACAACGCGGCCAAGTAAGGCCCCTGTCCATTGGACGGCGGCAGCAATGACCGGGCATCACATCTTAGAGAGAAGAAATAGTGACACGTATTGGCATTGTGGCCGAGTTGGGCCGCGAAACACGGGTGGCGGCGACGCCTGTCACCGTGAAGCAGTTGTTGGGGTTGGGCTACGAGGTTGTGGTCGAGAAGGGTGCAGGTGAGTCGGCATCCTTCCGTGATGAGGCTTACGCCGAAGCGGGTGCCCTGGTTGTGGGCGCTGATGAGGCGTGGGGCAGCGAGGTGGTGTTGCGGATCAATCCGCCCACTGAGGATGAGATCGCCCGTCTCACCGAAGGTGCCACGCTGATCGGGTCATTGAGTCCGGGATTGCGGCCGGAGTTGGTGGAGGCGCTGGCTTCGCGCCCGATCACGGCGCTGGCGTTGGATGCGGTGCCGCGGATCTCCCGGGCCCAGTCAATGGACGTGCTCAGCTCCATGGCAAACATTGCCGGGTACCGTGCCGTGATCGAGGCCGCGCACGAGTTCGGCCGGTTTTTCACCGGTCAGGTGACGGCGGCGGGCAAGGTCCCGCCCGCGAAGGTGCTGGTCGCGGGCGCAGGCGTCGCCGGGTTGGCCGCGATCGGCGCTGCGTCCAGCCTGGGCGCTATAGTCCGGGCGACTGATCCGCGGCCGGAGGTTGCCGATCAGGTGAAATCCATCGGCGGAACCTATCTTAAGGTCGAGGTCGCCGAAGAGATGAAGTCCACGGATGGGTACGCGAAGGCCACGTCCGAGGCGTATAACGCCAGGGCTGCGGAAATTTACTCGGAGCAGGCAGCGGATGTGGACATCATCATCACCACTGCCCTGATCCCTGGGCGTCCGGCGCCGAAGCTGCTCACCGCCGTAGACGTGGCAAGCATGAAGGCCGGCAGCGTGATCGTGGACATGGCAGCGGGCCAGGGCGGGAACGTCGAAGGCTCCGTCGCCGGGGAACGGATTGTGACGGACAATGGGGTGGTGATCCTGGGCTACACGGATCTGCCGGCCCGTTTGCCGGCCCAGGCGTCCCAGCTGTACGGGACCAATATGGTGAATCTCCTCAAGCTCCTCACCCCTGACAAGGACGGGGTCCTTCGGATCGATTTCGACGACGTGGTGCAGCGTTCGGTGACGGTGGTGCGTGAGGGTGAGAAGACCTGGCCGCCGCCCCCGGTCCAGGTCTCCGCCGCACCCGCGGTGAAGACCGACGCCGGAACGGCCGCCGAAAGTACGTCACCGAAGAAGAAACAGGGCCTCAGCACAGCCGGCAAGGCCGGACTCTTCGCCGCGGGCATCGCGGTGCTGTTCGGGATCAACGCGGTCGCCCCGGCGCCGCTGCCGCAGCACTTCACGGTCCTCATGCTCTCGATCGTGGTCGGGTTCTATGTGATCGGGAAAGTCCACCACGCCCTGCACACGCCGCTGATGTCCGTCACGAACGCGATCTCCGGGATCATCGTCGTCGGGGCCCTGCTGCAGGTGACCTCCGAGAACATCGTGATGCAGGTCCTCGCCGCCGTCGCGGTGCTGCTGGCCAGCATCAACATTTTCGGCGGGTTCGCTGTCACCCGGCGCATGCTCGCCATGTTCTCCGCCGGGAAGGTCCGTTCATGAGCGCCGTCCCCGAAACAGCAGCAGGATTTATCTCAAGGAGCTCTACCGTGACTGACACCGTCTCCGGTCCGTTGACCGCCGACTCCATCGCGGGGGCGGCCTACATCGTCGCGGCCCTGCTGTTCATCCTGTCCCTCGCCGGGCTGAGCAAGCACGAGAAAGCCCGCGCCGGGGTCGCCTACGGCATCACAGGCATGGTCATCGCCCTCGCCGCCACCATCTGGCTGACTCTGCAGGACGCCTGGGGCACCGGCCACGCCCTCACCGGCCTGGGCCTGCTGGTCGCCGCGGTCGCCGTCGGCGGGGCCATCGGACTCTGGCGCGCCCGGGTGGTCGAAATGACCGGCATGCCCGAACTCATCGCCCTGCTGCACAGCTTCGTGGGCCTCGCCGCCGTGCTCGTGGGCTGGAACGGCCACCTCGAAGCCCCCGCGTTGTCGTCGGACCTGATGGCGATCCACCACGCCGAGGTCTTCATCGGCGTGTTCATCGGCGCGGTGACCTTCACCGGCTCGATCGTGGCGTTCCTGAAACTCTCGGCCCGGATGAAATCCTCACCCCTGATGCTGCCGGGTAAAAACGGGATCAACCTCGGCGCCCTCGCCGCGTTCGTTGCCCTGACCGTCTGGTACGTCAACGATTCCCAGCTCTGGTTGCTCATCGTCGTCACCGTCCTGGCCCTGGGGCTGGGCTGGCACCTGGTCGCCTCCATTGGTGGTGGTGACATGCCCGTGGTCGTCTCCATGCTCAACAGCTACTCCGGTTGGGCCGCCGCCGCGGCGGGCTTCCTGCTCAACAACGACCTGCTCATCATCACCGGCGCCCTGGTCGGCTCCTCCGGCGCCTACCTGTCCTACATCATGTGCAAGGCCATGAACCGGTCCTTCATCTCCGTGATCGCCGGCGGCTTCGGCATCGCCGCCCCCGCCGGCAAAGGGGACACGGACCAGGGCGAACACCGCGAAATCACCGCCGAAGCCACAGCGGAAATGCTCACCAACGCCTCGTCCGTCGTGATCACCCCCGGCTACGGCATGGCCGTCGCCCAAGCCCAGTACCCCGTGGCCGAACTCGCCCACCAGCTCCGCGAAAAAGGCGTGAACGTCAGGTTCGGCATCCACCCCGTCGCGGGCCGGTTGCCCGGACACATGAACGTCCTCCTTGCCGAAGCCAAAGTCCCCTACGACATCGTCCTGGAAATGGACGAAATCAACGACGACCTCGGCGACACCTCCGTGGTCCTGGTCATCGGTGCGAACGACACCGTCAACCCCGCCGCCGCCGAAGACCCCGGCAGCCCCATCGCCGGCATGCCAGTCCTCAAAGTCTGGGAAGCCGAAAACGTCGTCGTGTTCAAACGCTCCATGGCCGCCGGCTACGCAGGAGTCCAGAACCCCCTGTTCTTCCGCGACAACTCCCAAATGCTCTTCGGCGACGCCAAAACCCGCGTCGAAGACATCCTTCGCGCCTTCTAATTACGAGACGAGAGACCATGACCCTGTCCCGAATATTTCGTAACAGCACTCCCAGCATGGCGACGCGGCTCCGTGAACCGGAGCCAATCACCGAACAAGCACAAGCACAAGCACAAGCGCAGCTTGTCAGTTTCATCGACGAATTCCATGCATCAGCGTGGGTAGGACTCCACCACAGACACGAGTTTTTGCTCCATTACAAGCACGAGCTTTTGGAGCACCAGCACCCAGTGGCCGTTGGGCGTTGGTGACCTGACAGGTCACACTTAGGAGCAACTGGCTGCCCGAGCGATGCAACAAAAACGAGTACGAGCCCCGTCCCGGAGGGACAGGGCTCGTACCCGTTTAAGTAGCGGGGCCGGCGGCGGCTGGGGGAGGTGCACGTGGTCTCAGCCGTACACCTTCGCCGCCGGCTCCGCTGTCAACAGTACGGACGCGACACGAGGGTTACCCGGGTAACGGGTACCCGATTCCCGTGGAAGCCTTACTTGCCCTAGCCTGCCGGGACCGTGCCCGGACTAATGCGTCGCCTTGATTTCGTGGATGGTCAGGTCACGGAAAGTGGCGGCTCCTTCGTGGGCGTACAGGCGGATCCCGCTGTCGCCTTCAAGAGGGAAGACCCGGTGCGAGTGCACCACCCGTCCGTCTCCGACGAACATCTCCACGCTCGTGCGGTCCACGAGGATGCGGATGGTGAGCCTTCCCGTCGAGGGGTCAATCGGCGTCCGGGTTTCACCGCCGGTTGGGTTGATAGTTGGGCGCCTGTTCACGTAAACGAAGGGGCCCCGCAGGAATGCGCCGGCGGCGACATGCCGGCCGCCGCCCGGTGCGCGGCATACTTCAAGGCCGACGTTGGCGGGTGGGGAAGCGGGGTCCCACATTAGCTCGCAGGTGAGGTCGTAAGCGGCTGTGCGAACGTCGAGGTCCCGGGTGCCCCTTACAACGACGTCGCCCAGGAGATGGGTGCGCTTCACATGGTTTTGCAGCGCCGACGTGGGGGCGGAAACGAGGTGGTACACACCGTTCGTGTGTTTGAGGCGGACGTCGCGCACGATCATGTCATCGCCGTTGTAGCCGTCGGTCTCGAGGGTAGGTGTGTTGTGGGGGTAGTCCCAGAAGTTGGCCCACCCGATCGCCCGGCGGAGGGTCTGATCTTCCGCACCCGAGGCGTCGTGATGCGGATATGTGACTGCTCCGTAAAAGTCGTAGCCATAGTCGAGCCATTCGGGCTCGGGGTGATCAGGCGTGAAGGATGTGCCGTCGAAGGTGCCCGTCCAGTACGCGTAGGTGGCGGGCAGGCCGCGGCCTTTGCCGTTGGCGCTCGTGCCGAGGATCCAATGCGGGCTGCCGTCGTCGGCGGTCATCCGGAAGATATCAGGGCATTCCAGCAGCCCAAGATCGGTACGCACGAATTCGCCGACGCGCTGCCAGGACCGCAGGTCGGCCGATGTGTAGAAGCCGAGCTTTTGCCCCTCGGCGTTCATCATGAACCATCGCCCGCGGTCAGCGTCCCAGATCACCTTGGGATCACGGAAGTCATGCACTCCGGGGTTCGGCAACACGGGGGCTGTACCCCCGGGCTGGAACGAGCGTCCCCGGTCGGTTGAGTACCAGAGGTACTGAGCCTGGCGGCCATTCGGCGCCTGCGTCACGAGGGCTATTACCGCACCCTCGCCATACCCGGCGGTATTCCGCTCGTCGACCACAAGGGATCCTGACCAGCAGTCGCCGTTGCCGTCGCTGAACTTTGGGATCGCGACGCCGCGGTCGGTGAATGCCACGTGATCCGTGGTGGTGGCGCGGCGCCACGACGTGCCTCCGCCGCCCTGCAGGTAGTCGGCGTTGTACAGGTAGTAGTAGTGGTATTCCCC
Source organism: Arthrobacter sp. 210 2 (assembly GCF_059093025.1). Lineage (NCBI taxonomy): Bacteria > Bacillati > Actinomycetota > Actinomycetes > Micrococcales > Micrococcaceae > Arthrobacter > Arthrobacter sp. 210 2. The sequence goes on from NZ_JBNHIE010000005.1 coordinate 176,417, forward strand.
GTCCAGGTAGATGGGGCGCTGGGGGTCGTTCTTCCAGTTGTCGGGGACGCTGAAGTGATAGGTCGGGCGCATCCGGCGTGGTGATCCTTTTGACAGTGAGCCTTTTGATCCGGGGTCAGTCGTCTTCGCCGGCGCGGCTGCAGCGGGTTCGGCGAAGGAGGCTGAAAGTGCAAGCGATCCGCTGAGTGCAGCCACCCCGCTTCCGCTAAGGATTGCACGGCGGGAGACCGGGGGTGGCAGTTCAGTCATGCGGTTGCCTTTTCTTGAACGTTCGACGGCGGGACGTTGGGTTGGGCCGGTTCGCCCGCCAGGGCGTGGCCGTCGGCACCGGCCCAGGGCCGGTAGAGGTGGCAGCGCACCCAGTGGCGGTTTGCAGGGTCACCAACCTGATGGCGCACGGGTTCCTCGGCCGAACAGGCCTGGTTCGTGTCGCCGTCGTAAGCGCACGTCGTTGAAGCCATGACCGCTTGCCGCAGTTCGGCGCGGCGGACGGGATCGTATGAGCCTGCCCGCGCGGGGTCCGGGACAGCCGACACCAGGAGTTGCGTGTAGGGGTGCGCGGGGTTTGCCAGCAGGTCCAGGGACTCGCCCTCCTCAACAACTTCACCGGCGAACATCACGGCCGTCCGGTCCGCCAGGTAGCGGGCGGACGCGAGGTCGTGGGTGATGTAGAGCATCGAGATGCCCTGCTCGTCGCGGAGCTTGCGCATCAGGTTCAGCACGCCGATGCGGACGGACACATCCAGCATCGAGGTGGGCTCGTCGGCCAGGATGACTTGTGGTTCAACGGCGAGGGCCCGGGCAATCGCAACGCGCTGGCGCTGGCCGCCGGAGAGCTCGTGCGGATACGAGTTCAGCATGTCAGCCTGCAGGCCAACAGTGGTCATGAGGTCTTCGAGACGCCGCCGGGTCTCCTCCTCGGTACCGCCACTTTTCCCGTGGATCGCCAGCGAACGCCGCAGGAAATGCTCGATCCTGTGGGCAGGGTTCAACGAACCGAAGGGGTCCTGGAAGACCATCTGCAGCTGGGACCGAAATGCACGCGACGCCTGGAAACGATCGCGTTTGAGGATGTCGACGCCGTCGATCAGGATCGCGCCGGAGTTCGGCTTCTCGAGCCGGGCCACACAGCGGGCCAGCGTGCTCTTGCCGGAACCGGACTCGCCGACAAGCGCCACGATTTCGCCGCGGCCGATGGTCAGGTCCACGCCGTGCAGGGCGCGGACCGATGAGCGGGTGAACAGTCCTCCAATGGGGAACGACTTACCCAGGCCACGGATTTCAAGGGCGGGTGTGCTGGTGGTGGACCCAGCCGCCGGGAACGTCAGGGAGTGGCTCATCGTGCGGCTCCTTCCGGGTTTGCGGAATCAATGACTGAAGCGTCGGCACCAAACGGAGCCACGAAATGGCCGGGCGCAGCCTCGCCTAGGTCCGGGATGTTCCGGAACTTCACGCCGTCGGGCAGTCCCGTCAGCGGAACCCGCGGGCCGGTGAGCGGCGGGAACGCGCCCATCAGCGCCTGCGTGTAGGGGTGAAGGGGGTTGGCGTAAACGTCCTGGGCTTTCGCGGTCTCCACGATCCTGCCGCCGTACATCACGGCCATGCGGTGCGAGAGTTCCACCATGAGCGACATGTCGTGCGTGATAAAGAGGACAGAGAAGCCGAGCTCGCGCTGGAGGTCCTTGATCTGCGCCATGATCTCCTGCTGCACCACCACGTCCAGCGCGGTGGTGGGTTCGTCGAGGATCAACAGCGACGGCTTGAGTGCCACCGCCATCGCTATGACAGCGCGTTGACGCATGCCGCCCGAGAGTTGGTGCGGGTAGGACTTGAGGCGCGCCGGGTCTATTCTCACGAGTTCCAGCAGTTCAGCGGCGCGCCGCAGGGATTCCTTGCGGGAGTAACCGGCGTGGGTAGTAAAGATGTCCACGATCTGTTCACCGATGGTCAGCACCGGGTTGACCGAATTCATGGCCGACTGGAAGACCATTGCCACGTCCTGCCAGCGGAAGCGCCGCAGTTCCTCCGGGCTCATGGCCAGGACGTCCTTGCCGCCGAAGGAAATGCTGCCGCCTGCGATCTTCGCAGGATCCTTCAGGAGCCGCATGATCGAATTGGCGATGGTTGACTTCCCGCAGCCGGATTCCCCTGCGAGACCGAACACCTCACCGGTGCCGATGCTGAAGGAAACGCGGTCGACGGCGGTGGTGGAGCGGGTGTCGCCGATGTACTTGACGGTGAGGTCCTTGACGTCCAGGACGGGTTCGTGGGAGCCGAAGGACACTTGGGAGATGGTCATTTGGAGGCGCTCCTTTCGGTGTCTTTCGGGGTTTTGATCTTCCGCAGCCGCGGGTTGGTGACCTCGTCCACGGCATAGTTGATGAGGGCAAGGGCGAAGGCCACCAGCGCGATGCAAACGCCCGAGGGCACGAACACCCACCAGCTGCCGGTCAGCAAGGCGCCTTCGTTGCCCGCCCAGAAGAGGTTGTTGCCCCACGAGACCGTGCTGGCATCGCCCAGGCCCAGGAACTCCAGGCCTGCTTGGGCACCAATGCCGTAGATGACGCAGGCCAGCAGCGTGCCCATCACGATCGAAGCCATGTTGGGCAGGATTTCGCGGAACATGATCCGGCCGGCCCGTTCACCGGACACCACGGCCGCGGCCACAAAGTCCTTCGAGCGGATGGACAGGGCCTGCGAGCGCAGGACGCGCGCTGAGCCTGCCCAGCCGGTGACCACCAGGACAAGAATCACTGTGCCCAGTCCCGGAGGGAGGAACGCGGCCAGGATGACCAGCAGCGGCAGGCCGGGAAGGAGCAGGAAGACGTTGGTTACCAGGGACAGCGCTTCGTCGATGAACTTGCCGAAGTACGCCGAGGCAAGTCCCACCAGGATGCCGACGAAGGTGGACGCGAAGCCCACGGTGAGCCCCACGAACAGCGAACTCCGGGAGCCGTGGACCGTCAGCGCGAGCACGTCCTGACCCTTGGCTGTAGTTCCCAGCCAGTGCTCGGCCGATGGTTCCATGGATGCCATGGCGGTGATCCGCGACGGGTCGCCGGGGAAGAGTACCGGTGCCAGCAGGGCCAGTGCGATGAAGACGAGCATTACTGCCATGCCTGTGAGGGCTTTTTTGTTGGTGAGGATGCCGTGGACGAAGCTGCGGTTGGGCTTGCGGGCCGCCGGGGTTTTGGTGGCCGTTGTGCCGGGTTGCTTCAGGATTGCGGTTGTCATGATCGCTCCCTCTAATTACTGCGCACGCGCGGGTCGAGGCGGACGTAGAGGATGTCCACCAGGAAGTTGGCCAGCAGCACGGCGGCGGTGATGGTCAGGAACAGGCCCTGCATGAGCGGGTAGTCGAGGCCCTGGACGGCGTTGAGGAGCTGGTAGCCGACGCCGGGGTAGGCGAACACCACCTCGGTGAGCAGCGCGCCGCCCACCACGAATCCCAGCCCCATGCCGAAGCTTGTGACGGACGGGAGCATGGCGTTGCGGGCTGCGTAGCGGAGCATGATGCGGCCCGGGCGGAGTCCCTTGGCCTCGGCCATGGTGATGTAGTCCTCGGAGTTGGTGGCGATCATGGTGTTCCGCATGCCCAGCATCCAGCCCCCGATGGAGACCAGCACGATGGTCAATGCCGGAAGCACCAGGTGGGCGCCGACATCGCCAATGAACTCCCAGGTGAACCCTGGCTGCAAACCGGCAGTGAAGGCGTGCCGGATGGGGAACCAGTTCAGGACCACCCCGAACAGGTACAGTGCACCCATCGCGAGCCAGAAGTAGGGGAACGAGCCGATGAACACGAGCAGCGGCGGAAGCGCGGAGTCGACCGCGCCGCCGCGGCGCCAGGCTGCAAGGACACCCAGCAGGTTACCCACGACGGCGGCAATCACCAGGGCGGTTCCGCCGAGCAGGAGGGTCCACCCGATCTGGGACGAGATGACCTCGGTGACCGGGGTGGGGAACCGGGAGATGGAAACGCCCATTTGCCCTGTGAAGATGTTGGTCATGTAGCCGATGTACTGCTCCCAAAGGGGCCGGTCATCGACACCCAGCAGCTTTCGCAGGGCCTCAATCTGTTCGGGCTGCATTCTGTCCTGGGAGCGGGCGAACATACGGGAGACGGGGTCTCCCGGCATGAAGCGGGGGAGCAGGAAATTCAGGGTGATGGATGCCCAGAAGGCAATCAGGTAGAAACCCAGGCGGCGCAGGATGAAGCGCACGGTTTCCCTCCATTCGGGAATTACGGAAAGTTTGGGGGCTGGCCGCCGGATGATCCGGCGGCCAGCTGTTGTGTGCGGCATGGGCCCACGCCGCCCGGGTTCCCTGGCCGAAGCGAAGCGAGGCTAGGGAGGCGGTGGGGTGTTATTTGCGCGGTTCCAGCGTGGTCAGCACCAGCACCGTAGAAGGTGAGCGGACTGAAAGGGTTGCGTAAGGGTTGTCCTCGGTGGGCCAGCCGGTGAAGCGGGTGTCATTGAACGCGCCCCACTCCGGACCGGAGAACAGCGGCACCAGCGGTGCGGCGTCGTCGTATTCTTCCTGCAGCTTGTTGGCGATGTCCTTCTGTTTGGACTCGTCGGCCTCGGCAGCGAACTCCGCCAGCAGGGCGTCGGCGGTGGTGTCGCCGAAGCGGTGGTAGTTGTCGAACGTCTTGGTGCCCACGGGCTTGACCGTCGCAGTGCCCATGGCGGCGTTGAAGTACTTGTACGGGCTGGGATCGTTGGCGCTCCAGACGATGCCGGAGTCGAAGTCGCCCGTCTCGTAGCCGGCAACCACGGCAGCCCAGTCCGGTGACTCCACCTTTGCCGTGACGCCGACTTCTGCCAGGTTCTGCGCGATCACATTGGCCACGGACAGCCAGTCGGAAGAAGACGCTCCCACAGAGATCTTGAATTCGAACGGCTTGCCGTCCTTGAGCGTCCGCTTGCCGTCGGCACCCTTCGGGTAGCCCGCCTTGTCCAGCAGCTCATTGGCCTTCTGGACGTCCAGCTTGGTCCAGGTGCAGTTCTCCTTGACCTCGTTGTTCTTCCAGGTCTCGTAGTTACCGGACAATCCGGTGCAGTCTGCAGGCTCGGCGTAACCGCCCATGCCGATCGTGGTGACCTGCTCGCGGTCCACGGCCATGCTCAGGGCCTTACGGACATCAACATCGTTGAAGGGGGCCTTGGTGGTGTTGAGCTGCCAGTTGATCATGGCGCCGGTGGCCGGGAACCAGTAGTGGCGGTGTTCCTTGTCCTTGGAAACGAACGTCTTTTCGATGTTCGGGATGTACTGCGGGGCCCAGTCCACGTCGCCGTTCGCGGCGGCGAGGTTGGCGCCGTCGTTCCCTGCAAAAGCGAGCATCTTGATACCGGCAATCTTTTGCTTTTCGGGCTGCCAGTAGTTGGGGTTCTTCTTGAGCACAAACGACTGGGCCTGGAAACTGTCAACCTCGGTGTAAGGGCCTGTGCCGACGGGCTTGGCATTGGCGTCCTTCTCCGGGTCGGCAAGGGCGGACCATACGTGCTTGGGCAGGATGGTGAGGTGCCCGACATCGTAGAGGGCCGGCGACCAGGGCTTGTTGAAGGTGAACGTGACCTTATTGCCTTCGGCGCTCACGGTGTCCAGGTACTCGAAGCCGCCCTTGATCTTTTTCTGGAGCTCGAAGGTGTAAGCGACGTCCTCGGCCACGAAGGGCTGGCCGTCGGACCACTTAACGCCGTCGCGCAGGGTGAAGGTGATCGACTTGCCGTCGTCGGCGGCCTCCCAATTAGTGGCCAGCCACGGCACAGTGTCACCCTTGGCCGGGTTGAAGATCAGCAGCGATTCGTAGATGGACTGCTGGACCATTGGGTTGACGGTGGGGGCGAACGGGTTGAAGTTCTGCACGAACGTGCCCATGTCCTCACGCGGAATGGTGAGGAAGGCGCTGGCGTTCGCCGCGGCATCGGTGCCGGCAGCCTTGTTGCCGCTGGCTGCACAGCCGGTCAGCAGCAGTGCGCCTGCCGCCAGGCCGGCCGCCGTGATGCGGGCAGCCCTCAGGAATCGGGGTTGTGTCATGATGGTTGTCTCTTTCCTATCTTCATCTGCAAGGTGAAGGGGTGGGGGAGGGGTTGCTCTTCGAAAGTGATTTCGCGGTCAGACCGAAGAGCGTTCTAGCAGCGGACAGCCGACTAATTGCTGGTCGGCAATTACCGGCTGTCCTGCTGTAAGGGCTGCGAGCGTCTGGACTCCCAGGGCGCCCATTTTTTCGAACGGCAACGCAACCGTGGTCAGCTTGGGCCTGAGGTAGGCCGCAATCAGTTCCTGGTTGTCGAAGCCGATCACGGCGATGTCTCCGGGGATGGTCAGGCCCCGTTCCTTGATGGCGTCGTAAGCGCCCATCGCCATGCGGTCGTTGAGGCAGAACAGCGCGCTTGGCCTGTCCTCCCGTGGGTAGCGGTCCAGGATTTGGCACGCGGCCTCGTACCCGCCGTCCGCCGTTGCGTATCCGGGGACCACGAGCTCGGGATCCAGCTCGAGTCCGGCGGCGGCCAGTGCTTCGCGTGCACCTTCCAATCGCCCCACTGCAGCTGGAATGACCGGGTCAAGGTTGATGACTCCGATCCGGGTGTGGCCCGCCCGGAGCAAACGTTCGACGGCGACCCGGCCACCGCCACGCTCGTCAGGGACGATCGAGGGCAGCTTTCCATCCGCGTCGAAGCAGTTGATCAAGACGGTGGGTACTTCATTGGCGCTCTCCGGAACGTGGACGCCGCGGTGAAAAGTTGCTGCGTACAGAAGTCCTTCCACCCGCTGCTCCAGCAGCTTTTCGGTTGCGGCATCTTCCAGGCCCTGGTTGGGTCCCACGGCATCGGCCTGGTCGGAGGGCGCGATGAGCAGGAACTTGCGGTCGAGCCAGGCTTGGTCTTGTGCACCCTTGATGATGTCGACGGCGAATGGGGCCGTCACGATCTCGGTGACAATCCCGTACCAATCACTTCGCTGCGATGCCAGTGCCCGTGCTCCGGCATTCGGGCGGTAGCCCAGCGCCTGAACAGCTTCGATGATCCGGGAGCGGGTTTCCTCGGAGATGCTGGCATTTTCGCGGTTGCTCAATACGAACGAGACGGCAGTCCGGGAAACGCCGGCGTGCTTGGCCACATCATTCATGGTGACACCCCGCTGCCGCGCGGTCGCAGCATGATTTGAGGTGGTGGTCTTCGCCATTGAATGCTCCGGAGATCGTGGTGATGTTGCTTGCGAGTAACGCGCGTTACTAGTGCGTGTGATAGAGGTTACGCGCGTTACTCTCGCACTGTCAAGGGGTATTTTTCTTGGCTGTGGGGTCAGTGCCGCGCCCCCCCCATGGCGCCGCGGGGAGGGCGGGTGCTACGGGTGGGGCTGATGCTGGAGGCTGGCGCGAAGTTCATCTTCAGTTGGAAGCCGGGCGCCGGCCCGGGATACGGTGATCGCGGCCGCAGCGGCCGCCATGCATCCCAGCTGGTCAAGGACTGCAGGCGCCAGGCCCCCGGCACCGCGGGTGAGGAGTCCCAGGATCAGGGCCGCCATGTATGAGTCACCGGCGCCGATGGTGTCAACAACGGACGTCTTCACTGCAGGGACGGTAAGGGACGCGGCGGGTGTGGCGAGCAATGAACCTGATGGACCCGTGGTGATGACGACCAGGTCCGCCCCCAGGCCCAGGATGTGCGTCGCGGTTTCCTCGAGGCCCTTTTCCGGGTACAGCCATCCGGCGTCCTCATCGCTGAGTTTGACGACGCCGGTGAGGTGCACCAGTTCCTCGAACGTGCGCCGTGCTTCGGCATGGGTTCCGAGCAGGGCTGGCCTGATGTTGGGGTCGTAGGTGATGATGCACTGGCTGCGGAGCTCCTGGAGGATGGCCTTGACTCCACCTGCGCCCGGTGGCAGGAAACTTGCGATCGAACCGGTGTGGAGGACCTTGGGTGGGGTGAGAGCAAGGTCCGGCGCTTTCACATCCCAGGTGATGTCGAAGGCGTAGCCCGCCGAGCCGTCGCCGGCGATGGTGGCGGTCGCCGTCGACGTTCTCGCCTGGGAGCGGGAGCCGGGCAAGAGCGCCACCCCGGCGCCGGTGAGGTGCTCCTCGAGAGCATCACCGCGGCGGTCAGCGCCCATGGAGGTGAGCAGCCCGGTACTGACTCCCAGCCGGGCCAGGCCGTAGGCGACATTCGCCGGCGACCCGCCGGGGTGTTCGTTGGTGCCCTCTGGCGTGGTGACGACGTCGATGAGGGCTTCCCCGATAACGACGACGTCCAGCACCTGCCGCGGAGGGTGCGACTTGCCGTTGTTGTGCATGTCTGTTTTTCCTTGCTGTGGGTGCCGCCCTACGCGAGCTGCGTGACCTGAAGGCTGTTGATGGTGGCCCCGCCGCCGACGGCGTAAACGGCGAGGTCGGTGCTGGTCTCGGCCGGGAAGATCAGTTCGGTCATGGTGACCTGGCCGCCTTGGGCAAAGACTTCAACGGAGCAGTGGTCAACGTAGATAGTGAGCTCGTAGGACCCGTGCTTCGGTAGGACAGGAGCGGTGTCGATGGAGAGGAAGGATGCGTGGAAGTCTGTCTTTCCGGATTCCCGCCGGTCCACGAACAATTGGGCTTGGCCGGGCCGAATGCCCACACGGGTTCCCTTCGTGCCGTCCCCGCGCAGGATGAGCCCGAATTCCTCTGCACTTCCCGGCGTGAAGCTGGCGTCAATGCGCTGGACGGTGCCGGCCGCGCCGGCCAGAACCTGCACGCCGTCGTGGATGGTGGTTTCGGAAAGGCGGAAAGACTCCGGCTGGGCCAGGGCAGCCAGGTCACCCGCGGGCTGCTGGACCAGGCACAGTTTTCCGTCACTGGTCTGGAGTGAGATTTCGCGGGCGAGGCTCATCGGGCTGCGCCAGGGTGTGGTGGGGATGTGGTTGGCGTAGTCCCAGTTGTTCATCCAGGCGATCATGAGGCGGCGGTTGTCCGGGGCGTCGCTGAAGGAGACGGCAGCATAGTAGTCCCGGCCCCAGTCCAGCCACCGGTATTCGCCAAGCCGGTCAGCATCCTGGAGGCCTTCGGTGATGGTGCTGGCGGAGGTGAAGGTGGTTCCGTCGAAGTCTCCGATGAAGTATTGGCCGGCTGAGCCGTTGTTGGGCCCGCCGGGGTTGAGGTTGACGGTAAGGACCCACTTGAGGTTGGCCGGGTCACCGTCCACGGGGAGGGGGAAGAGGTCCGGGCATTCCCAGACGCCGCCGGTGGCGTTTGCGGGACCGAAAGTGCTCAGCAGTTCCCAGTTCTTCAGGTCGTCGGATTTGTAGAGGACCACCTGGAAGTCTTTGGCTTCGACGGCGACCATCACCCAGTAGCTGCCTGCGTCGCCGTCGTACCGGATGACTTTGGGATCACGGAACTCGGCGGACCCGCGGTTCAGGACGGGGTTGCCTGTGTGTTTTGTCCAGGTGTAGCCCCCGTCCAGGCTGTAGGCCAGGGACTGGGCCTGGACTCCCTCATGCACGGAGCCCGGTTTGTAGGCGCTGGTGTAGATCGCCACGAGAGGGGCAACGGACCCGTTGCCGAATCCGCTGGTGTTCTGACGGTCATAGACGATGCTGCCGGAAAAGATGTCTTCGTTCTCGTCGCAGGCGATGGCTACGGGGTGTTCGGTCCAGGCCAGCAGGTCGGTAGAGGTGGCGTGGCCCCAGGACATGTTGCCCCACACGTTTCCCAGCGGGTTGTTCTGGTAGTAGAGGTGATAGACGCCGTCGTGAAAAATCAGGCCGTTGGGGTCATTGAGCCAGGTGTCTTTGGCGGTGTAGTGCAGGGCCGGGCGGTAGGAGTCTGTGGTGGCCGTGCTGATCGGGGTGAGTGTATCCATGGGGTTCCTTTCGAAAGTGTGTGCTATTTGCTCGCGCCGGCCGTGAGGCCTTCGCGCAGGGTGCGTTGGCCGAAGATAAAGACGACCAGTGCGGGCAGCATGGACAGGATCACGCCGGCGAGGACCACCGATATGCTCCCGGTGCCGAGGTTGCCTTGGAGCGTGACCAGGCCGAGGGGAAGCGTGAAGTTCTGCTCGCTGATGGTGAGGATCAGTGGCCGGAAGAACTCGTTCCAGTGGAAGTTGAAGGCAAGGATCCCGACGATGGCCATGCCCGGGACCGCCAACGGAGCGTAAACGGAACGGAAGATCCGCCACGGCCCGGCACCATCAAGGGCGGCCGCTTCCGCGAAATCATTGGGCAGGCCCAGGAAGTATTGGCGCATCAGGAAGGTGCCGAAGGCGGTGGGAATGGCCGGCAGGATCAGGGCCAGCAGCGTATCGGACAGGCCCATCCCACGGATGAGCATGAACACCGGGACGATGGTGACCTGCACCGGGACCATCATGGTGGCCAGCACCAACGAAAAGATGGCCTTCTTGCCGCGGAAGTCCAGGCGGGCGAACGCGTAGCCCGCAAGGGTGGCCGAAGCCATCTGGCCAAGCGCGATCAGCCCGGTCACCAGGGCGCTGTTCAGGACCAGGAGGCCAACGTTGATCTGCCTGAACACCTCCTGGTAGGCGGTGAAGTCAGGATTGATGGGCAGGAAGGACGGGGGCAGGTTGAATGATTCCGACGGCGCCCGCAGCGACGTGGACAGGGTCCACAGGACCGGGCCGAGGGTCAGCGCGGCCGCCACGGCCAAAGCGGTGTACCGGCCCACGGCTCCGGCAGCGGGCAGGCCGCGCTTACGGGAGCGCCTGTGGGTGGCCGGCGTGCCGGTAGTGGAACCGGAATCCTTGTCGGTCCCGGTATGCAGGGTCTGGCTGGACATGAGGGACCTCACTGGTAGAAGACGAAGCGGCGGCTGAGGCGGAACTGCAGGGCGGTGACGGCAAGGATCAGCACGGTGAGGACCAGGCCGATGGCCGAGGCTTCGCCGAACTCCAGTTGCTGGAATGCGGATTCAAAGATCACCATGACAGCAGTCCGGGTGGAATCCCCGGGGCCACCGTTGGTCAGGACGTAGGGCTGGTCGAAGACCTGCAGGGCACTGATGATGGCCATGACGGAGGCGACGAGCACCGTGGGACTGATCAGCGGAAGGGTGACATTGCTGAACTGTTTCCAGCCTGTGGCGCCGTCCAGGTTCGCTGCCTCGTGCAGTTCCTTGGGAATGTTCGTCAGGGCGCCGAGGAAGAGCAGAAAGGAGAACCCGAAGTTCTGCCACACATAGACCAGAACCACCACGGCTGCCGATGCCACGGGACTGGTCAGCCATGGCACTGCGGGAACGCCGATCAGGGACAGGAGCCAGTTCACCACGCCGAACTGTTCGTTGAACATGTACCGCATGAAGATGGACACCGACGCGGCGGAGAGGACCAGGGGAAAGAAGAAGGTGGAACGGAGGAACACCCTCAGCCAGGACGGCATCCTGCCCTGCAGCATGGAAGCCAGGCCAAGGGCGATGCCCAGTTGGAGGATCACCGCGACGATGACGAACATGATGGTGTTCAGGAAGGACACGCGGACGGTGGGGTCCTCTGCCAGTGAGGCGAAGTTGGCGAAACCGACAAACTGTGGTGCCGAAATGATGTCCCAGCGGAAGAAGGCCAGGACCAGCGAGCCGATGATCGGCAGGAAGGTGAACAGGGCCATCCCCAGCAGCGTGGGGGCCAGGAAAATCATGGCCAGCCATCGCTCGACGAACGAGCGGCGCGCGGCCGGCGGTTTTGCGGTCTGGCGCGGGGCGGTGGAAGTGGTGGTCATGGGTTCCTCCTCAGAGCCAGTTCGAGATCACGCTGCAGGGTGCCCATCGCGGTCCGTACATCAGCGGAGCTGCCGCTGACAGCGGTGGAAACATTTTTCATCAGGGCAGTTTCGACGGCGGCCTGCTGGGGCGGCGCGGGGATGGGGCCGGAGGTGGGGAACCGGTCGAGGGTGTCGTAGAACACTTTCCAATGCCGGGGCCCGGTGGCCGCGTAAAAGGACTCGTTGACCATTGACCGGCGGGTCGGAGTGGTGTTCGGCTTGGGAATGGCCAACTGCATCGCTTCCCGGCTGGAGCAGAACTTCACCCATTCCCAGGCTGCGTCCTTGTCCTTCGCCGTGCGCATGATGGCGTAGCCGGCTGCGCCGAACTGGTGCCGCTGCGTCCGCCAGCGGGGGAAGAACTGCACATCGAACTGGTCGGCGGTCATTCCGGCGTCGTGCAGGCCCTGCGCCCAGTAGCCGCCGGCCGGCGTGGTGCCGATGCGGTTGTTGCCGAACAAGCCGACCAGGGTGTTGCCGCCGCCTGATTCAGGACGGACGCCAAGTCCTTCGGCAACCAGTTCGCGCAGGTAGTCGAAGGTCTCGATAACCCGCCCGTCTTCCGCGTTGGGGGCCAGCCATTGATAGCCGCCGCCACGCGTGGCGCGGGCGGGGTCGTTCGGGTAAAAACGGTCCCACATCCAATCCCCGCCGGAAGCCTTGGTTTCGGTGAGAAAGCTGGTGTCGTTGGCGTACAGCCAGGGCACAACCCCGCCGAAAAGCCGGTTGGTCCAGTAATACGGGGTGAAGTCGGCCGGGCGGGCCTTCCGAAGGGCGCGGAGGGTGGCGCTGAAGTCGTCCTGCGTCCAGTCGTCCTTGGGCCGGTCAAGCCCTGCCTGGGCGAAGGTGGTGGTATTCAGATACATGTTCGCCGCGTTCCAGTCCAGCGGAAGCTGGTACAGGCTGCCTTGGTACATGAAGGCTTCCAGCAGGCTCGGATGAACGTCATCGAAGTAGTCGCTCATGTCGGCGGCGTCCCGGCGGACATAGTCATCCAGCGGCTCGGCGAGCTTGTCGGCGAACAGTTGGGCGCCCTCGGTGGCCACGTAGACGACGTCCGGCGGTGTTCCGGCGGCCACCATGGTGAGGATTTTGGAAAAGAAGTCCTTCCAGTCGGCGCCCTGGATGGCCTGTACCTGGACCGGAATATCAGGGTGGGCGGCGGTGAAGGCGTGAATCAGACCCTGCCGGGCGGCCGCATCGGCTGCCGTTCCAAGGATGGCGATGCTCAGGGCCTTGCTGCCGCGGCCCGGAATGTCTGTGCCTGTCAGTCGAGGCCAGGCTCCCACGGTGGCTCCCGCTACAGCAAGTCCCGTAAGGCCGAGCATGGAACGTCGCGTGAGTTGTGATATTCCGCTGCCGGACTGCGGGGCATGCGAGGGGGCTGGTTGCCCCGGTGTCTTTTCAGACGTCATTGTCGGCTCCTCCTAACACGTGTTAAGCAGAGTAGATACGCCACCTAACACGTGTCAAGTAGATGGCTCGATTGTTCGTTCGGGCCTGCTGTGAGGTTTAGAAACCGCAGCGGCTGAAGGTCCCCTGGTCAGCGGGCCGGAACCGCTGCGGTTGAAGCCCGCGGGATGATCCGGCAGGGCATGTAGAGGGTTCCTGCTTCCGGGTTCCCCGCTGCCGGGGTTTGTCCTTCCACCGCATCCAGCAGTATGGACATGGCCGATGCTCCGATTTCGGCGTGCGGAAGTGCCACGGTGGTCAGGGCGGGAACAAGGTTGGCGGCAAGGTTCTGCTGGTCGTCGTAGCCCACCACGGAGAGATCCTGGGGTACGCGCAGTCCCGCGCTGGCTGCATACAGCAAAACACCGGTGGCAACCCTGTCGTTGGAACAAATGATTGCCGTCGGCCGGTCTCTTCCGCCCAGCACAGCGGAAGCGGCCCGGTATCCTTCATCGATGTCCCATCCGGTCGCATGGACGTGCTGCTGTTCACTGCCCAGCCCTGCCTCTTCCATGGCCTCGCGGTATCCCTGTTCGCGTTGCGGGGCGGCAGGTGAGCTGAGGGTTCCGGTCAACAGGGTGATGCGGCGGTGGCCCAGGTCGATCAGCAGCTGTGCCGCGGCGCGCCCGCCGTCGACCTCTGCCGGTATGACCGACTGGAGCCGGGAGCCGGCATCGGTGCAATTGGCCAAAATCGCGGGCAAGGTGAGCATTGCCGGCGGGGCGGTAATTTCGCGCAGGCTGCCGGTGGCGTACATGATCCCGTCTACCTGCCGGTGCACGAGTTGCTGTGCCGCGGCGCTCTCGCGGGACGTGTCGTGTTCTGAATCGACCACCAGGACCATGTACCCGCGGGCCAGGGCCGTGCGTGAGGCGCCGCTGATCAGCCGGCCGGCGAAGGGGCTGGTGACGATGTCATCCGTAATGATGCCGATCGTCGATGTCTGCTGGTTGCGCAGGCTGAGGGCAACGGAGTTGGGCGTGTAATCAAGCTCCGCCGCGGCGCGGAGGACGCGCTCCTGGCGTTCTGCGGTGACGTTGCCGTTTGCCCTGCCGTTGAGCACCAGTGATACTGCACTGCGGGACACGCCTGCCCGTCGTGCCACATCCAGTGCGGTAGCTTTTCGTTTCACCATGCCGATCTCCTCGCTTTGAGTTCAGCATACCTAACTCGTGTGAGGTCCGGGCGGCGAGGTGGCCATGGGACTCAGCCGGGGGTTCTCAGCCGGTGAAGGCAGTCATCCGGATCGAAACGAGTATTCCCGGAAGGTCGACGCCGAGCTTGGCGACGTAGCGTGTCGGAGGGTCGTGCGGGAACCACCTCGCATACTCCTCATTCAATCCCGCGAAGTCCGAGGGAGCACTGAGCAGCACGCCGACCTCAACGACGTCTCCCAGCCCTGCCCCCGCTGCTTCAAGGATGGCCTCGCAGTTTGCAAGAGCCTGGCGCGTCTGGTCCTGGATGCTGTTGCCCGCAAGCTGGCCGCTGACCGGATCGGTGCCAACCGTCCCGGAGACAAAAACGAATGGTCCCGCTTTGACGCCCTGGCTGAAAAACTGTGAACCAGGCGCCTTGTCCGCCCTGACGATCTCCCTCGGCATGACCGATCCTTTCCTGGAGCCCGGTGGATGCTGGCAGCAGAATGGCAGTCATCGCTGGATACCGCAACCCCTGGGCCGCCTCGATACCCGCCGGGTCATCCAGGTATGCGGGTTGCGGGCGGTGGCGCAGGATCTCGTGGCGGTGGGCGTTAACTACTGTCGCAAACTCGCTGGGTGAAGGCCGCCGGGGGTTTGACCTGCGGAAATACCGGGTGGTCCCGGCGCGGTTCCACCGCTACAGAGGGCCGTGAGTGTTTACTGAAGCGGGGGTGGGCAGTGCCATGTCCGGCTCCGCATCCATGGCACCATCCTTCACCGCCCCAAGGAAAGCAGAACCATGCCCGAGAAAACCAGGCCCTTTTCACTTGCCCTGGCGGTGATCGCCGTCATGGGAAGTGCCTTTGCCGGTGTCAGCAGCGCACAAGCCGCGTCTCAGGTCTACAACCCGTGCCAGCGCCTGTCCGCCGGTCAGGTCAAATACTCAAGCTTCGGCGCCAACCGGGTGACGTTTGCAACCGCAGACAGCCGCGACTCGAACAGGGTCACCATCACCGGATGCGTACGCTCCGGCAACCAATACATCCAGGAATGGCAGGACTGGGGCTATGCCGGACTGAAGGGCTTCGCCCCTCCCGGCCTGACCTGGGAAGACACCTACAAGTCTCCCTCCGGGTCCTACAGTGCGACCGAGGCCCTCGGCCGTTCCAACCCGGGAACCGCGCTCGCCTATCACACCGTCAATTCGAACTCCCGCTGGGGCGGCGAATACGGGCCCACCTACAACCAGTATTTTGAAGGCCGCGGCGGTCCTTCAGACGAGAACCTCTACACCTACATGAACCAGGGCTACTACGAGCAGGCCGCGGTCATCAACTACAACCGCCAGCCTGACATGCCGGTAACCCAGGGCGCCTCCTACGCGATCTTCCTGCACGCCGGCCGCACCACCTCCGCCGGCTGCATCTCCACCAGCCTTGAGGTCGTGAACCGTTTCCTTCGCAGCAACCGCCCCGGAGACCGCATCATTATGGGTGCCGTGGACGACGTCTTCACACCCCACTCCAGCGATCCGTTCGGCGCCGTCACGGAGAAATACGCTCAGTCGGGTGGACCGGCGGGCAGGCTCGGAAGTCCCACGTCCAGCGAAACAGGCGGACTGAAAGACGGGGGTGCCTTCCAGAATTTCCAGGGCGGTGCGATCATCTGGTCACCTGGAACCGGCGCACGGTTCTCCTGGGGAGCAACCCGCGACAAGTGGGCTTCCACCGGCTTCGAGAATGGTCCCCTCGGATACCCGATCACTGATGAAGTGGGCGGGCTCAAGGGCGGCGGCGTGTATCAGGTGTACCAGGGCGGCGTCATCATGTACTCGCCCGCATCCGGCGCGCGGCTGTCCTCGTTTGGCCCGATCCGCGACAAGTGGGCCGACACCGGGTTTGAGAACGGGGTCCTTGGCTACCCAGTCAGCGACGTCATCACCGGCCTGAGGAACGGCGGCTCCTACCAGGCGTACCAGCACGGCGGAATCTTTTCCTCGGCGGCAACGGGAACGCACGCGATCACCCATGGGATTAACGGCAAGTGGCGGGCACAGGGAGCCGAGAACGGCCCTCTGGGCTATCCGACTGCTGACGAAGTGCATGGAATCAAGGACGGCGGATCGTGGCAGGGTTTCGAGGGCGGGGCGATCATGTTCTCTCCCGCGTCAGGCGCCGCCATCAGCACAGGGGTCATCCGTGACAAGTGGGCTTCCACCGGCTTCGAGAACGGCCGTATGGGCTATCCGACCACTGACGTTGCCACTGGCCTGAAGGAAGGCGGCTCGTTCCAGAACTATCAGGGCGGATCCATCCTTCATACGCCTGCCCATGGTGCTCACCTTTCCATAGGAGCTATCCGCACCATCTGGGCTTCGCTTGGCTTCGAGCACGGCAGGATGGGCTACCTCACAACTGACGAATATCTGGTCCCGGGCGGGGTGGCCCAGGACTACCAGGGCGGCGTGATAACGGCTGGCCGGTGGGGCGTTTTCCCGGTTTCGGGAGCCACCGCTGACGAGTTCAAGGCCAACACGTGGCTTGGCACTGCAACCACCGGGGCCAACCCTGGTAAGAATGGCGGCACCTGGCAAGGCTTTGAAAAGGGCGTCATCATGTGGTCCCCGGCATCGGGCGCCCACATCTCCTTTGGACCCCTCCGGGACGTCTGGGCCCAGCACGGGTATGAAAACGGTGCATTGGGCTACCCGACGTCAAACGCACTCGACATGAACAGCGGCGTGTACCAGACCTACCAGGGCGGCATCATATTCTGGTCTCCCTCCACAGCAGGGCATGCCCTGCTTGCCGACTACACGAAGAAGTACAACGACGTCGACGGAGGGGGCATCCTCGGCTTCCCCACCTCGGGCAGGGTCAACGGTTTGAAGGAAGGCGGCTCGTACCAGAACTTCCAGTGGGGCGCGTTGATCTCCAACCCCGTCGTCGGCGTTCGTGTCTCCGTCGGAAAGACCCGCGAAGCGTGGGCCGCTACCGGGTTCGAACATGGAAAGCTCGGCTACCCGACCACCGACAACTATGTCACTGCCGATGGGAGCACCGTCCAGGACTACCAGGGCGGGCGGATCACGGTGACCAGGGACGGCACCACGAAGATTGAATATGGGGTGCCGGCACCAGCGGCCACGGTGGCCCCGGAAGCAGCTGGCCCCACTCCAACTTCCGGCACTCAAGCTCCCTCAACGGAAACCAGCCCTGCTCCAACGGCAATTCCTACTCCTGACCGGAGCAGCCCTGCTCCGACGGCAATCCCGACTCCTGACCCGAGCAGCCCGACTCCGACGGCGACCTCCACCAAGGATCCATAGGCAGGGCCCATAGAGGGTGTCGGGCTGTCAGCCGCTCGGTCCGCGCTGCCTGTGACGTAGCCGGCGGCGATGGTGGCCGGGGTGGAGCGCTGTCAGCCCTCTTTCGGTGCAACGAATCCCGGCTCTCCCGGGAAAGGGTAGGTGCTGTACGGGAAGTTCTCCCTGGTGATGTCAAGGATCCCTGGATTCTTCTCAAACCACCGACGGGCCTTGTCATCGGTGACCTCGTACATGGGCTTTGGCAGCCCCTTGGGTTTACGGAGCTTGCGGGCCCGCCATTCCTTGCGGAGTACTGCGGTGCTGGCCAACCAGCCGCCGGTACATATGAGGGTGAGGAATGCGAAGAACAGGGTCAGGACACGCCCATGCCCATGTCACCCAGATCGGGGAAGGACATGATGACCGTGAGGATCCCGAAGGGAATTCCGAATGGGGCCAGGATGGCAGGGACCGTCATGATCAGGGCGACCAAACTCTGGCCGATAACGCTGTTGGCCATGTTGGAGGATTCTGTGGCACTGTGACCTCCGAGGCCCCATTCTTCCTGCGTGTAGGCGTAGACCACGTACTCCTTGTTCCACCCGCCAGTCCCGTACCGGTACTTCGGCACATGCTCCTTGACGTACTCCTCCATGCGCCTCTGCCTCGCAGCCTTGCGCAACTGCCTCTCGGCTTTGCTTCTCATGGTTGAGGGATGCCCGTGGGGCCAATAACGGCGAAGCGAAGGAACAGTGGAGAAGCGCGATTACTGCGGTGAGGGTGGTGAAAGGGCTTGTTCAAGGTTGTCCAATGGGCCGGAGGGCGCGCGGAGGCGGCGCGCCCCCGGCACGATGCAATCCCAGGTACCGGTGAACCACCGGCCCCTGTTGCTCACATAGTCTTCACCCAGCGAAGAACGACCGGTAAGTGCCGGGGATCAATCCATGCGGCTCACGCGAACGCCGCCAACCGCTCCCGTCCACGGCGTATCGCCCGGGCTGGGCAGGGTCAGATGCGCGAAAACGTACCCCTGCTGAAGTTCAAGGACGTGCGACGTGCTCCCGGCACAGTCCAATGCGAGCACTAACGGCCGGAAAGGCGCGCCGGGGTGCTCCTGTCCGACGGATATTTCCGCTCCGGAGGCACCAACACAGGCTGCGGTGACGGTGTACCGCCCGGCCGCCGGTACCCTCGCAGTTTTGCCGAACCCCCTGACCGGTCCGTCCATTGGCCCAACCTCGGAAAGGAGGACTGGCTCCGGCAATTCCCCCAGGAGCCGGTCCAGCTGAGCGTAGTTCCTGGCCTCCAGTTCGAGAATCCGCCGATCGTTGTAAGGTTTCGGGGCCGTCGACGTTGGGCCGGCTGTTGGCATACGCCCCTGTTCGTAGGCGGGTACCGGTGTGTGCACAGGCTCCGAGTATTCATAGGCGCATCCCGCCGTTCCGCTGACCGGGATCAGCAGGCACAGGGCAAATGCGAGCCGGCGCAGCCTGTCCTTCATTTCCACCCTTCAATGGTGGGCAACCCTGCCGCCCAAAACAACCACAAGCATGACCAGTGAAGCCCGCAAGCAAATTGCTAATGATAATAATTTGCATCTAGGGTGTTGCGTCGGACTACTAACGCTTGGCGATCAGAAGGAAAGAACAAATGGGTTGGCAAAAGATGAGGGTGGCTGGCGCGTCCGCCGTCGCACTGTTGATGATCGCGGGGTGCGCCGCGGGCGGCAACGACGCCCCGGCACTTACGCAGCCGCTGAGGGTGGTGGGGCAGTTTGAGTTCCACAGCCTTGACCCCTCCACGGCCGGCGGCTTCTTCACCCGGCTGCAGGTGGCAGAAACCCTGGTGGACGCGGACGTCCAGGGCAACCTCCAGCCCGGACTGGCCGAAAGCTGGAACGCCTCCGCAGACGGACTGTCCTGGACGTTCGCGCTCCGTCCGGATGCCCTCTTCCATGACGGCACGGCTGTCACTGCCGAGGTGGCAGCGGCCGCGCTGACCACGGCACAGGGCAAGGCCGGCACCCCGCTGGCAACGGTTCCCCTCAAGGCGATCTCTGCAGAGGGCAATGCTGTCCGCGTGGAACTGGCGGAGCCGTTTGCACCCTTGCCGGCGGTGCTGGCCCACACGAGCACCCAAATCCTCGCCCCCAGTTCCTACGGTCCTGATCAGGCAGTCACCAAAGTGGTGGGCTCTGGGCCATACCAGGTGTCGCACATCGAGCCGCCGGCCAAGGTTGAACTTGCGGCCTTCGAGCAGTGGCATGGCGAGAAGCCGGACATCTCCGAGGTTACTTATCAGGCCGTCGGAAGGGCCGAAAGCCGGGCCTTGATGGCCGCAAGCGGCCAGGCGGACGTTACCTTCGGCATGGACCCCACCAGCCTCCAGAAGATCAGGCAGGCAGGCAAGCTGGACATTGCCGCCGTGACCCTGCCCAGGAGCATCCTGCTGAAGGCCAACTCCGGCCACGAAATCCTCGGCGACGTCCAGGTGCGCCGCGCCCTCAGCCTGGCCCTGGACCGCGAATCGATGGCAACGGCATTATTGCGTGATCCGGAGATGGCGGCCAACCAGCTCTTCCCGCCATCCCTGCCGGACTGGCACCAGGCATCGGCCACGCCCCTGGAGCACGATACCGCCGCCGCCCGGAAACTGCTGGCCGACGCCGGCTGGGCCCCCGGCAACGACGGCATCCTGGAACGCGACGGCAGGAAATTCACCGTCACCCTGCGGACCTTCCCCGACCGCCCGGAACTTCCCATCCTCGCCACGGCCATCCAGGCCAAGCTGAAGGAACTGGGAATCGCCGTGGACGTGAAGGTGGGCAACTCCAGCGAAATCCCCGCCGGGCATAAGGACGGATCCCTCGAGCTGGCCCTGTACTCCCGAAACTACGCACTGGTACCCGACGCACTGGTAACCCTGACCGACGATTTCGCCCCAGAAGGCGGAGACTACGGTTCCATGGGCTGGAACGACCCCGCCCTCACCTCGGCTTTGCACGACCTGGCCAGCGGCAACGACGCCGGGAAGGCAGCGGAGTCCCGCGGAAAAGTCACGGACATCCTGCAGGCCCAGTTGCCCGTCATCCCGGTGGCCTGGTACCGGCAGAGCGCGGTGGTCAGCCCCCGCGTCGACGGCGTAACGCTGGACCCGCTGGAACGTTCATGGCGCCTGAGCGACCTGGCCTGGAAAAAGTAGGAGGCGGACATCATGACCTTATCCACCGCAGAGCCCCGCACCTTATCCAGGTTCGCTGTTCCTCCCGCCGTGGCCACCACGGCAAGGGTCCTGGGCCGCCGCGCCCTCCAGGCGGCCGGGGTAGTCCTCGTCGTCTCCACCGCCTGCTTCGCCATTGTCCAAAACCTCCCAGGGGATATCGCTTTTCGGATTGCCGCCGGCCGCTACGGCTATGACCAGGTCACCGCTGCGTCCGCCGACAGCGTCCGTGCTGAACTGGGGCTTGACCAGCCGGTCTGGCTCCAGCTCATGGACTGGCTGGCCGGCTTGGTGTCCTTCGACCTGGGCAATTCGCTGGTCACGGGGGCAAGCGTGGCCGGGGAACTTGGCCTTCACCTCGCGAGCAGCCTGCAGCTGGCGGCTGCCGCGCTGGTTCTTGCCTTGATCGTCGGGACTACCGTGGGAGCTCTGGCGGCGGCCCGGCCGGGCGGCCTCCTTGACCGGCTCACCACAGTCTGGGTGTCCGCCGCGCGGGCCTTGCCGCCCTTCCTGCTCGGGCTGCTCCTGATCCTGCTGTTTTCCGTCCACCTGGGCGTGCTGCCGGCCGCCGGCCATGGAGAAGCGAACAACATCGTTCTCCCGGCGGCGACACTCGCCGTCGGCCTCTCCGGGCTGTTCGCCCGGGTAACCCGGGATGCGATGGCGCAGATCCGCCAATCAGACTATGTCCGCTTCGCTGCCACCAAGGGGCTGGGCGGCTGGCTCGTGTTCCTTCGGCACATCTGCAGGAACACCGGCGTGACCCTGATCGCCTACGTCGGCGTGCAGGTCCTGGTTCTCATCGAAGGCGTTGTGGTGGTGGAAAGCCTTTTCGCTTGGCCCGGCCTGGGACACGCCTTGGTCCATGCAATCTTTTGGCGGGACATCCCCATGATCCAGGCCGCGGCACTGGCGCTGGCGCTCATGGTGGTCGCCATGAATACGCTCGTTGACCTCGCCACAGCAGCTGTTGATCCCCGGCCCCGCCACAAGGAGGCAGTACTGTGACCAACGCCGTCGACATGCACGAACTTTCCCCGGCGCCAGCCCAATACGCCAACCGGCCGCAGTGGCTGGCTGACCGGACAAAAACACAACTCGTTTCCGCAGCCCTGCTGGCCGCCCTGGCCGTTTTCGCCATAGCCGGGCCCCTGGCCTGGCCGGACCACGCGCTCCAGGACCTGTCCAGGTTCCTGGAGGCACCAAGCGCCGCAGAGCCGCTGGGCCGTGACCACCTGGGCCGCAGCGTCATCGCGCGGCTGGCCCACGCCACCCAGCTCTCCCTCGTGATGGCGGTGCTGTGCGTCAGCGCCGCCCTGCTCTTCGGCACCCTGGCCGGCATAGCGGCAGCATGGCGGGGTGGCTGGGCCGATTCTGTACTCCACGGCCTGTCCGAAGTCTTCATCGCGCTGCCTGCCCTGCTGGTGGTTCTCGTCGTCTCAGCCATCGCCAACGGTGACCTCTGGACCCTCTGCCTGGGACTCGCCTTGGCGCAGTGGGTGGAGTATTTCCGCATGGTCCGCGCCCGCAGCGGCCTTGTCCTGGCCGGCCCGGCGGTGGAAGCAGCAGGCCTGCTCCGGCTCGGACCCGCACACATCATGCGCCGGCACCTCTTCCCCGAACTGCGGCCACTGCTGACCACCATGGCGACCTTCGGCGTCGGCTCCTCCATCCTTGCGCTGTCCACGCTCGGCTTCGTGGGGATCGGCGTCCGGCCGCCCACACCCGAGCTGGGACTGATGATCACCGAAGCCTTCCCGTATTACCACGAGGCACCCTGGATGGCGCTGGCGCCGGTCCTGGTTCTCACCACCATCCTGATCGGGCTCCTGGGCCTGCGGAGCAAGGAGTCCCGAGCATGAGCCTGCGCCTGAACAACCTCGTCGTAACCCACGGCGGCAAAGTCCTGGTCGAGGCCGACCAGCTGGACTTCGAGCGGGGGCAACCCGTGACGATCGTTGGTGAGAGCGGCTCGGGTAAATCCCTGCTTGCCCACGCCATCATGGGGACGCTCCCGCCAAACCTCACAGCCCGCGGCACCCTGACCGTGGAAGGCCGCTCCTACGACGTCGGCGACCAGTCGAACCGGCGCGGCCTGTGGGGCCGGATCATGTCCCTTCTGCCCCAGGAACCCGTGCTGGCCCTGGACCCCACCATGCGGGCCGGCGAGCAGGTGGCTGAAGGAGCCCTTACCTTCAGTACGGACAAACGCGGCGCGCGGCGGGCTGCGGATACCCTCCTGTCCTCGCTGGGTCTGGGTAAGGCTTCACGGGCTTTTCCACACACGCTGTCCGGCGGCATGGCGCAGCGGGTGGCATTCGCGGCGGCGACCATCGGCGGCGCTCCTGTTCTCATCGCGGACGAGCCTTCCAAGGGCTTGGACCAGCGCGCCAGGACGGAACTGGCGGAACTGCTCCGGAGCCACCTCGACGGCGGCGGCGTCCTGCTGACCATCACCCATGACCTCGACCTGGCCCGCGGGCTCGGCGGGAAGGTCCTGGTGATGAAGGATGCCCATGTTGTGGAGCATGGGCCCGCCGGGCAGGTCCTGGCACAGCCGGAACATCCGTACACCCGGCGGCTACTGGCTGCCGAACCCTCCCACTGGAGGCACCCGTGGATGAGGAGCCCGTTGGATATGGCGGAGCGGACAGGCACCGTTCTGGTCTCGGGAGAGGGCCTCAGCAAGTCCTTCGGCAGCCAGCAACTGTTCAGCGATCTCTCGCTGGAGGTCAGGGCAGGGGAGCGGATTGCGTTAAGCGGTCCGAGCGGAAGCGGGAAGACCACCCTTGGGAATGTACTGCTGCGCCTCCTTCCGCCCGACACAGGGACCGTGCAGCATGCGGACGTCCTCAAACAGGGCCGGCTCCAAAAGCTGTACCAGGACCCGGCCCTGGCATTTCCCCCGCGTGTGCAGCTGAAGGACGCGCTGGGGGACGTGGTCCGCCGCCACGCCCTGGACCGCTCCCGCATTGAGGAGCTCATGGGCTCGCTGCGGCTTGCCCCCGAACTTCTCCACCGCAGGCCGGGGCAGATTTCCGGCGGGGAACTGCAACGGATCGCCATCATCCGGTCGATGCTCCTTGAGCCCGCCCTGGTCTTCGCCGATGAGCCGACATCCCGCCTGGACCTCATCACGCAGGAAGAAACCATGCGGTGCCTTATGGAACAGGTGGACCGGCTGGACTGCGCGCTGGTTCTGGTAACGCACGACGACGGCCTTGCCGCCGCGGTGACCGACCGGAGGGTTCGGTTGGGGGCGGCTTCGCCGTTGCCGGTGCCGGTACCCGACGTTCAGTTCGCAGGAGGCTAGTTCTTAATGCGGGTGGCGGAGGGCTGAGGGTCAGGCGTCAACCAGGGCGAGCACGCGGGAGCGGCCACCCGGATCCTCGATTCCTGCGTATGCCAGTAACGGTGTTTGGGGTTCGCTTTGGGGATCCTCTAAGGTGATCCCCGATGATAGCCCTTGACGAAACGTCCAGTCAGCCCCATGCCGCGTCGCCGCGTGGACCCGTATTCGTCGACGCGTCCGGTCGCCGGCTGAGGCGGGTCAAGCTGATCGGCCTCGGGGCCCTGGGGCTTGTGGCGGCGTACGTCCTGCTCCTTTTAGTGGCGTTCATCAGCGGATCCAATGTTTCCGCTCCCTACCTGCCCCTTCCGGCCGCCGCCGAGGCCCCTGCTCCGCAGCCGGTGCCGTCGGCGCCCGCTTCCAGTGCGGCTGGCCTCCCGGCCGTGGAAGCCCCGGCGGCCGGGCCGGCAGCCCTGCCCGCCCCCCAGGCCGCGGTGGCTGCACCCCCGGCCGCGCCCGTGGCACCGCCGGTCAACAGCCCGCCGGTTCAGGCTGTGCCGCGTGTTGAAGCTCCAGCGCCTGCTGCGGAGCCGGCGGCGCCCGGCATGAGCGGGTCGGCCCCGGGCCAGGCAACCCGGCCATCCGCCCCGCCGCGCCCGTGAGCGTGCGCCGCCGGAGCAAGGGCGCTGTTCCTGTCAACGTAAGGGCTCATTGGTTCGTCCTCATGGCGGTCCTGTTTGCCCTCGGTATTGCCCTCGTGGTGCAGGGATACATGCACCATCTCGCCGCAGTCGGCTACGACTCCGCGCCGGTGAATGGACCGTCCGGCAGCGTCCCGAAGGCCGTATCGCAGGGCGGTCCCGTGATCGACGCCCGGAACGGAGCTGTCCGCACTGTGACGCCACCGGACCGAACGGTCGCCCTGACCTTCGACGACGGCCCGGATCCCGTCTGGACGCCACAAATCCTCGATGTCCTTCGCAAGCACCAGGTACACGCGACGTTCTTCGTCGTCGGTTCGGCCGCGATCGAGCACCCAGATCTTGTGCGGCGCATCATGGCCGAAGGCCACGAGATCGGCGTCCATACCCTCACCCATGCCGACCTTGGCACCGCCGACGAGTGGCGCCGCCAGCTTGAAGTCCAGGGTGCCCAGGACGCGATCATGGGCATCACTGGCCACGCGGCGTCCCTGCTGCGTCCCCCGTACAGCTCCGGAAACGGTGCCGTGGCCGGCGGTACCTGGTCCGCAATGCAGGCATCGGCGGACGAGGGGTACCTCACCGTGTTGAGCAGCCTGGACAGCGGGGACTGGCGGCTGCCGGGCGTCGGGGAAATTGAACGCAATCTGGCTCCTTCCGGGCCGCAGGGGCAGGTGGTCCTGATGCACGACGGCGGAGGAGACCGGGAGCAGACGGTTGCCGCCCTGGACTCCGCCCTTGCAAACTTCGCGGACAAAGGTTTCCGGGTCACCACCGTCGGTGATGCGATCGGCGTCGACACCATGCGGCCGGCAACCGCCACGGAACAGGCCAGCGGGACGGCCCTGGCGTGGGGCATCCGCCTCAGCGGCTTCGTTGTCACGGCCATCTCGTGGGCGCTGGTTGCAGCCGGAGCCGTGACGTTCATCCGTGCCGTCCTCGTGGTCTTCTTCGCCGCGCGGCACAGCCGTGCCGCACGCCGCATCTCAGCGGCCGGCCGCGGCCGCCGCCGGGTGGACGTGCTGGTCCGGCCGGAGGTTACCGGCCCGGTCACAGTGATCGTGCCGGCGTACAACGAGTCGGCCGGCATCGAAGCCGCGGTCCGGTCCATCGTGGCCTCCACCCACCCGGTTGAGATCATCGTCGTCGATGACGGATCCACCGACGGGACCGCCGACATCGTGGACGCGCTCGGACTGCCCGGCGTCACGGTGATCCGGAAGGAGAACGGAGGCAAACCGTCCGCGCTTAACACCGGGCTGCAGGCCGCCACCCACAACCTTGTGGTGATGGTGGACGGCGACACCGTCTTCGAACCGGACACAGTCCATGCCCTCATCCAGCCCTTCGCCGACCCGCGGGTGGGTGCCATCTCGGGCAACACCAAGGTCGCCAACCGCGGTGGCATCCTCGGCGCCTGGCAGCACATCGAGTATGTCGTGGGCTTCAACCTTGACCGCAGGCTGTTCGACGTCGCGGAATGCATGCCCACTGTCCCCGGGGCCATCGGGGCCTTCCGCCGCGATGCCCTCCTCCGCGTCGGTGGAGTCAGCGATGACACACTCGCGGAAGACACGGACCTGACCATGTCACTGTGCCGGGACGGCTGGCGCGTTGTGTACAAGGACGACGCAAGGGCCTGGACCGAAGCGCCGGCGAGCCTCTCGGCGCTTTGGAAACAGCGGTACCGCTGGTGCTATGGAACGCTGCAGGCAATGTGGAAGCACCGCGGCGCGGTGGTGCAGGGAGGGGCAGCCGGCAAGCTGGGGCGGCGCGGCCTCGGCTACCTGCTCGTCCTCCAGGTGCTGCTTCCGCTGTTCGCGCCGGTCGTCGATATCTTCGCTGTCTACGGTCTGATCTTCCTCGATCCACTCCGGATCGTGGCGCTCTGGTTCGTCTTCCTGGCCGTCCAATTCCTCATGGCCGCCTACGCCTTCCGGCTCGACAATGAGCGCCTCCGCCCGCTGTGGACCCTTCCGCTTCAGCAGTTCGTTCACAGGCAGCTCATGTATCTCGTCGTCATTCAGGCCGTTGTCACCGCCGTGGCCGGCGTGCACCTGCGGTGGCACCGGATGGAGAGGTACGGCAGCCTGCGCGTCCCTACCGGACAATCCCAAGAGTAGGGGCCGCCTACTGGACCAGCCGGTAGCGGACATGCGTCACCAAGCTGGTGCCGCTGACCTCCGTCGGTTCAAGCCTGACATTCCGGATGCCGTCCATCAGACGCTCGCCCCCTCCGAGGATGAGCGGTGAGGTGTGGAGCCGCAGTTCGTCGATCAGTCCCGCCGATAGAAATTGCTGCACGGTTCTGGCGCCCCCGGCAATCGCGACGTCCTTCCCGGCCGCAGCCTCCCGCGCCCGGGCCAGTGCTGCCTCGATCCCATCGGCCACGAAGTTGAATGTCGTGCCGCCCTGCATCTCCAGGGGAGGGCGCGGGTGATGCGTGAGGACAAACACCGGTGCGTGGTAGGGCGGTTCCTCTCCCCACCAGCCGCGCCAGTCTTCCGGCCAGGGCCCCGGGCCGGGGCCGGCGAACATGTTCCGGCCCATGATGAAGGCACCTGCCTGGAGGATGCCCTCAATCGCCGCCGCATTCGCCTCCGGTTCTTCAAACATCCAGCGGTGCAGGTCCTCGCCGCCCTCGCCCAATGGCTCGGCCAGGCTTTGATTCGGACCGGCGACGAATCCGTCAAGGGAAACGGTGAGGTCACACGTCACGCTGTTCATGGCTGCCTTCTCGAATGCAAGGGACATTAGGAACGCCGGGCACCGCCAATGCTAGCGGGACCCACCGGCGGCTGGAAGGCGCGTGGGGTTGTGCGGGGGTCCGGCCGCCGCGGCTGCCACAGCAATGGGCAAAGTAGACCTGATGTCAGCGTGGCACCGAGGCGGTTCGCAGTCCGCTGTACGCCACAACCGCCCCGGCCAGGAAAATGAGCGCGGCCACGTAAACCGGTCCGAGGTGGCCAAGCGTTGCCAGTCCCCAGGGGTAGTGGGCGGGGAGGGCCACCGCGAGTCCGACAAACGGGACGATAACGGCTGTGGCGAAGGCCCACCGTTCTCCACGCCGTACGCCGTACCAGGACAGACCCGCGACGGCGAGCCCGGCGGCCGCGATGAAGCCGCTGATCGTGATGTGCAGATGGCTGATGTAGTGGTACAGCTGGGGGCTGAACGCCTCAATCTCCGTTTTTCCCTTGTCCACTTCGTCTGGTCCTATGCCCAGCTCAAGGAAAGCGCCTGTGAAATTAAGCACAAAAAAGACCACGGCGTACCCCACGAAGGCCAGACCGGCCAGTGTCATCAGGGCCGCTCCCGTCCGGACCCGGGACTGCCTTCCCGGGGGAACCTGGATGTCAGGCATGGTCAGGACCCCTTTCTTGTATACGTAGGTCCTCGAATGAGAGTCCTGTGATCGGTGCCTGTCAAGAGACTCCCGGACAGGAAACGAATCCGTGCCGTGCGGAGGGGCGTAACCCGATGTGCGGTGGGCAACGGGCACTGGGTACTGTTCTTCGGATGCGAAAAGACAAGAAACACCTCGCTGCCCTCCTGATCACCCTCGTCCTGGCCGGCGGCCTGCTGACCGCCGGCTCCGCTCCTGCAGGCGCCGCTTCGTGGCCCTTTGGCTGGTGGAACTGGATCACCGCCGGTGCCCAATCGCCGGCTCCTTCAGCGCCTGCCTCAGCCCCCGCAACCCGGACGCCCGCACCGGTTCCGGCCACATCCAGCCCCGCTGCCGCGCCGGCGACGCCGCCGGCTGAGGCTCCCGCAGCTCCTGCTGAGGCTCCGGTTGCCGCAGCGCCCGCTCCGGCTCCTGCCGAAGTTCCGGCCCCCGCAGCTCCGGCACCGGCTCCTGCCGAGGTTCCGGTTGCCGCAGCACCGGCACCGGCTCCCGCCCCAGCGCCCGCACCGGCTCCCGCACCTGCTCCTCCGGTGGCGCCGTCCGCTGCCGGCACGCCGTCCAACGCCGTCGCCCAGCGGTCCTTCCAGCTCATCAATGATTACCGGGCGGCCAACGGCCTTGCCCCGTTGCGCTACAACAGCGGGCTCGAAGCGGTTGCCCAAAACTGGTCGAACACCATGATGAATGACATCAACGCCCAGGGCAGCGCCGGCTTCCGGCACAACCCCGACGCGGCCGCCCAGATCCCGTCCGGCTGGAGCCGCACTGCCGAAAACATTGCCGTGAACGCCGACGCCGATGCACTCTTCGCTGCCTGGAAGGCCTCACCCGGGCACAACGCCAATATGCTCAACGCTGCCCTGACCGACTTCGGGTTCGGCTCTGCCCGGCTCTCCGCCGGTTCGCCGTACGGGGCGCAGCTGGTGGCCACGCAGAACTTCGCCACCTACGCGTAGTTAAACAAGGAACGACGGCGGCCACCCGCCGTCGTTCCTTGTCCCGCGCAGCTGCCAGGCAGTTTGCCGTGCGGCTGTCTGATAGACGCCTCTCCCTAAAGAAGAAGGGGGATTTGCTCGTTGACTTTCAAGTGCAACATGAGGATCCTCAGACTTACATATTTGATGTAGTAATCCCTGCTGAAATCAGGCCGCCATGGGCAATGATGACTATGGAATTTTGGAACTTGACCTCATGCGGTCCTGGCAGCTGCGCCGGGACGGGGCAGTTGTCCATGTTGCTGTTCGGCAGCAGCGGCTTATAGCAGCACTGGCAGTCCGCGGTCCCAGTCTCCGGAACTACCTTGCCGGCATGCTGTGGCCGGAGTATCCGGACGCCAAGGCACTGGAAAGCCTCCGGGTGGCGGTACATCTGATGACGAGGCAGGTGCCGGGCCTGCTGGTCAAGGATGGGGCCCTGCTGACCCTCGACAGCCGGGTTGCCGTTGACCTGTACAGGGTTCGCGCCCTGCTGAAAGAAGCCGCCCTTTCAAGTAGCGGCAGCACGTGGACGCTGCTGCGGGACCTGCGGGACGCGGAATTCCTGCCCGGCTGGTACGAGGACTGGGTGATCTTCGAGCAGAGCCGGCTGCGGCACGACCAGCTCCGGGCGTTTACGCTGGCGGCACGGGAGTTCTCTGGCCGCGGGGACCACGGGGACGCTGCGGAAGCGGCGTTGGCTGCGCTGGAAATCGAACCCCTCTACGAGAGCGCTGTCCGGGTGCTTGTTGCGTCAGAACTGGCACAGGGGAACCTGGCCTCTGCCCTGCTCGCCTACGACAAATACCAGGAACAACTCCTCAGTGACATGGGTGTTCCACCCTCGGACGGTTTGAGGCAGCTGATCGGCCAGACAGCAAAGCCGCAAGCCACCCATGCGGACGCGCAGCTAGTTCCTTCCCTGGACATCGGACTGGGTCAGCAGCCACTGCTGCACAACGTGTAGCACTTTATCCCGGTCGGCAGCGGAAACCGTGGTGCACTCCTGGCCGCGGTCCGGGCCGTAGGTGATCCTGGCCCGGAATCCGGGTGACTGCGCGCCGTCTTCATGCCATGCCCGGATCACCAGCGTGCTGGCGTCGGGAACCGCAGGCGTCCCGTTGTGGCCCTTGCCAGGCGTTGGCCCGGCGTCGTTCATCCGCATCGTCTACCCGCTTTCAGCCAACACCAGCGTCATCCAAGTAGACCCCGCCACCCGTTACTGCTGCATGACCAATCCCGCGCGCTGCCGGACGGCGCGCACGGGGAACGGTAACG
The DNA here is from genome assembly GCF_059093025.1 of Arthrobacter sp. 210 2. Classification (NCBI taxonomy): domain Bacteria; kingdom Bacillati; phylum Actinomycetota; class Actinomycetes; order Micrococcales; family Micrococcaceae; genus Arthrobacter; species Arthrobacter sp. 210 2. The sequence goes on from NZ_JBNHIE010000005.1 coordinate 206,936, forward strand.
CCGTCGTAACGGCCCGTCTGATCAGCTGTCCCCACAAGGTACATGCCCACGGGGGAGGGACACAGGCTTCCGGAAGAGGGGCACGCGCAATGGGCAATCAAGGAGACGACGGCAGGCTGCCCATCATCTACGTCCGCGGCTTCGCCGGAAACGGCAGCGCCATCAACAGTGCGGTGGATGACCCGTTCTACGGCTTCAGCCAGGGATCGGTCCATGTCCGCTCGGACAGCCGCGGCCGGGCGCAGTTCCACCAGTTCGAATCGCCCATGCTGCGCCTCATCACAGACCACAAGTACGAGGTCCCGGTGCATGGGGACCAATGGGCTTTCCTGGAAGGCGTGGCAACCGGCACGGTCAATCCTGCTTCCATCTGGATCTACCGCTTCTACGACAACTCCGCCGACACCTTTGCGGAGGAACCGGACAGCTTTTCGTTTGAAACAGCCGCACGTGACCTGTTCAAGCTCATCAAGCTGGTGCTTGACAGGACGGGGGCTCCGAAGGTCTTCCTGGTGGCGCACTCGATGGGCGGGCTGATCTGCCGCTCCCTGCTGCAGCGCGTGATCCCGGAAGACTCAGCCGACGCGGACGGAAACGTCGATCCTGCCGCCGGAACCAGGTACGTGGCCAGGGTCTTCACCTACGCCACACCGCACGGCGGAATCAGCTTCGCCATCGGATTCGGCCTGCTGGAGCGCATCCGGGACGCAACAGGAATCCACGGTGCCGACATCTTCGGCCCCGACCGCATGTATGACTACCTCACTCCTGCAGCCCGGCGGCCTGTCCTGAAGCGCGACGGCTTCAAGGGAACGGAAATTCCGGCGGGCAGTTTCCCTGTTGATGAGCTCTTCTGCCTCGTGGGCTCGAATCCGGAAGACTATGACGTCGCGCTGGGGTTGTCCTCCAAGGCTGTGGGTGCACGCAGTGACGGATTGGTCCAGATCGACAACGCCGCGGTACGTGGCGCTCCGCTCGCCATTGTCCACCGGGCCCACAGCGGCCGGTACGGGATCGTCAACTCCGAAGAGGGGTACCAGAACCTTCAGCGCTTCCTCTTCGGGGACCTGAAAGTCCAGATTGAGCTTGTGGGCTTCACAGTCGGAAGGAGCGCCCCGGACGAGGTGGAATTCCAGCTGGATGTTGCCTTGGCCATCCGCGGGCTGCCCGTCCTGGTCCATGAACAGACTGCCGCCCACTTTTGCCCCATCCAGATTGAGCGCTGGAAGGAAGGTAACCCCATCGATTCGCCGCAACCCCTCCTCACCACGTTCCTCTCCTCCCACGCTCCCCGGCCCCTGGTGGGCGGAAAGGCGGTGCCCAGGCTCCGGCACGCACTGCGGCTGCGGCTGTTGTCCATGGTCGAAAAGCAAGGCCGCTTCTTCTTCGACGACCACATGGAACAGACGGAAGACTGGCAGGACACGCTGGTGGTGGACATCCAGCCGCCGTCCCCCGGACAACCGCTGCCAAGGGGCTGGGCCGCCTGGAACAGCACCATCCCCACAGCGTTGCGGGACTGGGACCCGGAGGACAAGGACCGGCTGGTGGACCAGGACAAAACGGCCAACAGGTGGCGCGGCCGGATCGATGTTCCGGACCTGATGAAGCCCCTGCTCGGAGACAACGCCGGCTTGCAGATCACCGTGACGCCGCGGGTGCTGCCGGTGTAGCAGCGGGCCACGGAGTAGCCGTAACGGTGACGTAACGCGCGGCTGCCTAGACTCGCTGCCTACCAGTCCACTACGCCGGTTGAGCCAGTCGGAAGAAGGCAATGATGTCCCAGTTGCAGGGGTTTCACTACCACGCCGGGGCGGAAGGTGCGCAGGCGCGGTCCGCCGAGTCGTTCAGGAGCCAACCACCCGCCGGGGCACCGGACGCGCCTGCCCTCTCCTTCAACAGCAACGAGGCCGCCGCCAGGTATTACCTCGACCAACTGCTCCAGCAGGACGAACGTCCGGCCATGAGGTCCCTGGTGGAGCCGGAACTCCCGGAGCGCGTTCCCGGGCTGGTGGTGGAAAGTGAGCGGGAAGTGCCCGCGCTGGGGACCCGGACCTTGCGCTTTTCGCAGACCTACCGGGACATCCCCATCTTCGGGGCAAGCGCGCTGGTGGAGCTCACCTCATCCCGGGAACTGGTGAGCGTGAACGGACAACTGGGTGAAGCTCCGGAGGCCAGCCCTGTCGAGTCCCTGAGCCGGCCCGAGGCACTCGAACGGGTGGCGGTCTTCACCGGTGCGGAGCTTCCTGCCGACGCCGGCGTTGGCGCGCGGCTGAACTTCTACAAGAAGGACGACGACGGGTCGTGGCACCTCGCGTGGTTTTTCACCGAGCTTCCCGCAGAGCCGCCTGGCGCAGGTGACCCTGGAACTGCCCCCGATGAAGGACTGCTGGGCCACGGCCTGGGACGGCGGCCGGTTCCGCCCAGCTACAACTACCTGGTGGACGCCCACAACGGCGAGATCCTGTTCTGCTATAGCGCCGCCCCGACTGCCCTGGCGGTTCCCGCCCGCTGCAAGGGCATCGACGAGGACGAAGAGGAGCAGACGTTTTTCGGTGAACTGGTTGCCCCGAACGAAACCACATGCCGGCTCAACGACCCCCGCCGCATGGTCCGCACGTACGACCTGAAGTTCGCTGACATCGACAACAACCCGCGCGATCCCGACTTTCCCGTAGAGGCGGCCAGCAGCGACTACGGGACGACCAACCGGGCGGCAGTTTCGGCCCACGCCAACGCGTCCCGCGTGTTGGACTTCTACAACGTGGTGCTGCAACGGAACGGCATCGATGACCAGGGGATGGACCTCATCTCGCTGGTCAACGTCACGGCATCGAGCATGCAGGCTCCGCCCGCCCTCCTGAACGCCTTCTGGTTCAGACACCGGATGTGGTACGGCCAGATCCAGAAGAACGGTCGCCTGGTTAGCCTCTCGCGCTTCCTGGATGTCATCGCCCATGAACTCACGCATGGCGTCATCGAAACTACGTCGAACCTGGTCTATGCGACGCAGTCGGGTGCGCTGAACGAATCCTTCGCTGACATTGCCGGTGTCATCATCAAGAACTGGTACGAAGCGCCGGACCGGGCGGACGTTTCCACGTGGGACTGGGAAATCGGCCCCGGACTGCGGCCGGACGGGCGGCCGCTGCGGAACTTCGCCGACCCCTCACGCACCGGCCACCCCAAGCACATGGACAACTTCCGGCACCTGCGGCCCGGTGAACTGCCCAGCGGAGCCAACGACCAGGGGTGGGTCCACTTCAACAGCAACATCCACAACAAGGCCGTCCACAACCTGCTGACGATGGAAAACAACGGAGCCCGGGTGTTCACCGTCGAGGATGTCGCGGTGCTGACGCACTTGGGAATGGCACGGCTGACACCCCTCGCGACGTTCCCGGAAGCCCTTCAGGCGCTGGTGGACGTCGGGCAGACCTACTTCGGCGGCGACGCGCAGAAACAGGAGAAGGTGGACTCCATCCGAACGGCGTACCAGCTGGTCGGAATCGCCTGAGGCAATGCGCCGCTAATGTTGCCCCTTGTCGATCACGAGTTTGTCAGGGGCCCACGACTGGATCCGGCGGGGGAGCGGACCGCCGGCATCAGCGGCGACGGATATTTGGGCCTGCCCGTTTCCGAGGTCTTCCCAGCGACCCGGCGTGGCCTGGCCGCGGTCATCCGGGCTGCTGCCGTGCCAGATGCAGGAGCCGTCCGCCCGTACCTCGATGGCGTCCCGCCAACGGGCGGGACGCAAAGGGTAATCGCGCGGACGGAACACCATGGCGGAGGACGTATCCTCCTCGTGCGAGTGCAGCCAGACTCCTGTAACTTCCGGCGGGATTCCACTCACGGCTCTGCCCGTCCTGGCGCTGTGGTCATCGTCCCATCATCCACCAGTTGAGGCCGTAGCGGCACTGTTCAGCGCCCCGCGGATGCCATCCAGAATCGACTGGATCCGTTCGTTGTCCTTGCGGAGCCGTTCGATTTCCTGCCGCAGCTGCAGCACGTCGCCGTCCTCCTGCTTCTGTTCCGGGCCGGACTGCGCCGGGGCTGCCGTTGCCGCCGCGCCAGGCAGGGCGAAAGCGGGAGTGGCCAGGAAGGAAGCCCGGGCCCCTTCAAGGCAAGCGTCCATGCGCCGCGACTGGCCTTTCGTGAACATAAACATGGCGGCGTCGTCGGTGTAGTCCATGTAGTTCATGAACATGTTGCCGTCCGGTCCGTTGTTGCAGCTGATCTGCGGGAACGTCGGGCTGTTGAAGGTGGCGTCCGCCTGGTTTGGCGTGTCGTCGACGAAGTCGGTTCCACTGCATGACCCGCGGTCATCGCCCCAGATGTGCCGCAGATCCAGCCAGTGCCCGATCTCGTGCGTTGCGGTCCGGCCAAGGTCGAAGGGGGCCTGCGCCGTCCCGCCCTTGCCGAAGCAGAAGCTTGCGATGACAACGCCGTCGGTGGTGGGCGGGCCGCCGGGGAACTGTGCATAACCGAGGATTGTCCGCCCTATGGTGTCCTTTAGATCGTTGCACACCCAGACGTTGAGATACTCATCGCTGGGCCAGCCGTCGGCCCCGCCAGTGTTGCTGGACTTCACGTCGTCGAATTCGGTGGTGAAGAACTGCATGGTTGTCGGCGTCCGGGTGATTCCGTCGGTCGGGTTGCCGTCCGGGTCCTGTGAAGCGAGCCGGAACTCTACGTTGCAGTCCGCCACCCGGTCCGCCCACACCGCCGGAACGCCCGCGACGTCAGGGTTCCCGGCACGGAAGTCCTCGTTAAGGACGTCCACCTGGCTCCGGATCTGGGCTTCGCTGATGTTCTGGGCAGGGTCAGCAGGATTGTGCACCACATGGACCACGATCGGGATGACGAGGACGCCGTGCCGTCCAACGCGGCGGGTCTGTTCCTCGTAGGCCAGCGCCCGGTTGTCGATCAGGGCGCGGCGTTCCTGGTAAGTGACGCTCTGGTTCAGCAGCCGCCGGTGTACTTCCATGGTGCCGCACAGTTCACGGCTCCTCGGCTCCGTAGCGTTCAATTGGTTTGTCTCAAACATCGTTTCTTCTCCTTCACGTGATGGGTCCGGCACTACATGTCCAAGTCGAGGGCCTGCGTAACGAAGGTGGCGTTCATCCGCAGAATCTCCATTGCGAGGCTGATGTCGAGTGTCTCGAGCGTGTCCCGCTCGGTGTGGACCCGGTCATTGGCCGAGTCGGTGCCCTCGATGGTCAGGACGGCCGGGATCCCGAGATCGATGAAGGGCACGTGGTCGCTGTTGAAAGGGTTAAGGCTGGTCTGGACGGCCAGGGACGTGTGTTCCCGGGCGATGCCGGCCAACGCGTCCATGACCGGCTGCGACACCGGTGCACCTTCGAGCAGCACGGCGGGAAGGCTGGAGTTCAGGCAGGCAATCATGTCCATGTTGAGCACGGCGCTGATGCGGGTGCGCTCGGCCCCATCGAGTCCGGCCACGTAATGGCGGCTTCCGAACAGTCCCTGCTCTTCGCCGCCGAACAGGATGAGCCGGAGGTCATGCGTTCCTGTACGGCCGGCGAGGGCCCGCGCGATGGCGAGCACGCCCGCTGTGCCCGATGCATTGTCGTCCGCACCGGGTGCCGCTGCCGCCATGCCTTGGGTGTTCACGGAATCCAGGTGGGCGGTGACGAGCACTGCCTTCCGGTCCCCGCCGTCGCCGGTGCGGTCCGCGATGAGGTTGCGGCTTGTCCCGCCGGGCACCGGCACGGTCTGGACAGACGTGGCAAACCCCAGATCCTGCAGGCGGTCCTTTGCCCACTCAAGTGCACCGAGGAACTCTGCGCTCCTGGAGTGCCTGGTCCGCAGGAAAGCCAGCCTGTCGACGTCGTCCGTGAACGATTCCCGCGACAGCGCAGCGGCCGCCGTGCCCGTGTCATCAGCGGGAACGGCCCCGGGCCGGGCCGGCAGTTCATCGAACACTACTGTGCCGGCCGTAAGCGGCCGGACCGAGTAGCAGGACGCGTGCGGGCCTCCCGGCGGGGCACCGGGATCGGCGTGGACCACCAGGTAGCGTCCCTTGTCCACGATGATCCGGGCGTCGGGGTGGTCCTCCTGGAAAGAGCGGCCGATCTGGGTGACGACGTGCAGCCGCTCCTCCGGAACGAACAGGCGGCCATCACCGGCCACATCGCCGTGCCCGCTGCGCTCTCCTGCTGCGGCGGGTGACCGCACCACCAGCACATCACCGAGCCTCGTCCAGGTACCCCCGGTTGCTGCAACGCGGTCCATGACCGCGCTCCGCGTTGCCGGCGAAACATGCAGCACGGTCGTCTCCACCGGTTCCCCATCATCAAGGAACACCTGCACCAGCGGAACGAGTTCAGCCAACGTTTCCAACCAGCCGTCCGGCTGCCCGGGACCCCGCACGTGAACTGCCACCAGTCCGAGCAGGCCGGCGGCGCGAACGTGGTCGCTGTTCTCGGTAACGAAGAATATGTCCTTGAATTCAAGGGCCGGACTGATCTTCGATGCTGCCGTCCGGAAGACCGCCTCGTCCGGCTTAAATACGCCCACCTCCGTGGAAAGCGTGACCCGCTCTGCGACGGGCTCGAAGAACGCCCGGATGCCGAGGTCATCAAGCAGGCTGTAGTACTGCTGCTGGATGGTGCCGACGTCCGATGGCTGGTGAGGCATGTGGAAGTCTGACACGAGGCCCAGGAGCGGCGCGGCTTGCCCGTCCCTGCGCAGGGAAGCGATGGCCTCCAGCGTCTCGAGTGCCCCGGGCCGCAGGACACCCGCGCTTTCGAGCGTGTCCCCAAGATCGAACAGGACGAGTTTCACAGCGCGGCGTTCCATCTCCGGCCCATCACCACTGGATGTCCGCCAGGCCACCCAGCGGTTCCCGCTCGCCGGCGGCCCGCAGCGACGTACGGGCGTCCGCGTCCTGCATCGCGTCGGCGAAGCGCAGCCCGGTACGTTCTTCGAGTTCCTCCGTGCTGACCTGGAAGGCCCGGAACTCGTCCAGGTCGAGGGCTTCGAAGGGGTTCAGGTTCTGGGTCAGCAGGAAGGCCCTGCTCTTGAACTCGCCGCTTGCCACATAGGCGAGGATCTTCCAGTATTCCCGCGGCAGCCTGACGCCCCGGTACTCGCGGTCATTGTCCTGGAAGATGGGTCCCCCAAAAGCGGTCACCTTCAAGTCCTGGACGTCGACATCGGCGAAGACTGCGTCCTCCAGCCGCCCCCAGACCCCGTCCTTGCTGCTCTGGTTGAAGTCGTCCATCTGCGGCGCGATGTTGGTGAAAAAGAACGAGTCCTTGTTTGCGCTCCTGGCCTCCGTCTCTGAACCCCACACAAGATCCGCACGGCGGGCGAGGTGCCCGCGGTCCAGGCGGTTGCCGCTGTACAGTTCATCGCCGTTCTGGAACTGGGCCGGAATGCGGGAGTCCTTGACGAATGGGATGCCGTTCCGGCTCACCTTCCTGATGCTACCGCCGTCTATATTCCACGCTACCCACCGCGCAAACCCCCGCGACTTGCTGAGGGCGAGGGAGAAGTGCGTGTAGGGAATCGCGGCGGAGCCGTCGAGCTGGACGGCGTCGTCCGACAACGCGGCATCAAGAGCGGGCGGTTCCAGCTCGTTTCCGAGGAACCCGGACGAGTAGCCGCTGGTGCCAAGTTTTTGATTCTGGACCATGGCCGCAACCTAGTACCGGCGGCGTTATCCGTGCGTTACGGCGCCCGTCGGTGTACCGGGCGGGGCCCGCTTGGCCAACCTACCGGTGCAACTGTGCCAGTGCTTCCGCCAGCGGTATGCGCAGTGCGGGACCGTGGCCGGGCAGGATGACCGAAGCGTTGACGCCGGCCAGGCTGCGGGTTGCAGCCACGGCCGCTGCCGGGTCCGCGTGGTACATGGGGTGGAGCATCTGGGGGCCGGTGGTCCGGCTGAGTGGGTGGCCGCCAACGAATGAGTCCCCGACGGCGATCGCGCCTGCACGGGGTAACAGGACTGAGGCGTTGCCGGGGGTGTGGCCCGGCAGCAGGATTGCTTCCGGGGAGCCTGGCAGGCTTCGCAGCCCCGCCGGGTTCCACGCGAGTGCTTGCGTTGCCGGCTTCGCTTTCAGGGCCCCAGCTTGAATGACGTGCAGCAACCAGCGGAAGACGCGCGGGCGCCAGGCCCGGACCAGTACCTGGCCGAACGTGACCTGGTGCTTCTCCTTCCCCTGGACGTGGGGCAGCTCCTCGGGGGCGCACAGGATGGGTGTCCCGAACGACGTGGAGAAAAACGCCGCGGAGCCGGTATGGTCCACGTGGCCGTGGGTGATCAGCATGGCCTTGGCGTCGGCCGGCTCCAGACCCAGATAACGGATGGATTCAAGGACCAGCGGCCGGTCGGCGGGATAACCGCTGTCGATGAGGATAAAGCCGGCCGGGTCACGGACCACAACCCAATTGGCAGCGGGGCCTTCGACGAAATACACGCCGGGTGCCTGCTCTGAAACGTGGTCCGCCGGCTCCCAGCGGGGTGAATGCTGCACAGCTTCCAGACTATCTGCCGCCCCAGCCGGTCCCTCACACCAGTGGTCACGGCACCCGCAGCCCGCTCAGCGGCTCCGACGTTGAATTCACCATCAGCACGGCGGGTGCCTGGCCCTCCACATAGGAGATGGCCGACACCGAACCGGGGCTGATGACGATCCGCTGGAAGAGGTCCAGGTGCGTCCCCATCGCATGGGCCACCGCGGCCTTGATGGGGTCGGCGTGGGAGAAGCATACGACGACGCCTCCGGGGTGTGCGGAGCGCAGCACCTCGAGTGCGGCGACCATCCGTGCCTGCATCTCCGTGAAGCTCTCCCCGCCGGGGAAACGGAAGGTCGAGGGACTGTGCTGGACGGCCTGCCACTGCGGCAAACCAGTCAGGTCGGCGAGCGCGGCCCCGGTCCACTCACCAAAGTCGCATTCGATGAGGCCTGCGTCCTCGTGCACAGCGAGCCCGGCGCTGACTGCAGAGGGCTCCGCGGTCTGGCAGGTGCGCTCCAAAGGCGAGCTGTGGATGGCGTCAACCGGGAGCCCGGCGAGGCGCTCCGCCACCCGTTCCGCCTGCGCCCGGCCCCGCTCGGACAGGTAAAGTCCAGGGGTGCGTCCCGGCAACACCCGGCCGGTGGTGGGCGTCTCCCCGTGGCGCACCAGGAGGAGAAGAGTGCCTTCAGCAGTCATCAGCCCAAGCGTAGATTCCCGGTGGCCGGAGGGCTACCGTAGTGGGGTGACTGACCGTCCAGATATCTTCACCGTTGGCGAACTGCGTGCCGCCGGCCACGTCCATAAAGACCTAAGGCGCGAAATCCGGGACAACCTTCTCGCCGCGCTGGCCACAGGCCGGGATCCGTGGCCCGGGATGTACGGGTTCGGCCGCACCGTCCTTCCCCAGCTGGAGCGGGCCCTGATCGCCGGCCACGACGTTGTCCTGCTCGGTGAGCGCGGCCAGGGCAAGACCCGCCTGCTCCGCACCCTCGCCGGGCTGCTGGACGAGTGGTCACCGGTAGTCGAGGACTCGGAGCTGAACGAACACCCGTACCAGCCCATCACCGAGCAGTCCCGGGCCCGGGCCCTCACCGAAGGGGACCGGCTGCGGGTGGCATGGCGCCACCGTTCGGAGCGTTACGTCGAAAAGCTTGCGACGCCGGACACCTCGGTGGCCGACCTCATCGGCGACGTCGACCCGATGCGCGTGGCCGAGGGCCGCCGCCTCGGCGACCCGGAGACCATCCATTATGGCCTGATTCCGCGCTCCAACCGCGGAATCATCGCCATCAATGAGCTGCCCGACCTTGCCGAGCGGATCCAGGTGGCGATGCTCAACGTGATGGAGGAGCGGGATATCCAGATCCGCGGCTATGTCCTCCGGCTGCCGCTGGACGTGCTGGTGGTGGCGTCCGCCAACCCTGAGGACTACACCAACCGCGGCCGGATCATCACACCCCTGAAGGACCGCTTCGGCGCCGAAATCCGCACCCATTACCCCATCGAGCTCGATGACGAGGTAGCCGTGATCCGGCAGGAGGGCCGGCTCCTGGCCGACGTCCCGCCCGTGATCCTTGAGATCCTGGCCCGCTACACGCGAGCGCTGCGGCAGTCCCCGGCCATCAACCAGACCTCCGGAGTGTCCGCACGGTTCGCCATCGCCGGCGCCGAGACCGTTGCCGCGGCGGCCCTGCGGCGGGCAAGCGTGCGCGGCGAGGACCAGGCTGTTGCCCGGATCATCGACCTCGCGCCCGCGGCCGAGGTCCTCACGGGGAAGATCGAGTTTGAATCGGGTGAGGAAGGGCGTGAGCAGGGTGTCCTTGACCACCTCCTGCGAACGGCCACTGCCGAAGCCGCGCGTGCGCATTTCCAGGGCATCGACCTGGGACCCCTCGTGGCCGCGCTGGATGGCCACACGACCGTGACCACCGGTGAGCACGTCACCGCCCGGGAGTTCCTGCAGAACCTCCCGTCCCTGAACGGTTCAGGCCTCTATGACGAAATCAGTGCACGCCTGGGTGCGGAACACGACGGGCAGCGTGCCGCCGCCGTCGAACTTGCGTTGGAAGGCCTCTACCTTGCCCGGCGGATCTCCAAGGAGTCCGACGACGAGGCGACGGTCTACGGCTAGGTACAGGAGACAGCATGGCGGCTTACAACCGGTCCGCCAGGTACGGCCGGTACGCCGGAGGGCCGGATCCCCTCGCCCCGCCGGTGGACCTTGCGGAGGCGCTGGACGCCGTCGCCGAGGATGTCATGGCGGGATACTCGCCCCGGCACGCCCTGCAGGAGTTCCTGCGGCGGGGCGGCCGGAACCGGGAAGGGCTGGACGACCTCGCCCGGCGCGTCCGGGAGCGCCGCAGTGAACTGCTGGGACGGCACCGGCTGGACGGCACCCTCGATGAGGTTCAGAAACTGCTGGAGACGGCTGTGCTGGAGGAACGCAAGCAGCTTGCCCGCGACGCCATGATGGACAACGCCGACCGTGCGTTCCGGGAGATGCAGCTGCAGAACCTTCCCGCCTCCACCGCGGCGGCGGTCAACGAACTCGCCTCCTACGACTGGCAGTCGAGCGCCGCACGGGAAGCGTACGCGAAGATCAAGGACCTGCTGGGCCGGGAGGTCCTGGACCAGCGCTTCGCCGGCATGAAGCAGGCACTCGAGAACGCCACCGAGGAGGACCGGGCCGCCGTGGCGGAGATGCTGCGGGACCTCAACGAGCTGCTGGACAAACACCGGCGCGGCGAAGACACCGACGCCGACTTCCGGGACTTCATGGCCAGGCACGGAGAATACTTTCCGGAGAATCCGCGGTCCGTCGAAGAGCTGATCGACGCGCTCGCCAAACGCGCCGCGGCGGCTCAGCGACTCCTGCAGTCCATGTCCGCGGAGCAGCGGGAGGAGCTCATGCGGCTCTCCGCCCAGGCCTTCGGCTCGCCCGAACTCATGGCCCAGCTCGATCAGCTTGACTCAAGCCTGCGGTCCCTGCGGCCCGGGGAGGACTGGACCGGCTCGGAACGCTTCGAGGGCCAGGAGGGGCTCGGGCTGGGTGACGGTACCGGTGTGCTGCAGGACATCGCCGAGCTGGACGAGCTGGGCGAACAGCTGTCCCAGTCCTACAACGGGTCACGCCTGGACGATCTTGACCTCGATGCCCTCGCCCGCCAGCTGGGGCAGGACGCCGCCGTCAGCGCCCGCACCCTTGCCGGGATCGAGCGGGCCATGCAGGACGGGGGCTACCTGCGGCGCGGCGCCGACGGTGACCTGCGGCTGTCCCCGCAGGCCATGCGGCGGCTCGGGAAGTCACTTTTGCGGGACACGGCCAGGCAGCTCTCCGGCCGGCAGGGGCGGCGGGAAACCCGGACGGCGGGCGCCGCCGGCGAACAGACCGGCTCCAGCCGCCAATGGGAGTTCGGGGACGCCGAGCCGTGGGACGTCACACGGACCATGACCAACGCCATCCGCCGCACCGTGGCAGACGGCGGTGATCCCGGCCGCGGCTTCCGCCTTGGGGTGGGCGACATCGAGGTGACGGAAACGGAGGCGCGAACCCAGGCCGCCGTCGTCCTTTTGGTCGACGTCTCCTTCTCGATGGCGGCTGAGGGCCGCTGGGTACCAATGAAACGCACCGCGCTCGCGTTGCACCACCTGGTCTCGACCCGGTTCCGTGGCGACCGGCTGCAGCTTGTCACGTTCGGCCGCTATGCGCAGTCAATGGACATCGGCGAACTCACGGCACTGCCCGCCCTGCGGGAGCAGGGCACCAACCTGCATCACGGCCTGCTGCTGGCCGGCCGGTTCTTCCGCCGGCATCCGTCCATGCAGCCCGTCCTCCTGGTAGTGACCGACGGCGAACCCACCGCGCATCTGCTGGCTGACGGTGAGTCATGGTTCTGCTGGCCACCGGATCCGGAGACCATCCGCGTCACGGTTGCCGAACTTGACCGCCTTGCGCGTGCCGGCACGCAGGCCACGTTCTTCCGCCTGGGTTCGGACCCAAGCCTTGAGCGGTTCGTGCAGCGCCTGGCACGCCGCATCGACGGCAGGGTGTCGGCGCCTGAGGTGGGGGACCTCGGCGCTGCGGTGGTGGGGGAGTACCTCCGCGCACACTTCCGCCGCCCCTACGACACTGACGACTGGATGTGACAGACGCCGGCGGCACTGGAGTGACCGTAATGTTCAGTCGCTGGAGACAGCACCGTCCCGCTGCGGAGTGTCCAGTCCCGCCTGCGCCACGAGTTCGGTCAGCCACGGCCGGTGTTCACGATGGAAACGGATGCCCTCCGGCAGCCCTTCCACTGAGGGTTCCGAGCCGCTGATGTTGATGGTCATGCGGCCGCCGGCCATGGGCGCGTTGCTGATATGCAGGTCCCCGAACGACTCGGGCAGAGCCGGGTCCATCCAGAAGCCGCCCCGTGACACGTGGGCGTCGTACCGCATCAGGCTGGTAATCAGCATGATCGGGGTGGTGGCCGCCCACGCCTGCGGCGAACAGGCGGTGGGATACGGCACCGGTTCGGCCACCTGTTCCCGGCTGAAACCGCAAAAGAGTTCAGGAAGCCGGCCATTGGAGTAATCGGCCGCTTCCAGCAGCGCCGTAGCGATTCGCTGTGCCTCCTCCACGTAGCCGTAGCGCATCAGGCCCGCTGCGATGATGGCGTTGTCATGGGGCCACACCGAACCGTTGTGGTAGCTGGCGGGGTTGTAGGCGCCCATATCGGTGGCAAGGGTGCGCACACCCCAGCCGCTGAACATCTCGGGCGACATCAGCCGTTCGGCCACCAGCGGGACTTTGTCGTCGTCCACGATGCCGTGCCACAGGCATTGCCCCATATTCGACGCGCACGCGTCCACTGGCCTCTTCCTGCCGTCCAGGGCGACGGCGAACCAGCCCCGCTCGGGCAGCCAGAACTTTTCGTTGAATCTCTTCTTCAGCCGGGCCGCCTCGTCGGTGAGCCGCGCGGCCATGGGTGCGTCCCCGCCGTCGTACGCCATCCATGCACGGGACAGCAACGCGCTGTACACCAAAGCCTGCACCTCGCACAGCGCAATCGGCGGCTCGGCCAGCGTTCCGTCGGCGAAATTGATGCCGTCCCAGGAGTCTTTCCAGCCCTGGTTCAGGAGGCCCTGATCGTTGAGCCGGGAGTACTCCACAAAGCCGTCACCGTCCTTGTCACCATAGTCCCGGACCCAGTCCAGCGCCCTGTCCGCATGGGGAATCAGGGCAGCAATGATGTCCTTGGCGAACCCCCAGCGGCTGACCGACCCCAGCGTCATAACGAACTGGGGCGTGGCGTCGACGCTGCCGTAGTAGACGGACTTGCCGCCCAGCGCCAGCCCGCTGGAAACACCTAGCCGGACCTCGTGCAGGATCTTCCCGGGTTCCTCCTCGCTCATCGGATCCACCACCTTGCCCTGGCGGTCAGCCAACGTCTGCAGCGTACCCAGGGCCAGCGAGGGGTCCACGGGGAGGGCCATTTCCGACGCCCACAGGGAGTCCCGCCCGAAGAGCGTCATGAACCACGGCGCACCCGCTGCCACCACGATCCGCTCCGGATGGGCGGGATCCTCGATCCGCAGCGCACCCAGGTCGTCATAGCTGCGCCGCAGGGTCCGTTCAATGGAACGGTTGCCCATGTGCAGCCTGGGGATCTTCGCCACCCACTCCCGCCGCCGGCGGTCGCTCGGAGATTCCTGGAGTCCAGCCTGATGGACGGGCGGCGCGGAAGGAGCCCCGGTGCCGGCAGCGGCAGGCGTTGCGCTCAGCCGGGTGTTCCATTGCCCGCGCGGCGGGACAAGCGTCTGATAGGTGAGTGCGTCCGGAGTGGCCACGGCGCCGCTGCCTTTGATGACCACCCGCTTCAGGACGTCGTGCCAGACGGCCTCGATGGTGAGCGACTCGCCGTCGGAGCGCCGGGATTCCTCCCAGTGCCGCTGGACCCGCGCCTCCTTAACTTCGAACAGATCCGCGAAATCCGCTTCAACGCTGACGGAAACACTGCATTCGGCCGGCTCGGACGAGTAGTTCCGGATGGTGATCTCCTCGAAGAGCCCGGCGGCCACTTCGCGCAGGCGCTCCACGATCAGCGGGCTGTCCGCATACCCGTCGGAGCGGGGAACGCGGCCGATGAACAAGGCGCGGTACGGTTCCTTTGTTTCCGCCGTCAGCGGTTCCAGGGGCTGGCCGTTCACCGCCAGGTTCCAGCGGGACACAATGCGCGTGTCCTCGTGGAACACCCCGTGCGGATGTTCCGGGTGCATGTCTCCATTGGCCAGCGAAATGCAGAAGGACGAGCCTTCCACGAGGGTGTTGGTTCCGGCTCCCACAGGTCCGGCAGCTGTGTCAGCGTTCCATCCGGCCACGTCCGCTCCTTCAAGGGTCAGGGCGGAGACGGCTCCCGGCAATCCGGCTCGAACGACCCGTGGCGCCGCCCGCGGAATCGACGCTACGCCTAACGCCGCCGTGATAAAAGGTGTGTCTCCCGCCGGTCCTGCCGCCCGGCACCGGCGCCCTTGATCGCAGGAGCGATGCGGGAATAGCATTGCCCGCACACCGACGTCGATCAGAGCGGGGGCGGCCATGGATGAGCCGGCAGCAGCGGGGTCCGGCGGAAGCCTGATGGTTGACCTGATCATCTCCCTGGACGGATACGCCTCCGCCGAGGGCTGGCCGGGCTGGTGGGGGCTGGAGGGGCCAGAGTACCTGGCCTGGCTCGACGAGGAGGCCGAAAAGAACTACACCGTCCTGATGGGGGCGAACACCTACCGGCTCATGTCCGGCATGTCGGCGGCCGCCTCCGCGGACGGCTCGGGATTCCCGGACAATGAGGGGGCCAGCCTGACCGGACTTGCTGCCGTGCCCAAAGTCATTTTCTCCTCCACCCTGCAGGAACCCCTGGACTGGCCCAACTCGAAGCTGGTCAGGGGTGACGCCGTGGAGGCCGTGTCGGAGATGAAACGGAGCGGCGACCGCCCGCTGAGCACCCTGGGCAGCCTCAGCCTCTGCCGCTCGTTGCTGGCCGCGGGCCTCGTGGATCGTTTCCGGCTGGTTGTCTTCCCGGTAATCACCGGGAAGACGGGGCGGGAACGGATCTACGACGGGTATCCCGACGTCGGGCTCGAGATGGTGGACAGCAGGACCTTCGACGGCCGGCTCCAGCTGCTCGAATACGCGCCCACCGTGCTCACCGGCCCGCCGGGCACTGCCTCCTGAGCCGTATCCGTCAGCGTTTCTTCATCATCGCGGCCTCCTGGAACTCCGATCGGCACCAGGATGTCCCGTCCGGTTGGCTGACCCCTGCTTTGTGCTTCGCAGAAATTTGGCAGACTGCAGGAAGTATGTCATCGGCGAAAGGGTAGTTTTCCACAATGGGCGCGATCGGATACCTTGCTGCTTCCGTCCCCCTGCGGCTGGCCAGCGCGGGTTCGGTGGTGGCGCTCCCCATCCTCGCCGTGGAGCGGCTGGGTGACGTCGCCGTCGGGGGCCTCCTCGTGGCCGCCTCGCTGGGTCCCAGCGTTCTTGCGGCTCCGCTGGTGGGTGCCGTCCTGGACAGTTCCTCCCGCCCGGGAAGGTGGGTTGCCGCCTCGGGGATGGTTACGGCTGCTGCCTTCGCTATGACGGCGTTCATCGGCAGTATTCCGCTGCCCGCCATCTTCGCGGTGCTTGTCCTTGCCGGCACGGCCTCCCCCTTCTACATGGGCGGGCTCTCGAGCTTTGTTGCCGGTGCCATTCCGGACGTTCGGCGGGCGTTTGCCTATGACGCCCTTTCCTACAATGTGGCGGCGGTGGCTGGACCTGCCATCGTGGCGCTGATCGCGGTGTTCCTGCCGGCCCAGTCGGCGCTGGCGGTCCTGGCCGCCGCTGCAGCGTTCGGCCCTCTGGCCCTGCGGGGACTCCGCCTGCATCCCCATGCCCGCGCCCGCGGTTCGCTGTGGCAGGCGGTCAAAGCCGGCCTGCACAGGATTGTCAGCCACCGGCCGCTGGCAGTTGTTACTGCCTCCTCCACCTTCACCCAGCTCGGCCAGGGCGGCCTGGCCATCGCAGCGGTCGCGCTCTCGATCGAAAGGGTCGGTTCGCCCAGCGAGGGCGCCATGGTGGTGACCGCGTTCGCCGTCGGCAGCCTGCTCGGTGCCCTCCTGGAGACAGCCCGGCCTGCGCGAGGCCGCCCCAACATGGTCATGATGACCGGCTTCCTGGCGACGGGACTGCTGACAGTGGCAGCCGCTTTCGACATCGGGACGGCTTGGACCGTGGTGGCCATCGGCCTCTCGGGCCTTTTTACGGCGTCCACCTCGGCCGCCATGCTGTTCCTCCGCAACCTGCACAGCCCGTCCCACCTCAAATCCCAGATCTTCACCGTGAGCGCAGGCTTCCGCGCCAGCGCCTCGGCTGCCGGTGCGGCGCTGGCCGGGTCGGCAACCGGATGGGGTGGCGCCGTGACGGTCGCTGCGGTCGGCATCGTCTGGATTGCCTCGGCAGCGCTGATGGGCGCCTATCCAAAGGGCGATGACTAGAACCTACTTGAAGCAGCAACTACCCGTTAAGGCGCTTCTTCGGCCTAGAGTCGACCACAGCGGGCTTCACGTACAGGACTCCAGGGAACGGACGAATCATGGCAGACACGAACATCCGGCCGAAGTACATCTCTTTTGATGTCTACGGCACGCTCATCAATTTCGAACTCGACCCCACAACGCGTCGCCTGCTGGATGGCCGCATCCCGGAAGAGCAGTGGCCTGCCTTCAAGAGGCAGTTCCGCGGGTACCGGTTCGACGAGGTCCTTGGCGGCTACAAGCCCTACGCACAGGTCCTCCAGGATTCCTTTGACCGGGTGTGCAGGCGCTGGGGCATTGGGCCCACTGAAGGTGCCGGCGCGGCGTTCGCCGACGCTGTACGCGGCTGGGTTGCACACGGGGACGTGCCGGCTCCGCTGAAGACCATGGGCGACAACTATAAACTGGTGGCTTTGTCCAACGCCGACGACAGCTTCCTGGACATCAGCATCCCCAAGCTCGGGGCAAACTTCCACGCCGTGTTGAGCGCTGAGCAGGCCCAGGCCTACAAGCCGCGTTACCAGGCCTTCGAGTACATGCTCGATACCCTGAACGCCAAGCCGGAGGACTTCCTTCACATCTCCTCGCACACACGCTACGACATGCACCCGATGCACGACATGGGCTTCCGGAACCTCTGGCTGCTGGACCGTGGCTATGACCCCATTGGCCCGGGCTACGGCCTCAGCACTGCCAACTCCCTGGACGAGATCAACAGGCACCTGGGTCTCTGACCAGCAGGTCGAGGCGAAAGGTCACACCGTGAAAGGATCAGGTATGCCCCACCGCCTGATGCTGCTCGACACTGCGTCCTTGTACTTCCGCGCCTTCTACGGCATGCCCGACACCATCCGCCGCCCGGACGGGATTCCTGTCAATGCAGTGCGGGGCCTGCTGGACATGATCGCCAGGCTCACCACTGACTACCATGCCACCCATCTGGTGGCGTGCTGGGATGATGACTGGCGTCCGCAGTGGCGGGTGGACCTCCTCCCCACCTACAAGTCGCACCGCGTGGCCGAGGCAGTCACGGACGCGCCGGACGTCGAAGTGGTTCCGGACGCGCTGGAGGCGCAGCTCCCCATGATCCGCCGAACGCTGGAGCTCGCGGGCATCGCCGTGGTGGGCGCCGCCGAGCACGAGGCCGACGACGTCGTGGGCACCTACGCGAGCCAGACGGACTTGCCCGTCGACGTTGTCACCGGTGACCGGGACCTCTTCCAGGTGTGCGACGACGGCCGCCAGGTCCGGGTGATCTACACCGCCCGCGGCATGCGCAACCTCGAAGTGATGACCGAAGAGACCGTGGTGCGGAAGTACCGGGTGCTGCCCCAGCAGTATGCCGATTACGCCACCCTGCGCGGCGACGCTTCGGACGGGCTTCCGGGCGTCGCCGGGATCGGGGAGAAGACGGCGGCGTCCCTGCTCCTGAAGTACGGCACCCTGGAAGGGCTGCTGGAAGCGGCCGACGACGACGGCAGCGGATTGGCCGGCCCGGTGCGGGCCAAACTCGCCGCCGCCGCCGACTACCTGAAAGTAGCCCCCGCCGTCGTCCGTTTGGTGCGGAACCTGGAGCTGCCCACCCTGGAGGAAGCCGGCGCGCAGCTGCGCCCCGTCGCCGGTGATGCCCGCGCCGAACTTGAGCGGCTTGCCGTCGAATGGAACCTGGGCGGCTCGGTTACCCGGCTCCTTGCAGCGCTCGACCTCAGGGGACAGGCGTAAAACGGCGACATCTGGACTGATTCGGACGGGACGCATGACGTTCTGTTTATCGGAATTACCGTGCGTTTCGGCGCGAGTCGGTGCATTGCGAAGCCGGTTGCCAGGGCGTATGGCGGATGGTTTGGTGAGGTAACGATCCACAGGAGAGGCCATTCCCATGACAGCCACATCAGATCTTGCTCCCCGGCGGCTCCGGGACATCTTTGGAAGTTTTGCCACCGGACTGACCGTGATTACCAGCGCCACGAAGGACGGGCCGGCCGGGTTCACGTGCCAGTCCTTCGCCTCCCTTTCCCTGGATCCGGCCTTGGTGACCTTCAGCCCGGCCCGGACATCGAGCACCTGGCCCGTGCTGCGGAAAGCAGGTTCCTTTACGGTTAATATTCTTCCGGCAGAGCATCAGCACCTGGCCGGTCAGTTCGCCCGTTCAGGCTCGGATAAATTCGCGGGAGTGGCCTGCACGCCTTCTCCGCTGGGCAATCCAATTCTGGACGACGCCCTCGCCTGGATTGACTGCGAACTCCATGCGGAATACGACGGCGGCGACCACACCATTGTGGTAGGGGCAGTCCAGCACCTGAATGCCCGCCAGAACGCAAAACCGCTCCTGTTTTTCAAAGGCCGCTATGCAGCATTGACGCCGGCGAAAAGCCTCCTCGAGGCTGCCGGCTGACACCAGCCGCAAAAGCTCAAAAGTCGCAGACAAAAGGAGGCTGCCATATCCGCGGGGGATATGGCAGCCTCCTTATGTTTTGTGCCGGAAATTCAGTAGGAAATGAAGGCGACGAGTTCGCCCACGCGGTCCTCGGGGTAGTTCTTGGCGATATCGGCCTGGCTCAGGACACCCACCAGGTTGTGCCCGTCAATGACGGGAAGTCGGCGCACCTGATGGTCCTGCATGGTGCGGATGGCTTCTTCAATGGAATCGTCGGCGCCAATGGTTACCGGCTTGCCCTCACCCAGTTCACCCGCCTTGACGCTGCGCGGGTCACCGCCTTCAGCCAGGCACTTCACCACGATGTCGCGGTCCGTCACCATGCCCTTGAGCCGGTTGTCTTCACCGCAGATGGGAAGCGAACCGACGTCAAGTTCCTTCATTTTCCGGGCGGCTGCTTCCAGGGTTTCGTTTTCACCGATGCACTCCGCGCCACCGGTCATGATTTCCCGTGCCGTTGTCATGATGGCCTCCTTCATGAATGCCGTGCCGTGTCTCTTTTGCCTGCTCAGATGGCTCTTCGGAACCCTGCCGGTACATGACGGCTCCGGAGAGCTGGCCGATAAAAAAATGCTAAGCGTACTGACTATTGATGTCCAGAGCGGTGGCGCCGCACCCCTGGTGGTGTCCGGCTGGCCGCTCTTACCTTGTTGCATCCGCGGGACCAAGTAGTAAGCTTGCTGAGCATTACTGGTAAGCATGCTGATTAACCGGATGAGGGAAGCAGGGGTAATGGGCACAGTATTCGGTGTTGCCTGGTCGCTGATGCTGGCGGCCGGCGGAGCCGCCGTGGCTGCAGGCGCGCCCTTCGGCGCTGCCGGACTGGGCGGTCAGTACCTGGCCGGCCATGTCCTCCTTGGGGTGGGCATCGGCCACCTGCTGGCGATGGTGGTGCGGTTTGCCGTCCGCCGGATCATGAAAGGTGCCCGCACCCGCCCCGTTGCGGTCCAGGCACCGGAAGCCCGCATGGCCAGCGTGACAGTCCTGCCTGCCAGGCCTGCCTCCGTCCCGCCGCTCCGTGGCCGGCATGCCGCCTAAGGCGCCGGGATCCACAGGATCAGGCCCTGTCCGGCCAACGGCGGCGCGGCGGGTCCTGACAGCCATCGCGGCACTGGCAGTTGCGGGTGCCGTGGCGGCGATTGTGGTTGCCGGGGTGATGGGTTTCCGGCTGTCCGACTCTGACGAAGCCACCCTCCGCGGCTTCCAGATCCGGGTTCTGAGTATCAGCCAGGCAGCAGCGGAAAACAGGATGGACGGAGCCCTGGCGGCACTCCAGGCGCTGGAGAAGGACCTGGACGCCGCCGCACGCGATGGCCGGATTTCGGCTCCGCGCCTGCTCGGAATTGAAACAGCCCTGGCGGCAGTCCGCACGGAAATAGCCGGCCAGTTGGCGGCACCGGCCCCTGCATCCGGCACGGCCGGGCTGGTTGGACCTTCCGCGGCAGCACCGGCCAGCCCCACTGTGCCCCAGACGCAGCCGGTCCAGCCGGTGCCCGGAGAGCAGGCCGTGGCGCCCCAACCGGTGCCTGTTCCGGCGGGCCAGGAGGCGGCGCTTCCGGAAGCAGCCAAGGATGCCAAGGGGAAAGGCAAGGGCCAAGGCAAGCCCTGACCAGGCGGGCAGTCACTCCGCTGCCCGGCCGCCCTCAGTGAGGGAAGGGGCGCGGAACCCGCGCAAGGGGAAGGGGGCCGGGCAGAATGGACGGGTGACTTCATCAAACCTGCGCGGCCGGCGCAACACCGCGAAAGCCTTCGACCTCGGTGCCATCGGTGCCGGCCTGGCCTTCGCAGGTTCCCTTCCGGACCTGGAGGAGGCCCTGGACACCGGGCCGGCCGCGGGCTCGGCGGTGGTGCAGGCGCCGCCCGGGACCGGAAAAACAACACTCGTCCCGCCGCTGCTCGCGAACCTCTTCTCCGGCACGGGCAGGGTTGTAGTCACCCAGCCGCGCCGGGTGGCGGCACGTTCCGCTGCGCGCAGGCTTTCCTTCCTGGACGCCAGCCGGCTCGGCGGCCGCGTGGGCTACACCGTGCGCGGCGAACGGCAGGCGGGGCCCGATACCCTCGTCGAGTTCGTGACGCCCGGCATCCTCCTGCGCCGCCTGCTGGCCGATCCCGGCCTTGACGGTGTTGCCGCCGTCGTCCTGGACGAAGTCCACGAGCGCGGCCTGGAGACGGACCTGCTGATCGGCATGCTCGCCGAAGTCCGCCAGCTGCGCGGCGACCTCACCGTCGTAGCCATGTCGGCAACCCTCGACGCTCCCCGCTTCGCCGCCCTGCTGGGGGACCCCGACGGCGGTCCCGCGGCTCCCGTCGTCGACTGCCCGTCCGTGCTCCATCCGTTGGATGTCCAGTGGGAACCTGCACCGGGCCCGCGGCTGGACGCCAGGGGAGTGGCCCGCAGCTTCCTGTACCACCTCGTGGAAACAGCGGCACGCGCCTACGCCCGCGCCCTGGGTGGGGACGGCTCCGTGGATGCCCTGGTTTTCGTCCCCGGCGCCCGCGAAGTCTCGCAGGTGGCAGCAGGCCTCCGCGGCCGGCTGGGGGAAGGCATCGATGTGCTCGAGCTGCACGGCCAGGCAGGTGCCGCGGAGCAGGACCGCGCAGTGTCCGGACGGCGGCCGGGGGACAATGCCCGGATTATCGTTTCAACCGATCTGGCGGAGTCCTCGCTGACCGTCCCGGGCGTCCGGCTGGTCATCGATTCCGGGCTAACCCGGGAGCCGCGGCGGGATGCCGGCCGTGGCATGAGCGGCCTGGTAACGGTCTCCTGCTCCCGGGCATCGGCGGATCAACGCGCAGGCCGGGCGGCCCGCCAAGGTCCGGGCACCGTGGTCCGCTGCTACACGCAGCAGGCGTATGGGGCAGCGCCTGCCCATGTCACGCCCGAAATCAAGGTGGCGGACCTGACCGGGGCAGCATTGACGCTGGCATGCTGGGGATCGCCGGGGGGCGCAGGGCTCGCCCTGCCGGACATGCCGCCGCGGCAAACCTTGGATGACGCCGTCGAGGTCCTCAGGGAACTGGGTGCCGTATCAGCAGACGGCCAGGCCACCGCCACGGGGCGGACTCTGGCCGGAATTCCTGCCGACCCGCGGCTTGCCCGCGCCCTGCTGGACGGCGCGGCAACCATCGGTGCCCGGGCGGCGGCAGAGGTGGTGGCCGCAGTTGCCGGAGACCACCGTGCTCCCGGCGCTGACCTTCCGCGGATGTTGTCCCAGCTTCGTGGCGATTCCGGGCCGGCGGGCCGGCGCTGGGCGGACGAGTCAAAGCGGTTGCGGGCCCTTGCCCGGGAAGCGGGAAACCCCGCGCCCCCTGGAGTTCCCACCTCTGCAGTTCCCGCCCCTGGGCCGGCCGGCACCGAGGCGGTGGGTGCCGTCGTCGCCCTGGCCTTTCCGGACCGGGTGGCCCGGCTCGTGCCCGGTGACGGGCCTGCACGGTACCTGCTGTCGTCCGGGACGCGTGCCGGCCTGCCGGCGGGAAGCAGCCTGTCCGGGTACGAATGGCTGGGCGTGGCCGAAGTGTCGCGGGCGGAGGGCAGGGACTCGGCCGGCACCGGCGCCGTCATCCGGACGGCTGCACCGCTCAACGCCGAGCTCGCCCAGGCAGCCGCCTCGCACCTCCTGGCGGAAACGGTCGAGGCGCAGTTCGTCCAGGGACGTGTTACGGCACGGAAAGTCCGACGCCTGGGTGCGATCGTGCTCGCAGACACCCCTGTCCGTCCCTCACCCGCCGAAGGCAAGGCGGCCGTGGCCGGAGCCCTGCACAAGGAGGGCCTTGCCGTCCTGGAATGGTCGACGGCGGCCGACGCCTTACGCCGCCGTCTTGCCTTCCTGCACCGGGAGCTGGGCGGGCCGTGGCCCGACGCCTCGGACGCCGCCCTCCTGCTGCGCCTGGACGACTGGCTGGGTCCCGAACTTGAAAGCCTTGCGGCGGGAGGCGCCGTCGCGGCGTTGGACCTCACCCAGCCGCTGCGGCGCCTGCTGCCCTGGCCGGAGGCCGGACGGCTGGATGAGCTGGCCCCGGAATGGCTGGAGGTTCCCAGCGGCTCACGGATCAGGATTGACTACCCCCATCACGACGACGACACCGCGCCGCCTGTGGTGGCCGTCAAGCTGCAGGAATGCTTCGGCCTGGCGGATTCGCCCCGGCTGGTGAACGGCACGGTTCCGGTCCTGTTCCACCTGCTGTCCCCGGCCCGGCGCCCGCTGGCCGTGACCGGTGACCTCACGTCCTTTTGGTCCGGTCCCTATGCCCAGGTCCGGGCAGAGATGCGCGGCCGTTATCCCAAGCACCCGTGGCCGGAGGATCCCTGGACTGCCCCCGCCACAGCACGGGCCAAGCAGCGCAGCTAGGTTCTTTCCGGGCGCATGCCACCGGTCTCCGGCGGCTGCGTGAGAACTCCGATACACACCTGAAACGTCGCGTCGACGTGCTGAAACATGCCTTGGCTACGCTCGGTGGTACGTGGACAGCGTGGTCCATACCCCACATGGAAGGACATACCGATGTTTCTCTTTAACCTTTTGCTCGACGGCCGGCGCAGCGACGACAACCGGTCCTGCAACGGCGGCAGCGGGAAGAACGATTTTCCCGAAGGCCGGCTCACCTCCACAGCGTGGGAGGGCTGGTGGCACGAGGAAGCAGCTTAACCGGATGGAGCCGGGCGGGCGTGCCTAGCGGGCGGACCGGATAAAGCCGGCCACCGGAGCGGCCAGCGAGGCCCCGATCTCACCCGCCGGCCGTTTCGCACCTGCGACGGCGAAGGAGTGGTCGCCGCCGTCCATCCACTGCAGTACCGCGGACGGCCCGATGCGTGACACGACGTCCTGCAGGATTTCCGGCGTGGCAAACGTGTCGCGGGTGCCCTGCAGGAACAACATGGGCGTGGTCATCCCGTAGAGGTGTTCGTCCCGCAGTTTCTCCGGCTTTCCGGGCGGGTGCAGCGGGTACCCGAGGTAGATCAGTCCCGCAGCAGCCATCCCTTCGGAGACTGCCATGGACGCCATCCGGCCGCCGAATGATTTGCCTGCCGCCCACAGGGGGCCGGAGTCCCTGTGGGTTGCTGCGCGTTCCGCAGCAGCTGCCATCGCCGCATTCCAGGTGGCAATGGCGGCCGGCGGGCGGTCCGGGAACCGCCGCCCGGCTTCACGGTAGGGGAAGTTGAAGCGCAGCGTTGCCAGGCCCAGGGAGTTCAGTGCGTCCGTGAACCCGCGCAGGAAGGGGTGCTCCATTCCCGCGCCGGCACCGTGGGCGACCACCACTGTGGCCCACGGATTGTGCGGGCGGGCATAAGCGGCGGAGACGGTGACCTCACCAACGGCAAGCGGAAAGTCTGATTCTTCGGCGGGCATGTCTCCATCATGCCGCAGGGACGTCCGGAAATGTGCCGGCATCCGGACGGCGGGGTGTACGTTGTCCCCATGGCGAGCGAACTGACAAAAATCACGGTTCCGGGCCCCCACGGCGAGCGCGAGATGCGCATTTCCAGCCCCAGCAGGGTCCTGTGGCCGGACCTCGGCCTCACCAAGCTGGACCTGGCCCAGTACCTTTGCGATGTGGGCGAGGCGTTCATTGCCGCGAACGGTGACCGGCCCGTGGCGCTGCAGAGGTACTCGGACAACGTCGACGGCGAGCAGTTTTTCTCAAAGAACCCGCCCAAGGGGACCCCTGAATTCATGCGCTCAGTGAAAGTGGTCTTCCCGAGCGCCCGTTCGCATCCCATGCTCGTCCTGGATGAACCGGCAGCCGCCGTGTGGGCTGCACAGATGAACACCGTGGTGTTCCATCCCTGGCCGTCCCGGGCCGGAAACCCGGATAATCCGGACCAGCTGCGGATCGACCTGGACCCGCAACCCGGGACGGATTTTGATGATGCGGTTCCCGCGGCCCTGGTACTGAAGGAGGTCCTGGCCGAGGCCGGACTCGAATGCTTCATCAAGACCTCGGGAAACCGCGGCCTGCACGTCTACGCGCCCATCGAACCCACCCGGGAATTCCTGGATGTCCGGCACGCCGTGATTGCCGCCGCCCGGGAGGTGGAGCGGCGGATGCCGGAGAAGGTGACCACCGCCTGGTGGAAGGAAGAGCGTGGCCAGCGGATTTTCCTCGACTTCAACCAGGCCAACCGGGACCGCACCATCGCCGGCGCCTACAGTCCCCGGGCTTTGCCGCATGCCCCGGTGTCCTGCCCCATCACGTGGGATGAGCTGGAGAACGCTGACCCCAAGAACTTCACCATCCTGACCGTTCCCGAAAGGCTCCGGACCATCGGGGACCCCTGGGCAGGCTTCCACAAGAATCCGGGCAGCATTGACACCCTGCTCGAGTGGTGGGAGCGGGACAGTAAAGCAGGCCTGGGTGAGCTGCCGTTTCCGCCGGACTACCCCAAAATGCCGGGGGAACCGCCGCGGGTCCAGCCCAGCCGGGCAAAGAAGCAGGACTGACTGGACGCCGGGGCCCCGCCGAAACCTATTCGAAGCGGGAGGGGTCGCCGGCGCCCTGCCGTACCACCTCGGCCACGCCGCTGGAAAAGTCCACCACCGTGGTGGGCTCCGCGCCGCAGTCGCCGGCATCGATCACGGCGTCCACCTGGTGGTCCAGCCGTTCCTTGATGTCCCACCCCTGGGTCAACGGGTCTTCCTCGTCGGGCAGCAGCAGGGTGCTGGACAACAGGGGTTCACCGAGCTCGGCCAGCAGCGCTGACACCACCCGGTTGTCCGGGATCCTGACCCCGACGGTCTTTTTCTTCGGATGCAGCAGGCGCTTGGGGACTTCCCGGGTGGCCGGAAGAATGAACGTGTAACTTCCGGGCGTGACCGACTTGATGCTGCGGAATACTTCATTGCCGATGTTCACGAACTGGCCCAGCTGGGCGAAGTCCCGGCACACCAGGGTGAAGTGATGCTTGTCATCCAGCCGGCGGATGCTCCTGATCCGGTCCAGGGCATCCTTGTTCCCCAGCTGCGCGCCCAGCGCATAGCAGGAGTCCGTGGGGTAGGCGATCAGCCCGCCGTCGAGCAGGATGCGGACCGCCTGGGCGATTGCCCGGGGCTGGGGGTCCTGGGGATGAACGTCGAAGTATCTGGCCATGCCTCCGAGCCTACGTTCCGAAGGCGCCAACCCGCACGTCAAAACCCCCTACCAGCGCGCCCTTCTTTGGGGCAGGATGTTGTCTGGTCCATGTCAGTCCCCACAGCAAGGAGAACAAGCCATGCCAACTGTCCTCAATCCGTACCTCAGCTTCCGGGACAACGCCCGTGAGGCGATGAACTTTTACCAGTCAGTGTTCGGCGGGGAGCTGCGGGTCAGCACCTTCGGGGAGTACCAGGCCAGTGAGGATCCTGCGGAAGCGGACAAGATCATGCACGGCATGCTGACCACCCCGCAGGGCCTGGTCCTGATGGGGGCCGACACCCCCAATGGCATGGAGTACAGCCAGGGTTCAGCCATCTCCATCTCCCTCAGCGGCGAGGACGAGTCGGAACTCCGCGGCTATTACGAAAAACTGAGCGGCGACGGCGGGTCGGTCACGGTTCCGCTGGAAAAGTCCCCCTGGGGTGACATCTTCGGAATGTGCACGGACCGCTACGGCGTTGCCTGGCTGGTCAACGTCAACGCTGCGCAGGGCACCACGGGCGCGCCCTGATCCTGCCGGACGCGCCCGATTGATGACGGGCTTAGCCCTGTTTTGACGCCACGAAGTAGGCGTTGAACGGGTCTTCGTCCAGGTCCACCGCCCGGACGTCCTGGAATCCGGCGTCCCTGACCAGCCGTTCGGCCTGCTGGACGCCCCACACGGTTCCCAGCCCGTCGCCGCCCTGGGACAGTGAAACGGACATGCAGTGGGTGGTGGAGATGGCGTAGAGGAAGGCAGCCCAGGGCAGGTCGATGTTGTCCTCGAGGTTGCTGGAGGCCTTCATGTCCACCATCAGGAAGGTCCCGCCCGGCTTCAGTGCTTCCCGGATGTTGCGGAGTACGGCGGCCGGGTGGGCCTGGTCGTGGACGGCGTCGAAAACCGTGACGAGGTCCAGTTCTTCCCGCAGGTCCAGGGCGGCGGCGTCGCGCAGCTCGAACCGGACGTTGGGCAGGCCCAGCCGCTGCGCCTCGGCCCGCCCGGCGTCAAGGGCCTCCGCGAAAAAGTCGTAGCCCACGAAGCTGCTGGCGGGAAAGGCCTGCGCCATCAGGTTCACCGCATGGCCCGCACCGCAGCCGATATCGGCCACCCGGATGCCGGAGCGCAGGTGGTCAATCCTGCCGGACAGCGGAAGGATGGTGTCCACCAGCGAGGCATCATGGACCGAGGCGCTGTCTGCCGCCTGGATCTGGACGAAGCCCGGGTAGTCGGAGTAGTCCAGGCCGCCGCCCGTACGGAATTTCTCCACCACCTTGCCGGCCACCTCGCCCATCAACGTTACGTACGTGAGCGTCCGCGCAAGGTTGGCCACTCCCGGTCCGCTGACGGATGGGGCGATGTCCCGCCGCAGGAAGTACGTCTTCGCACCGGGCTCGTAATCGATGAAGCGTGCAGTCACCATGCCGCCCAGCCACTCGCGGACGTAGCGCTCATTCAGCCCGGCCGCGTCGGCGATCTGGACGCTGCTGGCGGGAGGCAGGCCGGCCAGCGTTTCGAACAGTCCCGTCTGGTGGCCGATGCTCGCGAGCACGGCCACGGAACCGTCATTGAGGATGCCCACGAGCCGTTCCGCGGCAGCCTCCGCTGCTGCTTCGGCTGATTCCGTGGTTGGCTCCGCCTGGTACGTGGTCATGATCCGCCCTTTCCTTGTGTGTCCCCGGGCCCGTTGCCCGGACCTTTGGGTGTTCGGATACTCCGACGCTATGGCGGGGGAGTGGACGCCCGCGTCGGGTGGAATGTGTATCTTTCCGCGCGGGGATGGGGCAGATGCTGCAGCCTGGCAAAAGGAGGCCGCTGGAAGGCACTGCTTCGGGCCAGGCCCCGGGAAGGTACGACGGCGGGAGGCGGCCGCGTGCCAAGGTGCGGCATCCACACGGGCGCCGGACGCCGTCGCGCGTTCCGGCAAGGGGCACCGAAGCGTACGGCCCTACAGCAGGCGGTGTTCCCGGGCCCAGCCGGCTGCGCCCGTCCGCGATGTCACGCCGATCTTTTGGAAGATGTTGGCCAGATGGCGCCCCACCGTCTTTTCGCTGAGGACCAGGGCGCCTGCCACATCCCGGTTGCTGGCTCCGCGGCTGACAAGGGCGAGCACCTCCGCCTCCCGCGCGGTGAGCCCGCCCGGCAGCCCTGGCTCGAGCCGCCGGACGTCCGGCAGTGCGCCAAGCTGCCGGTAGATGGCGAGGGCAGTGGCCATGTCTGCCTCCGCGGCGGCCTGTTGGTGCATGGATGTCCTGCAGGCAGCGAGCAGTTCATGTACTTGGGCGATGCTGTAGCGGGCACGCTGGCTGCGGTAAATGCGGGCCGCGGATTCCAGTGCTGCCGCTGCTTCTGCCGGCAGGCCGGAGGACAGCAGCAGGTGCGCCCGGGCATGGCTTGCCCAGGCGAGGAAGCCCGGCGATGCGAACCGCTCCGCGATCTGTTCCAGCTCGCCGCAGTAGGCTGCAGCGAGGTCCGGCTGCCGGCAGGCCAGTGCGATTTCGGTCGCGGGAAGGAGGAGCCGGGCGCGGTCAAGGGGATTGCCTTCGCCGAGGGAACGGCTGAGCTGCTCCAGCGCCTGGCCGTGGTGGCCGGCGGCATGGAGCAGCAGCGCCTCACCCGGCTGCGGGTCCAGCCCCGTCCCGCGGACCCGGGAAAATGCCTGGGCGGCACCGGAGCTGTCACCGCGGAGGCGGAGGATGTCACCCAGTTCGTAGAAGCCGGCACCGGCCATCCAGCCGTGGGCGGCGGCCAGTTCTTCGCTCAAGGGCCCGATTTCCCGGACAACGTCCTCCCACGCCCCCTCGCTGCTGAGCAGCTGGAGTTCGTGGACGCGCGTCACTCGCGCGTAGACGAAGGTGCGGGACAGGCCGGACGTCCAATGCTCCAGCGCCTGCGTCCATGCGCGCATTCGGGCGAAGTCGCCCAGCGCGTGGCAGAGGTGGGTCACCGTGCAGTAGATGTCGCCGCTCCACTCGGCCGGCACTTCGCCGGCAAGGACGGGAAGCATGGCTTCGTCGATGTCACTGAAGCCCGCCGCCGTCTGTCCGTTGCGCACCAGGGCCAGGCCGGACAATATCCGGGCGAAGCAGAGCAGTGCCGGGTCCCGGTGGGTCCGCCACAGTTCCACCAGGGCGGCGGACGCCCCGGCCACGGGTGCCGCGTCGCCGTCGAAATCCAGGGACATGGACGCTTCCACGTACAGGAGGTAGCCGTGAGCGGGAATGTCCTCGAGGCCGTCGAGGTTCCGCCGGGCCCGGTTCAGCCACCCGGAGGCGAGCGCCAGGTCCCCGCGGGTGCCCCAGCGCAGGGAGAGGTTGATGGCCGTCATGGCAGCACCGGGGCGGTCGCCGGCGTCGTTGAGCCGCCGGTAGAGTTCTTCAGCCCCGGCCAGCGCCCCGGGCACGTTTCCCAGCCACCAGGTCGAGCTTGCCAGGGCTTCGAGGTCCCGGGTGGAAAGCGGCGCCTGGCGGGCTGCTGCCGCAAGGTTGTTGGCGGCCGCGGGCCAGTCCCGCCGGGCGAATGCTTCGCGCCCGGACGTCAGCAGCTGGTCCAGTTCTGGCATGCCCGTCTCCCGGATGACGCCTTTAGCGTACTGCCGCGCGCCCGGACGGAACAGCAGGATGCCGAACTCCTTGAGGCCGCAGCCGGCGACTGCGAGGATGGACGGGTGGAGTCACTTCTTGAGTTCCTCTCCGATAAATGGTGGCTGGTCTTTCCGCTCAGCGCGTTTGCCGGCCACTATGCCAACAGCTGGCGCAAAGCCAGTGAGCGCCGCCACCAACGGAAGGTGGAACTGTACACACTGAAGAACCAGGCCCGTGAGGCCGAGAAGGCGTCGGCGGCTGAAGTGGAAGCCCTGATGGCCGCCCATGACGCCACCAACCGCCGCTGGCTGGACTACGAACTCGACGTCGGAAAACTCATCGACTTTCCGCTCATGACGGACGTCAGGGAACCCCTCACGGTTGCCTTCCTCCGTGCAAAACGCGAGGCGGACGGCCAGCGGCCGGCCTCGGCCGCTGACATCACGTCTCCCGCACGGCTCGAGGCGTACCGCCAGGCCGTCAACAGCTTTGCCGTGGCGCTCGATGTTGCCGAACGGGAGGCCCGGCGGATCCGGGACGGCAAATTCTCCGGTCCCGAGCGTGAGCGGCTGGCCACCGCCCGGAAGCTGCTGATGATCGCGGAGAACCATGCTGCCACGCCGGCCGAACGCCAGGCAGCCTACAAGCGGGCCCGCCGGGAGCTGGACGGACTGATCGTCCTGCCGGACGTGACCATCGCCGCCTTGGAGGAACGGGTGGCGCCGGGACTGGACGCTGGACGGCAGCCGTCGGAGTCCGGGCCCGCCTGAGCGGCTGGAAGGGGCAGGGTGGCACGCACGCTCTACATCGACGTCGACGGCGTCATCTGTCCGTTTGGCCCGGAAGGAACCACCCCCTGGGGTTCCGCCTGGCACCGTGCAGACGCCGGTCTCCTTCCCGTTGCCTATGCAACGGAACTCGTGGCAGGACTCAATGCCCTGTCGCGGACGGACGGCGTGCGGTGCGTCTGGCTCACCAGCTGGGAGGACCTCGCCCCGCAGTACCTGTGCCCCGCCATCGGCGTGGAAGGCGGGGCCTGGCCATACCTGACGGCGGCGGGCGAAGGCAGCGGGAACAGCTGGTGGAAGCTTCGCGCCATCCAGGAGGATGTGAAACGGGGCCCGAGGCTGCCGTGTGGATCGATGACCAGCTGGCCTTCGAAGCGGAGGCGCAGTCCTGGGCCCGGCTCCTGGGACGGAGAATGCTGGCGGTCTCCCCGAATCCGCGGCGGGGAATAGCACCTGATGAACTGGCAGCTGTCCGCTCTTTCCTCAGCCGGCCGTTGTTTTGACCTGATGCCATGGACGCGTACGATCGATAGGGTTTCACGCCGGTTGTGTTAACGCCACAGGTCATTCCAAGCGAACAGCTGGTGAATTATGCTGTGCAGCACAGCAACCGGGGGACAGAAACTGCTGAACGTCGACTCTGCAGATTGGGCAACAGGTGGATATCACCTTCATGGTGGCGCTGGTCATCGCACTGGCACTATTTTTCGACTTCACGAACGGTTTCCACGACACCGCGAATGCCATGGCCACGCCCATCGCAACAGGTGCCATCAAACCGAAGACCGCGGTGACCCTCGCTGCCATCCTCAACCTGGTGGGCGCGTTCCTGTCCACCGAGGTGGCCAAGACGGTTTCCGGCGGCATCATCCGTGAAGGCTCGGACGGCGTCCAAATCACGCCGGACATTATTTTCGCCGGCCTCATGGGCGCCATCCTGTGGAACATGATCACCTGGCTCAAGGGCCTGCCGTCGAGTTCCTCCCACGCCCTGTTCGGCGGCCTGATCGGTGCTGCCATCGCGGGTATCGGCTTCAACTCGATCAACCTCGAAGGCCTCATGCAGAAGGTCATCCTCCCGGCGATCTTCGCCCCGCTCATCGCGGGCATTGTCGCGTACGTCTGCACCCGCCTTGCCTACGCCCTGACCTCGCGGCATGACCCGGAAACCGGCAGCAAGCTCACCCAGAAGCGCGGCGGATTCCGCACCGGCCAGATCTTCACGTCAAGCCTTGTGGCGCTGGCCCACGGCACCAACGACGCACAAAAGACCATGGGCATCATCACGCTGGTCCTGATTGCCGCAGGTACCCAGGATCCCGGTTCCGGTCCGCAGTTCTGGGTCATTGCTGCCTGCGCCTTCGCCATCGCCATCGGCACGTATGCCGGCGGCTGGCGCATCATCCGCACCATGGGCGCCGGGCTTACCGAAGTCAAGCCGGCCCAGGGCTTCGCCGCCGAAACCAGCACAGCCTCCGCAATCCTGGCTTCCTCCCACCTGGGCTTCGCCCTGTCCACCACGCAGGTGGCCTCCGGTTCCGTGATCGGCTCGGGAATGGGCCGCAAGGGAACCAGCGTCCGCTGGAGCATGGTGGGCAAAATCGCCCTCGGCTGGCTCTTCACGCTTCCCGCGGCAGGCATCGTGGGCGCACTGACCGCCCTCCTGGTCAAGACGGGTGTGGTGGGTGTGCTGATCGCCGCGGTGGCCGGCACCGCAGCCGTACTCTTTATGTTCTTCTACTCACGTAAGTCCGCCGTGGGCCACCACAACGCCATCGAGGTCGAGGAAGCCGGGCAGGCTGTCCGGTTCGCCAAGAAGAAGGCCATGGCCCGTGCCCGCGCGAATGCCAAGGCCAAGGCAAAGACAAAGACCGATACCCCGGTCATTGCTGATACCAACACTGATGCCAACGCCGAGGCCGGCGCCAACACCTCCAAGGAGACTCAGCGATGAAGTGGTTGGAACTCCTGACCGTTGCCGGTGCCACCCTGATTGCGGCGGTCACCGTGGTGGTCCTGTACTCGCTGGGTGTCCGGCTGACGGCTATTGCCGCCGATGCCCAGCAGACGTCCCCCGGGATCAAGAAGTCCTTTGCGTACGTGTGCTTCGGGCTGTGCAGCCTCGCGGTCCTTTTCGGGCTCTACCTGATCATCCCGTACTTCTCGGGCTAGTCCGGAGCCCTCTGGGCACTGCCGCGGCGGTTGGCTAGGCTGGCTCCATGTCACGGATCCAATACTTCGTAGCTGCTTCCCTGGACGGCTTCATCGCCACACCCACGGACGACCTCGGCTGGCTCCTGCAGTTTGACGGCTTCGATGGCGGCAACGAAAGTTATGAGTCGTTCATGGCCGGCGTGGGCTGCATTGTGATGGGTGGTGAGACGTACGCCTGGCTGATGGAACACGAGCCGGACAAGTGGGCTTATACAGGCACGCCCAGCTACGTGTTCACCCGGCATGAGTACACGGCCCCTGCCGGCGCGGACATCACCTTTGTCCGAGGCGACGTCACTGAATTCGTTGATGACTTCCGGCACGCCGCGGGCGATAAGAACATCTGGCTGGTGGGCGGCGGCAATCTCGCCGCACAGTTCGCCGACGCTGGCCTGCTGGACGAGATCATCCTTTCGGTCATCCCTGTGGTCCTGGGCGAGGGCAAGCGGCTGCTGCCATTGTCATGCCCGACGCCGCCCCTTGAGCTGACTGCCTCACGCGCCCTGGGGAGGGGCATTGTGGAGTCGCGGTACCTGCTGAAGGGGCCCGCGGACAGCAGCGCCTGACGTAACGTGCGGTGGTTGAGCCTGTCGAAACCCGAACCCGATGCGCCTGGCCGTTCACGTGCGGGCGTGGAGGAACCTCGCCAGACCGTCTTCACCCGGGGACAGCCCGCTGGGGACGAAGTCCACATGGCCGCGGACAGCATCAGACAGTGTCGGGTAGAGGCGCCCGTTGCTTTGTGGTTCAGGTTCCACCTCCGGTCTCCGTTGTTCAGGCCAGTGTGGTGGTTCCCAGTCCTGCTCTTCGCTTTTGTATCTTCGGCCGGACGGTGAGATCCAGCCGGGTGGATCATTCTTCGTGGCCGGGGTTGGTTTCCAGGAGCTGGTGTGTCGGAGCTTGTGGTGTTTCGGGCAGGGCTGTCCCAGGTTGCTGATGCCGGTGGTGCCGCCGTGATGCCAGGCGAGGATGTGGTCGGCTTCGTTGTCGAGGGAGTGGTTGCTGCAGCCCGGGAAGGGGCACTTGCCGTCCCGCATCCGCAGCCAGTTCCGCATCGCGGTGCCCACCCGGTAGCTCCTGCGGCCGATCTCCAACGGCGCCCCGTCACGGGGATCCACCAGCACCCGATAAAACGACCCGGCCCCGTTGGCGACGAGGTCCCGGGCCATCGACGCCGGGATTGGGCCGTGCCCGTCCAGCATCGCCGGCTCGTCGGTCAGTCCTATCAGCGAGAACACGGGCACCGTGACCAGCACCTGCGGCCTGATCCACGACGACGGCCCGGAAGCCCCTTCCTCCCCGCGGGCTGCGTCTGCCCCATCAGCACCGTCGCGGCCGTAGCGGACGGCGCCGGTGCTGTTCCCGTCGAGGAGTGCTGCGGTGAATTCGTCGGCGCGCCGCTGGGAAAGGGTGCGCCGCTCGTTCGGGCCCTCCAGCCGGCGCGCCGCGGCGGTGCAGTGGTTCCAGATCGCAGTGGCGGTTACGGGGGCAGGTAGGCGGAGATCCAGGCCATCGCGTCGTTGTCCGGGCAGTGCTCGACGCGCCGGTCCGCGACGGACCTGGCGTGGCGCTTCTCCAGGCTTTCCGGGTGGTGCCGTTCCCGCCACATCCGGGCTTTGGCTCTGAACCGGTACGCGGGCATCTCCCCGACCGGACAGCCCCTGGCCGGGTTGGGTGCGCCCGGGTCAAGGAAGTGCGCCTCCAGCGCGCTGGCCGCCGCGGGGTCAAGGGTCACCGTTTGTTCCACCATTGTCCGGGCGTGGGCCCAGGAGACCATCCCTGACTGCAGGGCCGCCAGCGTACGGGGCAGGGAGGTGGTCAGGGCATGGGACTCAGCCAGCAGGGCACCAGCGGCCCGGTCCCCAATAGCCAGCGCACACCCGACCTCAGCGACCAAGCTCCTGTCCTGCGCCATAGCCGCGTATGCTGAGGCGGCCGGAGCGTCCAAGGCCTTCAGGGCCGCGGTCAACACCGCCACGGCCTGCACCTTCAACGCGGCCAGCTTCGCTTCGCACCGGGCTACCCCGGCAAGGACATCCAAGGCTCCGTCAGCAGCCCGCCGCAACGGGTCATCATCAACTCCAGCCGGAGCCTCAGCCCTGCCGGGGGCAAGGGAGACAGCACCGGAAACGCCGAAACCGCTGCCAGCCAGCACAGCAGTAAACGCAGCAACAGAGGCGTCAACCGCTTCCTCTGCCTGCACCACCACCGGGTTCGTTTGCATACCGAAAGCATCCCAGGAGGGTACGACAATCAGTCCGTTCCGGGCCGGTCAACGCTACGAGCTATGGGGCGCCGTGTCCCGTGCCGGGTCCGCTGCGAAAACGACGTGGGGGAGAGTCCCGCTATCCCTGGGGCGGCTCGGCGTTGTCGCGGATCATGTTGGTGATCCTTGCCGTGGAAAGCCGCCTGCCGTGCTCATCCGTCATCACGATCTCGTGCGTGGCCAGTGTCCGGCCCAGGTGGATGGCCGTGCACGTCCCGGTGACAAGCCCTTTGGAGATGGACCGGTGATGGGTGGCGCTGACCTCGATGCCTACCGCGTGGCGGCCCTGCCCGGCGTGCATGCCCGCCGAAAACGAGCCCAGCGTTTCGGCGAGCACAACATGCGCGCCGCCGTGCAGGATTCCCGCCACCTGCGTGTTTCCCTCCACAGGCATGGTGGCGACGGTCCGTTCCGGGCTCATCTCAAGGAAACGGATCCCCATTTTCACCACCAGGGCCCCGATCCCAAACCGGCCCAGCCAGCCGTGCAGGTGATCCGGGACGCCCGCGGCCGTCAGCTCGTCAGCGAATGGTCCGGGCGTGAAATTGTCCATCATGCCAACTAGGCTGGCACCTGTGAGTGAAACAACCAAACCGGCCCCTTTTCCGTCCCAAGTTCTTCCGCAGGACCCCGCCCTGGAAGGCGGAAGCGCCCAGGGCGGCACCGCCGTCAAGGAGAAAGTTCCTGCCCCCGCCGGTGAATCCGTTTCAGCTACCGCAGCCCCCGTGGTGCCCATGACGGGCCAGCCGAGGCTTCTGGTGCTGGACGGCCACTCCATGGCTTTCCGTGCCTTCTTTGCCCTGCCCGCGGACAAGTTCTCCACGATGAACGGGCAGCACACGAACGCCATCCACGGCTTTACGTCCATGCTGATTAACCTGATCAAGGAACAGCAGCCCACCCACATCGCCGTGGCCTTCGACGTTTCGGACGAGACCACGCACCGCAAGTCCCAGTACAGCGAGTACAAGGGCGGCCGGAATGAGACGCCCCGGGAGATGAGCGGCCAGATCGACCTGATCGCGCAGGTCATGGAGGCCTGGGGCATCAAGACCATCAAGCTGCCGGGCTACGAGGCGGATGACATCCTTGCCACCCTTGCCGCAATGGGTGAGAAGGCAGGATTTGAGGTGCTGCTGGTTTCGGGTGACCGGGACGCGTTCCAGCTCATCACGGACAACGTCTTCGTGCTCTATCCCAAGAAGGGCGTGAGCGACATCCCGCGGATGGACGCCGCCGCCATCGAAGCCAAGTACTTCGTCAGCCCGTCCCGCTACTCCGACCTTGCCGCGCTGGTGGGGGAGACCGCGGACAACCTTCCCGGTGTGCCCGGCGTCGGCCCGAAGACCGCGGCCAAGTGGATCAACCTTTACGGCGGACTCGAAGGTGTCCTTGAGCACCTGGACTCCATCGGCGGGAAGGTGGGCGACGCCCTGCGGGAGAACGTCGAAAACGTGAAGCGGAACCGGATGCTCAATCAGCTCCACACGGACCTGGAGCTTCCCGTCACGCTTGATGACCTGTACCAGCCCCGCCCGGACCAGGCAGCGCTGGAGGATCTGTTCGACCAGCTCGAGTTCAAGACCATCCGCAGCCGGCTCTTCGCCCTCTACAGTGACCAGGAAACACCGGCCGCCGAGCGGGAGAGCATCGACGCCCCGGAGTACACCACACCTGCCAGCGCCGCCGAACTGGAGGCATTCCTGGCCGCGGGGGCGGGGCAGCGCTCGGCCCTGGCGGTGGACCTCATTCCCGGACGGATCGGCGAGGACGCCGCAGCGCTGGCCATCGTCCGGGACGATGCCGCTGTTTACGTCGACCTGTCCGGCCAGGATGCGGAGACCGAGAACGTGCTGGCCGGCTGGCTGCGGGACCCCGAAGCGCCCAAGGTGATGCACGGCTTCAAGGCCGCCCTGAAGGCACTGACGGCACGCGGGCTGGAGCTGGAGGGCGTGGTGGATGACACCTCGATTTCCGGGTACCTCATCCAGCCTGACCGCCGCTCCTACGAACTCGACGAGCTCGCCCAGCACCACCTGAATGTCGGAATTCCTGCCGCCACGGCCAAGGCCGGACAGCTGGAACTGTCGTTCGACGGGGACGATACCGCCGCCGCGGACGCACTGGTCCAGGCAGCCGCCGTCGTGCAGTCCCTCAGCCGATACTTCGAGACCGAGCTCAATGAGCGCAAGGCGGAGGAGCTGCTGTCCACCCTCGAACTGCCGGTCAGCCGGGTGCTGGCCGACATGGAACTTGCCGGCATCGCCATCGACATGGACCGCATGGATGAGCAGCTCGCCGATCTTGCCAGGGTCATCGACCACGCGCAGGAGCAGGCGTTCGCGGCCATCGGCCACGAAGTGAACCTGGGATCGCCCAAGCAGCTGCAGACCGTCCTGTTCGATGAGCTCCAGCTGCCCAAGACCAAGAAGATCAAGTCCGGCTACACCACAGACGCCGCCTCGCTGAAGAACCTCCTGGAGAAAACCGGGCACGAATTCCTGGTCCAGCTCATGGCGCACCGTGAGGCATCCAAGCTGCGGCAGATGCTGGAGTCGCTGAAGAAGTCCGTGGCGGAAGACGGCCGCATCCACACCACCTACGCCCAGAACGTAGCTGCCACCGGCCGGATCTCCTCGAACAACCCCAACCTGCAGAACATCCCCATCCGCAGTGAGGAAGGCCGCCGGGTCCGCGGAATCTTCGTAGTAAGCGAGGGCTACGAATGCCTGCTGTCCGCCGACTACTCGCAGATCGAAATGCGGATCATGGCGCACCTGTCCGGCGACGAGGGCCTGATCCAGGCATACCGCGACGGCGAGGACCTGCACCGGTTCGTGGGCTCGAACATTTTCCACGTGCCCACCAGCGAAGTCACCAGCGCCATGCGCTCAAAGGTTAAGGCCATGTCCTACGGGCTCGCTTACGGGCTGACCTCCTTCGGCCTGTCCAAGCAGCTGGAGATCTCGGTCGACGAGGCCCGCACCCTCATGAAGGACTACTTCGACCGGTTCGGCGCCGTCCGCGACTACCTCCGCGGCGTGGTTGACCAGGCCCGCGTGGACGGGTACACCGCCACGATCGAAGGGCGCCGCCGCTACCTTCCGGACCTCACCAGCACCGACCGGCAACTGCGGGAGAACGCTGAACGCATCGCCCTCAACAGCCCCATCCAGGGTTCGGCCGCGGACATCATCAAGCGCGCCATGCTGGGTGTCCACGCCGGACTGCAGGCCCAGGGCCTGAAGTCCCGGATGCTGCTGCAGGTCCACGACGAACTGGTCCTCGAAGTGGCCACGGGGGAGCGCGAGGCGGTGGAGAAGCTGGTCACCGAGCAAATGGGCGCCGCGGCCGACCTCAGCGTGCCCCTCGAGGTCCAGATCGGCGTCGGACCCAGCTGGTACGACGCCGGCCACTAACGCGTGCGGTCTATGTGACCGGCGTGTTTATGCTGGCCAG
Organism: Arthrobacter sp. 210 2; assembly: GCF_059093025.1. Classification (NCBI taxonomy): domain Bacteria; kingdom Bacillati; phylum Actinomycetota; class Actinomycetes; order Micrococcales; family Micrococcaceae; genus Arthrobacter; species Arthrobacter sp. 210 2. The sequence continues at coordinate 245,829 of NZ_JBNHIE010000005.1, forward strand.
GCGCCGGAATCATTGGCTAGGCTCGGACAAATGGCTGATCTGAGCGGAAACTATGAAATCCGGCGCTTCGGCGCGGTATCCAAAGGACAGGACGGCTACACCGAAGCGGACACCTGGAGCCGTGCCGTGTCCTTCGGGTTCCACGAATCCACCCGGACGCCCGAGCATGTGGCAAAGGCCCTGGCCACCTACGAGGCTGACGGACGTGTCCTCACCGGGGCGTACCAGACCGGGACGGTAGCGCCGTCGTCGATGCCCGCAGAAGTACCAGTGGCCACCTTCGCGACGTTCCGCAAGACCCTCAACATCGGGTTCGGCCGGACCCTGGACACCCAGCTGGTTACCTCGGTGACGGTGCGGACCTCGCACCGCCGCCGTGGACTGCTCCGCCGCATGATGGGCGAGGACCTGCGGCTTGCCCGGGAGGACGGCATCGCCATGGCAGCGCTTACCGCCTCCGAAGGCACCATCTACGGGCGCTTCGGCTACGGAGTGGCCAGCTTCGAACGGGCCGTCAAGGTCGATACCACGGCCCGATTCACCCTGCACCACCAAGCCACGGGCAGCGTGGAGGTTGCCGACCCCAAAGCCCTGCTGGACCTGGCTCCCGGGGTCTTTGACCGCGTGCACAGGCTGACTCCCGGATCCATCGGCCGGCAGGAGTGGTACCGCCAACTTGCCTCGGGGTCAATGGGCCACGAAGGCAAGGAGGATCCGGCCGTCAAGGTGGCCCTCCACTACGGTCCCGGCGGTGACGTTGACGGCTACGTCTCGTACAGGTTCCTCGGCTGGGACACCAAGCCGTACACCGTGGAGGTGGTGGACCTGCTGGCAGCCACCAATGACGCCTACCTCGAGTTGTGGCAGTACCTGGCGGCCATTGACCTCGTGGAGTGCGTTTCCTGGGATGTAGCCCCCCTGGACGACCCCCTGGCCTGGGCCCTCACCGATCCCCGCTGCATCGAATCCTCGGACAGCAGGGACATGCTCTGGCTCCGGATCCTTGACGCTCCCAAAGCCCTGGCAGCCCGGCACTACCCGGCTGACGGGAAGCTCGTCCTGGACCTCCGTGACCCGCTGGGCCTCACGGCGGGAACGTACGCGCTGGCAGTCGACGGCGGCCAGGCCGCCGTCGAACGCCTGTCCGACGGCGCCGCCGCAGACCTGGCGCTGGACGTTTCCGCGCTGTCCTCGATCTACCTGGGCGGCGTCTGCCCCGTCACGCTGGCGGCAGCAGGAAAGATCCGCGAAAACACCGCCGGAGCGGCGCTCAAAGCCCGGCAGATGTTCGCCGTGGAGAGGGCCACACACTGCATGACGCACTTCTGACAGGGATGTGTCAACGGCGCCGCTTTGACCCTTGTTGCAGCCTGCGACTAGAATAAACGGGCGTGTACCACGTGCACGTTTTCTACAATCCACAAAATCAGGATGACCCGGAGGATCCGTCGGATTCACCGCGAATCGCGCCTGCGTTCCATAACGCGGGCGCGCCGGTTTGCCTGACCGACTAACTATCCACAACGGAGCCCCTACTACATGACCATCACCTCCACCGAGAAGCCCGGTACCCCCGTAGTCGCGATCAACGACATCGGTACCGCTGAGGACTTCCTCGCAGCTGTCGACGCCACCATCAAGTACTTCAACGACGGAGACCTCGTCGAAGGTACCGTCGTCAAGGTCGACCGCGATGAAGTCCTGCTCGACATCGGTTACAAGACCGAAGGTGTCATCCCCTCCCGCGAGCTGTCCATCAAGCACGACGTTGATCCCGGCGACGTTGTCTCCGTTGGCGATCAGGTCGAAGCCCTGGTGCTCACCAAGGAAGACAAAGAAGGCCGTCTGATCCTCTCCAAGAAGCGTGCTCAGTACGAGCGTGCCTGGGGCGACATCGAGAAGGTCAAGGAAGAAGACGGTGTTGTCACCGGTACCGTCATCGAGGTTGTCAAGGGTGGTCTTATCCTCGACATCGGCCTGCGCGGCTTCCTGCCCGCATCCCTCGTCGAGATGCGCCGTGTGCGCGACCTTGCTCCGTACATCGGTCAGCAGATCGAAGCCAAGATCATCGAGCTGGACAAGAACCGCAACAACGTTGTGCTGTCCCGCCGTGCATGGCTCGAGCAGACGCAGTCCGAGGTCCGCTCCACGTTCCTCAACAAGCTGGAAAAGGGCCAGGTCCGTCCCGGCGTCGTTTCCTCCATCGTCAACTTCGGTGCCTTCGTGGACCTGGGCGGCGTAGACGGCCTGGTTCACGTTTCCGAGCTGTCCTGGAAGCACATCGACCACCCGTCCGAGGTTGTCGAGGTTGGCCAGGAAGTCACCGTCGAGGTTCTCGAGGTGGACCTGGACCGCGAGCGCGTCTCCCTGTCGCTCAAGGCTACGCAGGAAGATCCGTGGCAGACCTTCGCCCGCACCCACGCCCTCGGCCAGGTTGTTCCGGGTAAGGTCACCAAGCTCGTTCCGTTCGGCGCGTTCGTCCGCGTCGAAGACGGCATCGAAGGCCTCGTGCACATCTCCGAGCTGGCTGTCCGCCACGTGGAGCTGGCCGAGCAGGTTGTCTCCGTTGGCGACGAACTGTTCGTCAAGGTCATCGACATCGACCTGGAGCGCCGCCGCATCTCGCTGTCCCTCAAGCAGGCCAACGAGGGCGTCGACGCCGACAGCACCGAATTCGATCCCGCTCTGTACGGCATGGCCGCAGAGTACGACGAAGAGGGCAACTACAAGTACCCCGAGGGCTTCGATCCCGAGTCCAACGAGTGGCTTGAAGGCTACGAGAACCAGCGCGCCGCCTGGGAGCAGCAGTACGCTGACGCCCAGACCCGTTGGGAAGCCCACAAGAAGCAGGTTGCCCAGCACGCTGCCGACGACGCTGCTGCTGCAACGTCCGGTGACGGCGACTCCGGCGCCACCAGCTACTCCTCCGAGCCTGCTGCCGCCGACACCGGCGCCGGCACCCTGGCTTCGGATGAGGCTCTTGCCGCCCTGCGCGAGAAGCTGACCGGCAACTAATTGCCACCGGCACCGGGCTGTCCCGGTGCCAACGCAACAGGCCCCCTGCGGAAGCAGGGGGCCTGTTGCGCTTAAGCCGGCCGGCCAGGCGGCGTGTCCCGGCGGCAGGCGCTTCTTAAAGTTCGACGACGGCGCCAACCGTCCCGTCGTCGTCGTGCGTCAGGTCGCAACCAAGCCCGGCCAGGAGGCGCTGCGCGCCCAGGTTGCCGGCCAGGGTGCGCGCAACCACCCGCGCAAGGCCGGCGTGGCGGGCCTCTTCTAGGACCAGCCGCAGTGCAGCACTTCCGATCCCCTGGGACCGGAAACTCCTGCCGAGCCAGATGCCCGTTTCGGCCGCAGTGCCGCAGCCGCCGTCGTCGATCCTGCGGAGCCGTACTGACCCGGCGAGGGTGCCGCCGGACACAACGCCCCACGTCTTCTCAGCGGCTTGCCCGTCCAGGCCGTCCGCTGCCGCGCGGTGGTAGCTGCGGAACCAGGCGGTGCGTTCCGGGTTCCAGCCCGGCCCGCCCAGCGGCGGTGCAACCTCATCCGGGGACGCGTCGCGCTTCGCCAGGGCCAGGAGCGCTTCCATGACGGCGTCGTCCACGTCCACCAGGGAAACGTCAGGGGAGCGGGACATCAACCCACTCCGTCCCTTCGGGGGTGAGCATGGCAGTGCCGGCAGTCAGGGACCGCAGGCGTTCGGCTGCTGCCTCGATGGAGGCCGGCTCGTCCGGCAGGGCCACGCGCAGCACGGTGTCCCGGCCGCCGTAGCTCGTATTTCCCATGACAAAGCCCGCCGCGCGCAGATCGTTTTCCAGCCGGCCGGCCGAAGCGGGCGGCACGGCCGTGGAACAAATCCGCAGCCGGCTGCGGCGCACCATGGAAACCGCGGCAAGGGCCGATGAGACGGATTCGGAGTAGGCGCGGACCAGGCCGCCCGCCCCGAGCAGCACCCCGCCGAAATAGCGGACGACGACGGCACTGACGTCGCTGAGGTCGGCCACCCCGGGCGTTGTCTCCCTTTTCGCGAGGGCTTCGAGCATGGGTATGCCCGCCGTGCCGGACGGCTCGCCGTCGTCACTGGAACGCTGCACATCCCGGTCCGGTCCGATGATGAAGGCGGAGCAGTGGTGCCGGGCGTCGTGGAATTCGCGGCGGAGGGACGCCACGAGGTCCCGCGCGTCGTCTTCCGTCCCGGAGCGCCGCAGGACGGTGATGAACCGGGAGCGCTTGATCTCGAGTTCGTGGCGGACATCGGGGCCGGCAGCAAGGGTGGTGTAGGCGGTGGTCCTGCTGTCTTGCTCCTGCATCCGCCCAAGTCTAGCGAGGTGCGGGGCCCACGCCACCCAGGATAGGGCGGTGGTGGCGAGGGATAGGGTGGGAGGGTGCTGAAGATCGGGTTGACGGGCGGAATCGCGTCCGGAAAGTCAGTGGTGGCCACGCGGCTCAAGGAGCGTGGAGCGGTGCTGGTGGACGCTGACGCCTTGGCCCGGGAGGTGGTGGAGCCCGGTACGGAGGGGCTGCGGCGCATCGTGGCGGAGTTCGGCGCGGAGATGCTCGACGAGGGCGGACGGCTGGACCGTGCCCGCCTGGGCGAGGTGGTGTTCGGAAATGCCGAACGGCTCGCCGTCCTCAACGGGATCGTCCACCCGCTGGTCCGCTCGCGTGCCGCAGCTATCGTGGATGACGCCGCCAGCGATGCCGTGGTGGTCCAGGACATACCGCTGCTCGTGGAAACGGGCCAGGGGAGCGCCTTCCACCTCGTGCTGGTGGTGGATGCACCCGACGATGTCCGCGTGCAGCGGATGCTGGAACACCGGGGCATGACGGCAGAAGCTGCCCGTTCGCGGATGGCAGCCCAGGCATCGCGGGAAGAGCGGCTGGCTGCTGCGGACGTGGTTCTCGACAACTCCGGCACGCTGGAGCAGCTGACCAAGCAGGTGGACGAGCTGTGGGACGGGCGGCTGGCGCCGTTCGCCCGCAACCTCGCCGCAGGGACCCGCGCGGCGAGGACCGTCGGGCCTGTCCTGGTTCCGTACCGGGAGGAATGGGCACAGCAGGCGGCGAGGATCATGGCGCGGCTCATGACCGTGGCCCCCGGGCGCTTCCGGGCTGTGGACCACATTGGGTCCACCTCCGTCCCCGGGCTCGCCGCGAAGGACGTCATCGACCTGCAGATTGCGGTATCCAGCCTGGACGACGCCGACAGCGCTGCGCCGCTGCTGGCGGAAGCCGGCTTCCCCCTGGTTCCCGGCGCCGGATCCGATACACCTAAACCGGCGGAACCGGACCCCCGGCTGTGGCAGAAACGCTTCCACGCCAACGCCGACCCCGGCCGTCCGGTCAACCTTCACGTCCGCGTTGCCGGCTCACCCGGATGGCGTTTCGCCCTGATGTTCCGGGACTGGCTGCGCGACGACCCCGCTGCCCTCCGGCTCTACGCGGCGCACAAGGAAGAGCTCGCCGGGCGCTTTGCCGGTTCGGGGAGCACCAGGGCGTATGCGGAGGCCAAGGAACCGTGGTTCACGGATGTTGCGTGGCCGGGAATGTGCGCCTGGGCCGAACGCACGCAGTGGCAGCCGCCGTCGTCCGCGTCCTGAAGCCGTCCAGCGGACCGGCGCCTGTTCGCCCGTAACGGACTCGCCCCGCCAGTGTCGGTGCCCGGTTGTAGATTAGATCCATGAGCCTTGCGCAGGAGATCAACCGTGTTGTAGCGCCCTTCGAGGTCATCAGCGAATTCAAGCCCGCGGGAGACCAGCCGGCCGCCATCGCCGAGCTGACGGAGCGCATCAAGAACGGTGAGAAGGACGTGGTGCTCCTCGGTGCCACGGGTACCGGTAAGAGTGCCACCACAGCGTGGCTCATCGAGCAGGTCCAGCGCCCCACCTTGGTGATGGTGCAGAACAAGACCCTCGCGGCGCAGCTGGCCAACGAGTTCCGGGAGCTCCTGCCCAACAACGCGGTGGAGTACTTCGTGTCCTACTACGACTACTACCAGCCCGAAGCCTACGTACCGCAGACGGACACCTTCATCGAGAAGGACTCCTCCATCAACGAGGAAGTGGAGCGGCTGCGCCACTCCGCCACCAACGCGTTGCTGACCCGCCGCGACGTTGTGGTGGTGGCTACGGTGTCCTGCATCTACGGCCTGGGTACCCCGGAAGAATACATCGCCGGCATGGTCACCCTCCGCAAGGGCCAGGAGATGAACCGGGACGTGCTGCTGCGGAAGTTCGTCTCCATGCAGTACGCGCGCAATGACATGGATTTCCACCGGGGCACCTTCCGTGTGCGCGGCGATACAGTCGAAATCATCCCCATGTACGAGGAACTGGCGCTCCGGATTGAGTTCTTCGGCGACGAGGTGGAAAACATCTACACCCTGCACCCCGTCACCGGCGAGGTCCTCCGCGAGGAGACGGAGATGTACGTCTTCCCGGCGTCCCACTACGTTGCCGGGCCGGAGCGGATGACCCGCGCCATCAAGTCCATCGAGGATGAACTCGCCGCGCGGCTTGCCGCCCTGGAGGGGCAGAACAAGCTGGTGGAGGCGCAGCGGCTGCGGATGCGCACCACCTACGACCTCGAAATGATGCAGCAGATGGGCTTCTGCAACGGCATCGAAAACTACTCCCGCCACATCGACGGCCGGGCCAGCGGCACCGCCCCGCACTGCCTCATCGATTACTTCCCGGACGACTTCCTGCTGGTGGTGGACGAATCCCACGTGACCATTCCGCAGATCGGCGCCATGTACGAAGGCGACATGTCCCGGAAGCGGACCCTGGTGGACCACGGCTTCCGGCTGCCGTCCGCCATGGACAACCGGCCGCTCAAATGGGACGAGTTCCTGGAACGCATCGGCCAGACCGTCTACCTTTCCGCGACGCCCGGCAAATACGAGCTCGGCAAGGCGGACGGCTTCGTCCAGCAGATCATCCGCCCCACCGGACTGGTGGACCCGGAAGTCATCGTCAAACCCACCAAGGGCCAGATCGACGACCTCCTGGGCGAGATCCGGACCCGGGTGGAGAAGGACGAGCGTGTCCTGGTCACCACGCTGACAAAGCGCATGGCCGAGGACCTCACGGACTACCTGCTGGGCCACGGCATCAAGGTGGAGTACCTGCACTCGGACGTGGACACGCTGCGGCGCGTGGAACTGCTGCGGGAACTCCGGCTGGGCAGTTTCGACGTCCTGGTGGGCATCAACCTCCTCCGGGAAGGCCTCGACCTTCCCGAGGTGTCCCTGGTGAGCATCCTGGATGCGGACAAGGAAGGCTTCCTGCGTTCTTCCACGTCCCTGATCCAGACCATCGGCCGCGCCGCCCGCAACGTCTCCGGCCAGGTGCATATGTACGCGGACCGCATCACGGATTCCATGGCCCACGCCATTGACGAGACCAACCGGCGCCGCGCCATCCAGGTGGCCTACAACAAAGAGCACGGCGTGGACCCGCAGCCGCTGCGGAAGAAAATCGCCGACATCACCGACCAGCTGGCACGGGAAGACGCCGACACCCAGGAGCTGCTCAACAACAACCGCCTGGCCAAGGGAGCCAAGCGGACCAAGTCCGGGGCCAAGGGCGCAGCCCAGGTCCGCGCCGACGGCCTCGCCGCCGCCCCCGCCGAGGACCTGGTGGGCCTCATCGAACAGCTCACCGAGCAGATGCACGGCGCAGCCGCCGAGCTGCAGTTTGAAGTGGCCGCCCGCATCCGCGACGAGGTCAGCGAACTCAAAAAGGAACTGCGCCAGATGCAGGCGGCAGGCCACGCCTGAGCACCTCCTGGGCCACCGGGGCAACTCCTGGGCACGCCCCGGCAAACATCCGGCGGGGCCCGGGGGCGGCCCGGCAGTGGCAACACTGCAGGCTAAGGTACAGTTAACGTCACGTAGGGGAGTATCCCAAGCGCTACGATCGTCAACACGCAGGGCATAGTTGCTCCGCCGGGCGTAGCGGGCCGCCGCATCAGCACCAAGTGCGCAGGCAGGCCGGAGAGACTTACACCGCATCTCTGTACCCTGCGAAAGGCTACCCTGTGCTCGAATTGCCCGTGTGGTTCGAGGTCGGCTCTTTTGTCGTCCTCGGCCTGATCCTCCTGATCGACCTCCTGCTTGTGGTCCGCCGTCCCCACGAACCCTCCATGAAGGAAGCGGGACTGTGGGTGGCGTTCTACGTCTCGCTCGCGCTCGTGTTTGCGGGCGCTATGTTCGCCTTCACCGGGCCTGAATACGGCGGTCAGTTCGTCGCCGGCTGGGTCACGGAATACAGCCTCAGCATCGACAACCTGTTTGTCTTCATCATCATCATGGCCAGGTTCTCCGTACCCCGGAAATACCAGCAGGAAGTGCTGATGGTGGGCATCATCATCGCCCTGATCCTGCGCGGCATCTTCATCCTCCTCGGCGCCATCGTCATCGAGCAGTTCAGCTGGGTGTTCTACATCTTCGGAGCGTTCCTGCTGTGGACCGCCTGGAAGCAGGCCCAGGACGAAGGCGAAGACGAAGAAGACCGGGAAAACCCGCTCATCGCGAAGATCCGCAAGGTCATTCCCATGTCGGAGAAGTTCGACGGCGGCAAGCTGCGCACCACCGTGAACGGCAAGAAGGTCTTCACCCCGATGCTGATCGTGTTCATCACCATCGGCCTCACCGACCTGCTGTTCGCCGTGGACTCCATCCCCGCCATCTTCGGACTCACCCAGAGCCCGTTCATCGTGTTCACCGCCAACCTCTTCGCCCTCATGGGCCTGCGCCAGCTGTACTTCCTGCTGGGCGGCCTGATGAACCGCCTGATCTACTTGAAGCACGCACTGTCCTTCATCCTCGCGTTCATCGGCGTCAAGCTGGTCCTGCACGCCATGCACGTGAACGAACTGCCGTTCATCAACGGCGGCCAGCACATCGAGTGGGCCCCGGAGATCCCTACGTTCGTCTCCCTGGCCGTGATTGTCGGCACCATCATCATCGCGGTGGTTGCCAGCCTGCTCAGCTCCAAGGCCAAGGAAGCCCACCTGGATCCGCGCCTCGAAGAAGACGTACGCAGGAGCCACAGCGACGTCGACTAGCCGCTGACCGCCCCTGCTTGACAACAATCCCGGCCGCTCCCAGCGGCCGGGATTGTTGCTTAAATTTGCCCCTGTGGGAGCCCGGCGCCGAGGACTATGCTCTGTCCATGGCCCCCAGAGTGATAAGCGAACAGGACGTGCGGCGGGTACAGCGGCGCACCGTGGCGCTGCTGGCCGCGGCCCAGGTCTTCGGTGGAATTGGCACGGGCGCCACGGTTTCCATCGGTTCCATCCTCGCCGTTGAGCTCTCGGGCTCCAGCGCGTGGGCCGGTGCAGTGGCAACAGTTATGACCCTCGGCGCCGCCCTGGCGGCGCTGCCGCTGGCCTCGCTGGCGGAGCGCAGGGGTCGCCGGGTGGGCCAGCTGGCGGGCTTGTCCGCGGCGTTGGCGGGCACCGTGCTGATGGTCCTCGCCGTCGTGACCGGAATCTTCGGCCTTCTGGTGCTGGGGGCGGCCGGCATTGGAGTGGGCACCGCCGCAAGCCTGCAGGCGCGTTTTGCCGCCGTCGATCTTGCCGACGCCGAGCACCGCGGCCGGGCACTGTCAACCGTCGTCTGGGCCGTCACTGTCGGAGCCGTCGCCGGCCCCAACCTGATCCAGCCCGGCACGGTGGTGGGCGCGGCCCTGGGCCTGCCGCCGGTTGCCGGACCGTTCGTCATCTCCGGCGCCGGACTGTTGGTGGCAACCGTCCTCGTGTGGGTCGGACTCCGGCCGGACCCGCTCCTCCTCTCCCGTGAACTGGCCGCACGGGCTGAAGGCCCGGCTGCACCCGGAGTGCCCCAGGCAGGGAGCGTCGCCGCCGCGGCCAGCCAGGGCAGCAGGCCGCCCGGATCCCTGGCCCGTGGCATGCGCGCCATCCGCGCCTCACGGATGGCGCTCCTGGCCGTGGCAGCCGTCGTCGCGGCCCATGCCGTCATGGTGGGCGTCATGTCCATGACGCCCCTGCACCTGCAGCACCTGGTGGAAGGCCCCGGCGCATCGCACGCCGGGCATACCGCCTCCGGCGACGTGCTGGTGATCATCGGCTTCACCATCTCTCTGCACATTGCCGGCATGTTCGCCCTGTCACCCGTCATGGGCTGGCTGACGGACAAGGCGGGCAGGACGGAGACCATCATGATTGGCTTCGCCCTGCTGATTACAGCGGTCATCGTGGCGGGCTTCGGCCAGGGCTCCACCACAGCGGTGGCCGTCGGCCTGGTGCTGCTGGGCATGGGCTGGTCGGCCGCCACCGTGTCCGGGTCCACCTTGCTGGCAGAGAGCGTCGGGCAGGAAGCCCGGGTTGTGGTGCAGGGCGTGTCCGACATGCTGATGGGGGCAGCCGGGGCCGTGGGCGGGGCCGTCTCCGGCCTGGTCCTGAGCTGGACCGGTTACCTGGGGCTCAACATGCTCGGTGGAGTGGTGGGCGCCTGCGTCCTGGCGGCAGCCTTCCTGACACTCGTCACCCGGCGGCGGGCGTCAGCGGCGGCCTGACCTGGCCATCCCCAGCAGCCGGGAAAAGATCCCTTCACCGTCGTCGGCGATGCCATCGTGGTGGAAGTCGTCCGTTTCCCAGACCTGGAGCCCGCGGACGGCAGCAGCCGTTTCAAGGGACAGCTTCCGGTCCACGTAGATATCGTCCGAGTAGACGGCCGCCGCCACCGGAACCCGGTTCGCGGCGAGCTGCCGGACGTCATAGAGCGGCGTCCAGTCCTGCTTCGCGGCCAGCAGCCCGGCCACCTCCCGGAGGGGCCGCAGCGCGGGGTCCTGGTCGAAATACCAGGGGTAGACCATTTCGCCGGTCAGCAACAGCGGTTCTGCGTCCGGCCGGAACTCCGGGTACTCGTCCAGCACCCGCCAGGCGGACCACTCCGTCGCCTGGCCCTGGCCGTAGATGGATTCGTGCATCAGGGCGTACAGCGGGTTGGAACGCCGCGAGACGATGCCCTGCATCTGTTCCAGGAAGGGGTCCGAGAGCCGGGGGCCTGCCGCAGTCTCCGTGAAGGCGTCCTCCAGCAGGTAGTGCAGGCTGTCCACCCGTGTGTTGCCGCCCAGGAACGCCCCCGCCATTTGGAAGCGCTCCACGGTGAGCGGTCCGCCGTCGGGCAGGAACTCCGGCGTGCTCCGCAGGTGGCGGGCAATCCGTTCCACCATGGCACGGTCCTCCGGGTACCAGCTGAAGTACTCTGCATTCCGCGCCGCCACGCGCTGGAACGTGGCCCGGTAGACGTCATCGGCCGGCCCCGTCAGCGGCGCCAGGCCGCCGGTGATGAGCACTTCCCGCAGTCCCTCCGGGGCGAGGGACAGGTAGGTCAGCGCGCAGAAGCCGCCGTAACTCTGGCCGTAGATGCTCCAGGGCGGTGAGCCCAGCGTTTTCCGGATCAGCTCGGCGTCGGCCACGATCGAATCAGCCCGGAAGTGTTCCAGGTATGCGGCCTGCTCGTCGGCTGACCCGCGCAGCGGCAGGGTGTTGCGGTCCACCGGTGTGGACAGCCCGGTTCCCCGCTGGTCAAGCATCAGGATACGGAAGTCCTTCGCCGCGGCCTTGCTCCAGCCGCCCAGGGAACCGAACCTGTTGCCGCGGCCGCCCGGTCCGCCCTGCAGGAACAGCAGCCAGGGAAGGTTTTGCGCTTCCTCCTCGCTGTGCGCCGCCGATACATACTCGCGGGCGAAGACGGTGATGGTCTCGGGAGTGGCAGCGGACGCCGTGTGGTCCAAAGGCACGGTGAAGTAATGCTCCACTGTGCGCATGCCGCGGAACGTATGCCGTGCCCTGACCTCGTGGCCCGCCGTCGCTCCCTGCCCGGGCCGGAACAGGCGCGTGAGGGCCTTGACGGCGGCCGGCGGCCGTACGTCAGCCATTGGCTGCGGCGGGGACAGCGCTGCCGAACTGTTCCAGGGCATCTCCGGTCAGGCGGAAGGTGGACCACCCGTCCATCGGCCTGGCGCCGAGGCTGCGGTAGAAGTTGATGGACGGCTCGTTCCAGTCAAGGACACTCCATTCCACCCGGGCATAGCCGTTCTCCACCGCAATCCCGGCGAGGTGCTGCAGGAGGGCCTTGCCGTGGCCTTCGCCGCGGGCCTCCGGGCTTACGTACAGGTCTTCCAGGTAGATGCCGTGCACACCCTCCCACGTGGAGTAGTTGAGGAACCACAGCGCGAAGCCCTGAACGTCGCCGGCTTCGTTTTCAGCCATGGCGGCGAAGACGCGCGGGTTCTCCCCAAAGAGGACCTGCCGCAGCATTTCCGGGGTATTGCGGACGGCGTCCGGTTCTTTCTCGTAGTGCGCCAGTTCGTGGATCATCCTCAGGATCGCGGGCACGTCTTGCTCTGTTGCGGGGCGGATTAAGCTCATTGTTCGAGCTTACCGCCGTGGTTGTCGCCGCTGCCGCAGGGCCGCGGCAGCGTCAGAGCCGGTTGACGTCGGTCACCCGCACCACGGCAGTTCCGGTCTCATCCGACGCTGCAAGGTCCACCTCCGCGGAAATGCCCCAGTCATGGTTTCCTGCGGGATCATCGAAGATCTGCCGTACCTTCAACACTCCGGGTTCCTCCGTAATGATCAGCAGGTTTGGGCCGCGGGCGTCCGGGCCGGTTCCAATGTCGTCATGCTCATCGAAGTAGTCGTCGAGAACGTCTTCCCACCGGTCCCGGTCCCAGCCGGAGGCGCCGTCCAGCTCGCCGAGAGCCGCAGCGTCCTCGTCCGCGAACAGTTCCACGCGGCGGAACATCTCGTTGCGGACCATAACCCGGAAGGCCCGGATGTTCGAGGTAAGCGACGGCGGGGGAGGCGGCGGCGCGTCGTGCGGGGTGGGAGCGGCACCGGAGGCCAGTTCCTCCCATTCGTCCAGGAGGCTGGAGTCAACCTGGCGCACCAGTTCGCCCAGCCAGGCGATCAGGTCCTCGAGGTCATCCCGGAGCATGTCCTGGGGAACCGTCTGCCGGAGCGCCTTGAATGCGTCCGCGAGGTACCGCAGCACGATGCCCTCCGAACGGGCCAGACCATAGAACTGCACGAACTCGCCGAAGTTCATGGCACGCTCGAACATGTCCCGCACCACTGACTTGGGCGCCAGCTCAAAGTCGCCCACCCACGGGGCAGCCTTCCGGTATACCTCGAATGCCTCGCCGAGGATTTCGGCGAGGGGCTGCGGGTACGTGACCTCGTCCAGCGTCGCCATCCGCTGGTCGTACTCGATGCCGTCCGCCTTCATGGCGGCCACCGCTTCGCCGCGGGCCTTCTTCTGCTGGGCGGAAAGGATTTGGCGCGGCTTCTCCAGCGTCGCCTCGATCACGGACACCACGTCCAGGGCGTACGACGGCGACTCCGGGTCAAGGAGCTCCAGTGCGGCAAGTGCGAAGGGGGAAAGCGGCTGGTTGAGCGCGAAGTTCGGCTGCAGGTGCACGGTGAGCCGGACCGTGCGCCCGTCCGCTCCCTGCTGCTCTTCGGGTATCCGCTCCACCACTTCGGCAGCGAGCAGCTCCCGGTAGATGCCCAGCGCCTTCTTCATCAGCCGCAGCTGGGAGGACCGCGGCTCGTGGTTTTCCGTCAGCAGCCGGCGGGCGGCGGCAAACGGATCCCCGGGCCGCTCCATCAGGTTCATGAGCATGGCGTGCGTTACCGTGAAGCTTGAATTCAGCGGATCCGGCACGGACTCGACCAGCCGCTTGAACGTTGGCTCACCCCAGGACACAAAACCCTCCGGTGGCTTCTTCTTGACCACTTGGCGCAGCTTTTTCTGGTCGTCGCCGAACTTGGCAACGGCCTTGGCCATCGCCTTGACGTTTTCGGTGACGTGCTCGGGGGCCTGGACCACCACCGTGCCGGCGGTGTCGTAGCCCGCGCGGCCGGCACGGCCTGCAATTTGGTGGAACTCACGCGAGTTCAGCAGCCTGGTGCGGACGCCGTCGTACTTGCTCAGGGCGGTGAGCAACACCGTGCGGATGGGGACGTTGATGCCCACGCCGAGCGTGTCCGTGCCGCAGATGACTTTGAGCAGCCCCGCCTGGGCCAGCTGCTCCACCAGCCGCCGGTACTTGGGCAGCATGCCCGCATGGTGCACGCCGATGCCGTGGCGCACCAGCCGGTTGAGCGTCTTGCCAAAGCCGGCGGCGAACCGGAAGTTCGCGATCAGTTCGGCAATTCTGTCCTTCTCCTCGCGGGTGCAGACATTGATGCTCATCAGGTTCTGGGCCCGGTCGATGGCCTCGATCTGGCTGAAGTGGACCACATAGACCGGGACCTGCTTGGTGGCGAGCAGCTCCTCCAGCGTCTCGTGGACCGGGGTCTCGTGGTAGTAGTAATGCAGCGGAATGGGCCGTTCGGCCGAGCTCACGGTGGTGGTGGGGCGGCCGGTCAGATCGGTCAGTCCCTTTTCGAACCTCGCCACGTCGCCCAGCGTCGCGGACATCAGCAGGAACTGGGCCTGCGGGAGTTCCAGCAGCGGCACTTGCCAGGCCCAGCCGCGCTGCGGGTCCGAGTAGAAGTGGAACTCGTCCATGATGACCGCGCCCAGCTCGGCTGCGGCACCCTCGCGCAAAGCAGTGTTGGCCAGGATTTCAGCCGTGCAGCAGATGATCGGCGCGTCCTGGTTGACCCCGGAGTCCCCGGTGATCATTCCCACGTTCTCCGCACCGAAGATCTCGCACAGGGCAAAGAACTTCTCTGACACCAGCGCCTTGATGGGCGCCGTGTAGTAGCTGCGCCTGCCCTGCGCCATGGCCTGGAAATGCGCGGCGATGGCCACCAGGGATTTGCCGGAGCCGGTAGGGGTGGCCAGGATGACGTTGGCCCCGGTCGCCAGTTCCATGATGGCTTCGTCCTGGGCCGGATACAGCGCCAGGCCACGGCTTTCCGTCCACTCGACGAAGCGGGTGTACAGGTCATCGGGATCGACGGCGGCCTGGAGGTTCCCGGCGGGCAGATGGGTCAGCTGGTCAACGAGTTTCATTGATTTCCAGCTTAGTGCCAGGGCGCGCCGGGAAATTCGTCCCGGCCGGGCTAGGCTTCGCGGTAGCAGCGACAGCACCAGACAGTGGAGAAGCCTATGGAATGGGATCCGGCCAAATACGTTCAGTTCGGCGATCACCGGGACCGGCCGTTTTTCGACCTCACCGGAAGGGTCCACGCCGACAGGCCGGCCCAAGTGGTTGACCTGGGCTGCGGCCCGGGGAACCTCACGGCAACGCTCGCCGAACGCTGGCCGGACGCGGAAGTGGTGGGCCTGGACGCCTCGGCGGACATGCTGGCCAAGGCGGCGGACCACGCTGCACGGCATCCGTCGCTGCATTTTGAGCAGGCGGATATCACCCATTGGACGCCCCCGGCAGGGACGGATGTGGTGGTCAGCAACGCGGCCCTTCAATGGGTGCCCGGGCACCAGGAGTTGATGCGGTCATGGCTGGCCGCACTGCGCCCCGGCGCCTGGTTCGCGCTGCAGGTACCGGGGAACTTTAACGCACCGTCCCATGCGCTGATGCGGGACCTCGCCGCCTCGGAGCGGTGGGCACCGAAACTCGGCGGGGTGCTGCGCGGCGGCGAATCGGTGGGGGAGCCGGCGGATTACCTGGACATCATGCTCGACGCCGGGTGCTCGGCAGACGCCTGGGAAACCACCTACCAGCAGGTGCTGCCAGGCCCGGACCCGGTCCTGGAGTGGGTCCGGGGTACCGCGTTGCGTCCCGTGCTGAATGTGCTCTCACCGGAGGACGGGGCCCAGTTTGAAGCCGAGTATGCTGCGTCCCTGCGCGGGGCATATCCGCAGGGCAGGCACGGCACAATCTATCCTTTCCGCAGGATCTTCGCGGTAGGCCGCAAGAACGAGTGACCGGCGTCCAGTCGCTGGATGATCTCTACTGGACTGGTCATGTTGTTGACGGCGGCTGAATGTGATCTGGCCTACAATGACGAACGTGGCCAATTGGGGGAGGCGACCATCGTTGTCGGCTTTCCTGACCTTACGGGAGGTGCGTTGCTGATCGGATTGATGGGGCGGCTCCTCAAGGGTCATGGATGGCACCTCGCCGCCATCGTGCTCCTGCAGCTGGTCCAGGCCGCCGCGAACCTCCTGCTGCCCACCGTGAACGCCGCGATCATCGACGACGGCATTGTGGCCGGCAACACCGGGGTGATTTCCCGCCTCGGGGTCCTGATGGCGGGCATCGCTGCGGTCCAGGCCGGCGCGGCCATCGGGGCCGGCTACCTTGGGGCTGTAACGGCCATGGGGATGGGGCGCCGGCTCCGGGCGGAAATTTTTTCGAGCATCCAGTCGCTGTCCTCCCAGGAGGTGGCACGCTTCGGGGCGCAGAGCCTGGCCACGCGGGCAACCAACGACACCCAGCAGATCCAGGCATTCGCGGTGCTGGTGTTCACCATGCTGATCGCCGGGCCCGCGATGGGGCTGGGCGGCATTGTCCTCGCCCTGCAGCAGGACGTGGGGCTGTCCGCAGTGGTCATCATCGTTGTGCCGTTGCTCCTGCTGATCATGTCCCTGATCGTCCGGCGCCTGGTCCCGCTCTACCGTCAAGGGCAGGACCTGCTGGACAAGGCGGGCGGCATCCTGCGTGAGCAGATTATCGGTGCCGGGGTGATCCGTTCCTTTGTGCGCCAGGAGCATGAGATTGGGCGCTTCGCGCGTGCGAACAGCAGCCTTACTGCCAACAATCTGCAGTCAGCTCTGCTGGTGGCGGCCATGCTGCCGCTGATCATGCTGGTGGTGAACCTGTCGTCGGTGGCAGTTGTGTGGTTCGGCGGCCAGCGCATCCAGTCGGGCCAGATGAACATCGGTGCGCTCACGGCCTTCATCAGCTACATCATGCAGATCCTGCTGGCCATCATGATGGCCATGTACGTCCTGATGACGGCACCCCGCGCCGCCGCGTGCGCGGAGCGGATCACCGCCGTCCTGGACACCGAACCCTCGGTGCGTGAGTCCGCGGGCCCCCCTGCGCATACCGTTTACGCCGCTCCGGCCGGCTGGCCGGCCTCGTCCGCGCAGCCGGGAACCCTTGAGTTCAGGGAGGTCGGATTTTCCTACCCAGGGGCAGAAGCACCGGTCCTCTCCGGAATCAGCTTTACGGCCATGCCGGGCACCACCACTGCCATCGTGGGATCCACGGGCAGTGGAAAATCAACGCTCCTGAACCTGATCCCGCGTTTCCTTGATTCCACCGAGGGGGAGATCCGGCTGGATGGCGTGAACATCAAGGAGCTGCCGCTGGACACGCTTCGCGGGGCCATGTCCATCGTCCCCCAGCACTCCCATCTGTTTTCGGGCACTATTGCCGACAACCTCCGCATGGCTGCCCCCGACGCATCGGACGAGGAACTCTGGGCAGTCCTGGAGAAGGCGCAGACCATGCGCTTCATGCGCGACCTGCCCTTGGGGCTGGCGACGCCTGTGGGCCAGGGCGGAACCACGCTGTCCGGAGGGCAGCGGCAGCGCCTGTGCATGGCGCGTGCCCTGCTGCGCACAGCGCCCCTTTATCTCTTTGATGACAGCTTTTCCGCGCTGGACTACGACACGGACACCAGGCTGCGGCAGGCGTTGGACGCGGAACTTCCGTCAGCCACGGTGATTGTTGTGGCAGAGCGTGTTTCGGCTGTGGAAGGCGCACACCTGATCCTGGTGCTCGACGGCGGGCGCATCGTGGCACAGGGGACCCACCACAGGCTGCTGGAAACATCCCGCACGTACCGCGAGATCGCCGAATCGCAGCTGGCACTGGACGGACCGCTGTGACGACGGCCGCCGTCGGGACATCCTCGGACGGGTTCTGGCGCACATCGGGCAGGCTGCTTGGGCTGCTGCGCCCCTTCCGGCACCTCATGCTCGGCGCAGTGGCAGCCACCTGCGCTTTCGCGGGCCTCAACGTGGCAGCTCCGAAGTATCTCGGCGACGCCACCGACGTCGTCGTGAACGGTATCTTCCTGGGCACCACCGACCAGGAACGCCTGGTCACCCTGCTGTCCACTGTGGCGGTGATGTACGTCTTCGCGTCCGTCTTCAACTGGATCCAGGGCGCCCTGACGGCCCGCTCCGTGCAAGGGCTGATGTACGGGCTGCGGGCTGCGGTGGAGGACAAGCTGCACCGCCTGCCGTCCACATATTTCAGTGAGCGGTCCCGGGGCGATGTCCTGAGCCGGGCAACCAACGACATCGACAACATCTCACAGGCCATGAACCAGCTCCTCACGCAACTGATCATGTCCGTGCTGATGCTGTGCGGATCGCTGGCCATGATGTTGTGGATCTCGCCCATGCTGGCGGCCATAGCCCTCGCCAGCGTGCCGCTCTCCACCTGCATCACCGTTCTCGTTGCGCGCCGGTCACAGGCGCACTTTGAACGGCAGTGGAAGGAAACCGGGGAGCTCAACGCGCACGTTGAGGAGTTCATCACCGGCCACGAAGTCATCAAGGCCTTCGGGCAGCAGTCCCGGGCCGCCGACATCTTCGCCCAAAGCAACCGGCGGCTGGCGCGCGCGGCCACCAAAGCCCAGTACTCGGCGGGGGTGGTCCAGCCCCTGATGGTGCTGATGGCCAACCTGAATTACATCGCCGTTGCAGTTGTCGGCGCTTTGCAGGTCATTGCGGGAGCGATGACCATCGGCGGCATCCAGGCGTTTATCCAGTTCAGCAGGCTCTTCAGCCAGCCCGTCGGGCAGATTGGCGGCCTGCTCAACCTCATCCAGTCATGCGCTGCGTCCGCGGCCCGCGTGTTCGCCCTGCTGGATGCGGAGGAGGACCCCGCGCAAAGGGCCGGGGATACGCCCGTCCCCGCGGATGGAACCATCGTCTTCGAGGACGTGACCTTCGGGTACCCCGGCTCGCCGCCTGCCGTGCGCAACCTTTCGTTCACCGCGGAGCCGGGACAAACGGTGGCCATCGTCGGCCACACCGGAGCCGGAAAAACCACTGTGGTGAATCTCCTGTTGCGCTTCTGCGAACCGGGTTCGGGCCGAATCACCCTGGGAGGCATTGATACTGCAACCATCTCCACAGACCGGCTGCGGGGGCAGTTCGGGGTGGTGCTCCAGGATGCGTGGCTCTTCGCCGGCACCATCAGGGAGAACATCGCCTACGGGCTGCCCGGTGCCACCGAGGCCGGGATCCTGGCCGCGGCGGAGGCCAGCTACGTGGACCGCTTCGTCCGGTCTCTCCCCGGCGGGTACGACACCGTGCTGGAGAACGGCGGCGAACCCCTCAGCCAGGGCCAGCGGCAACTCATCACCATTGCCCGGGCCGAACTGGCAGGGCGGCCGGTCCTGATCCTGGACGAGGCGACAAGTTCGGTGGACTCCAGGACCGAACTGCTGATCCGGCAGGCAATGCGGCGGCTCCGCCATGGCAGGACGAGCTTCGTGATTGCCCACCGTTTGTCCACGGTGCGGAACGCTGATCTAATCTTGGTCATGGACCACGGACGCATCGTTGAGCAGGGCACGCACCAGAGCCTCCTGGCGGCAAACAGCTACTACGCGCGGCTCTACAACGCCCAGTTCTCCGCCAGTCCCAGGCGTACCGGGGTCCTTGAGGCGGGACTGTGAAAACCACTCCCGACTTCCCGGGGGACTGGAAACCCAACGCCGGCAGCACCGTGGCCCTGTTTGAACAGCTGCGGCTCCGGATCATCCACCTCGCGGACAGCGGCGCGCTACCCCCGGGCACCAGGCTTCCCGCCGTCCGGGGGCTTGCGGAGCGCCTGGACGTGGCGCCGCACACTGTCGCCCGGGCATATAAGGAACTGGAAGCGGCCGGCATTGTTGCCACGCGGGGGAGGAACGGGACAGTGGTGTGTGCACGTGACGAACGCCTCAGCGGGCTCTCCGCAGCTGCCGCGGCCTATGCCGAAGCCGCAAAGTCGCAGGGCGCCACGTTCGCGGAAGCGGTGAAGCTGCTCGCGGCAGCCTACGACGCCGGCTGAGCGCGCCGCCGCGTGGATGTTCGAAGAAGTTTTCGATTAGCATTATGGGGTGCCTAAAGCCGTAGCTGAAGAATCCGCCATCCAATCCGCTTCCGTCGCCGTGCCCTCCGCTGCCACACTTCAGCGGCCGGACCTCTCCCGCCTCGTGGTGAAGGGTGCCCGGGAGCACAACCTGCGCAACGTGGACCTCGACCTGCCGCGCGACGCGATGATCGTCTTCACCGGACTCTCCGGCTCCGGCAAGTCCTCCCTCGCGTTCGACACGATCTTCGCCGAAGGCCAGCGCCGCTACGTGGAGTCCCTGTCCGCCTACGCCCGGCAATTCCTCGGCCAGGTGGACAAGCCCGACGTCGACTTCATCGAAGGCCTCTCGCCGGCAGTCTCCATCGACCAGAAGTCCACCAGCAAGAACCCGCGCTCCACCGTGGGCACCATCACCGAGATCTACGACTACATGCGGCTCCTCTGGGCACGCGTGGGACGGCCGCACTGCCCGGTCTGTGGTGAGCCGGTGGCCAAGCAAACTCCGCAGCAGATCGTCGACCAGCTCCTGGAGCTCGACGAAGGCACCCGTTTCCAGGTCCTCGCTCCCGTGGTGCGTGGACGCAAGGGCGAATTCGTCGATCTCTTCAAGGAGCTCACCGCCAAGGGCTATTCGCGTGCCAGGGTGGATGGCGACCTTGTCCAGCTGAGCGATCCGCCTAAGCTGGGCAAGCAGTTCAAGCACACCATCGAGGTGGTGGTGGACCGCCTGGTGGTCAAGGAAGGCATCAGCCAGCGCCTCACCGACTCCATCGAAACCGCCCTTGGCCTGGCCGAGGGCCGCGTCCTGGCAGAGTTCGTGGACCTTGAGGCGGACGACCCCGCGCGGATCCGCGCCTTCTCCGAAAACCTGGCCTGCCCCAACGAGCATCCGCTTGCCATCGACGAGATCGAGCCCCGGTCCTTCTCCTTCAACAACCCTTTCGGCGCCTGTGCCGCCTGCAGCGGCATCGGCACCCGGCTCGAGGTGGACGAGGAACTCATCGTCCCCAACCCCGAGCTGTCCTTGTCCGAGGGCGCCATCGCCCCCTGGTCGCTGGGAACAGCCACCACCGAGTACTGGAACCGGCTCCTGGAGGGCCTCGCCAAGGAACTCGGGTTTTCGATGGACACCCCCTGGGAAAAGCTGGGCAAGGACGTCCGCCAGACCGTCCTGCACGGCAAGGACCACAAAGTGGTGGTGCAGTACCGCAACCGCTTCGGCCGGGAACGCAAGTACAGCACCGGCTTTGAAGGGGCCATCCAGTACGTCCACCGCAAGCACGGCGAGACCGATTCCGACTGGGCCCGCGACCGCTACGAAGAGTACATGCGGCAGATTCCCTGCCCCGCCTGCAACGGCGCGCGCCTCAATCCTGCGTCCCTGTCGGTGCTCATCAACGGCAAGTCCATCGCCGACGTCGCGGCCCTTCCCATGCGCGACTGCGCAGAGTTCCTGAACAACCTGGTCCTGACCGGCCGCGAAGCACAGATCGCACACCAGGTGCTCAAGGAGATCCAGGCACGCCTGACGTTCCTCCTGGACGTGGGGCTGGAATACCTGAACCTGGAACGCCCATCCGCCACCCTCTCCGGCGGCGAGGCGCAGCGCATCCGGCTCGCCACCCAGATCGGCTCGGGCCTGGTGGGCGTGCTTTACGTGCTGGACGAGCCCTCCATCGGGCTGCACCAGCGCGACAACCGGCGCCTTATTGACACCCTTACCCGGCTCCGGGACATGGGCAACACCCTTATCGTCGTGGAACACGACGAGGACACCATCCATGTTGCCGACTGGATCGTGGACATCGGACCGGGCGCCGGTGAACACGGCGGCCAGGTGGTCCACTCCGGCTCCTACAAGGAACTTCTCGAGAACACCGCATCGCTGACCGGCGATTACCTGTCGGGCCGCAAGAGCATCGAAGTGCCGAAGAAGCGCCGCAAGTATGACAAGAAGCGCGAACTCAAGGTGGTGGGTGCGCGGGAAAACAACCTGGTCAACGTGGACGCCGCGTTCCCGCTTGGCCTCTTCACCGCGGTGACGGGCGTGAGCGGCTCGGGCAAGTCCACGCTTGTCAACGAGATCCTGTACAAGGTGCTGGCCAACAAGCTCAACGGTGCCAAGCAGGTAGCCGGGCGGCACAAGACCATCCACGGGCTGGAGCACCTGGACAAGGTGGTCCACGTAGACCAGAGCCCCATCGGGCGGACGCCCCGCTCCAACCCCGCCACCTACACCGGCGTGTTCGACAACATCCGCAAGCTCTTCGCGGAGACCACCGAAGCCAAGGTCCGGGGCTACCTTCCCGGCCGCTTCTCCTTCAACGTCAAGGGCGGGCGGTGCGAAGCCTGCTCCGGTGACGGCACACTGAAGATCGAGATGAACTTCCTGCCGGACGTCTACGTCCCGTGCGAGGTATGCCACGGTGCGCGCTACAACAGGGAAACGCTGGAAGTGCACTACAAGGGCAAAACCATCGCGGATGTCCTCAACATGCCCATCGAGGAGGGCGCCGAGTTCTTTGCGGCGTTCTCGCCCATCGCACGGCACCTGAACACGCTCGTGGACGTGGGGCTGGGCTACGTCCGGCTCGGCCAGCCTGCCACCACGCTTTCCGGCGGTGAGGCGCAGCGCGTCAAGCTGGCGGCTGAACTGCAGAAGCGGTCCAACGGCCGCAGCGTGTACGTCCTGGACGAGCCCACCACCGGCCTGCACTTCGAGGACATCCGCAAGCTGCTGATGGTCCTGCAGGGGCTGGTGGACAAAGGCAACACGGTCATCACCATCGAGCACAACCTGGATGTCATCAAGAGCGCGGACTGGATCGTGGATCTTGGGCCCGACGGCGGCTCCGGCGGCGGCCAGGTCGTTGCCACCGGCACGCCGGAGCAGGTAGCCACCTCCACCACCAGCCACACCGCCACCTTCCTGGCCGAAATCCTGGGCTAGAGCAGGAGAAGTATTCCGCTGCAGGCATGCGAGTTTCAGGCACTGCTTCTGTCGTGAGAAACTAACCCGGTGACTTCAACAACAGTGCCCGTGATCTTTGACCTGGACGGCACTCTTGTCGATCCGGCCGGTGGGATAACAGACGGAATCGCCTCAGCCCTCCGCGGGCTGGGGCTTCCCGTCCCCGGCCAGGACCTGCTCGAGGCGATGATCGGCCCGAAGCTGAGCGATTCCCTCCTAAACGTCGCCAAGGTGCCGGCCAGCCTCCTGGACGAGGTCATCCGGCGCTACCGGGAGTACTACGTGGCCACCGGCATCGCCCAGAGCCGGATTTACCCGGGCATCCTGGAACTGCTGGAGGCCTACGCTGCCGCTGGCCGGCCGGTGGCTGTCGCAACCCAAAAGCCGCAGAACCTGGCCCGGACGGTCCTGGCCCACCACGGCATCGACGGACTGTTCCTCAGCATCCGCGGCTCCGCGGATGACGAAACGGCCGTGGACGGCGTTCCACTGGGGAAGACCGAGATCATTGCCGCAGCACTGCGGGACCTCGAGACCCAGCACGCAATCATGGTGGGGGACCGGGCGCAGGACGTCTCCGGGGCCATCGCCAACGGGCTCGACTGCATCGGCGTGGCGTGGGGGTTTGCGCCCGACGGCGAACTGGAGGCGGCCGGTTCAGTTGCGGTCGTCAGCACTGCCGAAGAACTGGCACAGGCGATCGACCGGCTGGAGGCCATCCACAGCGCAGCCATGAGCGAGGTGACCAACGATGGAAATGTTTGAAGCCGTCCGCTGGACCACCCGCACCCTGATCGCCGGCACCTGCCGGCCATCCGTCGTCGGCATTGAAAACGTCCCTACCGACGGGCCGTTCATCGTCGCTCCCAACCACCTGTCCTTTTTTGACAGTGTCATCGTGCAGGCACTGATGCCCCGCCCGGTGGCCTTTTTCGCGAAGGCCGAATACTTCACCACCGGCGGCGTCAAAGGCAAAGCCATGAAGGCCTTCTTCGAATCGGTGGGGTCCATTCCCGTGGAACGCGGCGAGCAGGCCGCCAGTGTCCAAGCGCTCAAAACCCTGATGGACATCCTGGAATCCGGCCGGGGAATCGGCATCTACCCGGAAGGCACCCGCTCCCGCGACGGCATCCTGTACCGCGGACGCACGGGTGTGGGATGGCTGGCGCTGACCACTGGGGCGCCTGTGATCCCGGTGGGCCTGATCGGGACGGAAAACCTGCAGCGGGCGGGCGAGAAGGGCGTGCGGCCGCAGCACTTCACCATGAAGGTGGGCGAGCCGCTCTACTTCGACAAGACCGGGCCGGACCACTCGCTGCCTGCGCGGCGCGAAGTGACGGACCGGATCATGGATGCCATCGCCGAACTCAGCGGGCAGGAACGGTCCACCAGCTACAACCAGAGCAAGGTCATCGAGTAGGCCCTGCCAACGGGGTGCCGGTCAGCGGCACGGCAAAGCCACCGGCCGCGGATCAGTAGACTATATAGGTGGCAAATCCAGCAAGTTACAGGCCCAGGACGGGTGAGATTCCCACCAACCCCGGGGTTTACCGGTTCCGTGATCCCCACGGCCGGGTCATTTACGTGGGCAAGGCGAAGAGCCTCAGATCACGGCTGAACTCCTACTTCGCCAACCCTGCCGGGCTGCTGCCGAAAACCTACGCCATGGTCCATGCCGCCAGCAGCGTGGAATGGACCGTGGTGGGCAGCGAGCTGGAGTCGCTGCAACTGGAATACACCTGGATCAAGGAATTCAAACCGCGGTTCAACGTGGTGTTCCGGGACGACAAAACCTACCCCTACCTCGCAGTGACCATGGGGGAGAAGTACCCGCGCGTCCAGGTGATGCGCGGTGACAAGAAAAAGGGCACCCGCTACTTCGGCCCCTACACCGCGGGCGCCATCCGGGAAACCATGGACACCCTGCTCCGGGTCTTCCCGGTGCGCAGCTGCAGCGCCGGCGTCTTCAAACGGGCCCAGGCCAGCGGGCGCCCGTGCCTGCTGGGCTACATCGACAAATGCGCGGCACCCTGCGTGGGCCGCATCTCTCCGGAGGACCACCGTGCCCTGGCGGAGGACTTCTGCGCCTTCATGGGCGGTGAGGCCAAGCGCTTCATCGCCAAGCTGGAAAAGCGGATGGCAGAAGCGGTGGCGGAACTCGACTACGAGCATGCAGCCAGGATCCGCGATGACATCACCGCCCTGCGCAAGGTCTTCGAACGCAACGCCGTGGTGCTCGCGGAGGACACCGACGCCGACATCTTCGCCCTGCACGAGGACGAACTGGAAGCCGCCGTGCAGGTGTTCCACGTCCGCGGCGGCAGGATCCGCGGCCAGCGCGGCTGGGTCGTGGAAAAAGTGGAGGACTCCACCACCCCGGACCTCGTGGAGCACCTCCTGCAGCAGGTCTATGGCGGCGACGGCGACAGCCACGGCCGGCTGCCCCGCGAAGTGCTGGTTCCGGTGGAGCCCAGCAACACCGGCGAACTGGCGGAGTGGCTTGCCGGCATCCGGGGCGCCAAAGTGGACATCAGGGTCCCGCAGCGCGGCGACAAGGCAGCGCTGATGTCCACGGTGCGTGAAAACGCAGAGCATGCGCTGAAACTCCACAAGACCCGCCGGGCAGGAGACCTGACCGTCAGGTCGCAGGCGCTCCAGGAACTTCAGGAAGCGCTCGACCTGCCTGTCCCGCTGCTGCGCATCGAATGCTTCGACGTTTCGCACGTCCAGGGAACCAACGTGGTGGCCTCCATGGTGGTGGTGGAGGACGGTCTGCCCAAGAAGTCCGACTACCGCAAGTTCTCCGTCACCGGACCCGCGGCCGCGGACGATACCGCCGCCATGCACGACGTCCTGACGCGGCGGTTCCGCCACTACCTGCAGGACAAGTCCGCGCAGGTGGACGAGTCCGCGCTCAACCCGGAGCCCCTGAGCCCGGAACCGCTGGGCCCTGAAGCGCCGGGCACCGAACCAACCACGGCACCGGCACCGGCACCGGCACCGGAAGGCACCGTACTGGACAGCACCACCCCGGCGCCGCGTGCAAAGTTCGCCTACCCGCCCAACCTGGTGGTGGTGGACGGCGGCAAGCCGCAGGTCAACGCGGCAGCACGCGCCCTCGCGGACCTTGGAATCGATGACGTCTACGTTGTGGGCCTGGCCAAGCGCCTCGAAGAGGTCTGGCTTCCGGACAGCGACTTCCCGGTCATCCTTCCCCGCACCTCGCAGGGCCTCTACCTGCTGCAGCGCATCCGCGACGAAGCCCACCGCTTCGCGATCACGTTCCACCGGCAGAAGCGTGGAAAGGCCATGACGGTGTCCGCGCTGGACGGCGTGCCGGGGCTGGGCGCGTCCAAGCGGAAGGCCCTGCTGGCCCATTTCGGGTCCGTTAAGAGCGTCAAGGCCGCCACCGCGGAGGAACTCTCCCAGGCGAAGGGCATCGGACCGGCACTGGCCGGCGCCATCGTGACCCATTTCTCAGCTGAGGGTCCGGCCGCAGCCACGGTACCGGCCATCAACATGACCACCGGCGAAATCATCGAAACTTAGCTAGGGTAAAGAGCGGGGTTTCCGCCAGTGCGGCCGCCCCGCGTGACAACAACAGAAACGGGGCGTACTTAATGGCAGACACGACGGCGGAATCCGGAGCCGGGCTTGACGGGATGCAGCCCGTAAAGCCGCTCGAAGCGGAGCTGCTGGTGGTCACCGGGATGTCCGGCGCCGGACGGAGTACAGCCGCTGACGCCCTCGAGGACCACGGCTGGTACGTCGTGGAGAACCTGCCGCCGCAGATGCTGGGGACGCTGGCCGAACTCGTCTCGCACGCCCCGCAGTCCATCCCGCGCCTGGCCGTGGTGATCGACGTCCGCAGCAAGGGCCTCTTCGCGGACATCCGCGCCGCCCTGGGAGCCCTCGCCGCCAGCGGTGTCACCTTCCGCGTGCTGTTCCTCGACGCCAGCGACAACGTCCTGGTCCGCCGCTTCGAGCAGGGGCGCCGGCCCCACCCGCTGCAGGGCGGCGGGCGCATCCTCGACGGCATCGCGGCGGAACGCGAGCTGCTCCAGGAACTGCGCGACAGCTCCGACGTCGTGCTGGACACCTCCGGCTACAACGTCCACGGCCTGGCCACGGCCATCACGGAACTGTTCAGCGAAACCGGCCCGGTGGCCCTCCGCCTGAACATCATGAGCTTCGGCTTCAAGTACGGCCTGCCCGTCGATTCCAACTACGTGGCCGACGTCCGGTTCATCCCCAACCCGCACTGGGTGCCGCAGCTGCGCCCGCACACCGGGCTGGACAAGGACGTCAGCGACTACGTCCTCGAGGCCGAGGGCGTCAAGAACTTCGTGGACCGCTACGTCATGGCCCTCGAGCCCGTCCTGGACGGCTACCGCCGGGAAAACAAGCACTACGCCACCATTGCCGTGGGCTGCACGGGCGGGAAGCACCGCTCCGTGGCCGTCGCCGTCGAACTTTCCAAGAAGCTGGCGCAATACCCGCGGGTCACGGTGACCACCACGCACCGGGATCTGGGCCGCGAATAATGGCGCTGTTCACCGGCGCACTGCCGTTGGTCCCGCCTGCCTCCGGGACAGCGGCGGCGCAGCAGGACAAAGGCCCTAACGTGGTTGCCCTCGGCGGCGGGCACGGCCTGGCGGCCTCCCTTTCGGCCCTGCGCCTGCTCACCTCCCAGCTCACCGCCATCGTGACGGTCGCGGACGACGGCGGCTCTTCCGGGCGTCTGCGCGAGGAGTACGGCGTCCTCCCGCCCGGCGACCTGCGCATGGCACTGTCAGCCCTTTGCGACGATACCGACTGGGGACGCACCTGGCGCGACGTCATGCAGCACCGCTTCCGTCCCGGCAATGGCCCCGGCGGCTCCCTGGACGAGCACGCCATGGGGAACCTGCTCATCGTCACCCTCTGGGAACTGCTCGGCGACGCCGTCGCCGGCCTCAAGTGGGCTGGTGCCCTGCTCGGCGCGCGCGGCCAGGTGCTTCCCATGTCCACCGTGCCCCTGACCATCGAAGGGGATGTCCGGGTCACCGCACCCGACGGCGAATCCGTGCTGCAGACAATCCATGGGCAGGCACGGTGCGCCGTTGCAGGTACCCTGGAGCAGGTGAGGCTCCTGCCGGAAGCCGCCCCGGCCTGCACCGAAGCACTCACGGCCATCGAACTCGCGGACTGGGTCATCCTGGGCCCGGGCTCCTGGTACACCTCCGTGCTCCCGCACCTGCTCCTGCCCGAAATGCGGCAGGCGCTGTGCCACACCCCAGCCAAGCGCTGCCTCACTATGAACCTCGCCACGGACACCAAGGAAACGTCGGGCATGACGGCCGCAGACCACCTCCACGTGCTGCGCCGTTACGCTCCGGAATTCAGCGTGGACGTCGTCCTGGCGGATCCCGCCTCCGTTCCGGACCGGCAGGAGTTCGAGAAGGCAGCCGCGATGATCGGCGCCGAGGTGGTCTTGGGTAAAGTAGGGGCGTCGGTTCGCCGGCCCGTCCATGACCCCCTGCGTCTGGCGACGGCGTACCAGGACATTTTTGGGAACAGTTAGGAAGGTGCCATGGCACTGACAGCATCGGTCAAGGAAGAACTGTCCCGTCTGGACATCAAGAAGTCATCAGTGCGCAAGGCGGAAGTTTCCGCGATGCTCCGCTTCGCAGGCGGACTCCACATCATTTCCGGCCGGATCGTCATCGAGGCCGAAGTGGACCTCGCGTCCACCGCGCGGCGGCTGCGGTCGGCCATTGCCGAGGTCTACGGACACCAGAGCGAGATCATCGTGGTCTCGGCGGGCGGGCTGCGGCGCGCCAGCAGGTATGTGGTCCGAGTAGTGCGCGACGGCGAGGCGCTGGCCCGGCAGACCGGCCTCCTGGATGGCCGCGGCCGCCCCGTGCGCGGGTTGCCGTCCGCCGTCGTCAACGGTTCGGCAGCGGATGCGGAGGCCGTCTGGCGCGGCGCCTTCCTGGCGCACGGCTCACTCACCGAACCCGGCCGCTCCTCCTCCCTGGAGGTCACCTGCCCCGGCCCCGAATCAGCCCTGGCACTGGTGGGCGCCGCCCGCCGGCTGGATATCCAGGCCAAGGCGCGCGAAGTCAGGGGAGTGGACCGCGTTGTCATCCGC
Organism: Arthrobacter sp. 210 2; assembly: GCF_059093025.1. NCBI lineage: Bacteria > Bacillati > Actinomycetota > Actinomycetes > Micrococcales > Micrococcaceae > Arthrobacter > Arthrobacter sp. 210 2. The sequence continues at coordinate 274,924 of NZ_JBNHIE010000005.1, forward strand.
GACGGCGACACCATCGCCGCCCTTCTCACCCGCATGGGTGCCCACGACGCACTGATGGTCTGGGAGGAACGGCGGATGCGCAAGGAAGTCCGGGCCACCGCCAACCGCCTCGCCAACTTCGATGACGCCAACCTGCGCCGCTCGGCACAGGCGGCCGTCGCGGCGGGCGCGCGCGTGGACCGGGCCCTTGAGATCCTCGGCGACGACGTTCCCGAGCACCTGAAATACGCGGGTGAACTGCGCGTTGCCCACAAACAGGCCAGCCTGGACGAACTGGGGCGGCTGGCCGATCCCGTCATGACCAAGGACGCCATCGCAGGACGGATCCGCCGTCTCCTGGCGATGGCGGACAAGCGGGCCCTTGACCTTGGCATACCCGGAACCGATGCCAATGTGACGCCCGAAATGCTCGACGAGTGAGCGCCCCAATAGAATCAAAAATAATTCCGGGCGCCCGCCGTCCGGATGCACAATCCGAGAGTTACCACCCGGACCGAGTGTCCACGATATTGGAGGATTTTGTGACCGAGTACGTTTTGCCGGAACTCAGCTACGACTACGCCGCCCTCGAACCGCACATTTCCGCGCGGATCATGGAGCTGCACCACAGCAAGCACCACGCAGCCTACGTGGCAGGCGCCAACAACGCCCTGGCACAGCTGGCTGAAGCCCGCGAAAAGGGCGACTTCGCCAACATCAACCGGCTCTCCAAGGACCTCGCGTTCCACACCGGCGGCCACGTCAACCACTCCGTGTTCTGGAACAACCTCTCCCCGGACGGCGGCGACAAGCCCGAAGGTGAGCTGGCTGCAGCCATCGATGACGCCTTCGGCTCCTTCGACGCGTTCCGTGCACAGTTCTCCGCAGCTGCCCTGGGCCTGCAGGGTTCGGGCTGGGGCTTCCTGGCCTACGAGCCCATCGGTGGCAACCTGGTCATCGAGCAGCTGTACGACCAGCAGGGCAACGTGGCGCTGGGCACCACCCCGCTGCTGATGCTCGACATGTGGGAGCACGCCTTCTACCTGGACTACGTCAACGTCAAGGCTGACTACGTCAAGGCGTTCTGGAACATCGTCAACTGGGCCGACGTCGCCAAGCGGTTCGAGGCAGCACGCAGCAACGCCACGGGACTCATCACCGTACGGTAGTGAGCACCGCCACACGCGTGTGTAAAAAACTTCACAGCCGGACTTAAAGAGGCCGCGATGTGGACCGTCCGCCCCCGCACTTGCGGGGGCGGACCTAGTTAAACGTAAGATAGGTCACGGAAGGCGGTTAGCCTTCAGCAATGAGGCTGGTCGCCCTCCGTATGTAAATCATCTCTGCCCAATGGCGTGCGGGATCTGTTAGTTGGCTTGAACGCCCGCTCAACTAGTAGTGCTTCATAAAGCACCAAGGAGACTGAAAAAGTGACGACCCGTATTGGTATCAACGGCTTTGGCCGTATTGGCCGCAACTACTTCCGCGCAGCGCTTGCACAAGGCGCGGACCTGGAGATCGTTGCCGTCAACGACCTCACCAGCCCCGAGGCCCTGGCGCACCTATTCAAGTACGACTCCGTCGGCGGCCGGCTGAAGGAAACCATCGAGGTCAAGGACGGCAACATCGTCGTCAACGGCAACGTCATCAAGGTCCTGGCTGAGCGCGATCCCGCCAACCTGCCCTGGGGCGAGCTGGGCGTGGACATCGTCATCGAATCCACCGGCTTCTTCACCAAGGCCGCCGCTGCGCAGAAGCACATCGACGCCGGCGCCAAGAAGGTCCTCATCTCCGCCCCGGCGTCTGATGAAGACATCACCATCGTGATGGGCGTGAACCACAAGCTGTACGACAACGCCACGCACCACATCATTTCCAACGCATCCTGCACCACCAACTGCCTCGGCCCGCTGGCCAAGGTGGTCAACGACGAGTTCGGCATCGAACGCGGCCTCATGACCACCGTCCACGCCTACACCGCAGACCAGAACCTGCAGGACGGCCCGCACAACGACCTCCGCCGTGCACGCGCCGCCGCCATCAACATGGTTCCCACCTCCACCGGTGCAGCCAAGGCCATTGGACTCGTCCTGCCCGAGCTGAAGGGCAAGCTGGACGGCTACGCCATCCGCGTTCCCGTGCCCACCGGTTCGGCCACCGACCTCACCGTCACGGTCTCCCGCGAGACCACCGTCGAGGAAGTCAACGCCGCCCTCAAGCGCGCTGCGGAGTCCGAGGAACTGCAGGGCTTCCTGACCTACACCGATGAGCCGATCGTCTCCTCGGACATCGTCGGGGACCCGGCGTCGTCCATCTTTGACTCCGGCCTCACCAAGGTGATTGGCAACCAGGTCAAGGTTGTTTCCTGGTATGACAACGAATGGGGCTACTCAAACCGCCTCGTTGACCTTACGGAGCTTGTCGCATCCAAGCTGGGCTAGGGTTAGACACATGACATCTCACACCCTCAACGAACTCATCGCTGAAGGTGTCCGCGGGCGGTACATTCTGGTTCGAAGTGACCTGAATGTGCCGCTCGACGGCTCTACAGTCACTGACGACGGCCGCATCAAGGCCTCACTTCCAGTGCTGTCAAAGCTCACGGACGCCGGTGCCCGCGTGCTGGTAACAGCCCACCTCGGACGCCCCAAGGGCGCACCCGAAGACAAGTACTCCCTTCGCCCCGCAGCCACCCGGCTGGCGGAACTGGCGGACTTCAAGGTCACCCTCGCAGACGACACCGTGGGAGCCTCCGCCAAAGAGGCAGCAGCCGCGCTGCAGGACGGCGAGGTCCTCGTCCTGGAGAACGTCCGCTTCGACGCCCGCGAGACCAGCAAGGACGACGCCCAGCGCGGCGCCTTCGCTGACGAGCTGGTTGCGCTGACCGGCGGCAACGGCGCCTACGTGGATGACGCCTTCGGTGCCGTGCACCGCAAGCACGCCAGCGTGTACGACGTCGCCACCCGGCTTCCGTCGTACCAGGGCGACCTGGTGCACACCGAGGTGGAGGTCCTGCGCAAGCTCACCGCCGATACGCAGCGTCCCTACGTCGTGGTGCTCGGCGGTTCCAAGGTCTCTGACAAGCTCGCGGTCATCGACAACCTGCTCGGCAAGGCGGACACCATCCTGGTGGGCGGCGGCATGCTGTTCACCTTCCTCGCCGCTGCCGGCCACAAGGTGGCTGGAAGCCTGCTCGAGGAAGACCAGATCCCCGTGGTCCAGGACTACCTCAAGCGCGCGGCCGATGCCGGCACCGAATTCGTGGTGCCCACCGACGTCGTGGTGGCGGAGAAGTTCGCGGCCGACGCCGCGCACGAAACTGTTGCTGCGGATGCCATCGAGGACAGCAGCTTCGGCACCCAGGGCATCGGGCTCGACATCGGCCCGGACTCTGCGGCTGCCTTCGCCGACCGTATCAAGAGTGCCCGGACGGTCTTCTGGAACGGTCCCATGGGGGTCTTCGAGTTCGAAGCCTTCTCGGCCGGAACCCGCGCGATTGCCCAGGCCCTGACCGAAACCGAAGCGTTTACGGTGGTTGGCGGCGGGGACTCCGCGGCAGCCGTGCGGACGCTGGGTTTCGCCGATGAGCAGTTCGGGCACATCTCCACCGGCGGCGGAGCGAGCCTGGAATACCTCGAGGGCAAGGAACTCCCGGGACTCAGCGTCCTGGACCGGTAGAGCCTTCCGGTAAGGCCTTCCGGTAGTACTACCGGTCTGTCAATCCTCCGGCCGGCAGGTTGCCCGCGGCAGCCTGCCGGCCGAACACTTATCACAAACTTTTTTGGAGAACACGTGACTACGTCAACGAACGGCGCTTTCGACCGCAAGCCCTTCATCGCGGGCAACTGGAAGATGAACATGGACCACGTGCAGGGCATCACCCTCCTGCAGAAACTGGCCTGGACCCTTTCAGACGCAAAGCATGACTACAGCCGCGTCGAAGTTGCTGTCTTCCCCCCGTTCACCGATCTCCGCGGCGTCCAGACGCTCGTCCAGGGCGACGACCTGGATATCGCCTACGGCGGCCAGGACCTCTCGCAGTTCGACTCGGGCGCCTACACCGGTGACATCTCCGGCCAGTTCCTGAACAAGCTGGGGTGCACGTACGTGCTGGTGGGACACAGCGAACGCCGCACCATCCATAACGAGTCCGACGACGTACTCAACGCGAAGGTCAAGGCCGCGTTCAAGCACGGCGTCACTCCTGTCCTCTGCGTTGGCGAAGGGCTGGAAATCCGGCAGGCCGGCACGCACGTGAACCACACGCTGGAACAGCTGCGCGCCGGAGTTGCGGGCCTGACCAACGATCAGGCAGCCGAGCTCGTGGTCGCCTACGAGCCGGTCTGGGCCATCGGAACCGGAGAAGTGGCGGGCCCGGGGGATGCACAGGAAATGTGCGCCGCCATCCGCGCCGAGCTGGAAACGCTTTTTGGCGCCGACGTAGCGGCCAAGACGCGCCTGCTCTACGGCGGCTCGGTCAAGGCCAACAACGCCGCCGCCATCCTGCAGGAGCGGGACGTGGACGGCCTGCTGGTGGGTGGCGCGAGCCTCGATCCTGCCGAGTTTGCTAATATTGTCAGGTTCGAGAGTCACCTGGTGACGGACTGATCCGTCCCGCCGCGCATACTCCCGCAATTCCAACTTTCTGAAAGGCCGTCGTGGACGTTCTTCATGTCATTCTGCAGATCCTCCTGGGCATCACCAGCCTCCTGCTGACGCTGCTTATCCTCCTCCACAAGGGACGGGGCGGCGGGCTGTCCGACATGTTCGGCGGCGGCATGAGTTCGGGCCTGAGCTCCTCCGGCGTGGCCGAGCGCAACCTGAACAGGTTCACCGTGATCCTCGGTGTCACCTGGGGTGTGGTGATCATCGCCCTGGGCCTGATCATGCGGTTCAGCGGCGGGGACTCCTGATCCCCAACGATTGAGGCAGCGATTCCCGCGGGTACTCCCACGGTACGGGTCCGCCAACTAAACTGTGGCTGTCGGCTATTTCGACAGCCACAGTTTTGCTTTAACAATGGCGTCAAGGCAGGAGTTGCGGTGGTCCATCCAGCGTCAGGCTTTCGCGGTACCCGGGCAGGGGTAACGGCAGGAACAGGTTCAAGCCTTCAATCCACCGAGGACCATGGGAGCGCCCTGCCGCGGATCCGGGTGTCCTACTGGTGCGCGAAGGGGCACGAAACCCAGCCCGTCTTCCTCAAGCTTCCCGAGGACCAGATCCCTGCCGTGTGGGACTGCCGGCGGTGTGGCGCCCCGGCCTCCAGGGACGGCCAGGCGGCGGCAGCAGCTGCCGACGACATGGACGACGGTTTCAAGAGCCACCTTGAGTACGTTAAAGAACGGCGCTCGGGCCAGGACGCGGAAGACGTCCTGGCCGGAGCGCTCGAGAGGCTACGCGCCCGCGGCGTCCTTCCGGACGAGCTGCTGCGGGACACGTGAGGCTGCGTTTTCGTCGATGAGCCACAGGGTCCGGGAGGTTCCCCGCGGACCTGCAGCCGGTACCTGGACGGGGTTGGCACCCGCGAGGGCAAGGCCCACGGCGCCGGCTTTGTCCTCGCCCGCAACCACCATCCAGACCTCGGAGGCCGTATTGATGGCCGGGAGGGTGAGCGAGACCCGCAGCGGAGGCGGTTTGGGGGAGTTGCGTACCCCCACCACCGTCCGTTCCTTCTCCCTGATTCCCCCCTGCTCCGGAAAGAGCGACGCCACATGCGCGTCGGGACCCACACCGAGCAGGACAACGTCCAGCCGCGGCAACGCGGAAGGTTCCTCGGGCCGGTCATCGGACATGTCGGCAGCATGCTCAGCGGCGGCAGCCTCCCGGAGGCGCCGGGCGTAATCGTCCGCAGCTTCTTCCGGGCTGCCGAACTCGTCTGAGGAGCCCGGCTGGAAGACCCGCTCAGGATCTACCGGGATGCGGGACAGCAGTGCGTCAAACGCCTGCTTTGTGTTCCGGTCAGGGTCCTGCGAACCCACAAAGCGTTCGTCACCCCACCAGAAGTTGACCTTGGACCAGTCAACGGCGGGAGCGGCCGGAGAGTCTGCAACAGCCTTCAGCGTCCCAATGCCCACCGAGCCTCCGGTCAGCACCACAGTGGCCTCGCCGTACTTGTCCTGCACATCCACCAGTTTGGTGATGAGCCTGGCCGCGATGGCTGCCATGAGAACAGACGAATCAGGATGGATGCTTACTCTTGGCTCAACGCTCACTGGGACGGACGCTCCTTAGATTGGTACGTGGCAGTCCAATAGTAATCACTTCGCCGAAAACTTCGTCGGGGTCCAAACGGCGGAGTTCTTCGGCGAGGCAGTCCCGGAGGCTGCGGCGGGGAAGCGAGATCCGCTGGGCGGGCTGACCCGGCTGGGTCAGTTCAGCGACGGACAGTCCCGGCCGGAAGAGCTGGACGTCCCCGCCGGGGCGGGTGAGCCGGACGCGGCGGATGCCGGTGCCGGCGGGATCCGCGACGATGGTCACGGGTGCGTCCAGGGTCAGGGTGAGCCAGGCCGCCAGCAGGATGGTGGACGGGGAGTCCGAGGCTCCTTCGACGGCGACGGCGGTCACCGGGGAGGAGTCCACCTGGTCCAGGACGGCGGCGAGTTGGATACGCCAGTTGGTCAGGCGGGTCCAGGCGAGGTCGGTGTCGCCGGCTTTGTAGGTGGACCGGATGTTCTCCAGGGCAGCCTGCGGGTCCGGTTCGTTCGCGGAGTCGGTGATCCGGCGGTGCGCAATCCGGCCGATGGAGGTGTCGCAGGCGCTTTCCGGGGCGCCGTGCGGCCACCAGGCCACGATCGGCGCGTCCGGGAGCAGCAAAGCGGCGACCAGCGACTCGGATTCGTGGGCGAGCTGGCCGTAGCCGCGCAGCACGATCACTTCCGAGGCGCCGGCGTCCCCGCCCACCCGGATCTGCGCGTCGAGCCGGTCCGGTGCGTTTTTGCCGGCGTCGGCCAGGACGATGATCCGGCAGGGGTGTTCCCGGCTGGCCTCGTTCGCGGCTTCGATCGCTTCTTCCTCAAGCCCGGACTTCGTGACCACCACCAGGGTGAGCACCCGGCCGAGGGCGATCACGCCGCCCTGCTCGCGCAGGGCCATGATCTTCTTGGACACATTCGAGGTGGTGGTGTCCGGCAGGTCAACAATCATGGCCTTCTCCAGGTTCGTCCGTCACGGGCCAGCAGCTCATCAGCGCTGGCCGGGCCCCAGGAGCCCGGGGCGTAGGGTTCGGGCTGTTCATCCAGGGTGGCCCAGTAGTCCTCGAACGGGTCAAGGATTTTCCAGGACAGTTCCACTTCCTCATGCCGCGGGAACAGCGGCGGCTCACCGAGCAGCACGTCCAGGATCAACCGCTCATACGCCTCCGGGGAGGACTCGGTGAACGAGTGGCCGTAGCCGAAGTCCATCGTCACGTCACGGACTTCCATCTGCGTGCCAGGGACCTTGGACCCGAACCGGATGGTCACGCCCTCGTCGGGCTGGACCCGGATCACCACGGCGTTCTGCCCGAAGTCATCCTCCCCATGGTCACGGAACAACAGGTTCGGTGCGCGCTTGAACACCACCGCGATCTCCGTCACACGGCGGCCCAGGCGTTTGCCGGCGCGCAGGTAGAACGGGACACCGGACCAGCGGCGGGTATGGATGTCCACCCGGATCGCGGCGAACGTCTCGGTGGTGGAATCGGCCGGGATGCCTTCTTCCTCCAGGTAGCCCTGGACCTGTTCGCCGCCCTGCCAGCCGCCGGTGAACTGCCCCCGCGCAGAGTGCGTGGACAGGTCCTCCGGGAGCTTGACCGCGGCGAGGACCTTTTCCTTCTCCGCCCGCAAATCATCGGCGTTGAAAGAGATCGGCTCCTCCATCGCGGTCAGCGCCAACAGCTGCAGCAGGTGGTTCTGGATCACGTCGCGGGCGGCGCCCACGCCGTCGTAATACCCTGCCCGGCCGCCGGTGCCGATGTCCTCGGCCATCGTGATCTGGACATGGTCCACATAGTTCGCGTTCCACAACGGCTCGAACAACTGGTTCGCGAACCGCAACGCCAGGATGTTCTGGACCGTTTCCTTGCCCAGGTAATGATCGATCCGGAACACCGCATCGGGCGGGAACACCGACTCGACAATGTCGTTCAGCTGCCGGGCCGACTCCAGGTCGTGCCCGAACGGCTTCTCGATCACCACCCGCCGCCACTTCTCACCCTCGGCCTGCGCAAGCCCATGCTTGGACAACTGCCGGCAGACCTGCTCAAACGCCTTCGGCGGGATCGACAAATAAAACGCGTGGTTCCCGCGGGTCCCGCGGACATCGTCAAGCTCCTTGATCGTCTCACCGAGACGCTCAAACGCGCCGTCGTCGTCGAACTCGCCCTGGACAAAACGAATGCCCTCAGCCAGCTGGTTCCACACCGCCTCATCAAACGGCGTCCGAGCGTAGGACTGGACCGAAGCCTTCACCTGACCGGCGAAATCAGCGTCACTCCACTCCCGGCGCCCAAAACCCACCAACGCGAAACTCGGCGGCAACAACCCCCGGTTCGCCAGGTCATACACAGCCGGCATCAACTTCTTGCGCGCCAAATCACCGGTAACCCCAAAGAGCACCAACGACGACGGACCCGCAATCCGGTTCAAACGACGGTCACGCGGATCCCGGAGCGGATTACGCCCCCGGGTCCCGGACCTTTTGCCGTATTCAGTTTCTGGCATGTTGCTTTTGTGCCTTAGCTTTCGGTAGCGGATGCGCGGGCGGAAAGTGCAGCGACGATGTCCTGCAGCTGCTTCACGCCGGCAGCACGGTTGGTCAGGTGCAGGCGCAGCACGGGCCGGCCGTGCCCTTCCAGGACCTGAGCGTCGCCGGCAGCCTGCGCGGAAATCAGTTCCCCGAACGTGAAGGGACGCTCCGGGATTTCAAGGTCTTCTGCAGGCGCAGCCGTGACCTGGAGGAACACGCCGATGGCGGGTCCGCCCTTGTGGAACTGGCCCGTGGAGTGCAGGAACCGGGGGCCCCAGCCGAATGTGACGGGACGGCCGCTGGCAGCAGCCAGTTCGTCGCGGATCCCTTCCAGTTCAGCGAAGGCGAGGCGGTCGAAGTACGCCTGGACGCTCAGGTAGCTGTCTGCCTCGAGGGTGCCCAGCAGAGCCTTGACGGCGGACTCCGCGGTGCCGGCATCACCGAGCCAGTCACCGCCGCGGACCTCGATGGCGCCATCAACGAATGCTGCAGCAGTGGGCTCCGGCTGCGCGTCCAGCAGGCCACGCGCTGCCACCTTGGCGGCTTCGACGTCGGGCTGGTCGAAGGGGTTGATGCCCAGCAAACGTCCCGCCACGGCCGTGGCAAACTCCCACACCATCATCTGTGTGGCCAGGCCACCGGCGATGGCCACTTCGTCGTCGCCGAGTTCGACGTCGGCATCAGCGGCTACCAGCCGTACCACCAGGACATCCGGCGCGCCGGACGTTACCTCGGGTGCGGCGGGGCCGGCCACGACCGGCAGGACGCCCGTGCCCAGCTTGCCGGTGGATTCGGCGATGAGCTGCTCGGCCCAGTCGGCGAAGCCCACAATGCCGGAGCCGTCCTCGGCAATGACGATCTTGTTCCGCAGCGGCGTGGTTCCGCCCAGGGCGGTGCCGAGTGCGAGCCCGATGTTCTCGGGGGCATCGTCATTGAGGATTTCCGCTGCTTCCTCAGCCTCGTCCAGGAAGGCCTGGATGTCCACGCCGGCCAGGCCGGAGGGGACCAGGCCGAAGGCCGTGAGGGCGGAGAAGCGGCCGCCGACGTTGGGGTCGGCGTTGAAGACGGCGCGGTAGCCGGCCTCGCGGGAAGCCTTGTCCAGCGGGGAGCCGGGGTCCGTGACGATGATGATGCGGCTGGCGGCGTCGATGCCGGCGTCGTTGAACGCCTTTTCGAAGATCCGCCGCTGGGAATCGGTCTCCACCGTGGAGCCGGACTTGGACGAGACCACGATCGCGGTCTCGGCCAGCCGGTCGGCCAGGGCAGCACGGACCTGGTCCGGGTCCGTGCTGTCCAGCACAGTCAGCTCGACGCCGGCGGTGCCGGCGATGACCTCTGGGGCGAGGGAAGAACCACCCATGCCGCACAGCACAATGCGGGTGACGCCTTCAGCCCGGAGGGCGTCGCGGAGTTCCAGGATGTCCTTCACCAGCGGCTGGGAGACGGTGGCCGCCTCCACCCAGCCAAGCCGGATGGCCGACTCGGATTCTGCATCCGGACCCCACAGGGTGTGGTCCTTGGCAAAGATCCGGGTGGCAATCCGCTCCTCGACCAGAGCAGGAAGGTGCTGTTCAAGTGCCTTCTGGGCAGCGCCGGTGGCGTCGTAGCTGAGAGTGCTCATAGGGGACTAGGAAGCCTTCCGTGCTGAGGCGAGGGCGCCTTCGACGTCGGCCAGGAGTTCCTTCCAGCTGGCCACGAACTTGTCCAGGCCTTCGGATTCCAGGATTGCGACGACGTCGTTGTAAGAGACGCCGAGCTTTTCCAGTGCGTCAAGGGTGTTGTTGGCCTCGGCGTAGGTGCCCGTGATGGTGTCGCCCTTGACCTCGCCGTGGTCGAAGGTGGCGTCCAGGGTCTTTTCGGGCATGGTGTTCACGACGCCGGGGGCAACGAGCTCGGTGACGTAGAGGGTGTCCGGGTAGGCCGGGTCCTTCACGCCGGTGGAGGCCCAGAGCGGGCGCTGGGGGAGGGCGCCGGCTTCGGCGAGCAGGGCCCAGCGTTCGGTGGCGAAGAGCTCTTCGTAGACCTGGTAGGCGAGGCGGGCGTTCGCGACGCCTGCCTTGCCCTTGAGGGCCTTGGCTTCGTCGGTGCCGATGGCGTCAAGGCGCTTGTCGATCTCGGTGTCCACGCGGGAGACGAAGAATGATGCCACGGAGTGGATCTTGGAGAGGTCGTGGCCGTTTTCCTTGGCCTGTTCCAGGCCGGTCTGAAAGGCGTTGATGACGGCGCGGTAGCGCTCCAGGGAGAAGATCAGGGTCACGTTGACGCTGATGCCCTCGGCCAGGGTGGCGGTGATCGCCTCGAGGCCTTCGAGCGTGGCCGGGATTTTGATCAGGACGTTGTCCTTGTTGACCTTCTTGTACAGGTGCTTGGCTTCGGCGATTGTGCCGGCGGTGTCCCAGGCGAGGCGCGGGTCAACTTCGATGGAGACGCGGCCGTCGACACCGTTGGTGGCTGCTGCCACCGGTGCGAAGAGGTCGCAGGCGTCGGCGACGTCGGTGGTGGTGATTTCGAAGATGGTGTCTTCGATGGACGCGCCTGCTGCTGCCTGCGCGGCGATGGTGGCGTCGTAGTCGGTACCGGTGGTGATGGCGGCGTGGAAGATGGAGGGGTTGGTGGTCACACCAACCACGTTCTTCTCTTCGATGAGCTTGCGCAGGGTGCCGGTTTCCAGGCGTCCGCGGGAAAGGTCATCAAGCCAAATGGAAACTCCGGCGTCGGAGAGCTGCTGGGTGGGAGTAGTCATTGTCTTTTTCTCCTAAATCGTTTGTTAGGCCTGCAGGCCGGCGAGGGAGTCCTTGGCAGCGGCAGCTACTGCTTCTGCCGTGATGCCGAACTCCTGGAAGAGGCGCTTGTAGTCAGCGGAAGCGCCGTAGTGCTCGAGGCTGATGGAACGGCCGGCGTCGCCGACGAATTCCTTCCAGCCCAGGGCAAGTCCTGCTTCGACGGAGACGCGGGCCTTGACCGCGGACGGGAGGACCGATTCGCGGTAGGCAGCATCCTGCTTGTTGAACCACTCCACGCACGGCATGGACACAACCCGGGTGGCGATGCCTTCGGCCTGCAGTGCTTCACGGGCCTTGACGGCCAGCTGGACCTCGGAGCCGGTGCCGATCAGGATCACGTCGGCCGGAACGGTCGCGCCGTCCTTGGAGGCCTCCGCGAGGACGTACCCGCCCTTGGCGACGCCCGCGACGGAACCGAACGAGTCGCCGTCGGCCGCTCCCTCGCCGCGTTCCCACGTGGGGATGTTCTGGCGGGTCAGGACGATGCCGGCCGGGTTGGCGTGGTTCTCCAGCATGGTCTTCCAGGCAACGGCAACTTCGTTGGCGTCACCGGGGCGGACCACGTCCAGGCCCACGATGGCGCGCAGCGAGGCGAGCTGCTCCACCGGCTGGTGGGTGGGTCCGTCTTCGCCCAGGCCGATGGAATCGTGCGTCCAGACGTACAGGGACGGGACACCCATCAGTGCACCGAGGCGGATGGCGGGACGCTGGTAGTCGCTGAAGATCAGGAACGTGCCGGAGAACGCGCGGGTCCGGCCGTGCAGGCTGATGCCGTTCACGATCGACGCTGCGGCATGCTCGCGGATACCGAAGTGCAGGACACGGCCGTACGGGTTGCCCTTCCACGCGTCAGTCTGCTTGGACGCCGGCACGAACGACGGCGAGCCCTCGATGGTGGTGTTGTTCGACTCTGCAAGGTCGGCAGAACCGCCCCATAGCTCGGGCAGGACCGGACCCAGGGCATTCAGGACCTTGCCGGACGCGGCGCGGGTTGAGACGTCCTTACCGGCAGGGAAGACCGGAAGGGCCGCGTCAACATCGGTGGGCAGTTCCTTGGCCTCGATGCGCTGCAGCAGTGCCGCGCCCTCGGGGTTGGCAGCCTGCCAGGCGTTGAAGGACTCTTCCCATTCCTTGCGGGCAGCAGCGCCGCGGTCCACCACGGAGCGGGCGTGGGCCAGGACTTCCTGGTCAACCTCGAAGGACTTGGCCGGATCGAAGCCCAGGACTTCCTTCAACGCTGCAACTTCCTCGGCACCAAGTGCGGAACCGTGGATCTTGCCGGTGTTCTGCTTCTTCGGGGCAGGGTAGCCGATGATGGTGCGCAGCGACACGATGGAGGGCTTGGACGTCTCGGCCTTGGCAGCAAGCAGCGCGGAGTACAGCTCCTGCACGTCTTCCTTGTATTCGCCGGTCTTGGTCCAGTCCACGCGCTGGACGTGCCAGCCGTAGGCCTCGTAGCGCTTCAGGACATCCTCGGTGAATGCGATGTCGGTGTCGTCCTCGATGGAGATGTGGTTCTCGTCGTACACAACAACGAGGTTGCCCAGTTCCTGGTGGCCGGCCAGCGAGGAAGCCTCGGCCGTGACGCCTTCCTGCAGGTCGCCGTCGGACGCGATGACCCAGATGGTGTGGTCAAACGGGCTCTCGCCGGCGGCAGCATCGGCGTCGAACAGGCCGCGCATCCGGCGCTGGGAATACGCGAAACCTACCGAGGAGGCAAGGCCCTGGCCCAGCGGGCCGGTGGTGATCTCCACGCCTGCGGTGTGCTTGTACTCAGGGTGGCCCGGGGTCAGCGAACCCCAGGTCCGCAGCGCCTGCAGGTCCTTCAGCTCCAGGCCGTAACCGGAAAGGAACAGCTGGATGTACAGCGTCAGTGACGTGTGGCCGGGGGACAGGATGAACCGGTCACGGCCCAGCCACTCCGGGTTGCGGGGATCATGGCGCATCAGCTTCTGGAAAAGAAGGTACGCAGCCGGCGCCAGGCTCATGGCCGTTCCGGGGTGGCCGTTGCCCACCTTCTCCACGGCGTCCGCAGCCAGCACGCGGATAGTATCCACGGCGCGCTGGTCCAAGCTGGTCCATGACAGTTCTTGCTCTTCCAAATGTGGCACGAAAACCGGGCCCCTCTCTGTGCTGATGGCAGGCGGCACACCGGATCCGTTTAAAGGCACGCTGTGTGGCGCCTGCTGCGGTGTGTACCAGCCGTTCACCATCGAATCGTTGATCTCTCACTCAGCCACTGGCCAGTCCGGGAATGCGTTTTCCACCGCTTCCTTGCTGCGTGCTGATCTGGTGACAGCTTAGCTCCATTCCATTCTCCGGGCGGCGCAAATCTCACGTTTTGGACGCAATTTCCCCTTTTATGAATCAGCCTGAAGTGAGGTTGAGTTAATCTGCTCGAATCGGCGTTCGAGCGATCATGTGCGCATATCGGGCGGCCGGAAGGGGGGTGGCGGCGCGGTATGATATTCGGAGGCCAACGCCGGGTAGCGGACCTTTCCAGCCGTCCTTAGCTGCACCGCCAGACACAACTGCCACACAGAACGGGTGACTGCCACCGTGAGCACAACAGATACGCCGCTGAACGCATCCCGGGCATCAGGTGCCGGGTTTGCCCGTAAGGCCAAGGCGTATCTCGCCCTCACCAAACCCCGCGTGATCGAGCTGCTGCTGGTCAGCACGCTGCCCACCATGATTTATGCGGAGCGTGGCTTTCCTTCGATCGGACTGATCCTCGCCACCCTGGTTGGCGGCGCGTTCGCGGCCGGCAGTGCCGGGGCGTTCAACTGCTACATCGACCGCGACATCGACAAACTGATGCACCGGACGGAGAACCGTCCCCTGGTCACGGGGGAGGTCACCCCGCGTGAAGCGCTGGTCTTTTCCTGGCTCCTGGGTGCTGCCGCCATCGCCATCCTGTGGTTCGGGGCGAACCCGCTGTCCGCCTGGCTGGGGCTGGGTGCCATTTTCTTCTACGTGGTGATCTACACGATCATCCTTAAGCGCCGCACGGCACAGAACATTGTGTGGGGCGGCGCGGCCGGTTGCTTCCCGGTGCTGATCGCCTGGGCGGCCGTCACCAACACCGTGGAATGGCCCGCGGTCATCCTCTTTATGGTGATCTTCCTGTGGACCCCGCCGCACTACTGGCCGCTGTCCATGCGCTACGGCGAGGACTACCGCAACGCCAACGTGCCCATGCTTGGTGCCATCGCCGGCGCCAAGGTGGTGTCGGTACAGGTGGTCCTGTACGCCTGGGCCATGGTGGTGTGCTCGCTGCTGATGGTACCGGCCGGCGGGGCGGGCTGGGTCTACACCGTCACGGCTGTGGTGGCCGGCGCCTGGTTCCTCTACGAATCGCATTCCCTGTACAACCGGGCACAGCGCGAGGACATCTCCGACAAGCGGGCCATGAAGGTGTTCCACGGCTCCATCAGCTACCTCACTCTGCTGTTCATCGCCCTGGCTGTCGACCCGTTTATCGGCCCGGCCGTCATGGCTGGATAGCTTCAGTTCCGCCACTTCACCCGCAACGCTCTTTCACCTTCCGCTGGTTTTTTGCGGACGGTCTCTCGCCACAGCCCTGATTCCGGGGCGGTGAACGGGACATGCCTGGTTGCCCAGCTGCCCGGGGGTAGGGCATCAGAGCTCTCGGCCTACCTTTCAGCTTTTTTCATGGGCTGCTCCGATGTGTCACATAACTAATGGATGATTGGCGTTCATGTCCTCGTCCAAACTCCTCGTGCCTCCTGCGTTTCGAGGCACTGACGCTATGAGACACCCAAGGTGGGGTCAGAGAAGGAGTCGGCGCCCGCGGGCGGTATCGCGTATCGCATCAGCTGGTCATTTGTGGGAGCTTGAACACGATCGAGTCGAAGACGGCGCGTGCCTCTCTTGTCAGCTCCGGATTGATTGATTCGTGGAATTGGACCACCCAGAACATAGCGCGTTCGCCGTTCAGGTGGACTACCCGATAGGTTTCGCGCTCAGCGGTGCTCGAGTACCAGCGTCCGCATTCGTTTGAGATTGATGAGTGGATGCAAAACTTGTCGCGGTCGCAGGCTTTGAAGTCCACGTCACCCTCCACGGAGTGGTCGAACTCGACGCCGGAGTAATCGCCCACCATAACCTCGACGGGAGGGGTACTGGCCGTTGACGTCTGCGACGTCATCGCGTCGACGAACGCATTAGCCGACGGACCGAGCTTGACGAGCGCGCCCTCCCACGCGCATGCGTCCCTCGGCACATAGAGCGCGGGCCACCAACCCACGAAGACCCCATAATCATCCGGGTGATCCGGGTCGTCCTTAAACAGGCCATCGTCACTCCTCCAGCCGTCTGGGACGGTGATCTCGAAATTCTCTTGGAAGCTGGTGACGAGGTATGTACCGGGGTCGATGTCGCCTTCCGGCAGCGGCGGGACCGGCGGGACCGTGGGCGCCGGTGGGGCCGTGCGGGCCTCCGTAGTTGCTGCGGGGGATGGCGCTTCGGCGGGGGTGCACGCCGAGAGGCTTACGCACGCCAGCATTGCGATGGCGATGCCGATCGGGTGTGCGCTCCCGGCATGAGTGGGGCGGGATCGCCGGTTAGAAGTCCACAGCCCGAGAAGCCAGACGGACAAGACTAATGTCATGGCGATGAAATGGCGTAGCAGCACACGCATAGAGGCCTCCAAAGGCAACCCTTATGCTGCGGACGTTACGCCCAGCCAACACTGACCGCAAGGGCACGCCAGAAGCAAATGCCCCCCATTTTGGACAACGGGAACGGATGGTGAGTCCCGCCGCCGGGAGACTGTGGCCATCATCGCTGGTTCGCCAAAGCCTCAGCCCCCGTGTGCCTGAAAAGGCGCTCTCCGGGCTGTTGGTGAGCTGTCCTGCAAAAGTGCACATCCCGAGTGAATTGGGCGTTCCGTACTTCATCGGATCGAGCATCCTCGCTGCCGGTGCGGTGCCTGGTGAGGGTCCCATCCAAACGGGTCTCAAAACCCTCTCGTCTCAGAACACAAGAGTTGCGAGCCGCCGTGAGACCGCCGTACTCATCAATTTTGGGGCTCGGAGTCCAGGACAGACTGTTCGGCTAGGGCTCGAAGTGGACTGCTCCGGGTGTTCCCGAGGCACTGGCGATGACTTCGAGGGCGACGTCGTGCAGCTTCTGGTGGCGGATGTTGGCGGCGCCTCGGAGCATTTCGAATGCTTTCTCTCCGGTGCAGCGGTTTTGCGCCATGATGATGCCGCGGGCCATGTCGATGGCGGTCCTGCGACCCAGGGCCGAGGTGAGGTCCTTGGTCTGGAGTTCGGCGGCAGCGATTCGGAGGCCCAGTCGCAGTGCGCGACCGGCGACCTCTCCGAAGAGTTCTGCATCTTTGATGACGACGTTGGTGAAAGTTCCCGGGGCGGCAGCGAAGAAGCCCAGGGCTGCGGAGGCTCTGGTTCCCAGCTTCAGCGGGATGCCAAGGACGCTGCCGAAGCCTCGGCTTGTCAGTTCGTTGCGGAACGTGGGCCACCGGGGGTCCGCTGACAAGTCCTTCATCAGGACCGGAGCCCTGGTGTGTAGGGCCTGGAGGCATGGCCCGTCACCAATGCGTTGTTCGATGCCGTCCAAGAGGATGGCCTGGTCGCTGCTCCCGGCGATCGTGGAGGGGCGTTTGTGCCGGTGTAGGGTCATCGAGCACTCGATCCGGTGCCCCGTTAGCTGGGTGAGGGTGGTGGCGGCGAGCCTTGTCATGCCGTCCAGGAGGTCTTTGATGTCGTCCATCTCGGCGACCAGGTCCTGCAGCCGCTCGGTGTCGTCCGTGCCTTCCGGGGTGTCCATATATTCCAATCTATAAGGGGTTAGTTGCTCCTTCGTAGCGGAAGGAGCTTGCCTCCGGGTTTTGTCCAGTGCCGGTGGCCTCATCCCGAACATCATGAAACGATTGAATAGTCCTGAGCAGAGGGACCTAAGGGAGAGCGGCCAGTGTTAGACCCGGCGCGGCCGCCAAAATGAGAGTAATCATTGTGGAAGATCCACGACTGACAGCGCGATCCATGATCGAACACGACGAAACCGACGTCGACGAGCTCTGGCTGCAGTATTTCGGCAACGGCGGTAATGCATTGTCCGACGAGTTCGAATCCTTACTGTATGGCATGCACGAACCAAGCGCCTTGGACCTTGACCTTCTCGACCTCGCGGTAGAAGAGCTGCGTGCCCTAAGGAAGCGGTCCCGGCCCGGCTACTGACGCGCGGTACTTGTCCGTCTATTCATCGAAGTGGGTACGCAGGGTTGCCGTTGGTGACGCCGATGCAATGACTGATGCCGCGACCTCCCGGAGCTTGATATTGCGGGAATTCGAAGCCTTCCGCAGGATTGTCATTGCGGCGTTTTGGCTGCACCGGTTTTGAGCCATGACGACGCCGACGGCAACATCAATCGCCGTACGGTTCTTCATGGCCGCTTCCAGGTTGTCCTTCGCTTCCTGAAGTCGCGCCAGGCGCAGCTCGAGCCTGAGGGGGTCTTGGCGGACTGCTCACCGAAAAGCTCGGCACGGGCGATGTCCTCACCGCTGAATCCGTGGGTCCGGGAGGAGTAGATATTCAGGGCGGCGGAGGACTCTCCCTCCAAGCGCAGGGGGATGCCAAGGATGGAACGGACCCCCTTTTTGGCTACAGCCCGAGCGTAGTCCGGCCAGCGTGTTTCGCAGGACACATCCGGGACGTGCATGGTGGTTCCGGTCCGCATCGCAGAGAGGCAGGGACCATCACCGAAGGCGTATTGGAGTTCATCCATCACCCGTGCCCGGGGAGTGGAGGCCGCTACCGTGACGGGTTTTTTTAGTCGCACCACGGTGACATTGCAGTGAACCGTTGAACCGGCCGGTGAGAGGAGGGAGGCAGAGAAGGCGGCAAGTTCCTGGAAGAACTCTTCCGCGTCCGCAGTTTCCAGAACGAGGTCCTGGAGTTGGGAGACGACTCCGTCTTGGAAGTATGCAGCGGTGGATAAGGCGTTCATGGGGGCGTCCTTCTACGAGGCATAACCGCTTGTTGCGTGTGCGGCTGGAAGGCGCCCGCTTCGGAACGATTCCTTCTCACCCTACGCCGCATTCAGGCCTCCGAGAACGGTTTTGTCCAAACAAAAGAGAAATGAGGTGGCAGGTCCGCCTGTCTTCTGATGGGGCCACTCCTTCTTTAACCCCGTTCGGGCCTCGTAACCCTGGCTTTTCACGTCAGTTGAGTGCGTCTGGCAGTGGGAGGACGTGCTGCAGCAGCTGAAGGCCGCCACGTGCCATTTGCCGCGGGGAACTCCCCCCGGCATTTACCGCTGCGGTTCACGCCTGTCGATTGTCTCCGAGGTAGGAACTGTGTCTGGGTAAGCTGTTGTTTCCTGGATTTTCGGAGTCCGCAGGGACCACCTTTGGCGGACGCCGCTGTTGAGTCGGCAATACGCATCCTTTTTAGGGCAGCGGTTCGGGGTGCGGTCCCGGGAGTTGGGTGGCCAGGCCCGAGAGTAGGATGCTCAGTCCCTGGTCGAGTTCCGCGGCGCCGTCGTACTCGGCGAGGACGGGCCCCAGTGCACGCAGGTGCGGGAAGTCTTTGGCTGGCAGACGGTGCAGCCCCAGCCGCAAAATGGCTTCGTTCTCTTCAGGGTCCACGATGTATTCCTGGAGCTCGTTCAGGATGTGTCCGTAGAGAAATCCGTAGTAGGCGCGGTAGATGTGGAGGGCATCTGCGGGTGTGAAGCCGGCTTCTATCAGTAAGGCCAGGATCTGTTCCAGCGGGCGCAGGGTTCCCAGCGGGCGCATGCCCAGAGGAGTGGACAGCGGCCTGGTGACCAGCAGCGGCACAACGTTGGGGTGGCGCAGGGCCAGGAGCCTCAAATCGTGGCCGATCCGGCGAAGCTGGGCCTGCCAGTCTGGATCATCAGGAAAGATCGCCAGTTCATTCAGCACCAACTCGGTGACGCCGTCCAACAGTGCTGCGCGGTTGGATGCGTAACGGTAAAGGCTCATGGGGTCCCTGCCCAGCTCCTGGCCAAGGCGCCGCATCGTGAGCGCGTCCAAGCCCTCTGCGTCGACCAGCGCCAGCGCTGTCGATAGGACAAGTTCCCTGCTCAGGCGCCCTTTCCGGGGAACTGCACTGGCGGAAGTGTTTTGGCGGGAGGCCATGAGGAACCGTCCTGTTGAGGTGCGTCAGACCCGCCCATGCACGGCATGAGTAAGCTTGCTTATTATTTAGTCTACGCGTAAAGTCTACATTGTAGAGACGTTGTCGACATGGTTTCAGTACAGGGATCAGAGTTTGCAGAGCCGTCCAGGCTGCTCACATCATCCAAGGAGAACCACAATGACTACTCAGACTCATAACGAGCACTCGAGCACTGTCCGCAACGCCAACGACATCAAGATCTCAACCCGGACCCTTGAGTTCGCTGTCTACGTCGCGGCAGTCATCGCCACGATCATTACCGCTGCCGTTGTTGGGGACGACGCAAGCGAAAACGGCGTCGATGTTTTCAACGCCAACGACGCAATGCAGTACATCACCTGGCTCACGGTCGGTCTGATGATCGCCCGAGGCCTGGCCAAGGCCGGCAACCGCGTGCACAACAACCACGCCTAAAACGCGTCCCGGGGTACCAACCCGGAACTGCTGGGTCCCGGCGCAGCATCCTTACCGGTGCTGCGCCGGGGTCATCTGCTTTACCTATGCAGGACCTGCCCGAGCATCAAGAACCTTTGACTGTCAGGGCAGTACGCTCGATGTCCCGTGCAAGGCATTGAGTCAGGGCCGCTGTAGCCGAACGGCGCCAGATCTGCACCGTAGTGAGAAGAGCCCTCCATGGCGCATTCACAGTTCGATCAGTTCCTCAGCGATGCCACCTACCGTGACCGGGAGTCCGACTCGACTCTTGACGGTGACTCCTTTTACGGCCTCTACACCAGCTGGTGCTACCTGTCGGGCAGACATCTGGCAGCGGAGCACGTCTTCTGGGCGGCGATGAAACAGCGCGTCAGTCCCGGGCAGTGCCTGAAGATGAAGGGCCCGGCCGCCGCGGACTATATTCTCTCCAGTTACCAGGCCGTGGTCTAAACCTCAGCGATGACCACACCGCCGAACACATACATTCCCCGTGGTAACCATCAACCCCGGGGAAAGCAGCCCTGGTGCGCTGCATGCGACACCGACATTCATATGTCCGTTGAGTCCCCGTTCGGACCTACGGACACCCCGGCGGCCTACCTTGCCACCCAGATCCTGCGCTGCCGGTGCGGGTTTCAGATGGAACTTCCCCGCTAAACCACCGGCCCGGGTGCTGCAAGGGCGGAATCACCAAAGGATCAACCATGACAAACACACCTCATACCGAACCTTCAACCACCGCCGTTCCGGACAAGGAATCTCCTGCCGGCATCGAGACTTTTGACCTCACGCCGGAGGGCCTTGCTGACGCCCCGGCCCACCAAGAGGGCCCCGGGAGCATCGTTCACACCGGAAACAGCTAAACACCGGTCCTACCCGCGCGCGGGCCTCCTACTGCTGCCCAGCCGCCGGAAGCCGTCCCCGAGCGGGCCCCTTGTTGCGGAACGCTGCAGCGGACCAATGAGCAAAACAGAAAAGACAACACGGAGCGCACTATGAGCACTGCCCGGACCTTCGAGTCAATCGTCATCATCTTTAATCCGAACAGCACCGGGGATGCGCCGCAGCTGGCGGAGGAGCTCAAAAGCAGTCTTGCGGAGTTGCTTCCGTACGTGGCCGACGTCGCACTGCAACCCACTGCACACGCCGGCCATGCCGTGGAACTTGCCCGCGAAGCTGCCAGTAGCGGCCGCAATGTGCTGGTTGTCTCCGTCAGCGGCGACGGCGGCTACAACGAAGTGGTAAACGGCGTCCTGCAGGCGGGCAACCCTTACGCGGTGTGTGCCGTGATGGCTGCAGGTAATGCCAATGACCACCGCCGCACCACCCGCACCCAACCGCTTGAGGCAGCCATCGCCGGCGGTGAAGTGCGGAGGATCGATCTGTTGAGACTCACAACAGGCAGCAACGTCAACGCCCAGGTGGAATATGCCCACTCCTACATCGGGTTCGGCCTGACGCCGGTCATGGCGATCGACCTGGAAAAGGGCAGCAAAGGCGCGCTGAAGGAAATATTCTCCGTGATGCGTACCTTCTCGAAATTCAAACCCTTCGAGATCAGGCACGCCGACGGCAAACGACGTAAGTTCGACAGCCTCGTCCTTGCCAACATTGCCCAAATGGCAAAGTACGCCACCCTGTCCGAAGCCGACGACGCCGCATCGGACGGGAAATTCGAAGTAGTGATTTTCCCCCACAGGTCAAAACTCCGCGTGCTGCTCACCGCCCTGCGTGCCGCCACCCAGGGTCTGGGAGACCAACCCAGCGTGAACAGCTACCGGTTCACGACCCTCAAACCCATCCCGTACCAAATCGACGGAGAAGTGAAATCCGTCGAAGCAAATACCCCGGTCACCATTGAATGCGCGCCTGCTGCCCTCGCCACGCTGGGGTAATGACACACCGCGCACCACGTGACCGACCTCGAAAGGAAACCCGGTGCAAGCCGACAGCAGTACATCCCTGGACGCTGGACCATCCCGCAACCCCCTGAAGCGGACGCGCAACCGGGTCGTCCCCAGGGTCGTCACCACGAGATCATTGACCTCCCACGTGCACTTCCTGGCAGGCCCTGCCGGTTCTTCCGGTCCAGTCTTTGTTTTGCTGCACGGCATTGGCATGTCCCACCGCTACTACCGGAAACTGCAGGCTGCCCTGGCCGATCGCGGCGATACCCTCGCCATTGACCTGCCCGGTTTCGGCGGAACACCCACACCAAACCAGCGACTGAGCGTCGCCGACTACGCGGTCCACACAGCAACAGTTCTAGAAAAAATGGGTGTTACCCGGGCAGTGCTGGTAGGCCACTCCATGGGCACCCAGTTCGCCACTGAGCTCGCAGTTCAACGCCCTGACCTGGTTTCCCACGTCGTGCTCCTGGGCCCGGTAGTCGATCCCGAACGCCGTACAGTTCTCCAGCAGTCCCTCTCGCTGGGCCTCGACTCGCTGCTAGAAAGCCCTGCAGGAAACACGATAGTCCTCAGCGACTACGCCCGCTCCGGGCTGCGCTGGTACCTCACAGAACTCCCCGTCATGATGACCTACGACCTACAAGCCAGACTGGCGCTGGTAGAACACCCCGTCCTGGTAATCCGCGGCTCACGGGACCCGGTAGCCCCGCGGATTTGGTGTGAAAAACTCGCAGCGACCGCCCCCGACGGACGCTTCCTGGAAATAACAGGCAAACCCCACATCGTCCAACACGGCGCCGCAGTCCCCACCGCGGCCGGCATCATCACCTTCATCAACAACAACTAACGCCGCGCCACTCCGTCTTCCGCCGACGCGTCGACGTGCAGGACATCATCAGAACGCCTCACGGCCTGAATGCTGATCTTCGCCACTGCCGGCTTCTTCGACATCCGCTGCACAAGCCCCATCGTTCCGCCCGATCCAGCGCAGACGACTTCTGAAACTGACATGATTTGGCTAGAACCAGGACCCTGCAGGCGCAGCCATCTTTCAGTGGGCGAGACGTCTCGTATCCCTAGAGTTACGAGACGCCAAGGTGCCAGTTGAAAGACCCTCACCGGGAGGCTAATCGGACAGGTCATACGGGCTTTCGGTGGCCAGGGCCGCACGTAGGCGAGAACCCGAGGCACTGCACCCCTTCCATCGGCTATCGGGCGACGCGCGGGCAGTCCTCTTCAGAGCCGGCCACCCGGAGCAGGGGCTTCTCTCGCGTGGCGTTGCGGCCGTCGCCCTGTATCCTGCGCCTGGAATCTGCTGCAAATCCGAGGACGAATTTAAGTTTAGACTCTGCCGGACGGCCGATCAGATTCTGGGGGAAATTTGCTTCGTCGTACCATCAGCGACTCTTTGCTCATACTCACAGCCACGTTGGCATTCCTCGCCCACGGGATGTAGCCGAAGAATGTCGACCGTGCAGATCATAAACATCTCCATCACCGTATTCACGACTTTGTCCATTGCCGCCATTGCATGGTGGGCACGCAAGCACCCCAACCGGTCCAAGGAGTATCCGGAGCAGGTCCGTATGCCAAAGGTGCTGTTGATCTTTGGCTGGCTCTGCGTGTCCGTGGGATTCCTCATGGGCCTGTTCGCCTTTACTACAGCCCGGGCACCTCTAGGTGCCCGTATTGCTTCGGTGGCGATTCTCTTGGGCGGGATGGCATTCATCACGATGTACCGCAACTTTTACGTGGCTCCGCGCGCCTATGAAGTTGCCTTTCGCAGCGTGCTCGGCAAGGAACACTTGATTGCCTATGACGACATCGTGCACTACGGCGTAGGGACGTTGAGAGGTCAGCAGTTCCTGACAGTGACGTCCGTTCATGGTGTCAAGCTCAGCATGAACATGAGCGCTTACGACATGACTCCATTGCTGCGGGCCATTGATTTCCGCAAGGTGACGGGCCGCTGGCCCGTCAGACCCGAGGTCGCTGTGACGAGCAGCCCACCGTCTTCGCTGGGAAGCCGAGAAACTTAGGATGGTCCTCTAAGGGATGGCGGGCCTTGTTTCCTCGGGAGAAACTGCCCGCCATTTCTCATGTCACTACGCTGCTCTCCTCCCAACCCATCGAGCTTCCCTCCGGCGCAGGGTTCCACCATTGGGGCTCGTCGCAGGACGCTACCAACATGTCGCGGGCTGGAAGTAGTGATCGCTGAGCCACGACGCAACCTCGTTGCCGAGCTCGGCGCCCTGTACAGCGGCGGTGCGGAAGTGGATGCCGCACCAGACGCGAGAATCAATGACCTCCTGTATCGCCGCGGAGAACCCGTCGAAGTGCCGTGGCTCGCCCGGGAAGCGACCGGAGTTCACGTCGAAGGCGACCTCGTCCGTGCCGAAGAACTCCTGCGCCGCGGAGAGAGTCGCGCCGCTGACGCAGCCGTGACCGGACGGGTGCTCCGGGAACGGCGGTGTGCCGAGCGGCGGGACGGTCACTGTCGATGCATCGAAGAGCGGTTTCCATGTCCGATCGGCTGCCGTCTCCGGATTGCCGTCGGTGTCGGCTTCGCGAATCGCCGCCATCGGACGCCAGAAGTTCCAGTAGTACCTGTCGTTCCAGCAAGCCACCGCGCCATCAGCGGCGGCGAGGTTGGTCATCGCGAAGAGTCGAGCCGCGTCGGGCAGGTCAAGTCCGTGCTTTACGGCGAGACTGCGGAACACGCCGTTCCAGAGTGCTACCGGCGCGGCTTGCCAGAAGATGGCCGCAGTGGTCTGGTCGTCGGTTCGAGTGCTACTCGCGAGCGCACCGATCTCCTTGACCTCGTTGAAGTCCGCTGTGTACTCGGCACTGCTCAGCGGGTTGGGACCCTCCGAGCGGAACGCGTCGGGATTCTCGATCATGAACGGTTTGAGATTGGCCACCCAGGCGTCCGGATCGCGGGCATCGGGTGTGACGGGCCGCCAGTCGCCGGGTTCGGGTCCGATGTTGAACTCGAACGGGACCATGAACCCGTCATCGGTGCGGGCGAGGATCATCGCTGCCGCGGCGGCCTCACCGGCGGCGACGCCTTCGTCCTTGTTCGGGCCGTCGGCGACGCCCGCGAGCGTTGCTGCGTACGCAGCATCGAGGCCAGCTACTTTGTCCGACGGGACAAGAGTGACGAGCACGTGGTGTGCGGCTGTCGAGATCGCCGCATCAAACGATGCCTCCGGCCCGACGCCGATCGAGCCGCCGTCGAGCAGATACGGCTGGTACCCGCGGTCAAGGGCGTTCACGGCGTCGTACACCGCGCCCTGAACCATCGCCATGCCGCGGAGCTGGCCGTGAGCCGTGGGACGCAATGGGATGACGTGGTCTTGGGCGATGCTGCTCCACTCGATGAGGACGTCCGTGTTCGCCGGCGCCGCGTTCCGAGCGTTCGAGGCGCCGGCGCTCGACACTCCCGTTAGAACGAGTGCGGCGGTCAGTGCCGGGATCAAGCAGAGTACCCACCGTCGGCGCGGACCGTTCCTCGAAGTCCGCGATGGTCGCCTGTGATGACCGTAATCGTTGCTGTTCGTCATGTCGTCGGTCCTTCAAGCATCGGAGCCATGTTCAAGCGAACCCGACGGAGTCGACATCTCAGTGGTGCCCGACACCGGCGGCAGGCGACCGCCCGGGGTCAGCGCAATGCGCAGTCGGTGCGGTTACTCCAAGAGTGTCCCTCTGCCAACGCGTGTCCAGTGGAATGTGTTCGGCAGCCTGGGAGGTGGTGGGTGCCGGCAGCCCAAGCAGGTGCTGCCGGCACCCCATGTAGGAGCTTTACCCGTCGATGAGCTCCTTTACCGGCCCATCGTGCAGGGCAAGGTAGACATCGTCGCGGATCTGGTTGGCCTGGAGATCTGTCATCGTCCTTGGTAAGAGGGCGCAGCACGAGCCGTATCAGCGCGTTGGCCTGTCCTTCACGGATCTTGAGCCGCTCCTGGGCTGGCACCGGAAGTTTCAACGACGATTGAGATGTCCCGCCGGATGGGTGGCATTTGGGAGACCGGCTGCCATGGCGCCAGGTCCAACATTTGGTGTTCAACGCGCCTATCCGTAGGCCGGAGCAACCTGATGTCGGGGATGCCCTTTCGCAGCATCAGGGCGCGGTCCAAGCCCATGCCAAGGGCGAGCCCGGACCACTTGGTGGGATCCAGTCCAGCTTGTGAGAATAAGTGCCCGGCCATAAGACCGCATACCGCGAGTTCGAGCCATTCCCCGTCCATGAGAACATCAACCTGTAAGCCCTGCTCCGTATAGGGGTGGACGGCAGGGACTGCGGGCCACTGCGCACCGGGAAGGACCGCTTGAACCAGGGACGCGATCATGTCTCTTTGATCCCGCGTCACGTCTGATGCCTTGAAGCCGAGGTGGTCGTAGTTGTCGACCACGCTGACCAGGGGGCTGTGGCGGACGATCCGTTCCGGCACTGCCCATCTGCTGCAGAGCGCATTTGTGACACTTTGTAGGAGCACCTGCAGCGCATGGGTTTACCTCCGTCAACCGCTGGCCTGTACAACGAAGACCGCCTCACGGGAGACTGACGCCATGCGTAACCTGACCTATGGCATGAACGTGAGCGTAGATGGCTACATCGCCGCGCCCGGCGACGCCCTCGGCTGGAGCGTGCCGAGCGATGAGCTGTTCCAATGGTGGTCCGACCGGGTGGGGGCGACGGGCCTGGCGCTGTACGGGCGCAAACTGTGGGAGACGATGAGCTCCCACTGGCCGACCGCGGACCAGCAACCCGGCGCCACACCGGCGCACATCGAGTATGCCCGCCGCTGGCGGGACATGCCGAAAATAGTGTTCTCCTCGACGACCCGCACGGTCGACTGGAACACCCGCCTGGTCACCAGTGACGCGGTCACCGAGATTACACGGCTCAAGGCCGATGACGGCGGCACAATGGACATCGCCGGTGCCACACTCGCCGCAGCGGCCATGCGGGCCGGGCTGATCGATCAATATTTGATCGTCACCCACCCGGTTCTGGTGGGCGGCGGCACACCGTTCTTCACCGCCCTGGACAACTGGGTAAACCTGAGCCTGGTGGAGACCCGGACGTTTCCCGATGGTGTGGTCCTGACCAGGTACGAGACCAGGCGCTGACTGCCCGGCCTTGGATCAGAGCGGGCTTCCGGCCAGAAGAAGGACCGAGCAGCCGTGAGCCGAGACCTTACGTAGGCATGGGCCCGCGTTGTAGTGTGACGGCGTGATCGTCCCCAATATTTCCCAAACCGCAGTGGCAGTCGCGGATCACTACGACGAACTCGATCCGATATATCGCCGGGTGTGGGGTGAGCACGTCCATCACGGTCTATGGGTGACGGGACGCGAGACGCCCGCGGAGGCCGTCGAGGCCCTGGTTGAGACGGTCGCTGACCGGCTGCGCCTTATGCCCGGCGAGGCCTGCGTCGACATCGGCTGCGGCTATGGTTCCACCGCAAGGCAGCTCGCAAGCACACGCAGCGTTCGCGTTACCGGCTTCACGCTTTCTGCTGAGCAGGCACACTACGCCGCCGCGCATCCCGTACCTGACGTGGACATCCAACTCCGCGACTGGCTCGCCAACGGGCTGAACGATGCCTCGGCCAATGCCGCGTGGGCGATCGAGTCCAGCGAGCACATGGTGGACAAGCCCCGGTTTTTCGCCGAGGCGCATCGCGTGCTGTCGCCCGGCGGCCGCTTCGTGATCTGTGCGTGGCTCGCCGAGACTGATGACAGCGGCTGGAAGGTTCGCCACCTGCTCGAACCGATCTGCCGCGAAGGGCGCCTGCCCTCAATGGGCACGCGCGAGGAGTATGAGGCAATGGCAACGTCGGCGGGGTTTACGATCGCCGGCTATGAGGATGTCAGCCGCCGCGTCGCGCGCACTTGGACGATCTGCGCCCTCCGGCTTCTGAAGGCCTTGCTCGTCGATTCCGAGACCCGGCACCTCGCCCTGCGCGCACGCAACCGCATCTTCGTCCTAAGCATCCCGCGCCTGATCCTGGCCTATCGCACCGGTGCGATGCGCTATGGAATATTCACGCTGTCGAAGGCGAGTGAGAGCGGGATGCCCCCGCGATAACCCCCGCCCATCAAGCGCATGACTAATTTGTCATATTGATCACGTTTCGTGTCACCTGCCGTGACCCTCTGCTTACTCTGGGGTGGATCCTGCCCGCGAGCAAAAGGAAACCCATGGCACAGGCACACGATCCCACCACCGGAACCGCTTCAAGGAACGACCCCCCGCCGCAAGAAAAACCACAGGACCCAGGGGAGCGCCCCAGGTCCCGGCGTCCCCGATTCCTCACGCACCTGGCCGCTGACGTCCCGGCGTCGCTCGTTGTGTTCCTCGTCGCGCTGCCCCTTTCGCTCGGCATCGCCGCGGCATCCGGCGCCCCGATCATGGCCGGACTGATCGCCGCCGCCGTCGGCGGCATCGTCGCAGGCAGCCTGGGCGGATCCCCGCTCCAGGTGAGCGGACCCGCTGCCGGATTGACCGTCATCGTGGCCGGGCTGGTGCAGGAATTCGGCTGGCAGGTGACCTGCGCGGTCACCGCGGCTGCCGGCGTCGTCCAGCTCCTGCTCGGCATCAGCCGCGTGGGCAGGGCCGCCCTAGCCGTCTCACCCGTGGTGGTGAAGGCGATGCTGGCCGGCATCGGCATCACCATCATGCTGCAGCAGATCCACGTCCTGCTCGGCTCCCAGCCGGCAGGCTCCGCGCTGGAGAACCTCACGGGCCTCCCCGCCGCCATCATCAACCTGGAACTGCACGCAGCGTTGCTCGGGCTCGCCGTGGTGGTGATCCTGCTGGCCTGGAAGCACCTTCCGGCTGCCGTGCGCCGGGTCCCGGGACCCCTGGCCGCCGTCGTGGCCGGGACAGCCCTGTCCGTGGCGTTCGCGCCCGCCGTGGAACGCATCTCCTTCAACGGATCAATCCTCGACGCCGTGGCGCTGCCCCAGCTACCGGAAGGCAACTGGCGTGCAATAGCCTTCGCAGTTCTTTCCATGGCCCTGATCGCCAGCATCGAATCGCTGCTGTCAGCCGTCGCCGTCGACAAGATGCACAACGGCGCACGGACCAACCTGAACCGGGAACTGATGGGCCAGGGAGCCGCCAACATCCTGTCCGGCTCCCTCGGCGGACTGCCCGTCACGGGCGTCATCGTGCGCAGCGCCACCAACGTGGAGGCGGGCGCTGCCACCCGCGCCTCCGCCGTCCTGCACGGCGTCTGGGTCCTGGCCTTCTCCGCCCTCTTCGCCGGACTCATTCAGTTGATCCCGCTCGCCGTCCTGGCAGGGCTGCTCGTGGTGATCGGTGCCCGCCTGATCAAGGTGGCCGACATCAGGACCAGCCGTCGTACCGGGGACCTCCTGATCTACATCGTGACGCTGCTCTGCGTCGTCTTCCTCAACCTGCTCGAGGGCGTCCTCATCGGCCTGGCACTGGCCGCGGCCAGCGTGCTGTGGCGCGTGCTGCGGGCCTCGGTTCAGGCATACCCGCCCGTCCCGCCGTCGGACCTGTGGCGGGTCACCATCACCGGATCGTGCAGTTTCTTCGCCCTGCCGAGGCTGAACCGCGTGCTGCACTCCGTCCCGGACGGCAAGGACGTTGTGATGGAGCTGAACGCCGACTACCTGGACCATGCCTTCCGTGAGGCCGTTGTCGCCTGGCGGAAGCAGTACCAGGCCGCCGGCGGGACCGTCGCGCTGGAGGAACACGGAAACACGCTCTTCCAGGATGCGGCCCACCAGGTGCCCAAACGCCGGGAAGCCCATGAGCTGCCGCTGCCGCCCCGCACATCGTGGCAGTCCGCAGGGGAAACGGGGGAGGACCCGCAGCCCCGGCGCTCCATCCTTGGCGGGATCAACAAATACCACCGGCGCTTCGCGGACAAGGTGCGTCCGCTGGTGCAGGATCTGGCGGAAGGCCAGAACCCGGACACGCTGTTCGTGGCCTGCGTTGACTCCCGGGTGAACCCGAACCTGCTGACCAGCAGCGGCCCAGGTGACCTGCTCACCCTGCGGAACATCGGCAACGTGGTGTGCCATGACGGCCAGGATGCGTCCATCGACTCTGCGCTCTCGTTTGCCGTGAAAGGTTTGGCGGTGGACTCCATCGTTATCTGCGGACATTCGAATTGCGGAGCCATGAAGGCCCTGATCGAGGACGCCGCCGGCAACGGGAACAAGGCCCTGGGCGCGGGATTCGATGCCTGGCTCAACCACGCCCGGCCGAGCTACCTGGAACTGCTGGCGGACCATCCGGTTGCTGTCGCTGCGGCGGATGCCGGGTACAGCCGGGTAGACCAGCTGGGCATGGTCAATGTTGCCGTGCAGCTCAGCAAGCTGGAAACGCACCCGGTGGTTGGTCCGGCGCTGGCCAGGGGAGCCGTCGAAACGACCGGCCTCTTCTACGACATTGCGACGGCGCGGGTACTTCTTGTGACGACGTCCGGCATCGAGTTCCTGGATCCGGCGCAGGCCGCGGCCAAGGCCGGGGCAGCGGGTTCGGCGAAGGCGCCTACGGGCTAAGCGGCAAGGCGCCCAGCCGATACGGCAAGGGCCCCGGTTCCATGGAACCGGGGCCCTTGCCGTGCAGGGCG
This sequence comes from Arthrobacter sp. 210 2, assembly GCF_059093025.1. Classification (NCBI taxonomy): domain Bacteria; kingdom Bacillati; phylum Actinomycetota; class Actinomycetes; order Micrococcales; family Micrococcaceae; genus Arthrobacter; species Arthrobacter sp. 210 2. The sequence goes on from NZ_JBNHIE010000005.1 coordinate 305,560, forward strand.
GACTACTCCACCGGGCTGGACCGGGCGATGTCCCAGGCGTTGGTTGCCGCGGCCATCAGCAGCGCGGCCCCGAGCATGTGCGCGGCCACCAGCAGGGCCGGAATGCCGTTGTAGTACTGGGTGAAGCCGATGACGGCCTGCAGCACGGTGACTCCCAGGAGCCCAAGGACAGCGGTGCGGAAGGGCCCGTTAATCCGGCGCATGACCACGAGCGCCAGCGCGACGGCGGTCCCGGCCGTGATCAGGTAGGCAGGCACGGCGTGGATGTGGGAGAACAGGTCCCAGTCCAGCCCGTTGCGGGGAGCGTCGGCGTCCCCGGCGTGCGGCCCGGCCCCGGTCACCACCACGCCCAGCATCACGGCGAGGGCGGAAAAAAGCGCGACGGCGGCAGTCACCGGCCGCATGATCCCCGGCAGGGCGCGGTGCCGGGCCGCCATGAACCGGCCGGTCCTGCCGAAGGCACGGTTCACCAGCAGGGTGGCGAACACCACCAGTGCCATGGACACCAGGAAGTGCAGCCCCACCACCCAGGGGTTGAGGTTGGTCAGCACTGTAATGCCGCCGATCACGGCCTGGGCCGGGATGCTGGCCAGCAGGCCAAGGGCCAGGAGGAACAGGTCCCTGCGCTCCTTCCGGAGATTCCACAGGTACACGAGCATCAGGGCTGCGACGGCGGCCAGGGCAAAGGTAAGGAGCCTGTTGCCGAATTCGATGAATCCGTGGATGCCCATCTCCGGCGTGTTGACCAGGGATGTGTCCGTGCAGCGTGGCCAGGTGGGGCAGCCGAGCCCGGAGGCAGTCAGCCGTACGGCCCCGCCCGTCACCACAAGCAGCGTCTGCCCGATCAGGGACGCAACAGCGAGGCGGCGGACGCGGGCGTCCACGGTGCGGGGCAGCCGGGATACCAGGCGGCCGGCCATTTGGGGAAGGCGTGAAGCCGTGCTCACGATGTACTCAATTCCACTTGAACCAACGGATGGCAGCTGCCCCGGCAACCAGGGTCCAGAGCAGCAGTATGAGGGCGGCGCCGCCGTTCACGGCGCCGGCGAGGAATGCGTCGCGCATGGCTTCGCCCAGTGCCCCTGAAGGCAGGAACCCCACCAGGCCCTGGGCTGCGGCCGGGAGCCTTTCTGCGGGGATCACGATTCCCCCCAATGCGCCCAGGAGGATCCACAGCAGGTTGGTGATGGCCAGGGTGGCTTCCGGCCGGACCGTCCCCGCCACCAGCAGGCCGAGGGCCGTGAACGCGGCAGCGCCCAGTGCAAGGAGTGCCAGCCCGGGAACCCAGCCGGCCGCCGGCGGCTGCCAGCCCAGGGCAAAGGCGACGGCACTGACCACTGCCACCTGCAGGCACAACACGGCCAGAACCGAGAGAGCCTTGCCGGCGATCAGCCCGCCGCGGCCCAGGGGAGTGGTGGACAGGAACCGGAGCACCCCGTAGCGGCGGTCGAAGCCGGTGGCGATGCCCTGGCCGGTGAATGCCGTGGACATTGCGCACAGTGCCAGGATGCCCGGTACGGCCACGTCGATGCGGCTCGCGCCCATCCCGTCGAGGAACGGCGTCACGGTCAGTCCCACGAGCGCAAGTAGCGGCAGCACCACAGCCAGGATCAGCTGCTCGCCGTTGCGCAGCATGGTCAGGGCTTCGTATTTGCCCTGAAGCAGCACGCGGCGGAGCAGGGTTGCGGCCTCTTGCCGGTCCGATGCCTCCGCGGTGCCGCCGGTGGCGGCACCGGATTGGGTCGGCTTCATCGGATGTCCTTTCCCGAGATATCCAGAAAGACGTCTTCAAGGCTACGCGCCTGCAGGCTCATCGAGGCGGGCATGATGTTGTGGGTCTCCCACCAGGTCGCCAACGCGGCGAGGTGTGCGGGCGTCAGAGTGCCCGTGATGCAGTAGCTGCCGGCCCGGGCTTCGGTGACATCGATATGCGCCGGAAGTACGGCAGCAGGATCCAAGCCCGGCGGCGCCTCGAACACCAGTGTCCGGACATGCTCCGCACCTGCTTCGACGGACGGGTCGCGCTGCAGCAGCTCCCGGACGGTTCCCTCGGCAACGTTGCGGCCGCCGTCGATGATGTAGACATAGTCAGCCAGGCGCTGGGCGTCGTCCATCAGGTGCGTGGTGAGGATGATGCCCATCCCCGCGTCGCGCAGCTCGGAAATGAGGTCGAACACCAGCTGCCGCGACTGGGGGTCCAGGCCCGCGCTGGGTTCATCCAGGAACAGAACTTCGGGCCTGCCGATCAGCGCGGCGGCGAGGGCCAGGCGCTGCTTCTGCCCGCCGGAGAGCCGGCGGACGGTGGTCCTGCCGAAGGTATCGATCCCCAGCCGCTCGATCAGCTCATCCACCGGCCAGGGCCGGGCATACAGTCCGGCAATGTGCCGCAGCAGCGGAATGGGACGGGCCGACGGCGGCAGCCCGCCGTCCTGGAGCATCACACCTACGCGGGAGCGCAGCCCTGCCCCTGCTGCGGCGGGATCGTGTCCCAGCAGTGAGATGTTGCCGCCGGTCCTTTTTTGCAGGCCCTGCGCACATTCGAGGGTGGTGGTTTTGCCTGCCCCGTTGGCCCCCAGCAGGGCCGTTACCTGTCCGCGTTCGGCAACGAGTGAAATGCCGCTGACCACCCGAAGCATTTTGCCGTCAAGGCTGGTAAGCGGGCCGACATCCTTAATGAGCCCGCTGATGGACAGAACGGGGGATTGGGGGGAACGCACCCCAGTATTCTACGGGACGTAGTATTTTCCGCCGTCCGCCGGGAGCCTGCTGAGGTCAGCCTGTCCTTACTGGAGTGGGGGAGTAAATTACGACATGATTGTGTTGTGTATTCCATGAGCAATGCTACTGCTGTGCCTTTTGCCGGGCACGGAGCCTCCCAGGCTCCCGCAGACCGGGGCCCCGCGGCCTCCGGTCCGGTGGCCGATGCGGATGAGCGCACCCGGGACCGCGTCCTTGCGGCGGTCCTGGAGCACGGGCCTGTCAGTGCCGCCGAACTCGGCGACCTGCTCGGATTCACGCCGGCTGCCGTGCGCCGGCACCTGGACCATTTATCCCGCGCGGGCGTCATCGAAGTCAAGCGTGTTGCGCGTTCCGGCGCCGGGGCTGGCCGCCCTGCCCGCCGCTATGTCCTCAGTTCCGAGGGCCAGTCGAGCCTCGGCAACGACTATCTGGACATCGCCGCCCTTGCACTCCAGCAGCTGCAGAAAGTTGCCGGACCCGACGCCGTCCGGGCATTCGCCGTCGAGCGTTTTGCCGACATGGAACGGCGGTACGCGCCGGAAATCGAAAAGGCCGGTCCGGACATCAGCGACCGGGCCAAAGCGTTGTCCGACGCCCTGACCCGCGATAACTTTGTTTCGTCCGCGGCGTCCATCGAGGCCAAGGCCCCGCTTCCGGCTGCGCTGTCCAGCGTCCAGCTCTGCCAGGGTCACTGCCCCATCCAACAGCTCGCCGCCCGGTTCCCCGTGTTCTGCGACGTGGAGACCGAGGTCTTCTCGAGGCTCGTTGGCGTGGACGTCCGCCGGCTCTCCACGCTTGCCCGCGGCGGGCATGTCTGCACAACCCATATTCCTACAGGCAGGCTGTCTGCCCAGGGGCCCACAAGGCCTTCGGCAGCCCCCGCCAGCCTGAATGAAGTAACCAACCATCAGCAAGAAAGGCCGTGATGACGGACCAACTATCAGAGAAAGCGGTAGCCGAAAACACTGTGATCTCGGAGATTCTGGAGAAGAATCCCGAGCTCCACGGCATCGGTAACTACGAGTACGGCTGGGCCGACAAGAACGATGTCGGTGCCAACGCCCGCCGCGGCATCAATGACGAAGTGGTCCGTGACATCTCGGACAAGAAGAGCGAACCCGAGTGGATGCTCGACCTTCGCCTCAAGGGCCTGAAGTACTTCGACCGCAAGCCCATGCCCACCTGGGGTGCAGACCTCTCCGGCATCGACTTCGACAACATCAAGTACTTCGTCCGGTCCACCGAGAAGCAGGCTGCCACCTGGGAAGACCTGCCCGAGGACATCCGGAACACGTACGAGAAGCTGGGCATCCCGGAAGCTGAGCGCAGCCGCCTGGTCTCCGGCGTGGCCGCACAGTACGAGTCCGAGGTTGTCTACCACCAGATCCGCGAGGACCTCGAAGCCCAGGGCGTCATCTTCCTGGACACCGACACCGCGCTGCGGGAGCACCCGGAGATCTTCCAGGAGTACTTCGGCACCGTCATCCCGGTGGGCGACAACAAGTTCGCTTCCCTGAACACGGCCGTCTGGTCCGGCGGTTCCTTCGTATACGTCCCCAAGGGCGTCCACGTGGACATCCCGCTGCAGGCATACTTCCGCATCAACACGGAAAACATGGGCCAGTTCGAGCGGACCCTGATCATCGCCGATGAGGACTCCTACGTCCACTACATCGAGGGCTGCACCGCGCCGATCTACACCTCGGACTCGCTGCACTCCGCCGTGGTGGAAATCATCGTGAAGAAGGGCGCCCGCGTCCGGTACACCACCATCCAGAACTGGTCGAACAACGTCTACAACCTGGTGACCAAGCGCGCCATCTGCGAAGAGGGCGCCACCATGGAATGGGTCGATGGCAACATCGGTTCCAAGGTCACCATGAAGTACCCGGCCGTCTACCTCGTGGGCGAGCACGCCAAGGGCGAGACTCTCTCCATCGCGTTCGCCGGAGAGGGCCAGCACCAGGACACCGGCTCCAAGATGGTCCACATCGCGCCGAACACCAAGAGCTCCATCATCTCCAAGTCGGTGGCCCGCGGCGGCGGCCGTGCCGCTTACCGCGGCCTGGTTCAGGTCCGTGAAGGCGCCAAGCACTCCGCCAACACCGTCCGCTGCGACGCCCTGCTCGTTGACACGATCAGCCGGTCGGACACCTACCCCTACATCGACATCCGCGAGGACGACGTTGTGATGGGCCACGAAGCAACTGTTTCCCGGGTCAGCGAAGAACAGCTCTTCTACCTGATGTCCCGCGGCATGCGCGAAGACGAAGCCATGGCGATGATCGTCCGCGGCTTCATCGAGCCGATTGCCCGCGAGCTCCCCATGGAGTACGCACTTGAGCTGAACCGCCTGATTGAACTGCAGATGGAAGGGTCCGTCGGATAACGATGACTGAAATCACTACTGAAAAGGCCCGCATCGGCGCGCCCTCAGCCCAGCCGTTCATCGACGGCTTCACCGAAGAAGGCGAAAGCCTGTCGCCCATCAACGCGGCAGGCTCCAAGGCTCCGCTTGCCGGCGCCTCTGCCAAGAGCCACTCGCACGGCGGCGGCGAAGGCGTTCCGGACAGCTCACGCGCCGGCCGCCTGACGTCCTACAAGCTGGCCGACTTCAAGCCGCTCACCGGCCTGGAGGAAGACTGGCGCTTCACCCCGCTGAAGCGCCTGCGCGGCCTGCACACCGAGGTCCTGTCCGGCGCGGCGCCGACCGTGATCGTCAAGGGCCCGGAAGACGTCACCGTAGAGGGCGTCGGCCGCGACGACCAGCGGATCGGTACTGCCGGCATTCCTGAGGACCGCGTGTCCGCCAACGCCTGGGAGAACTTCGCCCAGGCCACGGTGGTCACCATTCCGTCGGAGTTCGAGGCGCTGACCGAAATCACCATCGACATCGAAGGCACGTCCCTTGATGCCGCCGCCCAGCACCTGGTGATCGTCGCCAAGAAGTTCTCCAAGGCTGTTGTGGTCCTGAACCACCGCGGCTCTGCCGTGGTCTCGGAAAACGTTGAGATCATCGTGGAAGACGGTGCCAGCCTCACGGTTGTCTCGCTCCAGGAATGGAACGACGACGCCGTCCACGCCTCCTCCCAGCAGGCTAAGATCGGCCGCGACGCCAAGCTCAAGCACGTCATGGTAAGCCTCGGCGGCGACCTTGTCCGCGTCACGCCGTCGGCCCGTTTCACCGCCCCCGGCGGCGAGGCTGAACTGTTCGGCCTGTACTTCGCCGACGCCGGCCAGCACCTTGAGCAGCGCCTGTTCGTGGACCACGCCGTGCCCAACTGCAAGTCCAACGTCCTGTACAAGGGCGCGCTGCAGGGCCGCAACGCCCACGCCGTCTGGGTTGGCGACGTCCTCATCCGCAAGGAAGCCGAAGGCACCGACACGTACGAGGCCAACCGCAACCTGCTGCTGACCGACGGCGCCCGCGCCGACTCCGTGCCCAACCTCGAGATCGAGACCGGGCTGATTGAGGGTGCAGGCCACGCCAGCGCCACCGGTCGGATGGACGACGAGCACCTCTTCTACCTGATGGCGCGCGGCATCCCCGAGTCCGTGGCCCGCCGGCTGGTGGTGCGTGGCTTCCTGAACGAGATCATCCAGCAGATCAAGGTCCCCTCCATCGAGGAGCGGCTGACCGAAGCTGTTGAGCACGAACTCGCACTGACGGACAACTAGAAGGTACGGAGCACGGGTTTACAGATGACTGACCAGCCAAAGGGCGAGCTTGTCTGCAAGGTGGATGACATCCAGCTGAAGCAGGCGCTGCGGATCCTGATCGACGACTACCCTGTGGCGATCGTCAAGGACTCCATGGGGGAGATCCATGCGATAGGCGACACCTGCTCACACGCGGACATTTCCCTGTCCGAGGGTGACGTGGAGGGCTGCGCCATCGAATGCTGGGGCCACGGCTCGCAGTTCGACCTGCGCAGCGGCGAGCCGCTGCAGTTGCCCGCCTACGATCCCGTCCCGGTGTTCGCCGTCGAGATCAGCGGGGACGAGGTCTACGTGGACTTCACCAATGTCCTCAACGGCGCCGAAGCTCCGAACTTCAGCTAGCACCACAGATTTACGAACCAACTTCCAGACAGAGACCGCACCGCCGCCGCCAGGCACGGTGCAGAGGAGAACAAGACACATGTCTACTCTTGAGATCAAGGACCTGCACGTCAGCATTGACACGGAGCAGGGCACCAAGGAAATCCTGAAGGGCGTCAGCCTGACCATCCGGACCGGCGAAACCCACGCCATCATGGGCCCCAACGGCTCCGGCAAGTCCACGCTGGCCTCCACCATCGCCGGCCACCCGCGGTACAACGTCACCAGCGGCTCCATCACCTTGGACGGCGAAGACGTCCTGGAGATGAGCGTGGACGAGCGCGCCCGCGCCGGCGTCTTCCTGGCCATGCAGTACCCCGTGGAGGTCCCCGGTGTCAGCATGACCAACTTCCTGCGCACCGCCAAGACCGCCATCGACGGCGAAGCACCCAAGCTGCGCACCTGGACCAAGGACGTCAAGGCTGCCATGGAGCAGCTGCGCATCGACGCCGACTTCGCCCAGCGCAACGTCAACGAAGGCTTCTCCGGCGGCGAGAAGAAGCGCGTGGAGATCCTCCAGCTGGAGCTCTTCAAGCCCAAGTTCGCGGTCCTCGACGAGACCGACTCCGGCCTGGACGTCGACGCGCTGAAGGTCGTCTCCGAGGGCGTCAACCGCGCCCACGCCGAGGGGAAGATGGGCACGCTGCTCATCACGCACTACACCCGCATCCTGCGCTACATCAAGCCTGACTTCGTCCACGTGTTCGTGGACGGCCAGGTTGTCGAAGAGGGCGGCCCGGAACTGGCCGACCGCCTCGAAGAAGAAGGCTACGACCGCTACGCCAAGGGCGCCGGCACTGCTGCCGCACCCGTCGCGGTACAGGCCTAGTCAGGACCCTGCCATGACCGAAATCAATGCAGCCCGCACGAGCCTTGAGGACGTCGAAGAGGCCCTCAAGGACGTCATCGATCCTGAGCTCGGCGTCAACGTGGTGGACCTCGGCCTGCTGTACGGCCTGAAGTACTCCGACGACGACGGTGCGCTGCTGATCGACATGACGCTGACCACCGCCGCATGCCCGCTCACCGACGTGCTCGAGGAGCAGGTTGGCAAGGCGCTGGACGGCGTTGTGGACGACTGGCGCCTGAACTGGGTGTGGATGCCGCCATGGGGTCCGGAGCGGATCACCGACGACGGCAAGGACCAGATGCGGGCCCTCGGCTTCAACATCTAATCCCCACCGCCTCCCCGGCCTCGCTTCGCTTCGGCCAGGGACCCCTCGGCGGCGTGGGCCCAAGTACGACGACGGCGGGCCACCTTTCCTGGGAAAGGTGGCC
>NZ_JBNHIE010000006.1:0-291099 GCF_059093025.1 Arthrobacter sp. 210 2
GTGGGCGCCACGATGGTCACCCTGTTGACGGCACCGGACTTTCCGGGCCCGGCCGCTGCCGTTAAGCAGGCCGACCGCGGGCATAGACCGGACCGGACGGAACCGGCGCGCGGGATAGGATACCTAGGTGACTGAACCCATCCCCGCCGCGCCCGCACCCTTGTTTGGTGCCTCCGACATACGACGGCTGGCGGAGGAAATCGGCATCAGGCCAACCAAGACCCTGGGCCAGAATTTCGTGATCGATGGCAACACGATCCGCAGGATCGTGGCTGCCGCGGGCGTGGGGCCGGAGGAAACAGTACTCGAAGTCGGGCCAGGCCTCGGCTCCCTGACCTTGGGGCTCCTGGACGCGGCAGCCTCCGTGGTCGCCGTCGAAATCGATCCGGTACTGGCTGCGAAGCTTCCGGAGACGGTGAAGGAATGGCGGCCTGCCGCTGCGGGTTCCTTCCACCTGGTCCATGCCGACGCCATGAAGGTCACCGAACTCCCGGTCCAGCCCACTGCGCTGGTGGCCAACCTGCCCTATAACGTGGCCGTGCCCGTGGTGCTGCACCTGCTGCAGCATTTCCCCAGCCTGCAGCACGGCCTGGTCATGGTACAGGACGAGGTGGCGGACCGGCTGGCTGCCGGACCCGGATCGAAAACGTATGGCGTCCCGTCGGTCAAGGCCGCGTGGTACAGCCAGATGCGCAAGGCCGGCGTGATCGGCATGAACGTTTTCTGGCCAGCGCCCAAGATCCACTCCGGCCTGGTTGCCTTCACCCGCCGCGAACCGCCGGCCACTACAGCCAGCCGCGAGCAGGTCTTCGCCGTGGTGGACGCCGCTTTCGCCCAGCGGCGCAAAACCCTGCGCGCCGCCCTTGCCGGCTGGGCCGGGGGAGCGCCGGAGGCCGAACGCTGCCTGGTGGCAGCCGGCGTCGACCCCACGGCCCGGGGCGAGGTCATCGACATCGCCGCGTTCGCCAGGATCGCCGAAGCCAAGGAGGCCGGGGCGTGAAACCCGTGGCAGGGCGGTTCACTGCGAGGACGGTCCGGGTGAAAGCTCCGGGCAAGGTCAACGTGTCCCTTGATGTCGGCCCGCTCCGTCCTGACGGCTACCACTCGGTAGCCAGCGTTTACCTCGCCGTTTCCCTCTATGAGGAAGTGGCCGCCACCAGTACCGAAACGCCCGGAATCACAGTCAGCCTCAGTGCGGACAGCACGCTTGACCTGGACGCCGTGGACATCCCCCTGGACGGCAACAACCTGGCCTACAAAGCGGCCGCCATCATGGCGGACGTCTCTGAACACTCCACCGGGGTTCACCTGGAAATCACCAAACGCGTGCCCGTGGCCGGCGGCATGGGCGGCGGGTCGGCGGACGCGGCAGCCACCCTCCTGGCCTGCGACGCGCTGTGGAACAGCGGCCTGTCGCGGGAGGAACTGGCCCACCTGGCCGCAGAACTCGGCGCGGACGTCCCCTTTTCCCTGCTGGGCGGCACCGCAGTTGGGCTGGGGCTGGGTGACAAGCTGTCCCCGGCGCTGGCGAAGGCGCAGACCCACTGGGTCCTGGTGACGGCGGATTATGGCCTGTCCACCCCGGAGGTGTACCGAACCCTGGACCGGCTGCGCGACGCTGAAGGCGTCAATGCCACCGAGCCCACCGGCGTCGACCCCCAGATCCTGACCGCACTGCGGAGCGGCGATGCCGAAGCCCTGAGCCGCGTCCTGGTGAACGATCTCCAGCGCGCCTCCATAGAACTGGCACCGTCACTCCGCGATACGCTTGGCATTGGCGAATCCCACGGAGCCATCGCGGGCATCGTGTCCGGTTCCGGTCCCACGGTTGCCCTGCTCGCGGATGACTCCCTAACCGCGGACGGCCTGGCAGAAGATCTGCGGCGCTACGGCTTGTCGGCCATCGCCGTGCACGGCCCCGTTCCAGGGGCACGCATCATCTCCGACACCCTGATCTGACAACGTTCAACCCACGTTCATCCCACCCGAGCAGCAGAAAGCAGTACCCTTTGGCACACCTTCTTGGCGGCGAGAACCTCACGGTTTCCTACGCAACCCGCACCGTCCTGGACGGCGTCACCCTGGGACTCGAGGAGGGTGACAGGATCGGCATGGTGGGCCGCAACGGCGACGGCAAATCCACCCTCATGCGGCTGCTCGCGCTGCGCTCCACCCCCGACGCCGGCAGGGTCACCAAACGCGGCGACGTCAACGTCGGCTACCTGGACCAGAGCGACGTGCTCGACGGTGACCTCACGGTGGGTGCCGCCATCGTGGGGGACCAGGCGGACTACGAGTGGGCCCGGAACCCCCGGATCCGCGAAATCATGGGCGGCCTGGTTTCCGACGTGGACTGGCACGCCAACGTCCATGCCCTCTCCGGCGGCCAGAAGCGGCGCGTGGCACTCGCCAAGCTGCTGATCGAGGACCACGACGTCATCATGCTGGACGAGCCCACCAACCACCTCGACGTCGAGGGCGTTGCCTGGCTGGCCCGGCACCTGAAGACACGCTGGCGGGCCAACCAGGGCGCGTTCCTGGTGGTCACCCACGACCGCTGGTTCCTGGATGAAGTCTGCACTAAAACCTGGGAAGTCCACGACGGAATCGTTGACCCCTTCGAAGGCGGTTACGCGGCCTACGTGCTGGCCCGCGCCGAGCGGGACCGGATGGCCTCCGTGGTGGAGAGCAAGCGACAGCAGCTGGTCAAGAAGGAGCTCGCCTGGCTGCGCCGCGGCGCACCGGCACGGACATCAAAGCCGAAGTTCCGGATCGAAGCAGCCAACGCCCTTATCGAGGACGTCCCGGCACCCCGGGATTCCATGGCGCTGAACAAGATGGCCACGGCCCGCCTGGGCAAGGACGTCCTGGACCTGGAGCACGTCTCACTCAACTTCCAGGGCGCCGACGACGGCCGGAAGCTTTTTGACAACATCACCCTCCGCCTCGCCCCGGGTGAGCGCCTGGGATTGGTAGGCGTCAACGGCGCCGGCAAGACCACCCTCCTGAAGCTCCTCAACGGCCAGATCACCCCCGACGCCGGCAAGCTGAAGCGCGGCAAGACCGTGGTCACGGCCGTGCTCACGCAGGAGGTCAAGGAGCTCGACGACGTCTCCGACCTTCGCGTCATCGAAGTCATCGAGCGGGAGAAACGTTCCTTTAACGTCGGCGGCCGGGAATTCACCGCCGGGCAGTTGGTGGAGCAGCTCGGGTTCACCAACCAGAAGCAGTGGACACCGGTGAAGGACCTCTCCGGCGGTGAGCGCCGGCGCCTGCAGCTCCTGCGATTGCTCGTGGGGGAGCCGAACGTGCTGATGCTCGACGAGCCCACCAACGATCTGGACACCGACACCCTTGCCGCTGTGGAAGACGTCCTGGACGGCTGGCCGGGGACGCTGGTGGTGGTCAGCCACGACCGCTACCTCCTGGAGCGCGTCACCGACCACCAGATGGCCCTGCTTGGAGACGGCAAGCTCCGCGGCCTGCCCGGCGGTGTGGACCAGTACCTGGAACTCCGCGAAGCTGCGCTTGCGGGATCCACCGTCACCGGCGGCGGAAACCCCGTCACCAGCGGCGGTTCGGCGGCAGCGCCGGCCCAGTCCGGCCCTTCCGAAGCCGAAAAGCGCGACGCCCGCAAAGCCAAGAACCGGATCGAACGCCAGCTGGGCAAACTGGACCAGGCAGAGAAAAAGCTTCACGACCTGATGCTGAAAAGCACCGAGGCCTCCGACTTCGACGCCCTGGCCGAGCAAAACCGGCAACTCAAAGACCTGGCCGGCGAACGCGACGCCCTCGAACTCGAATGGCTCGAAGCTGTAGAGGTCCTCGGGGAGTAGCCCCTGCGGTTCTCCTCGCTTGGGTTCCGGAACCGGCCCTTCGACGTCGCTTAGCGCGTAGGTCCCTTCCCAACACTCGCAAGCTCGTGTCGGGTCCCTCGGGACGACGCTTACGACGCGTAGAGGCCATTCCGGTCGCTGAGCGACCTCCACGCCCTGACGCGCCGCGATGCGCGACTTTCCGAAGGACCGCCTCCGGAAGCTAGCGTCCCCTCCCAGCGTGCTCACGTCCTGAACGAAGGAACGGGAGGGCCGTGCGGGGACCTCCCGGCCGGACCGCCTCCGGCGACGGCAACGCACCTCACCTCAGGGGAGCAGCGGGCCCTGCTGAACGGAACCTTCGGCAGGCGGGTGGGGGACTGTCGAACCCTAGAGGTCTGCACGCGGCATGCCGGGGACTCTCGAAGGAGAGATAGGCATTAGCGGGGCAGAGGACCTTCGTGTAGTCGCGCATCGCGGCGCATCGTGGCGTGGAGGTCGCCCAGCGACCGGAGCGTCACCTATGCGTCGTGTCTAAGCGACGGCGAAGGGCCACTGCGCCGCGAAGGTGACCAAAGCGGGGACTCGCAAAGGTGACCAAAGGCCCGGAAAGGCGAGGGAGACTTAGCTCTCGGACTTCAGCTCAGGGTCTTTCTTGAGGCCGGTCAGGCCGTTCCAGGCGAGGTTGACCAGGTGGGCGGAGACGGTGTGTTTGTCGGGCTGGCGGCTGTCCTGCCACCACTGGCCTGTCATGGCCACCATGCCCACGAGCATCTGCGCGTACATGGCGCCGTCCTCGCCGCTGAACCCCCGGCGGGAGAACTCGTCGGAGAGGATGTGCTCCACGCGGGCGGTGACGTGGGAGAGCAGGGTGGAAAAAGCGCCTTCGGGTTGGGACGGCGGGGCGTCCCGCATCAGGATCCGGAAACCTTCGGTGCGGTCTTCGATGTAGGTCAGAAGTGCCAGCGCGGCGCGTTCCACCAGGACGCGCGGCTTCGCCTCCTCGGTGAGGGCCGCATTGATGGCGTCCAGCAGGATATGGAACTCGAAGTCCACCACCTGGGTGTACAGCCCTTCCTTGGAACCGAAATGTTCGTAAATGACCGGCTTGGAGACTCCCGCGCAGGCGGCGATTTCCTCGATGGTGGTGCCGTCCAGTCCGCGGACGGCGAAGAGGCCGCGCCCGACGTCGATCAGCTGGCTCCGGCGCTGAAGTCCGGTCATCCGCGTCCGCGGCGGGTTGTTGCTCACATTTCCATCATGCCTTACCCGTCTGCGGCGGGATTCCGGGGCGTCCGGGAGGACCCGGCGGCCCCGTGTCGCGCGGTGCCCCGAACCCGTGGCAAAATAGGGGATTGTGCCCGGGCCTTGCGCCTTGGGCATGGTCCGCTCTGGTGTAACGGCAGCACCCCGGCCTTTGGAGCCGTGGAGTATAGGTTCGAATCCTATGGGCGGAACTGCTGTGCGAGGAGTTCAGTAGGATGACACTCGGTGCCGCGCCGGCAGACTGGCCGGACACCGCAAGCGCCAGCGTAACCCAAGCAAGGAGAGCCCGTACGTGATCCCCGAGAAGGCCCCGTCCGCCGTAATCGTCCTGGCGGCAGGCGCCGGCACCCGGATGAAGTCACGTACCCCCAAGATCCTCCATGAGATCGGTGGCCGGTCGATGGTGGGGCACGCGCTCCTGGCAGCCCGCAGCATCAACCCCCGGCAGCTCGCCATTGTCGTCCGCCACGAACGGGACCTGGTGGCCCGCCATGTCGCTGACCTCGATCCTGCTGCCGTCATTGTGGACCAGGACGATATCCCCGGCACGGGCCGCGCGGTTGAAGCCGCGCTGCAGGCCCTGGATGCGGAACAGTTGCTGACGGGCACCGTCGTGGTGACCTACGGCGACGTGCCCCTGCTCTCCGGCCAATTGCTGGCTGAGCTCGTTGCCACCCACGAGCAGGAAGCCAACGCCGTCACGGTCCTGACGGCTGTCCTGGACGACGCCTCCGGCTACGGCCGCATCCTGCGCGGCGACGACGGCACAATAACCGGCATCCGCGAGCACAAGGACGCCACGGAAGCCGAACGGCTGATCCGCGAGGTCAACTCCGGCATTTACGCATTCGATGCCGGCGTACTCCGCAACGCCCTGGGCAAGGTCACCACGGACAACGCGCAGGGCGAGAAGTACCTCACGGACGTGCTGGGACTGGCGAGGGAGGCAGGCGGGCGCGTTGCCGCCGTCGTCACCGCTGACCGCTGGCAGGTGGAGGGCGCCAATGACCGCGTCCAGCTGGCGGCCCTCGGAGCGGAGCTGAACCGCCGCACCGTGGAAGCCTGGATGCGCGCCGGTGTCACCGTCGTGGACCCGGCCACCACCTGGATCGATTCCTCCGTGACGCTTGACGAGGACGTCCGTCTCCTGCCCAACACCCAGCTTCACGGGGCCACCCGCGTGGCGAGGGACGCCGTCGTCGGCCCCGACACCACGCTGACGGACGTCACCGTAGGCGAAGGCGCGAAGGTGGTCCGCACGCACGGTTCCGGGTCGGTGATCGGCGCCGGCGCCTCCGTCGGACCCTTCACGTACCTGCGGCCCGGCACCGTCCTGGGCGAAAGCGGCAAGATCGGCGCGTTCTACGAAACCAAGAACGTGACCATCGGCCGCGGCTCCAAACTGTCCCACCTCGGCTATGCCGGCGACGCCGAAATCGGCGAGGACACGAACATCGGCTGCGGCAACATCACGGCCAATTACGACGGCCAGAACAAGCACCGCACGGTCATTGGTTCCGGCGTCCGCACCGGTTCCAACACCGTCTTTGTTGCCCCGGTCACCGTGGGGGACGGCGCCTACAGCGGCGCCGGCGCGGTGATCCGCAAGGACGTGCCTGCGGGCGCCCTGGCGCTGAGCATCGCAGCGCAGCGCAACACCGAAGGGTGGGTCCCCGCCAACAGGCCGGGAACGCGCTCCGCCGAACTGGCCCAGGCAGCCACCACAGATTCCTCAAGTACCCCGGCATCTACAGAAGAGGGCAAGTAATAATGAGCGAAATTACGGCGCACGGCGAGAAGAAGCTGGTGCTCGCCACCGGGCGGGCCCATCCGGAGCTGGCCCGGGAGATCGCCAAGGAGCTCGGTACTGACCTGCTGCCGGTGGACGCCTACGACTTCGCCAACGGTGAAATCTACGTCCGCGCCGGCGAGAGCGTCCGCGGCACCGACGCCTTCGTCATCCAGGCGCACCCGGCCCCGCTGAACAACCACCTCATGGAACAGCTGATCATGATCGATTCGCTGAAGCGGGCCTCCGCCAAGAGGATCACCGTGGTCTCCCCGTTCTACCCCTACGCACGCCAGGACAAAAAGGGCCGGGGCCGCGAGCCCATTTCCGCCCGCCTGGTGGCCGACCTCTACAAGACCGCCGGCGCCGACCGCATCATGAGCGTGGACCTGCACACCTCCCAGATCCAGGGCTTCTTCGACGGGCCCGTGGACCACCTCATGGCCATCCCGCTGCTCGCGGACTACATCCGAACCCGGGTGGACGCAGAGAACATTACGGTTGTGTCCCCGGACACCGGCCGCGTCCGCGTGGCCGAGCAGTGGGCTGAGCGCCTGGGCGGCGCCCCCCTGGCCTTCGTGCACAAGAGCCGCGACCTGACTGTCCCCAACCAGGCGGTCTCCAAGACCGTTGTGGGCCAGATCGAGGGACGCACCTGTGTCCTGATCGACGACATGATCGACACCGGGGGAACCATCTCCGGCGCCGTCCAGGTACTGAAGAACGCGGGTGCCAAGGATGTCATCATCGCCGCCACCCACGCCGTCTTCTCCGACCCCGCAGCCCAGCGGCTCGCCGACTCGGGTGCCCGCGAAGTGGTGGTCACCAACACCCTTCCGCTCACCGCGTCCCAGCGGTTCCCGCAGCTGACCGTCCTGTCCATCGCCCCGCTGATTGCCCGCGCCGTCCGTGAAGTGTTCGACGACGGTTCCGTCACCAGCCTGTTTGACGGCAACGCCTAGGCAGTGCCGGCGCCGGGGCCGTTTTCAGTAAACGGGCCCGGCGCTGGTAAGCTTTACAGCGATACCTTGGCGAGGGAGAGCGGCCGGGCAACCGGCTTGCAGGTCTCCGTTATCGACTGGGTCTGATCTGCCCTTCATGTGAAGGGCTGCCTTCTTGAAAGGGCCGCCTTCGGCCGCCCGGCGTTGAAGGTCGCAACAGACCTCCGCCCTTGCTGAACACCGTTTAGTTTTCAAGGAGATTTCCATGTCTGAGCAGAAGCTCGCAGCAGAACTGCGCACCGAATTCGGCAAGGGCTACGCCCGCCGCGCACGGATGGCCAACCTGATCCCCGCCGTTATCTACGGCCACGGCGCAGAGCCCATCCACGTTACCCTCCCGGCCAAGGCCACCACCCTGGCTGTCCGCACCGCCAACGCCCTGCTGTCCCTGGACATCAACGGCGAAGGCCACCTGGCCCTGGTCAAGGACGTACAGCGCGACCCGATCAAGCAGATCATCGAGCACATCGACCTCCTGACCGTCCGCCAGGGCGAGAAGGTCACCGTCGACGTTCCGGTCCACGTCACCGGCGAAACCGCCCCCGGCACCGTCCACAACCTGGAACTGACCGTCGTGTCCCTCGAGGCCGAGGCAACCCACCTGCCCGAGACCGTCGAGGTCAGCATCGAAGGCCGTGCCGCCGGCGAGCACATCCACGCTTCCGACCTGGTTCTGCCGAAGGGTTCCGCACTGCTGACCGACGCCGAGGCGCTCGTGGTCAACATCTCCGAGGCCACCGCCACGGAAGAAGAGACCGAAGCCGCTGAAGGCGCCGAGGCTCCCGCAGCAGCCGGGGAAGCCGCAGCAGAGTAATCAGCCGCTACTTCCTGACAGTGGCCGGATCCCGCAGGGGTCCGGCCACTGTTGCGTCTGCCGCCCTCCGGCCGCGGAAACATCCCTCACAACGCCACCTTAGGATTGACCCATGACTGATACCTGGCTAATCGTCGGCCTCGGCAACCCCGGCGCCCAGTACCAAGGCAACAGGCACAATGTTGGCCAGATGGTGCTCGACGAACTGGCGGGCAGGATCGGCGCCGGGTTCAAGACCCACAAGGCACGTGCCCAGGTTGTGGAGGGGCGGCTCGGTATCGGTGGCCCCCGCGTGGTGCTGGCAAAGCCCATGACCTACATGAATGTTTCCGGCGGTCCCGTCTCGGCGCTGGCCAACTTCTACGGCATCACGCCGGACCACGTGGTTGCCGTGCACGATGAGATCGACATCCCCTTCAACACGGTGAAACTCAAGATCGGCGGCGGGGAAGGCGGCCACAACGGGCTGCGGGACATCTCCAAAGCACTCGCCACCAAGGACTACCTCCGCGTCCGCGTGGGGGTGGGACGTCCACCCGGCAGGATGGACACCGCCGACTACGTCCTGCGTGACTTTGGCAGCGCGGAGCTCAAAGAATTGCCGTTCCTGCTGGACGAAGCGGCCGACGCCGTCGAGTTGCTGCTGCGCGACGGGCTCACGTCAGCCCAGCAAAAATTCCATCCGGCCAAATCCGATCGATAGCAATATAGAAACTTAAAGTCGTTTTGACCTGTCTCCTGGTCCGTGCCACAGGGTACTCTTCTTCGTATGCGGGGGAGCAATGGGGCTACATCCCGCTATCGCGGGATGTAGGGGAAAAGTTCATGTCAATCGAGCCACTCAGCTGGGGACGTGGGTCAACACCTCAGGACGTTGGGCTGCGCACACCAGGCTCCGGTGCACCGGGGCAGCAATGGTCCGCGCCCGCCCGCAGTGCCAACCTGGAAACCGTCCGCACTGCGCTGACCACTGAAAACTCATTGGGCGTCGTCATCACCGGGGGCCGCGGGGTAGGCAAATCCTCCCTCGCCCGTGCCGCCGTGGCCGATCTGGGGCCGGAGGTGTGGTCCCTGCAGCTCCGCAGCGGGCCTACCGGATCCACCACGCCCTACGGCTGCCTCTCCTTCCTGCTGGCCAGGCTTCCGCAGGCCTACATGGGGTCGCCCACGGCCATCCTGCGCGGCATCACGTCGCTGATCCGCAGCGACGCCGCAGGCAGGCCATGCGTGATCACCCTTGACACCTCAGGCAGCATCGACGACATGAGCGCCGGAGTGCTGTTGAACGTACTCCTGACCGGCACCGCCAAAATCATTGCCGTCGCACCGAACATCAGCGACCTTCCGGCCGACTTCCACTGGCTGCTCACGGACCGGCGCCTGACAGAAGTACGCCTCAACAACCTCAACGAGCTCCAGACCCGCCAGGTCCTGCTGTCCCTGCTGGGCCACCGGGTGTCTGCCTCCCTGGTCAACACCTACCACCGGATGGTGGGCGGCAATCCGCTGCTGCTCAAGGCACTGGTCACCGAACAGCAACTGTCCGGAAACCTGGTGCTGTCCGACTCCGTCTGGACCCTGCGCGACAAGGTGGTGCTCGACGGCGCCGCCAGCCTCGATGACATCGTGCGGTCCCGCTGGTCGCGGGAAACCCCGGAAACCCGGGAAGTCATTGAAATGCTGTCCTGCGCCCGCCGGGTTGAGCTGTCCCGCCTTACAGCCGTATATGGTGCAGATGTCGTGGCGGACATGGAAGACGGCGGACTGCTGGAGGTCGACGACTCGGACCACCGGTGGGTGTCCCTGCGCGAAAAGTACATCGGCGACGTCGTGCGCACCTGGCTGAGCATCGCGCGCCGCAGGGAACTGCGCAGCGTGCTGCTGGCAGGTGAGGAACCTGATCCGGCCCGCATGACGCTCGAAGAACTGATGGCGTTTGCCGCCTGGACCCATGAGTGTGAGGCCCCGCTGAGCCCCGCCCTGGCCCTCGCGGCTGCCGAAGCGGCGGTCCAGCTGTTCGATCCGCGGTTCGCCCTGACCTACGCCGAGATGCTGCACAGGACGGACCGCGAATGGCTGCCCGCGCAGCGGCAGAAGGCCGCCGCGTACCTGCAGCTGGACATGCCCGTCCAGGCACTCGCAGCACTGGACGGCATCTCCCGGCCGGAACTCGAGGCCCTGGACGTCGAGGAATACGCGCACGTTGTAGCCGCCAAAGCACGGGTAATGATGCGGCTGCCGGAGCGGGCCGGCAAGGTACCGGAACTTCTTCAGGAAGCCCGGAACAGGCTGGCACCGGCCGGGAACAACGCGTCATGGCCCGAGCCCGCCGCCGTGGCAGCCAACCTTGTCTCGTTGAGCGACTTCGAATACCGCGCCTTCGTGGGTGACTACGCGGCCTTGATTCCGGACCTTGAGGCAGCCGCGGACCCTGCCGTGAACCCTGACGCGGACTACCGGATGCACTCGGCCATCCTCCTGATGACTGCACTAGCCCTGACCGGCCGGGAAATGGATGCCCTGGGCCTCATGCGGCAGCTCGGCGGCCAGATCAGCGACGCCTCCCACGTGGTGGGCGTGCGTGAGCGGTACACCAGGGAGGCCTACCTGGTGCTGCTGATGGCCGGGCAGTGGCGGCGGTGCATCGACCTGCTGGGACCACAAAGCGACGAGGAACAGTACCGCCTTCCCTACGGCAGTGCCGCCACGGAATTGGCTGCCGGGATCGCCTACGTCTATGCCGGCCGGGGCGCTGCCGCGCTCGATCCGCTGATGTCCGCTGCCGCCCAGCTGGAACTGCAACCCGTGCAGGCTGCACTCCGCTTCGCCTACGCGGCAACAGCCCTGGCGCACGCGCAAACCGGCAACGCCGGCCAGGCCCGCAAATACCTCAGCAAACTGCAGCGGGTTCCCGGCACATCAGGTTTCGCCACCGAAAGCCTCATCAGTTTCTGCGCCCTCGTCGCGGGGCGCTGGCTGGGCGACTCCGACGCCGTCACCCGCCTGAAGCAGTCTGCCCGCCAGAACATGGAGGCCGGGCGCTACACGCTCGCCGGCGTCGAACTGCTTGCGGCCACGGTGAACGGGAGCGACAACGACTTCCGGCTTCTGGAGGACATTGCGTCCCACCGCCAGGGACCACTGGCGGAGGTTTCCCGGCTCATTGCCGTGGGCAGCCGGACCAGGGACGCGAAGACGCTCCTTGCCGGCGGCGAGCTGGCTGCCACGCTGGAACTGGACGCGGTGGAGGCCAGGTGCATGGCCCTGGCCGTGGACTTCGCACGCCAGGACGGGGATTCCATCTCCGCCCGGACCGCGCAGGCCCGCCTTGACATCCTGGCCGCCACTGTCGCCAACCTGCCCATCGTGCCCAGCAGCGGCAGCCCGCTGCTGACCAGCAGGGAGCGCCAGATTGCCCGGCTTGCGGGGCGTGGTGCATCAAACCGTGACATTGCCCTGGAAATGGGCGTGTCAGTCCGGACTGTGGAAGGCCACCTGTACCAGGTCTTCACCAAGCTGGGCGTAACTTCCAGGGGTGATCTGACTGGACTCGTCTAATGGACACAAGCCGGCACCGGCGCACCGGCTCCTCACCGGCCGCCGCGAGCCGCTGGACCGGATCTGCAACATTGTCCGGAACCGCACCAGCCAGGCAGTTTTCGTCATGGCCGGTCCCGGCATCGGCAAATCATCCCTGACGGAGGCCATCGCGGAGCGCCTTGCCGGCGACATGCACATCCTGCAGATCCATGCCAGTTCCGCCCTCACCGCCGTGCCGTTCGGGGTCCTGACCCCGTACACCGCTGACCTGACAGCCGAGGAATCAGTCTCGCCCGTGGCGGTCCTGCGTTCCATGTGGACATATTTCGAGAAGCTCAAGACGGGTACCGGCAGCCAGGTCCTGCTGGTGGTGGATGACGCCCACCATCTGGATGACGCCTCCGCCGGTGTTGTGGCAGACCTGATCTCCGCTGGCTGGGCGACCGTCGTGGCGGCCGCGCGTCCGCGGCCTGGATTGCCGCAGGCCCTGGACCAGCTGTGGTACGACGGCCTGGCCGAGCGCGTGGACCTGCGGCCCCTGAACCGGGAACAGATCGAGGAAGTCCTGGCCCATGTCCTGGACGGAACAGTTCCCGCAGCCACCGGTGACTCGCTCTGGAGTGCATCAGGCGGCAACCCCCGCATCCTGGACGCGCTGCTGCATGATGCTGCCGAAGCCGGGATCCTGTCCAAGCGCAACGGGATCTGGATCCTGCTGGGCTCCCTGCCGGCTGACGGCGCCAGGTTGACGGCAGTGGTTGCAAAGGACCACCTCCGGCGGCGGCCCGAAGAACAGGAAGCATTGAAGCTGATTGCGCTGGCCGGACCGGTTGGGCGAAAGGTCATCGAGGACATCTGCGGCGCCCCTGTGGTCCGGTCCCTGCTGGACCAGCAGATGGTGGTTGAAACGTCCGGGGTGCCGGCTGAGCTCTCCATGTGGAACGCCTTGTTCGCCAATGCGATACGGAACACGATTTCGGTGTCGCGCAGCCTTCAACTGCAGGAAAAAACCCGCGCACACCAGGACGGCATCGTGCTCCGCGGCGAAGGCCGGCTGCGTTCCGTAGAATGGGCGTTGGAGTGCGGGCTGCGGGTACCAGACGCCGACCTGCTCGAGGCCGCCCGCGAGGCGTTGGCGCGGTTCCGCAACGACAGCGCCGCCTCCATCGCCGCCAGGGTGCAGGACCCCGCGATGGCACCCATGGCACGGGCGCTTCACGCCCGTGCACTGTACAACGACGGCGCCTACGCGGACGCTGCCGCGCTGCTTGACGGCTGCTGGCTTCAGCTTGCGGACGATCCCCAGGGCCCGGCAGTCCTCCTGCTCCGGGTCTCGGCGCATCAGGCGGCCGGGCACCAACTGGCAGCCGTGGCCGAGGACGTCCGGGAGCACACCGGCCGGTCAGCCGATGGGCCGCGGACCTGGCAGGAGGAGATCCTCCACCTCCTGCAGTCAGGCGCCGAGGTGGACTACCGGGCGCTCGCGGCCGAGGTGGAAACCATCAGGACCCGAAGCTCCTCGGAAGCGGACGTTGAGCCTATCGGCGCTGTGGGCGAGGCGTTGCTGGCCCACGCCCTTACGGCTGCGGGACGGCCCGCAGAAGGACTGGATGCTGCGCTGCTGGCAGCTTCCGAGCTGCCGCCGCTGGAAGACAGCCTGTTTTTCTTTCCCGAGTTCGTGCTGGGCAGGCTCGTCATCAGCTACCTGGCCATGGGGGAGTGGGAATCAGCGGAGCGGGAACTCGACAGCTATGCCGCCGGCCATGCCACCGGTGCCGCAACCTTTGACGGCAGCCTGCAGGTGCTCCGTGGCTATTCGCTGCTGAAGCAGGGCCGGATGGAGCGCGCCTACCAGCTGCTGCTCCCGGCGGTGGAAGCGCTGAGGCTCAACGACCCCCTTCAGCTGTTCCGCTTTGGTTCTTCGCTGGGCTTCTATGTTGCGGCACGGCTGGGAGACTCCGCGCAGGCAAGGCGCCTGGAGCAGGACTACAAGGACGCCGTCGCAGGCGGGCCCGCGCATGACCTCCTTGCCGGAGCGTACGCAGCCGCGGCTGCCGAGTACTTGTCCCGCGACGGCAAGGGCATCGCCTCGCTGCACACGATGATGACAGCTGCCGAAGCATCGGGAAGGGCCGGCCACCTGCTCGAACTCCTGGCCGTGTGCTGGGATCTGGGGGACCCGTCGGTGATTCCCATGGTGCAGGACGCCGCGCGCGACGTGCAGGGACGCTGGGCAGCGGCCATGCTGACGCTTGCCACCAGCTGGGAAGCTGCCGACGGGGACGCCCTGATGGAAACGGCGGCGTCGCTGGAAGCGTCAGGCTTCGTCAACCTTGCCCGCGAGGCCTACGCCCGCGCCAGCTCAGTACTGGAGCATGCCGGGGAACGCCGCCGCTCCAGGCAGGCTGTGGCGCAGCGCGAGCGGTGCGACCATGAACTGGGCGAACGGTTCAGGGAAGGCCGCTTCATCGCCGCGGCTCCCGCCGTCCACCTCACCCGGCGTGAACAGGACATCGTGGAACTCGCGGTGCAGGGCCTCACCGACCGCGAGATAGCGCAAAAGCTGATGGTCTCCGTCCGCACCGTGGAGGGGCACCTGTACAGGACCTACGTGAAGCTGGGTGTACGCAGCAGGGACGAACTGGAGTCCGCTCTGCCCAAGTAGGCCGGGACATCCCGCAACGCCCGGCATCCGGCACGCTGCATCAGCCGGCCCTTCACCTGCGGCTTTGTCGCCTTCAGGCTGCTCCGCTGTGCCATGCCCGCGTCCGCTCCCGACCGGGAATGAACCGGTGCCTGCAGCGTCCCAGGGCTCCTAGGTAGTACCCCGGCGCGGAAATCGAGTACACCCTACTCGTGTACAGGAGGGTGGCGCAGGATTTACTTAAGGAGGCAAAGCAAACGGCAGGCAGGACGCCGCAGAGGTTGCCAGCAGCACATCGAGGCCTCTTTCAAACTTCCGGTCCCCAGGGACCGGGCCAAGACGGGGCCGGCGGCGTCAGAGTCTTCTGAGACCGAGACTCTCCCCCCAGCCGTCGCCGGCCCTCCACTCCGCGGGCTGAAGCCCGGAGCGACTGTGGCGGCTGCCCCTCCGGGCGGCCGCCACAGTCGTGCTGTGGGACAATTGAATGTCATCCGTTGGCATCCCAAGGAGATTGTTTTGGCCCTCGTATCAACGCCAGCCTCACTGGAGCAAGCCCTCCCGGCCACACTGGATAACGCCGAAGTTCTCCGCATCCGTAATGATTTCCCGGTCCTGGACCAGCTCGTCAACGGACGGCCACTGGTTTATCTGGACTCCGGGGCAACCTCACAGAACCCCCTCAGCGTCATTGAAGCCGAGCAGGAATTCTATGAGCAGCGGAATGCGGCCGTGCACCGTGGCGCCCACCACCTTGCCGTGGAGGCCACCGAAGCCTTCGAGGACGCCCGGCAGACAGTGGCCGACTTCATTGGCGCCGACTACTCGGAGACCATCTGGACGTCCAACGCCACCGAAGGCCTGAACCTCATCTCCTACACCCTGTCCACAGCGGGACTGTGGGCTGCCCAGGGCCGGGGTGACGCCGGGCTGGCGGACCTCGCCCTGAAGCCCGGCGACGAAATTGTGGTGACCGAGATGGAACACCACGCCAACCTCATTCCCTGGCAGGAGCTGGCGTTCCGCACCGGCGCCACCCTCCGCTACATTCCCATCGATGACGCCGGTAGCCTCCGGATGGACCAGGCCGGGGACATCATCGGCAGCCGTACCAAGGTTCTTGCCTTCACGCATGCGTCCAATGTCCTGGGCACCATCAACCCGGTCCGGGAACTCGTGGCCCTGGGCCGCGCCGTGGGCGCTTTGGTGGTTCTGGATGCATGCCAGTCGGCACCGCACATGGTGCTGGACGTGAAAAAACTCGATGTTGACTTCGCCGTTTTCTCCGGGCACAAGATGCTCGCCCCCACCGGGATCGGCGTGCTCTACGGCAAGCAGGAACTGCTGGATATCCTGCCGCCCTTCCTGACGGGCGGTTCCATGATCACCACCGTCACCATGGAGCGTGCCGAGTACCTGCCTGCCCCGCAGCGCTTCGAGGCCGGGACCCAGCGCATCTCACAGGCCGTAGCCCTGGCCGCGGCAGCAAACTACCTGACGGAAACCGGGCTGGACCGGATCCACCGGTGGGAAAGCGAACTCGGGGGACGGATGGTGACCGGTCTCGAATCGATCCCCGGCATCCGCGTGCTGGGTCCGGCCGCCGGCGGGGAACGGATTGGGCTTGCCGCGTTCGACGTCGAGGGCGTCCATGCCCACGACGTGGGGCAGTTCCTGGACTCCAAAGGGATCGCCGTGCGTGTTGGCCACCACTGCGCGCAGCCGCTGCACCGCAGACTGGGGCTGACCGCCACCACCCGCGCCAGCGCCTACCTCTACAACACCACATATGACGTGGACCAGTTCCTGGATGCCGTGGCCGGCGTACGGGCCTATTTCCGCGCCTAGCCGGAAGATCGAGGGTAACCCATGAGTTTGGACCAGCTGTACCAGCAGATCATTCTCGACCACTCCAAAGCGCGGCACGGCAGCGGCCTCGCCGGAACCGCGGCTCCCGTGGGCGCGTCCACAGGGCAATCCCACCAGCTCAACCCCGTGTGCGGGGATGAGGTGACCCTTCGCCTAGCGGTGGAGGACGGAAAGGTGGCCCAGGTTTCCTGGGACGGGGCGGGCTGCTCCATCTCCATGGCATCGGCCTCGGTGCTCACGGAGCTTGCGGAGGGCATGACCGTGGCGGAACTGCATGAGGTCATTGACAGCTTCCGCGAAGTCCTGCGGTCCCGCGGCAAGATCCACGCCGATCCGGACCTGCTGGGGGACGCCGCGGCGTTTGAAGGCGTTGCCCGGTACGCCGCACGCGTGAAGTGCGCCATGATTTCCTGGGTTGCCGCGGAGGATGCGCTGAACCAGGCTGCCTGATACGCCGGCGCGGATACAAAAAGACCCTCCTCCCCGTGAACTTCGGGAGGAGGGTCTTCCGGTTTAACGCAACTTACCCGAACAGCCCCATGATGCCGATGACGGCCGTGGCGGCTCCCAGCACCATCGAGATGCTGACCAGCACCACGTGGACCGTCAGGAACTTCGTGGCCTTGCCGGCGGCATCGCGCGCACGCGGGTCCTTCATGACCCGGCGCAGGAACTGCGGCCAGACCACCAGGGACCAGACGCCGGCCACGATCAGGACCAGGGCAGCGAAAACGGGCAGCTCCACGGAACTAGTGGCTTTCCAGCCAGGCCTGCGCCTGCTTGGCCTGCAGGTTCAGGGCCTTGGCCACCATAGGCTCGGCAGCGTCTGCGATCTTGCCGCCCAGGAAAGGCACGGAGGACTTGACCTCGCCTTCGAGCTCGACGCGGGTTCCGCTGGCCTCAGCCACCAGCCGCTGCACGGCGGTGACGTCCACGGGTGCGCCCGCGATTTTGAGGGAGATGTTGCTCTGCCGGGAGCCGTCCGCGGCGGGAGCGGCCCAGCTTTCCACCTGGGTCACCTTCAGGTGCTCGCCCACGAACTTGCGGGCGAACTCGGGAAGGCGGGTGGTGGGAAGGGTCCGCACCGACGTGGCGCTGAACGCACCGGCCACGTCGCCGTCAACGGTGAAGGATTCCAGGTTGCCGCCCACCAGCTGGCTGACGTGGCGCTGGAAATCCTCGTTCACCAGGACAGCTGCAACGCTGTCGACGGAGTGCGGAAGGGTGGTGGTAGCGCTCAGGGCCATGGGTCCTCCTGGGACGTTGGGGAACGGATTTAACTCAAAACATCCTACGGTGTCCCGGCCGGGCGCTCCGCATCGACCAGCTTTTGCGCGGCCCCGGTGATGTTCCGTGCCATGGCCGGGAAGATGAGGCTGTGGAACGGCAGGACGGCCAGCCAGTACAGCCGGCCACTCAAGCCCTTGGGGAAGAAGATGGCCCGTTGCCGGTAGCGGCTGCCGGTTCCGTCGGGTTCCACGGACAGCTCCAGCCAGGCCCGCCCGGGCGCCCGCATCTCGGCACGCAGCCGCAGCAGCCGGCCGCGGTCGATCCGTTCCACCCGCCACCAGTCCACCACTTCGCCGGTGGCCAGTATGTGGGGATGCCGGCGTCCGCGGAGCAGTCCGGCACCTCCGGTCAGTTTATCCAGCCACCCGCGCACCTGCCAGGCAAGGGGCAGCGAGTACCAGCCGTTCCGGCCGCCGATGCCTTCGATAATCGTCCACACATGGGCCGGGTCAACGTCGCCGTGGAACGTCCGTTCGTCGATGTACACCTTGTGTCCGGCCCAGTCAGGGTCGCTCGGCAGCGGGTCCGATGCCACGCCGGCGTTGGCCCAGGTGGTGACCACCTGGCCGTCCCGTTCCTTGCCCAGTGCCAGGGCGACGGCGGTCCGGTAGGGGGTCAGGCCGCCGTCGGGCTGTGGCACGTACTGGTCGATGTCATGTTCGTTGGACACGGCGTCATGTTGCAGGGATTGGACCAGCGGTACCGCCATGGAGAGCGGGATGGGCGTGGTCAGTGCCACCCACATGCCTGCCAGCTTCGGCGCCGGGACGGGCAGCGCCAGCACCACCCGGTAGGGCAGGCCCGCTTCCGCGGCGTACTCCTTCATCATCCCCGCGTAGGTGAGCACCTGCCGGCAGCCGACGTCGAACGTCCGGTTGATCGGCCCGTCCAGCGACGCCGCGGCCACCAGGTAGTACAGGACGTCGCGCACGGCGATGGCCTCGATCCGGTTCCGCACCCAGCTGGGTGCGGGCATCAGGGGCAGCGTTTCGGAAAGGTGGCGGATCATTTCGAAGGACGCCGAGCCGGAGCCGATCACCACGCCTGCCTGGAAGACGACGGCGTCCACCGGGCTGTCCAGGAACACCTGGCCCACGGCCTCGCGGGAACGCATGTGGGTGGAGAGCTCCACGCCCTTGGGGTGCAGACCCCCCAGGTAGACGATCCGGTCAACGCCGGCGTCCGCGGCTGCCTGGGCGGCGGTCCGGGCCATAGCCTGCTCCTTGGCCTCGAACCCGGCCCCGGCGGCCATGGAGTGCACCAGGTAATAAAAGACGTCGACGCCGGCCAGCGCCGCCCGCAGCGCGTCGCCGTCGTCCAGGCTGCTTTCCACAACCTCCACGTCGTCCCGCCACGGCACCCCGGCGATCTTGTCAGGGGAACGCACCAGCACCTTGACGCTGTGGCCTGCCTCCAGGAGCTTGGGCACCAGCCGGCCGCCGATGTAGCCGGTGGCGCCGGTGACCAGGACGGTTTTCGGTGACGCCTGCAGTTTTTTGCTTTCGGTCATGCCTGTCTCCTTTTCGTCCCCAGCAGTTCGGAGCCGAAGCCACTGTGGACGGGGCTCCGGTTGCCTGGCCGGTGTGGCCAGCCTAGCCGCCACATCCGGTGAAGGCTTTCCGGATCCGGCCACAGCCATGTCGCCGGTGCGCGGTAGGCTGGGGGTACCCGGGATTCGCAGCGAATTTCGGGTTTTCGCGTTGCCTGCGATCCATGAACACCACAGGAGCTTCTGCCATGAGCCTTCCCGGCCCGTCCACCGCTGGCCAATCCACCCCCGGCCCGTCACTGGACGGCCTGCGCCGCGTACTCGCCACGGACCAGACCTTCGCCCGCGTCCGGGCCGAGGCCGCCCGGGGATTTTCCGTCCGGGGCCAGGACTACCAGATCAGTGCACCTGCCGGGCTGCGGGCCGTACTGCTCGCCGAAATGGCGGACGGGCTGACGGCCGCCACGGCAGAACAGCCCGGTGACGCAGAGCCCGGCGTGGTGCTGGCCGTCACCGCCACGGGCCGCGAAGCCGAGGACCTGGCCGCCGCACTACGCGCCTACCTGCCGGCTGACGCGGTGGCGGAGTTCCCCAGCTGGGAGACCCTCCCGCACGAGCGCCTCTCGCCGCGCTCGGACACCGTGGGACGCCGGTTGTCCGTCCTGCGCCGCCTGGCGCACCCTGAAAGTTCGACGGCGGGGCGGCTCCGGGTGGTGGTGGCTCCCGTCAGGGCAGTGGTCCAGCCCGTCGTGGCCGGGCTGGGCGACCTGGTGCCGGTCACGCTGAAGGTGGGACAGGACGTCTCCTTCACGGACGTGGTGCGCCGCCTCGCTGATGCTGCGTACGCGCGGGTGGACATGGTGACGCACCGGGGCGAGTTCGCTGTCCGTGGCGGCATCATTGACGTCTTCCCGCCCACCGAGGACCACCCCATCAGGGTGGAATTCTTCGGCGACGAGGTGGACCAGATGCGCTGGTTCGCCGTGGCAGACCAGCGCTCGCTGTCCGCCCCCGGCATCCACCACCCCACCGAACTGCATGCCCCGCCCTGCCGCGAAATCCTCATCACGCCGTCCGTGATGTCCCGGGCCGCTACGCTCAAGTCCCAGCTTCCGGCCGCGGCCGACATGCTGGAAAAGATCGCCGGCGGCATCGCCGTGGAAGGCATGGAGTCCCTCGCCCCGGTGCTGGTCGACTCCATGGTCCCGTTCGTGGACCAGCTGCCCGCGGAATCCATTGCCGTGGTCATCGAACCCGAAAAGGTCAGGACCCGGGCCCACGACCTTGCCGCCACCAACGAGGAGTTCCTGGAGGCGGCCTGGTCCACGGCATCCGACGGCGGGACGGCGCCCCTGGACCTGAGCTCCCAGGCCACCGCGGCCCTCCACTCGGCCAGCTTCCGGTCCCTGGCAGAGACCCGCACAACCTCACTGGAGCACGGCGTGTCCTGGTGGTCCATCACCTCGCTCGCCCAGGACGAGGAGCTCCTCCCCGAGATTGACGTCCTGAACCTGCACGCCCGCGAGCCGCGCGGCTACCAGGGCGACGTGGCGGAAATGATGGACTTCATCGGATCCCACGTGCGCGACCAGTGGCGGATCGTGGTGGCCACCGAGGGCCCCGGCCCCGCCCAGCGCCTGGCCGAGCTCTTCCACGACGCTGACATCCCCTGCGCCCGCGTGGACAGCCTGGACCACGAACCCCAGGCGGGCATCATCGAAGTGACCACTGCCGCCGTCGGCCGCGGTTTTGTCCTGGACGGCCTGAAGCTGGGCCTGCTCACCGAAGCCGACCTCCTGGGCCGCACGTCCGCCGGATCCACCAAGGACATGCGCCGCATGCCGTCCAAGCGGCGCAACGCCGTGGACCCGCTCCAGCTGGTGGCGGGGGACCACGTGGTCCACGAGCAGCACGGCATCGGCCGGTTCGTGGAGCTCATCCAGCGCAAGGTGGCCGGTGGAGGCGACGGCGTCCGCGAGTACCTTGTCCTGGAGTACGCGCCGTCAAAGCGCGGCGCACCGGGAGACCGGCTGTTCGTTCCCACCGACCAGCTGGACCAGGTGACCCGCTACGTGGGCGGCGACACCCCTGTCCTGAGCAAGATGGGCGGAGCGGACTGGGCCAGCACCAAGTCCAAAGCCCGGAAAGCCGTCAAGGAAATCGCCGGTGAGCTCATCCGGCTGTACTCCGCCCGGATGGCCTCGCGCGGGCACGCCTTCGGCCCTGACACGCCGTGGCAGCGTGAACTGGAGGAAGCCTTCCCGTACGTGGAAACGCCAGACCAGCTGACAACCATCAACGAGGTCAAGGCGGACATGGAGCGGGAAATCCCGATGGACCGCCTGGTGTCCGGTGACGTGGGCTACGGCAAGACCGAGATCGCGGTGCGCGCTGCCTTCAAGGCCGTGCAGGACGGCAAACAGGTGGCCGTGCTGGTGCCCACCACCCTGCTGGCCCAGCAGCACTACGAGACCTTCACGGAGCGCTTCTCCGGCTTCCCCCTGCGTGTGAAGCCGCTGTCCCGCTTCCAGGCCGCCAAGGAGGCCAAGGAGACGGCCGAAGGCGTCAAGAACGGTTCCGTGGACGTGGTGATCGGTACCCACCGGCTGCTGTCCAAGGACTTCGAGTTCAAGGACCTGGGCCTGGTGATCGTGGACGAGGAACAGCGTTTTGGCGTCGAACACAAGGAAGCGCTCAAGAAGATGCGCACCAACGTGGACGTGCTGGCGATGAGCGCCACGCCGATTCCCCGCACCCTGGAGATGTCCCTCACCGGCATCCGGGAGACCTCCACGCTGGCTACACCGCCGGAGGAACGCCATCCCGTGCTGACCTACGTTGGCCCGTACACGGACAAGCAGACCTCGGCCGCCATCCGCCGCGAGCTCATGCGCGAGGGGCAGGTGTTCCTGGTCCACAACCGGGTGTCCACCATTGAACGGACCGCGGCGAAGATCCGTGAGCTGGTTCCGGAAGCCCGGGTGGAGGTGGCCCACGGCAAGATGTCCGAAAGCCGGCTGGAACAGATCATCGTGGACTTCTGGGAGCGGCGCTTCGACGTCCTGGTGTGCACCACCATCATCGAGACGGGCCTGGACATCTCCAACGCCAACACCCTGATTGTGGACGGCGCGGACAAGTACGGCCTGTCCCAGCTGCACCAGCTCCGCGGCCGGGTGGGCCGCGGCCGTGAACGCGCTTATGCCTATTTCCTGTACCCCTCCGAGAAGCCGCTCGGCGAGGTGGCGCTGGAGCGGCTCAAGGCCGTGGCGGCCCACAACGAGCTGGGTGCGGGCATGCAGCTGGCCATGAAGGACCTGGAAATCCGCGGGGCAGGCAACCTGCTGGGCGGCGAACAGTCCGGGCACATCCAGGGAGTGGGTTTCGACCTCTACATCCGGCTGGTGGGCGAGGCAGTGGCCGACTTCCGCGGCGAAGCCGAGGAAAAGGCCGCCGAGATGAAGATCGAGCTGCCGGTCAATGCGCACCTCCCGCACGACTATGTGCCGGGGGAGCGGCTGCGCCTTGAGGCCTACCGGAAGCTGGCCTCCGCCCTCACCAACGAGGCCATTGACGAGGTCCTGGCCGAGCTGGTGGACCGCTACGGCGAGCCGCCGCTGCCCGCGCAGAACCTGGTGGCGGTGGCGCGGTTCCGGGTGGGTGCCCGCGAAGCCGGCCTGTCCGACGTCGCACTGCAGGGCAACTTCATCAAGTTCTCACCGGCGCAACTGCCGGAATCGAAGATCATGCGGCTGACCCGGATGTATCCGGGCTCTCAGTCCAAGCCGGCACTCGACGCCGTGTTGATTCCCAAGCCAAAAACGGCGCGGATCGGTGGCCGGGACCTGCAGGACGCGGAAATCCTGGAATGGGCCAACGGAGTGATCCGCAACATCTTTTCCGACCAGCCGCTGACAGTGGCCTGACGGATGATGGGAGGACACCACGCCGCGTCGGGAGCCGCGGCGTGGGTAGCTGTTGCGTCCACCGGCCCCTACACCCTGGGCTGGTACCCGCTGGATGCCACCGGCATCCTGATCGGCGGCATGGCGACGGCGGGGACAGCACTGGTGTGCGACTGGGACCACCGGCACAGTACGGTGGCCAACTCGCTGCCGCCGCTGTCCAACGTGATTGCCGTGGGTATCGAGAACGCCAGCGGCGGGCACCGGCAGGGCACTCATTCAATCTTGGGCGCAGGCGTCTTTGTGCTCCTTGCCGCCCTGGCGTCCCGGTTCCAGATGGAGACCCCCTGGGGCCTGCTGTCCGTGGGCGCCGGGTTGCTCTGCATGTTCCTGATCAACATCGCGGCCAAGGCCCTGAAGCTCTTCCCCAAGAGCGGGTTCGTCACCAACTGGATCTTCGCGCTGGCCATGGCCGGTTTGGTCACCGTGTACGCACCGGAGCAGTGGACGTGGCTGCCCATGTCCATGCTCATCGGCGTGGTAGTGCACATCGTGGGCGACCTGATCACCACCGGGGGAGTGCCGCTGCTGTGGCCGCTTGTCATCCGGCCGCCAAAGCTGCTGCGTAAGGTCCCGCTGCTGCGGAACGTGTGGCGGCCCAACGGCGCACTGTCCCTGCCATTGCTGGGCAGGGCCGGGTCCAAACGTGAATGGCTGGTGCTGATCCCGGTGAGCGCTTATGCCATGGTGGGGCTCAGCGTGGCCGGCTGGTCCATCGCGCAGAACCAGTGGACCAGGGTGGCCGCGGCAGCCGGTGCCTGGATGAAACTCTGGCTATGAACGCAGAAACCCCCGGGAGTCGTCCCGGGGGTTTCGTTGGCTTATGTCCCAACCAGGTAGCAGTATGTGTCGTTTTGACCGCTCATAACGACATTTGGCGCTACTTACCTGGAAATCAGTGCTCGCCGGCGGAGTCCGAGCGGCCCAGGATGGTCTGCGGGATCCAGAAGGCCAGGGCGAAGAGCCCCAGGCAGACGGCCATCGGCCATGGGTTGCCAAGCGTCAGGAAGGACAGGGAGTACACAGCTCCGAGGAACAGGGCCATGATGATAACGAAGAGAACGATGCTGCCGGAGAGCTTGTTCTCATTCTGGGGAGTGCGGACAGTGCCCTGGTTCGATGGTGAGCCCTGGTTGGACGCCGTAATCTTGCTGGACATTCGTTCCTCCTCGGCCCCGCGGGGCTCAATCTGTGGCTGCCCCCGGCCGGCCGTCAGTAGGCGGATGAACCCTGTTCACCCTTGACGATGGCAATGCCGGAGCTGGCGCCAATACGTGTTGCACCTGCAGCAATCATAGCCTGCGCGTCAGCGAGGGAACGCACGCCGCCGGAGGCCTTGACCCCCAGATCCGGCCCCACCGTCCTGCGCATGAGGGCGATGTCTTCCACCGTGGCACCTCCGCCGTTGAAGCCGGTTGAGGTCTTCACGAAATCGGCGCCGGCCGCTACGGCCGCCTGGCACGCCAGGACCTTCTGGTCGTCCGTCAGCAGGGCAGTTTCGATGATTACTTTCAGGATGGCTCCGCTGGCATGGACTGCCTCGGCCACCGAGCTGATGTCCTCCGTCAGTGCTCCCTTGTCACCGGCCCGTGCGGCGGCGATGTTGATGACCATGTCCACCTCGTCAGCGCCGTCCAGGACGGCGCCGCGCGCCTCAAACGTCTTGACATCCGTGGGTGTGGCACCCAGCGGGAAGCCCACCACCGAGCAGGTGAGGACGCCGGAGCCTTTGAGGGCGGTCTTGACCGTTTTGACCCAGATGGGGTTGACGCACACGGACTTGAAGCTGTACTCGGCGGCTTCTGCGCAGACCTTCAGGACGTCGGACTCTGAGGCCTCGGGCTTCAGCAGGGTGTGGTCGATGTAGGAAGCGATGGTCCCGGCAACAGCGGCGGCTGGTTGAACGGAAGGGGTGGCTTCGTTGCTCATGATGGTCCTCTCCAGGGGCCTTGTGGGCCCCGGCGCGTCCTTGACTCGTTTCGGGAACCATCTTGTCACAGCCGGGCCCCCACCCAGGGCGCCCGGAACCGGCGCCGGAAGTCAGGCGGCTGCCTGCAGGACAGGCCCGGCCGCGGAGGCCGTCAGGAGCTGTGATGCGCAGGCACCCGCGGCGGAAGCCGCGGCCACCAGCAGGCCCAGCCGGACGCCGTCGAACGCTGCCGCATCCCCGATCGCCCAGATTCCGGGGATGGACGTCCGGAAGTCCTGGCTGATGACGATCCCGCCCGTAGGTGCCGTCAGAAGGCCGGCGGTGGCGGCCAGGTCGTCCCGGGAGACCCGCTCCTCGGCCAGGACCACCAGGTCACCGCTCATGCTGCTTCCGTCCTCGAAAATCACGGCGGAGGCTGCCAGCCCGGAGACAGACTTCCCGGGAACGACGGCCGCCGGGCGGGCCGTGGTGCGGATGGGACGGACGCCCCTGGCGCGCAGGACTGCCTCGGCCTGGCCGGCGGCCGCGCCGTTGCCCACCAGGATTCCCAGCGGGCGCCTGCCCAGTTCCCGGGTCACCTGGCCAACGGCCTCGGCGATACGCGCGGCGTCATCGATGGTGGAGTAGTTCAGGCACTGGCCCGCGCCCTCCACCGGGTTGGCCACGGGAGCGGATCCGGTAGCGATGACCAGGTGGTCGTAGGCGAACTCCATGCCGTCCGCCGTAGCGACGGTCCGGTTCACGGCATCGATGTGGCTGGCCGGCTGGCCGAACCGTACCGACACCTTGGGGAGCAGCGCCAGGTCCAGCAGTTCGTCCGGGGTGTCATCCCG
This sequence comes from Arthrobacter sp. 210 2, assembly GCF_059093025.1. NCBI lineage: Bacteria > Bacillati > Actinomycetota > Actinomycetes > Micrococcales > Micrococcaceae > Arthrobacter > Arthrobacter sp. 210 2. Next base: position 26,243 of record NZ_JBNHIE010000006.1, read on the forward strand.
GTTGCTCAACACGGTGATGGTGCCCGGGAACCGGGCCAGGTCCAGCTGCCTTACCAGTGCCTGGGCTGCGGGACCTGCCCCGGCGATGACGATGCGGGTAGCTGCTGAGGTGGACGTGGAGGGTGCCGGAGCGGACATGTGCTGGCCCTTTCGCTGGCGGCCGGGAATGGCCGGAACTTCGTGATGCAACCCAGCGTAGGCGTGTGCTTTTACCGTTGTGTTTCCCCGTCATTGCCGGTCCGGGAGGGGTGCGTTCGCCAGTTTTTACCGGCCGGTAACAGAACCCGTGACGCACCTCTCATCCCGCCCGAAACGGACACAAACGGCTTCGCACCGCGCACTAAACAGGCGCTAGACGCGGATCCGGTAGCCCCGCTTCACCACGGTTTCCACCAGGCGCCCGTCCGGCAGCGAGGACCGCAGCCGGCTCACGGTCATGTCCAGCGCGTGGACGGAGCCGCGCAGTTCCAGCAGGTCGGACAGCGATTCACGGGAGAGGACAGCGCCGCCGGCACCGAGCAGCGCCCGGAGGAGCAGCAGGGGAGCGGGCGCCAGTTCAACGGGTTGGCCGTCGATGCGCAGGCTCCGTCCGCGGAGCTCGATGTTGCCGGACCGGGTTTCCAGCCGCCGGACATGGTTCAGGGCCAGGTGCTCGCACACCAGCCGGATCAGTGCGCCCATGCGGAAACGTTCGGGAATCAGCGGTGTCACGCCGGCGTCAAGCAGGGGCTGCGCCGTGACCGGGCCAACCACAGCCGTGGTGACGTTGGTTTTAAGGCTTTCGATCAGCTGCTTGTACACGCCCATCTCGTGCGCGGTGCTCCACATCGCGTCGACGGCGGGCGCGCTGGTGAAGGTCAGGACGTCCAGGTTGCCGGTGCAGGCGGCGTCGATGAGCCGGGGGAGCTTGTCCTCGCCGTCGGGCTTAACCCAGCGGTAGGGCGTGACGGTCAGGACGGTGGCACCGGACATGCGCAGGCGCTCCAGTTGGCGTACGTCCGTATAGCCGTGCAGCTGCACGGCTACGGTTTTGCCGCGGACGCCCTCGGCAAGCAGCATGTCCACCAGCGTGGCGGTGGTTTCGTCGCTGCTGATTCCGACGTCGGCAAGGCCGGCGGCGCGGACGGCACCGCGGGCTTTGGGTCCCCGGACAAACATCCGGCACGCGCCCAGAGTGTCCAGCAGTTCGTCGCCGATGCCGAAGGAGTCAGCGGCCTCGCACCAGCGGCGCATGCCGTAGGCGGTGGTGGCGATGCAGAGGTCGGGTTTGGCCGCAATGATGGCCCGGGTGTCCTCGATGAGGCGCATGTCCTCCTGCACGGGGGCGATTTTCAGCGCCGGGGCGTGCAGCACTTCGGCGCCGCGGCGTTCCAGGGCCTCTATCAGGTCGCGGGAGCGCCGGTGGGAGGTCACGCCGATGCGGAAACCCTCGAGCGGGGATTCAGCGGCGTCCGGTGCTTCTTCGAGCTGGGACGCTTCGGCCGGTGCAAGTGCAGTCATGGGGGTCAATCCTTTCATGAACCCAGCAGCGAGGCCGCCAGCCTGTCCAGGTCGGCGGCGGCCTCAGCATGCCCGCGGTTGGCTTCTGCCACGCGAACCACCTCGCCAATGACCAGCACGGCGGGGTTGCTGCACCCGGCAGCCGCGGAGGTAATGGTGCCGAGGTTCGCGATGGTGGTGCGCTGTCCGGGCCGGTAGCCGCGTTCCACCACGGCCATGGGCATGTCCGGGCGCATCCCGGCCTTGCGCAGGCCGGCTGCCAGCTGGTGGAGGGTGCCGATGCCCATCAGGACAACGATTGTTCCGCCCAGGCCGGCCAGGTGCCGGTGTTCCTTCTCCGTCAGCGGAGCGTGCCCGGAAACAACCGTGAACATGTGGCTGACCTCGCGGTGCGTGACGGGGATGCCTGCCGCCGCGGGGACGGAGATGGCACTGGTGACGCCGGAAACGACGTGGACCTTGACGCCGGCGGCCACGCACGCGGCCACTTCCTCGCCGCCGCGGCCAAAGACGTAGGGGTCCCCGCCCTTGAGGCGGACCACGTTGTTGCCGGCCAGGGCGCTTTCCACCATGAGCTTTTCGATGTCGGTTTGGCTCACCTTGTGGTGGCCGGGCTTCTTGCCCACATCAACCAGTTCTGCGGAGGTGAGGGACGGCAGCTCCTGGTACGGGGCCAGGCGGTCGTAGAAGACGACGTCGGCGTCACGCAGTGCCTTGATGGCGGCGACCGTCAGCAGTTCGGTGGTGCCGGGTCCGCCACCCACCAGGGTGACGTGGCCCGCGGCGCCGGCCGCCGGTTCGGCTGCTACCGGGATGCCGGTTTCGCGGCACCGCTCCAGCAGGGCGTCCCAGCCGGGCTGGCCGTCGTCGACCGCTGCGACCAGGAAGGGACGCTCAGGCAGTGGCCCGTCATGCCCGGCGCCCTGCGGGGTGCTCAGGCGGTAGACGACGGCGCCCGCGGCTTCGTAGCGGCGTACTGCCTGGCGCGCGGCGTGGTCTGAGCCGGTCACCAGGACCTCGCGGCCGGTGAGATCGATGCTGAGCTGCATGGCTATACCTCGTTCTCGTTGCTGGACCGCACGGGGATGGAGGCGCCGATGAGGACCTTGCCCTTTTCCTCGGGCGTGGCGGGGCGCATCTGGCCGCGCTCGTCGGGGACGAAGGTGATGGAGTCGTCCTTCTGGTCCGGAGCGTTGACGAAGGAACGGAACCGGCGGAGGCGCTCGGGGTCCTTGAGGGTGTCGGCCCACTCGTCGATGTAGGTGTCCACGTGCTTTGCCATGGCTGCTTCAAGGTCCGCGGCGATGCCCAGGGTGTCCTTGACCACCACGTCCTCGACGTGCTTGATGCCGCCGTCGAGCTCTTCCTGCCAGCGGGCCGTGCGCTGCAGCCGGTCTGCCGTGCGGATGTAGTACATGAAGTAGCGGTCGATGTACTTGATGAGCGTCTCGTCGTCGAGGTCCTTGGCCAGCAGCTGGGCGTGGGCCGGGGTGGCACCGCCGTTGCCGCCGACGTACAGGTTCCAGCCGTCGGCGGTGGCGATCACGCCCACGTCCTTGCCGCGGGCTTCGGCGCATTCCCGGGCGCAGCCGGAGACGCCCATCTTGAGCTTGTGCGGGCTGCGAAGGCCGCGGTAGCGGAGCTCCAGCTGGATGGCCATTGCCACCGAATCCTGGACCCCGAACCGGCACCAGGTGGAGCCGACGCAGGACTTCACCGTACGCAGGCTCTTGCCGTACGCCTGGCCGGACTCGAAGCCGGCGTCCACCAGCTCCTTCCAGATTTCGGGCAGCTGTTCCAGCCGGGCGCCGAACATGTCGATGCGCTGGCCGCCCGTGATCTTCGTGTACAGGTTGTACTTCTCGGCCACGGCGGCGATGACGCCGAGCTTCTTGGGGGTGATCTCGCCGCCGGCGATGCGGGGGACCACCGAGTAGGTGCCGTCCTTCTGCATGTTGGCCAGCGCGCGGTCGTTGGTGTCCTGCAGGGTGCCGCGGCCGGCATCCAAAACGTAGGCGCTGTTCTGGCTGGCCAGGATGTTGGCGATGGTCGGTTTGCAGATGTCGCAGCCCGCGCCGGTGCCGTACTTGGCCATGATTTCTTCGAAGGAGCTCAGTTCCAGGACACGGATGGCGTCGAACAGTTCCTGGCGGGAAAGTTCGATGTGCTCGCACAGGGCCTTGGAGACCTCGACGCCGGACTTGGTCAGTTCGGTCTCGAGCAGCTTCTTGAGCATGGGGACGCAGGAACCGCACTGGGTACCGGCGCGGGTGCAGCCCTTCAGCTCGCCCAGCTCCTGGACGGGGGCGTTGCCGTCGCAGGCGCCGCAGCCGTTGATGGCGTCTCGGATGCTTCCGGCGGTGACGTTGTTGCAGGAGCAGAGCGTTGCGTCGTCCGGCAGTTCGGTTTCCGGGGCGTCCCCGCCGCCGGCCGCACTGAGGAACGCGCCCGGCTCGGCGGGAAGTTCGCGGCCCAGCAGCGGACGCAGGCTCATGTACGGTGAAGCGTCGCCTACGAAAATGCCGCCCAGCAGGGTCTTGGCGTCGTCGGTGGTGACGATCTTCTGGTACACGCCGCGGGCGGGGTCGGCGTAGACGATTTCGAGGGCGTGCTCGGTCTTCGCGAACGCGTCACCGAAGCTGGCGACGTCCACGCCGGAGAGCTTGAGCTTGGTGGCGGTGTCGAAGCCGGGGAAGGTGGCGTCGCCGCCGTGCAGGCGGTCGGCCACGATCTCGGCCATGGTGTTGGCCGGGGCAACCAGGCCCAGGCACATGCCGCCGAAGTTGGCCACTTCACCGATGGCCCAGATGCCGGGTACTTCGGTGGCGCAGTAATCGTTGATGACCACACCGCCGCGCTGGCCCAGCGAGAAGATCTGCTCCTCGCCTTCTGCGGCGCGGAAGAGTTCATCGCGCGGCCGGACGCCGATGGCGACGATCACGAGGTCGGCGTCGATAACGCGGCCGTCGGCCATCAGGACGCCGGTGACCTGTCCGTCGTCGTCGGACAATACTTCCGACGGGAAGACGCCGCCGTGGACTTCGAAGCCCTTTGCCTTGATGAGCCGGCCCATTGCCTGGCCTGCGCCTTCGTCGAGCTGGGTGGCCATCAGCCACTGCGAACCGTCGATGACGATCGGGTTGGCGCCCAGCTGCTCAGTGCCGGCTGCGGACTCGAGCCCCAGGAGGCCGCCACCGATGGTGACTGCGTTGACCTTGCGGCCCAACTTTTCCGTGAGCTGGGTAATGGCCTCGTTGATGGCCCAGACGTCTTCGAGCGTGCGGTACACGTGCGTGAGCTCGTTGCCGGGAATCGGCAGGCGCGCCGCGTTGGAGCCGGTGGCCACCACCAGTTCGTCGTATTCGACCACCGTGCCGGCAGCGGTTTCCACCGTCTTGGCTTCGGCATTGATCTTGACCACGCGCTCGCCGGTCTTCAGCTCCAGGGAAGGGTGGTCCCACATCGACGCGTCGCCCAGCGTGAGGTCAACGTCCTTTTCGGTGAGGGCCTTGGACAGCGCCACACGGTCGTAGGGGAGGTGCGTTTCCTCAGTGAGGACCGTGACATGCCAGCCGTCGAGGCCGCGGGCATGCATTGCGTCCGCAAAACGGTGGGCCGCAGGGCCGCCGCCGGCGACGACGATGCGGCGCGGAGTCTCGGTGCGTGAAGTCTGTTCGGTCACTGTGGGCCTTTCGCATGGGCCGCAGCGTTTCCTGCAGCCTTCTGGTGACGAGTGTCCATCCAGACTAGGGAGACGCAGTTTCGCTTCAGTTTCCCAATTGTTTCGCGAACTTAACTTCTGCATCACGAACGCATTTCCGGCCGGGTTAGGTGTCTTTTACGAGACGGACACATTCACTGCATGCCGACGAAACACCCGCGCCCTAGCGTGGAACGTGGCCGCAAAGGTGGCTGAACGCAGGGACAACCAGCACAGGGAGAGGAGCCGGACATGACGGCAACACTGGAACTTGGGGCACTCGAAGCCGGAACTGAGACCACCGCCGGATGGCACCGCGTGTGCCGGGTTGAGGACCTGGAACCCGCCTGGGGTGAAGCCGCCCTCGTCGCCGGACGCCAGCTGGCGCTCTTCCGCACCGGGCACAGTGAAGTTTTCGCGGTGGCCCATGAGGATCCGGCCACCGGCGCGCACGTCATGGCCCGCGGAATCCTCGGCTCGAAGGGGACCCGGCCCACCATCGCATCGCCCCTGCACAAAGAGGTTTACGACCTGGAAACCGGAGAATGCTTCAGCACCCCCGGCCTGACCATCGCAACCTTCAGCACCCGCATTGCCGACGGATTCATCGAGGTGGAGCTGTAACCGGCAGCTTCGACACCTCAAAGCAGGAAAAGGGCGCCCGGTGGGGCGCCCTTTCGGGTTTTAAAGCCCCAGAGCCTCGCTGACATCGCGCAGCACCTCGTCCAGCGCAGCACGCACCGCCTGCCGGGCTGCCGGCAGTTCCGCTGCGGCACCCACCTGGTGAATGACCTCCAGGTAGCACTTGAGCTTCGGCTCGGTGCCGCTGGGCCGGATGATCACCCTGGTGAGGTCGCGGGTGACGTACAGAAGCCCGTCGGTAGGCGGCAGCTGGTCCGTGCCCTCCGCCAGGTCGGTGAAAACCTCCACCGTGGATGACCCGAAGGATTCCGGCGGGGAAACCCGCAGCCGGTTCATCATGGCGTCCAGGAGCCCCAGGTTGGCAACCCGGATGCTGAGCTGGTCGCTGGCATGCAGGCCGTGCTGCAGGTACAGCTCGTCCAGGGTGTCAAAGACGGTCTTCCCGTCGGCTTTCGCGGCGGCGGCAAGTTCGGCGATCAGCACGGCGGCAGAGATGCCGTCCTTGTCCTTCACCTGGTCCGGCGCCACGCAGTAGCCCAGCGCCTCTTCATAGCCGTAGACCAGTCCCGGCACCCGCGAGATCCACTTGAAGCCGGTGAGTGTCTCTTCGTGGGCGAAGCCGGCAGCTGCCGCAATGCGGGCCAGCAGGCGCGAGGATACGATCGAATTCGCGAAGACGCCCTTCGACCCCTCCGCCTCGCCCGCATCCGTGGCGCCGGCGGCGAACCTGGCCGCCACGTGCGCTCCCAGCAGGGCTCCCACTTCGTCGCCGCGGAGCATCCGCCATGCGCCCGTGTCCGGGTCCTTGGCGGCAACGGCCGCGCGGTCGGCGTCGGGGTCATTGGCGATCACGATGTCGGCGTCCAGCCGCGCTGCCGTTTCCAGGGCAAGGTCCAGGGCGCCGGGCTCTTCGGGGTTGGGGAAACTGACGGTGGGAAAATCCGGATCAGGCTCGGCCTGTTCGGCCACCAGGGTGACGTCCCGGAAACCTGCCGCGTTCAATACGGCCAGTGCGGTTTCGCCGCCGACGCCATGCATGGGGGTCAGGACAATACGGAGGTCCCGCGCCGGAAAATGGTCCCGCCGGGCAAGCTCCGCCGTGGCGCGCTGGTAGTCAGAGGCAATGGACCCGTCCAGGACGGTCCAGCCCTCCGGCGCCAGCACAATCGAGTCCAGGGAGCCCACGGCGTTGATTCGTGCCGCAATATCGGCATCGTACGGCGTGACAATTTGGGCGCCGTTACCACTGGCGGCCACGGCGTGGCGGCCAAGGTAGACCTTGTAACCATTGTCCTGCGGGGGGTTATGGCTGGCAGTAACCATCACGCCGCCGTCGCACTGCAATGCCCGGACGGCGTACGCCAGCAGGGGCGTGGGCAGCGCTGCCGGCATGAGGAAGGTCTCGATCCCGGCGGCGGTGAAGATCGCGGCAGTTTCCACCGCGAAAACGTCCGAGTTGTACCGGGCGTCATAGCCGACCACGGCGCGTGGCCGCGTTCCGGGCGAGGCTTTGCCGACTGCGTCAACAAGGAAGGCCGCCAATCCGGCGGCAGCGCGCCGCACCACCACGCGGTTCATCCGGTTGGGCCCGGGGCCCAAGGGAGCGCGCAGTCCCGCGGTGCCGAACTGGAGGGTGCCCTGGAAGCTGTCTTCCAGTTCCTGCCGTGCCGCAGCGTCCCCGTCTTCGACCGACCTGACGAGCTCAAGGAGGGAAGCCGCCGTTGCGGGATCCGGATCTTGGGAAGCCCATTCGCGGGCTTCATCGAGCAGGCGTAAATCGGCACCGGAAGACGTCATGGGCATAAACCTATCGTCATTGCTCCCTCACTTCATGCCACGCGGGGTCAGAGGCGGCCCGAAGCAGGCGCCGAAATGGGCCTGAAGTGACTCCGCATTTTCAGAGTTTGACGATGATGTCGGCGAGCAGTTTTGAGATTCTGGGGCCGGCAGCCTGCCCTGATTCGATGACTTCCTGGTGGCTCAGCGGCTGGGGGCTAATGCCGGCCGCGAGGTTGGTGACCAGCGAGATGCCGAACACCTCCATCCCGGCGTGCCGCCCGGCGATGGCCTCCAGTGCTGTGGACATACCCACCAGGTCGGCGCCGATGCGCTTGGCGTACTGCACCTCCGCGGGCGTCTCGTAATGCGGACCCGTGAACTGGGCATACACCCCCTCATCAAGGCTGGGATCAACCTCACGGGCGAGCCCGCGGATCCGGGAAGAGTAAAGATCTGTCAGGTCAACGAACGTGGCGCCTTCCAGGGGCGAGGCCGCGGTGAGGTTTATGTGATCTTTGATGAGTACCGGCGTGCCCGGGGCCCAGTCCTCGTTGAGTCCGCCGCAGCCGTTGGTGAGGACCAGGGTGCTGCACCCCGCCGCTGCGGCGGCCCGGATGCCGTGCACCACGGCGCGCACTCCCTTGCCTTCGTAGTAGTGGGTACGTGCGCCCAGGACCAGGGCGCGCTTGCCGTCGCGGGTCAGCACGGAGCGGATAGTGCCCACGTGCCCTTCCACTGCGGGGGCGTGGAAGCCGGGCACCTCCTCGGCGGAGAGGGTGGCCGTGGTTTCGCCGATGAGGTCTGCTGCTGCGCCCCAGCCGGAACCAAGCACCAGGGCGACGTCGTGGCTGTCCACTCCTGTTTCTTCGGCAATGTAGTCTGCCGCGGCGCGTGCGGCGGCGAAGGGATCCGTGTTCAGGAAGTCTGTTGTACTCACTGGTACAAGTTATCCTGCCGCCCCTGGTGCGCCCAGTACACGCCGTTCCGCCGGCGCCGGAAATTCTTGGTACTGCGGCGGGGATAAGCGAGAATGATTCATTGTGACTACGCATCCAGATTTCAGTTCGCCCCGGATCGCAATCCTGGGAGGTGGTCCGGGAGGGTACGAAGCCGCCATGGTGGCCGCCTCGCTGGGGGCGCAGGTCACCATCATCGAACGCGCCGGGCTGGGCGGATCCGCCGTGCTCACCGACGTGGTGCCGTCCAAGACCCTGATCGCCACGGCGGACCTGATGACCCGCGTCGCCGAGGCGGGCGAGCTGGGCGTGAAGTTCGACGTCGACGGCGGCGACTTTGTGCCGGTGATGCGGGCGGACCTGAAACACATCAACGACCGCCTGCTCAACCTGGCCCGCAGCCAGTCCAAGGACATCCACGACGGCCTGGAGAGCCAGGGCGTGCGCATCCTTGCCGGGTCCGGCCGCCTGCTGGACAACCACACCATCGAGGTCCTCACGGTGGACGGCACGGAGATCGTGGAGGCGGACACCATTCTGCTGGCCGTTGGCGCGCACCCGCGTGAGCTGCCCACCGCACGGCCGGACGGCGAACGCATCCTCAACTGGACACAGATCTACAACCTGGATGAGCTGCCCGAGGACCTGATTGTGGTGGGCTCCGGTGTGACCGGCGCCGAATTTGCTTCCGCGTACAACGGCCTCGGCTCGAAAGTGACGCTGATTTCCAGCCGTGACCGGGTGCTTCCCGGTTCGGACGTTGACGCGGCGGTCGTGCTGGAGGAAGTATTCGAACGCCGCGGCGTCCGGGTCCTGTCCCGCTCGCGTGCGGAGGCCGTGGAACGGACCGACGACGGCGTAGTGGTCACCCTGGGCGACGGCACCAAGGTGACCGGCAGCCACTGCCTGCTCTGCCTGGGATCCATTCCCAACACCGCCGGCATTGGCCTGGAGGAAGCCGGAGTGGCGCTCAGCGAGAGCGGCCACATCAAGGTGGACGGCGTCTCCCGCACGTCGGCGCCGAACATCTACGCCGCGGGCGACTGCACCGGCGTCCTGCCGCTGGCCTCCGTGGCCGCCATGCAGGGCAGGATCGCCGTCGCGCACTTCATGGGCGACGTGGTAACACCCCTCAAGCTGCACCAGGTGGCTTCGAACATCTTCACCTCCCCGGAGATCGCCAACGTGGGCGTCTCGGAAGCTGACATCGATTCCGGCAAGTACCAGGGTGACGTCGTGAAGCTTTCAATGCGCAGCAACGCCCGGGCAAAGATGCGCAACGCCCGGGACGGCTTCGTGAAAATCTTTGCCCGCAAGGGCTCCGGCACCGTTATCGGCGGCGTTGTGGTGGGCCCCAACGCGTCGGAGCTGATCTTCCCCATCTCCATCGCGGTCAAGCAGAAGCTGCATGTGGATGACGTCGCCAGCACGTTCACCGTGTACCCGTCGCTGACCGGGTCCATCTCCGAAGCGGCGCGGCGCCTGCACGTGCACCTGTAGCTGCGGGAGGCCTGCAGGGGCACTGCTACACTCTGCTCATGATCGGGCTTCCCTTCGCGGGAGACGGGCTGGTGCACGGCGGCCTGTTGGGGCTGGGAATCCTCGCAGCCCTTCTGTTCTACGCCTATGAGAAGCGCCGGCGTGGCCTGTCCGACCCACGGTTGTGGCCCATTGCCGGTTTCGCTCTCGCCTTCGGGGCCATCGGCTCACGGGTCTTCACCTGGGACTTTTCCCGGCAGGTCTCCTTGGCGGACTGGTGGGGCAACGGCGACCGCAGCATTCTCGCGGGCCTTGTGGGCGCGTGGCTCGGCGTCCACCTGGGCAAGCGCCTGACAGGTTACCGCGAGCCCACCGGTGATTTGCTTGCGCCCGCGGTCGCCCTGGCCCTGGTGATAGGGCGGGTGGGCTGTCTCCTCACGGAACTGCCCGGCACCCCCACCGGGGGAGCGTGGGGAATATCGCTCACGCCCGGGCAGGCTGCAATGCTGGGCGGGATCCCGGGGGTGGGCCTCCACCCGTCCTTTGCCTACGAAATCGTGTTTCATGCGGCCGGATTCGCGCTCATGTGGCGGTATCGCGACCGCCTGCCCCGCCCCGGCGACCTCTTCATCTGCTACGTGACGTCCTACGCCTTGTTCCGGTTCGGCGTCGAATTTGTCCGGGGCAATGAGGTGCTCTGGCTGGGGATGAGCCGTCCCCAATGGTTCCTCCTGGTAATTCTTCCCCTGTTGCTTTGGCGGATGCTGCGGGTCTTCAAGAAACCCCTCCTCCCGAAACTGGAAGGAACAGCGGCATGAGCAAGGACAATTGGCGCCAAGACGACGAAGAACCCCCTGAACCAGCGCTCGGACCCATGGGGTACGGAATCCTGTTCGGAACTACTGCCCTTTATGCCACCTATGTCGGGATACCGATTGCTTTCGGTGGACCTCAAAACATGCGTTTCCTGACCGGGCCGTCCGCCTTCATTCCCGTCGGCGTCTACCTGGCGATTGCCGTGGTCCTGGCGGTCCGGCCCCGCACGTCCCGGTGGGGTGCGGGTCTGCTCATTGGCCTGGGAATCTTCACCCTGCTCGGCGGCGGAGTCTGCGTCGGAAGCCTTGCCGCGCAGATGAGGGGTGACTTCTGAGATGAATCCCTCACCGTTCTCTTCCCGGCAGGCACTGCCCGGCCTGATTCTCCCCCTGCTGCTCCGGCGGATGCTGCGGGTACTCGGGAAACCTCTCCGCCCGAAGTTGGAGGAACGAGCAGTATGAGCGAGGACAACCCCGACGTTCCCAGGAACCCGCCTCCACCACAGCAAGAAAAGGAGGAGCCTCCTGAAGCAAGACGAGGCTCTATGCTGCTGGGAATTGTGTTGGGGACTCCTGCCCTTTATGCCCTCTACTTCGGGGGAACAAGTGGTATCGCGCCGGATGCAAGGGACACGAGCTTACTCACTGGGCCCTCGACGTTCATACCAATCGCGGTCTATCTGATGGTAGCGATTGTGCTGGCGGCCATGCCGCGTACGTCCCAGTGGGGTGCGGGGCTGCTGATTGGCCTGGGGTTCTTCACCCTGTTCGGCGGCGGGATCTGCGTCGGATACCTCGCGCAGATGAGAGCCTGAAATGAATCAGTCACCGTTCTCCTCCCAGCGGGCGTTGCCCGGGCCCGGCCAGCCGCTGCGCGGGGACCGCATTCACCGGTACGTGACAGCCTTCTGTCCCCAATGCCACGAGACAAACCCCCCGCTCGCGCAGGTCCGGCGCCTTTCCGGCGCGCTGCTGATCCGCGATGACCGGGTCTGGCTCGAACGCGGCTGCCCGGACCACGGGCTGGTCCGCACGTTGTACGACGAGTCTCCGGAAATCCTGCGCTACCTGGAGAAGTGGCAGGCGCCTACCAAGCAACACATCCCGGACCAGGCCGGCAATTACCGCCAGGTGCCGGAGGCCTACGCCTACGGGCTGCCCGCCATGCAGACGCAGCACACATGCATTCTCCTGCAGGACATCATTGAGCACTGCAACCTGCGCTGCCCCACTTGCTTCACCGCCTCCGGCCCCCAGCTGCAGGGAGTCGCGCCCCTCAGCGAAGTGCTGGCTAACATCGACACCCGGCTTGCCCGCGAAAACGGACGGCTGGACGTGCTGATGCTCTCCGGCGGTGAGCCCACGCTTTATCCCCATCTGGCCGAACTTCTGGAAGAGCTCGTTGCCCGGCCCATCGTCCGGATCATGGTGAACAGCAACGGCATGCTTATGGCCACCGATGATGACCTCCTCGCACTGCTGGCCAGGCACCGGGACCGCGTGGAGGTGTACCTCCAATACGACGGCCCGTCCAAAGAAGCATCCATCCACCACCGCGGGGGAGACCTGACCCGCTTCAAGGACATGGCCATCGCACGCCTGTCCGGGGCAGGTATCTTCACCACCCTGACGATGACGGCGGCACTCGGCGTCAACGACGGCGAGGTCGGCGCCGTCGTCATGAGGGCATTGGAAACCCCGTTCGTGGGTGGCGTTGCGCTTCAGCCAGTGTTCGGTTCAGGGCGCGGCCACGGCATCGATCCCACGGACAGGCTCACGCACACAGGGGTGCTGGAACGGCTCGCGGAGCAAACCGGAGGCGTGGTCTCATGGCACGACCTGACAGCCCTGCCGTGCTCGCATCCGCATTGCGCGTCCGTGGGCTACATGCTGAAGGACGATGCAGGCGTCTGGCGTTCGCTGACAGCGCTCATTGGGCACGACCAGCTCCTCGCCTGGCTGGAACTCAATCCTGACAGCATTGCCAACCGCATCGCCGACAGTGCAATCCCGCTCGAGCTGCGCAACCTCATGAAGTCCTCCCTGCTGGACCTGCTCAGTGAACAGTCCTCTTTGTCACATCCACGGACCATGGAGCTCTGGAAGAACATCTGCACCCAGTGCGACCTCGGAATCGGCACCCTCACCACCCTGGCTGCCGGCAAGCTTCCCGGGCAGCAACAGCGGTTGCGCCGGCTCCTGGGCGAACGGATTACGCGCATCATGGTCAAGCCCTTCATGGACATCTCCACCATGATCGAGGAACGGCTCACGCAATGCTGTGTCCACGTTGGCACAAAGAGCGACGCCGGCGATCACCAGTGCGCTCCCTTCTGTGCCGTCCAGGCGTGGCCGGCTTTGTCACGGCAGCGCATGAGCACAGCAACGGGCCGCGAACTTCTCCCCGTCCGCCAGGTTTAAGGAGGAATGATGAGCTCCGCATCGGATGCCAGGCGCATTGCAGCCGGATCACCGCCGTCGGAACTCGTGGTTCCCGCGCGTGCCGGGAACCAGCCCGGTGGCGGGTCCGGTCCGGAGGGCCAGGCAGCGGCACCGTTCGATCCTCTGCGCCTGTGCATCTTCGCCACTATCGCCTTACTGGGTTGGCTGGCGGGCCCGGTGGCCCTGAGCGCCTTCGCAGCTGTCGGAGTCATCGGCTACTGGAAGGCCCGCCGGCAAGGACTCAAGAAATCGAAGTGCTTCCTGCGTGACACGAGGCTTGTGCTGGCCTATCTGGGGATCCTGCTCGCGCTCGGATTCTATGGGATATACGGGCTGGCGAAGGGAGTGTTCAGCCTTTGAGTGAACTCTGGACCCTCCCGGTGCCATCTGCATAGACTCCTCGAAGGAACGGCCGGTATTCATCAGCGGATTTCCGGACCCGTCCCGGCACCAGCCATCGACGCAAGGAGCAGCTCGTGGAACTGAATGACGTCAAGTGGAACGAACAGGCACGCGACAAGATTCTGCTGGACGCCGACCGGGCGTTGCAGGAAGCGGTCCGGGAAGCAGCATCATCCCTGTCCGGCAAGGACAAGGACGAGGTGTACAAGTTCCTGTTCGAGAAGTTGAAGGACCAGTTCGTGGACTTCCAGCCCGGGCCGGACCTCACGAAGTACGCCGAGGCTGTGGCCGGCGGCGAGCTCGCCGCCGATGAAGCACGGGCTGAAGGGTAGGGCGGTCCCGTGTCAATGGCACTTGAACGGCCCCGCCGCGGAAAGATGATCGGCGGGGTCTGCGCGGCCCTTTCTGCCCGGTTCGGCCTCCCGAAATTCCTGGTCAGGCTGGGCTTCGTGATCTTCGGCCTGGTGGGGATCGGCGAGCTGGTCTACATCGCGCTGTGGATCATCATTCCAAAGGCTCCGGTGTAAGAGCTCCGGTTTCGACAGGCTCAACCACCGGGGGCCTGGTTAACTAGGCGGCCGAGACCGCCTGGGGCCACGGCCGCCGGGTTCCCTGACCGTGGAGCCGCTCCGGCGAGGGCCCCGGGCCGAGCTTGCGAGGGCAGGGAGCCGGTGCGGCCTTGCGAGGTTAGGGGGCGGCTGGGGAGAAGTGTTTTTCGATGAGCCCCTTGATGTCTTCGTGGCAGCCGCCGCAGCCGGTGCCGGCACGGGTTGCCTTGGATACCTCGGAAACGGTGGAGCAGCCGTCCTCGACCGCTCCCTGGATCGCCGCCCCGCTGACGCCTGCGCACCGGCAAACGGTGCTCTGCGGGTCGGCAGCCCCGGCACCGGGCAGCCCGTCCGGCCCATCGAGGCGCAGGAGCAGTGACCGGTCCGCGGGCAGCTCGGCGGAACGCTCGAAGAGCCCCACCAGCTCGGCCGCCGTGCGCGGCATTCCCACCGACACCAGGCCTTCCAGCACGCCGCCGCGGGTGGTCATCTTCACGTAGCGGCCGTGCTCCGGATCCGCCCACTGGGCGATCTGCAGGCGTGGCCGCCCGTTCACTGCACCCGCCGTCAGGACTTCCTCGTCCCACGGCTCGGCGCTGTTGTCCCCGGCCACTGCCATGTTCATGCCGCGTGCCTTGAGGACAATCACGCCGGGCTGCTCAGCAGGCAGTTCCGGCAGCAGGTCAGCGTCCTCCACGGCGCCTGCAGCGAGGAGGCCCAGGTACTCACCCAGCCATTCAGCCTGGCGCCAGCCCGGACCCACCAGGCCGGATGGGCCTTTGGCGTTGCGGCAGGCTGCACACTCCGGATCCGGGCAGCGCACCTCCGCGCAGTCGCCGATGGCAAATATGTGCGGCTCGTGATGCGCCCGGAGCCGGTGGTCCACCAGGATCCCGGCGGATGTGGACAGTCCGCAGCCTTCGGCGAGTTCGGTGCGGGAACGAACCCCGCACGAGATGACCAGGAGGTCCCCGTCAATCGCCGAACCGTCGTCAAGCAGCAGAGCGGAAAAGCCGCCGTCGGGGGCGTTGTGCTCAACCCCGGTGGACCGCGCGTTGCCGGCCATCCGGACGCCGCAGCGGCGCAGGCCGGCCGCCAGGACGGCCCCGCCGCCGCGGTCGATGTTGCGGCCCAGGGGGTGCGGCCCATTGTGGACCACGGTGACGGTGGCGCCTTCCTCGGCTGCGGCCAGCGCTGTTTCCAGGCCCAGGACGCCGCCGCCCAGGACCACCACGCGCTTGCCGCCGTCCACGGCCTGCCGCAGCACATCCGCGTCGCGGAGGTCCCGCAGCGCCGTCACACCCGCCGGAAGGACAGGGGAGGAGGGATCGGGGTTGATGCCGGTGAGGTTGGGGATCACCGGACGGGAACCGGTGGCGAACACCAGCCGGTCGTAATGGGCGGTGGAGCCGTCGGACAGGAGGACCTGCTGCCGGGCGCGGTCCACGCGGCGGACGCGGACGCCCAGGCGGACGTCAACACCGTCGGCGGCCAGTGCGTCTGCGTCGGACAGTGCCAGCGCGTCGGCGGTGGTGCGTCCCACCCCGAGATCGGCCACGAGGACGCGGTTGTACGCGGCTTCGGCTTCTTCTCCGACCACCGTCAGGCGGGCGTGTCCGGCGCGCACGGCCGGCAGCAGCTCGTCCACCAGCCGGGCCGCCACCGGGCCGAATCCCACAATGACAATTTGCTCGCTCATGAGGCCTCCGTCGTTTGAAGCACGTTGCTGGAAAGGGGAGCGGCCACCGGCCGGACCCAAACCTTGTTGAACTTGAACTCGGGCATCCCGGAAACGGGGTCCGTGGCGGCCTCCGTCAGGCGGTTGGCGCTTTCGAGTTCGGGGAAGTGGAAGGGCAGGAAGACCGTCTCGGGGCGGATGGCCGTGCTCAGCTCAGCCCGGCACACCACCTCGCCGCGTTCGTTGGCCAAGGACACCAGGGAGCCGGCGGTGATGCCCATCGCTTCCGCTGCCGCCGGGTGGATCTGCATCTGCGCTTCCGGCTGTGATGCCAGGAGTTCGGTCACCCGGCGGGTCTGGGCGCCGGACTGGTAGTGCTCCAGGAGGCGGCCGGTGATGAGGGTCATGGTTTTCGCGGCCGGGTCCGGATTGGCAGCGGGGGTACGACGGCGGCGGGGCGTCACCGGGGTCAACACGGCTTTGCCGTCGGGGTGCGCAAAGCGGTCCTGGAACAGCCTCGGCGTTCCGGTGCTGCCCGCGGGGTAGGGCCAGTAGGCGGCCTCTCCCCGGTCGAGCATGGCGTAGTCGATTCCGGAGTAGTCGGCGAGCCCGCCGGCGGAGGCCAGCCGGAGTTCCTCGAAGACGGTTTCCGGGTCTTCACTGTAGCTGGAGGGAGCATTGAGGGCCTCCGCCAGGCGTGCCATGATCCACAGCTCGCTGCGGGCTCCGGCCGGCGGTGTCAGGGCGCGGCGGCGGCGCAGGACGCGGCCTTCGAGGTTGGTCAGCGTGCCCTCCTCCTCGGCCCACTGGAGGACGGGAAGGATAAGGTCGGCCTCGGCGGCTGTCTCGGACATAAAGAAGTCGCAGACCATCAGGAAGTCCAGGCTGCGCAGGCCGTCGATTACGGCGTTGGCGTCGGGGGAGGCCACCGCGATGTTGGAGGCGTGGACAAAAAGGCAGCGGACGCCGTCGGGCTTTCCCAGGGACTTCAGGAGCTGTACGGCCGGCAGCCCGGGCCCGGGGATGAGTTCTTCCGGAACGCCCCACACTCCGGCCACATGGGCGCGGGCGGCGGGATCGGTGATCTTGCGGTAGCCGGGCAGCTGGTCCGCCTTCTGGCCGTGCTCGCGGCCGCCCTGGCCGTTGCCCTGGCCGGTGAGCGTACCGTAGCCGCTGCGGGCAGAGCCCGGCAGGCCCAGCAGGAGGCTGAGGTTGATGGCGGCGGTGGCGGTGTCGGTGCCGTCGATGTGCTGTTCCACGCCCCGGCCGGTAAGGATATAGCTGCCGCCCTGGCGGGCTCCGGCTGCCAGCCGGCGGGCGGTTTCCCGGATGAGTTCGGCCGGGACGCCGGTGAGGGACTGTACGCGTTCAGGCCAGAAGGAGTTGACGCTGCGGACTACGGCGCTGTAGCCCGAGGTGCGCTCCTCGATAAAGGCAGTGTCCACCAGGTTCTCGTGGATGACCACGTGGGAGATGCCCAGCAACAGGGTGAGGTCGGTGCCCGGCAGGGGCTGGAGGTGGATGCCGCCGCCGTCGGACGTAAAGGCCGCGGTGGCGGAACGGCGCGGATCCACCACGATCAGGCCGCCGGCGTCGCGCGTTCCCTTGAGGTGCTGCACGAAGGGCGGCATGGTCTCGGCCACATTGGAACCGAGCATCATGATGGTGGAGGCCGTGTCCAGGGCCTCCAGCGGGAAGGGGAGGCCCCGGTCCACGCCGAAGGCCCGCATCCCGGCGGCGGCGGCTGAGGACATGCAGAAACGGCCGTTGTAGTCGATGCGGGACGTGCCGAGGGCCAGCCGGGCAAATTTGCCGAGCATGTAGGCCTTCTCGTTGGTGAGGCCGCCGCCGCCAAAAACGCCGACGGCGTCCGCACCGTAGCGTGCGCGGGCATCCTTCACGGCGGACACGGCGAGGTCCAAAGCCTGCTCCCAGCTGATGGGGCGGTGGACGCCGTCCGGGCCCTTCAGCAGTGGCTCGGTGATCCTGCCCGGGTGGTTGAGCAGCGTTGCGGAGGTCCAGCCCTTGCGGCACAGCCCGCCGCGGTTGGTGGGGAAGTCGCGTCCCTGGACCTCGAGGAGGGCGGCAGGGGCAGCGGGAGCCGCGGCGGGGGACGCCGGGGCAGGCAGTGCAGTCACGGGGACTGGCCCCGGCTGGGTAGCCGGGGCCAGTTCCGCTGGAGACGTGAGCGTCATGGCGCACTGCAGGGCGCAGTAAGGGCAGTGCGTGTCGGCGCTTTTGGTCATGTTAGACGTGTCCCATCGCATTTCGGTTGGCGTTGCGGATGTAGCAGAACCAGCAGACAGCCAGCATCAGGACGTATGCCCCAACGAAACCGTAGAAGGCCGGTGTGTAGGAGCCGCTGGCCGTGTTGGAGGCGTTCAGGACCTGCGGGATGACGAATCCGCCGTAGGCACCGATCGCGGAGATCAGGCCGAGGGCCGAGGACGCCAGCCGCTGGGTTGCCACCGAGCTTGCACCCTTGCGGGCGGCGCGGCTGGAGGTGGCGAAGATGACCGGGATCATGCGGTAGGTTGCTCCGTTTCCGAAGCCGCTGGCGGTGAACAGCATCAGGAACAGGACCAGGAAGAGCCAGAAGTTCTTCAGCGGCAGGGTCCAGATCATGGTCAGCGTGATCACGGCCATGGAGGCGAAGGCTGCCACCGTCATCCGCGCGCCGCCCATGCGGTCTGCCATGCGTCCGCCGTAGGGGCGGGCCAGCGAGCCGACCAGGGGGCCGAGGAAGGCGAGTGAGAGGGCCACGGTTCCGACGCCGATGGAGGAGAACTCGGGGAAGTAGTCCTTCATGAGCTTGGGGAACACACCGGCGAAGCCGATGAAGGAGCCGAACGTGCCGATGTAGAGCAGCGCCATGATCCACAGGTGCGGTTCCTTGATGGCGGCCACCGAACCGGCGATGTCGCCCTTGGCGCTGGTGAGGTTGTCCATGAACTTGTAGGCGCCGAACGCCGCGATCAGGATCAGCGGAACCCACATCCAGCCGGCCAGGGGCAGGTTGACGGTCCCGGCGGCCAGCAGGGTGATGGCAATGGGCACGGCGAGCTGCGCGACGGCGGCACCCATGTTTCCGCCGGCGGCGTTCAGGCCCAGGGCCCAGCCCTTTTCACGGGCGGGGTAGAAGAACGTGATGTTTGCCATGGAGCTGGCGAAGTTGCCGCCGCCGAAGCCCGCCAGGGCTGCCACGAGGAGCATGACGCCGAACGGCGTTTCCGGGTTGGAGACGCAGAGTGCCAGGCCGACGGAGGGGATCAGGAGCAGCAGGGCGGAGACGATGGTCCAGTTGCGGCCGCCGAAGCGGGGGACCATGAAGGTGTAAGGGATGCGGAGCGTCGCGCCCACTAGGCTGGGCATCGAGATGAGCCAGAAGATTTCCGACGTGGTGAAGGTGAACCCGGCCGCGGGGAGCTGGACCACCACGATGGACCAGAGCTGCCAGACGACGAAGCCGAGGAATTCGGCGAAGATGGACCAGTTCAGGTTGCGGCGGGCGATGGTGCGGCCGGCGGATTCCCACTGTTCCTTGTTCTCGGCATCCCAGTTGGCGATCCAGCGGCCGGGGCGGAATTCAAGGACGGGGGCGTCTGTGGTGCGGGTAGAGCCGGGCTGTGCGCTGGCGGATGCGGCAACGGTTTCCGGGGCCTGTGCATCGTCAAGGTCCAGGGAATTGCCGGTGCCGGCATCAGCGGTGCGGTCAACAGTCACGGGTTACCTCCTTCGGGGGGATGTTGTTCCTCCACGGTAGGTAGGGCGCGTTTCACGGACCGACGCCGTGTGTTAACGGGCTGTGACATTTGCCTATCGGCGCCTTTTGGCAGCCGTTAGGCAGGAGTAGGGTGGCAAAAATGAGACACACGGCACAGGTCCGCATGCTGGACCTTTCGTCCATTGACTGGACCGCGGGAACTAATATTGAACTCTAACTATTTCGAGCCGGGGGCAATGCCAGCCTCCGGCCGGTTCTAGCGAAAGCGTTTACCTATGTCATCCACCGATACGTCCACGGTGCCCGGTTCGCCCCAGCCGGTGAACTCGCGCGGCCGCGTGATCGTTGCCAGCCTGATCGGCACCACGGTCGAGTTTTACGACTTCTACGTCTATGCCACTGCCGCGGTGCTCGTGTTCCCGCAGCTGTTCTTCCCCAACCAGAACGAGACAACCCAGCTGCTGAGCTCCTTCGCAGTGTTCGGCGTTGCCTTCATCGCCCGCCCGCTCGGCTCCATCGTCTTCGGGCACTTCGGCGACAAGTTCGGCCGCAAAGGCACCCTGGTGGCCTCGCTGCTGACAATGGGTATCGCCACCTTCCTGATCGGCTGCCTGCCCACCGCGCTGGTGCCGGGCTGGGAATTCTGGGCTCCGGCCCTGCTGGTGGTCATGCGGTTCGCCCAGGGCCTGGCACTGGGTGGCGAATGGAGCGGTGCCGCCCTGCTGGCCACCGAGAACGCGCCCGCCAACAAGCGGGCCATCTACGGAACCTTCCCGCAGCTGGGCGCGCCGATCGGCTTCATCATCGCGAACGTCATCTTCCTTGTCTTCAGCTACGCCCTGTCGCCGGCCGACTTCCAGGCCTGGGGCTGGCGCGTGCCCTTCCTGCTCAGTGCCGTTATGGTGATCATCGGCCTCTACGTCCGCCTCAAACTCATCGAGACGCCCGCCTTCACCAAGGTCCTCGAGTCCAACGAGGTGGCCAAGCTGCCGCTGGGCCGCGTCTTCAAAACGAGCTGGCGCCAGCTGATCCTGGGCACGTTCATCATGCTCGCCACGTACGTGCTCTTCTACCTGATGACCACGTTCACCCTGACCTACGGCACCCGGCCGGCCAGCCTCGAGGCTGCCAGGGCCGCCGCCGAGAAGGCCGGAAAGCCGATGACGGAGGCCGCTGCGGCTGCCTTCGTTCCCGGCCTGGGCTACACCCGCAACGACTTCCTCTGGATGCTGATCGCCGGCGTCGTGTTCTTCGGTATCTTTACGCTGGTCTCCGGACCGCTGGCCGAAAAGTACGGCCGGCGCAAGATGCTGCTCGCTGTTACCGGCGGCATCTTCATCTTCGGCCTGCTGTTCGTCCCGCTGTTCAGCGGCGGCTTCGTGGGGACCATGGCCCTGCTGGTCATCGGCTTCTCCCTGATGGGACTCACCTTCGGGCCCATGGGTGCGCTGCTGCCCGAGTTGTTCCCCACGAACGTCCGGTACACCGGGTCCGCTGTCAGCTACAACTTCTCCAGCATCCTGGGTGCTGCGGTTGCGCCGTTCATCGCCGTGGCGCTGTGGGAAATGGCTGACGGCAGCCCCGTCCTGGTGGGCATCTACCTCACCGCCATGGCCGTGCTGACCCTCATTGCCCTGTTCGTCAGCAAGGAAACCCGCGACCTGGACTACGAAAACAACGTGGCCTGACGCATTCCGCGCGTTCCAGCCCACTTGGTGGCTGAAGTGCCCGGCACGATCCCCGTATCCGCGGGGATCGTGCCGGGCATTTTCCTGTCCGGGAGGCAGTAAGCGGGCAGGAAGGTACGACGGCGGGGCGGCGCAGCTAGACCGCGTAGCGCGCCACGAAATTCCGCAGCACGTTCATGGGCTCGGTGACGGTGAACTGCCGGGCATTGTCCATCAGCTCCTCCGCCGACTCCGGAGGGAAGTAGCCGGCGTGCCGGTAGATGTCGATGCGGGTTACCAGCCCGTCAACGTCCAGCTCAGGATGGAACTGGGTGGCATACAGGTTGTTCCGGATCCGGAACATCTGGACCGGGCAGGCCGCGGACCGGGCCAGCAGCACTGCCTGCGGCGGCAGGGTGGTGCAGGCCTCCTTGTGCCCGGTGAAGGCCGTGAAGGTGCGGGGCATCCCTTTCAGCACCGGGTCCGCGAGGCCTGCCTCGGTCAGCTCGATCTCCACGCCGCCCAACGGTTCGCCGTAGGTCCGGTCGATGACGGCGCCCTGGTGGGTACCCAGGGTTCCCACCCCGTAGCAGGCTCCCAGGAACGGAAAGTCCTGTGCCACCAGCCGGTCCAGGAGCCCCGACAGTTCGCGTTCCACCCGGTGTTGCACCCGGCTCTTCTGCTCCGGAGGGTCGCTGGACGTGAAGGGGCTGCCGCCGACAATCACACCGGAGTAATCGGACAGCTCAATGTCAGGCAGCGGGCCCGCCTCCAGCCGGACCCTGTGCAGTTCCCGCGGCTCCAGCCCGCCGTACCGGAGGTAGGCGGCGTACTCGTCTTCGGCTGCGGCATCCTCGGCACGCGAGGCCAGGAGCAGGAAAGGCAACATCTGCTAAGTGTGCCCCGCCCGCCGGATCCTGTCAGCAGCCGAGTGGGCTGCCAGGGCAGTCCGGCAGCTGCCGGCGGTTTGCGTCAGGAAGCGGCGGGCTGGGTCAGCGACCGGCGGGACTGGGGCCGGGCAGCCGGATCCGCGTGCCGGTGCACCAGCTTCCAGTAGCCTTCCTCGCGCCGGAAGATGCTGGTCACCCGGAGCGCAAACTCCTCGGCGACGGCGGCGCCGTCCAGGCGGGCGCGGAAGTGTTCGGTTTCCACGAGGTAGGCCGTATCCCGTGCCGTGTAGGACGTGATGGTGTCGAAGCCGAGCATCTCACCGTCCTGGAACTGCCGGGCTGCCTGGTCCAGCCGGGCCTCCACCTGCGCCCAGCCCCGTGCGATGCCGCCGAACGGGTTCGCCAGGGTGACGTCGTCGAGCTGTGAATACAGTTCCTTGATGGGCGCGGGGTTGCCGCGGGTGATTTCGGGAACCGCCAGGTGGTAGCGGTCCACTTCTTCCTGAAAGCTGGGTGCAAGCATGGGAGCCTCCGGGCCTGTCTAGTCTTCGATGCTGGCGATGACGGCACCGGCGGACACGGTCTCACCGGCAGTTGCCGTGAGGCCGGTGATGGTGCCGGAACGGTGCGCCGTCAGCGGCTGTTCCATCTTCATGGCCTCCAGGACCACTACCAGGTCTCCCTCGGCCACGGTGTCTCCCTCAGCCACTGCCACCTTCACGATGGTGCCCTGCATGGGGGATGTGAGGGCGTTGCCGGTGGCGGCTGCTGTGCCGCCCGAGCGGATACGCTTCTTGGATTTGCCGGGCTTGGCGGCAGCGGGAGCACCGCTTCCAACCGATCCCAGCGAAGCGGGCAGCACCACTTCGAGGCGTTTGCCGCCAACTTCGACCACCACGCGCTGGCGGTCCTCGGCGGCATCCTCCGCGCCGGTGCCGGCGTCGGGGCTCCAGGGGGCCAGGTTGTTCACGAATTCGGTTTCGATCCAGCGGGTGTGGACCTTGAAGGGACCCTCGGCGGGGGCAAACGCCGGATCGGACACAACGGCAAGGTCGAACGGGATGACGGTGGGGATGCCTTCGACCACCATCTCGTCCAGTGCCCGGCGGGACCGCTCCAGCGCCTGTTTGCGGCTGGCGCCGGTCACGATGAGCTTGGACAGCATGGAGTCGAAGTTGCCGCTGATCACGTCACCCTGCTCGATGCCGGAATCGATGCGGATGCCGGGGCCGGTGGGGTTCTTGAGGACGCGGATGGTGCCCGGTGCGGGCATGAAGTTCCGGCCCGGGTCCTCGCCGGTGATGCGGAATTCGAAGGAGTGGCCGCGCACCTCGGGGTCGCCGTAGCCGAGTTCCTCGCCGCGCGCCAGCCGGAACTGCTCGCGGACCAGGTCGATGCCGGTGACTTCCTCGGAGACGCAGTGCTCCACCTGGAGGCGGGTGTTCACTTCGAGGAAGGAGATGGTGCCGTCCTGGCCCACCAGGAATTCGCAGGTGCCGGCGCCCAGGTAGCCGGCCTCCTTCAGGATGGCCTTGGAGGATTCGTAGAGCCGGCGGTTCTGGTCCTCGGTGAGGAACGGGGCGGGGGCTTCCTCCACCAGTTTTTGGTTGCGGCGCTGCAGCGAGCAGTCACGCGTTGAGACCACCACCACGTTGCCGTAGGCATCGGCCAGGCACTGCGTTTCCACATGGCGCGGTGCGTCCAGGAAGCGCTCGATGAAGCACTCGCCGCGGCCGAAGGCGGCAGTGGCTTCACGGACGGCCGATTCGTAAAGTTCGGGGATTTCTTCCCGCGTGCGGGCCACCTTGATGCCGCGGCCGCCGCCGCCGAACGCTGCCTTGATGGCGACGGGCAGCCCGTGCCTGTCCACGAAGGCCAGGATTTCGTCGGCCGTCTCCACGGGGTCCGCAGTGCCGGGAACCAGGGGAGCGCCCACTTTTTCGGCGATGTGGCGCGCCTGGACCTTGTCGCCCAGGGCCGAGATGGCTTCGGGGGACGGTCCGATCCAGGTGATGCCGGCCTCGATTACCCGGGCGGCGAACTGGGCATTTTCTGCCAGGAAGCCGTAGCCGGGGTGGATGGCGTCCGCACCTGAATGGCGGGCGGCGTCGATGATCTTGTCCATCACCAGGTACGACTCGGCGGCGGTGTTGCCGCCCAGGGCGTAAGCCTCGTCAGCAAGGCGGACGTGCAGGGCGTCGCGGTCCGGGTCGGCGTAGACAGCCACGGAGGCGATGCCTTCATCGCGTGCCGCCCGGATGATGCGGACGGCGATTTCTCCGCGGTTGGCGATCAGCACCTTTGTGAGGGTCGACTGCGTGGGACCTGCGGACTGCTCAAAATTTGCTGACAAGGCGTCTCCTTCTTTCCTTCAGGGAGCCTAGCGCGGTTTTGAGGGTTCCGCCGATATTACTTGCGGAATCCGCGTGTAAAGCGCCAATGCTTTGTAGGGAAGCTACAAGACGAGCCGAAAAGGGGACGTTTTACTGCGCGGCCCACAGGTCCGTGATGCGCACGTTCGCGGAGGCGAGGAGGCCGCGGAGGGTGGAGACGGAAAGTCCGACGACGGCGTGCGGGTCGCCGTCGACCTTCCGGATGAAGGCCCCGCCCAGGCCGTCGATGGTGAAGGATCCGGCGCAGTGCAGCGGTTCGCCGGTGGCGATGTAGGCGTCGATCTCCGCCGGTTCCATCTCCAGGAAGGAGACCTCGGCGGAGGCGACCGTTCCCAGCGTGGCACCGGAGCCCGGCTCCCCGCCGTCGTCGTCGGGATCCGTGTCCCGGCAGTCCACCAGCCAGTGCCCCGTGTGCAGGACCCCGGCGTTGCCGCTCATCCGGAGCATGCGCTCGCGGGCGACGGCGGCCGTGTACGGCTTGCCGTGCGCCTCGCCGTCGAACTCGAAGACGGAGTCGCAGCCCAGCACCAGCGCCCCCTCGGCCTCCGGCAGCGCGGCCAC
Source organism: Arthrobacter sp. 210 2 (assembly GCF_059093025.1). Lineage (NCBI taxonomy): Bacteria > Bacillati > Actinomycetota > Actinomycetes > Micrococcales > Micrococcaceae > Arthrobacter > Arthrobacter sp. 210 2. The sequence continues at coordinate 51,419 of NZ_JBNHIE010000006.1, forward strand.
CGCCTCAGCCTTCGCCCGGGCCAGCAGCAGCGCGGTGTCGTGCGGATCGGTGACGCCGTAGCGTGCCTGCACGGCGTCCTCGTCCACGTCCGACACCAGGACCGAATGCCTGATGCCGGCCTCGGCCAGGAGCTTGGTGCGGGCGGGGGACTGGGAAGCGAGAATCAGGCGGAGCACGCTTCCAGCCTAATTGACGGGCGCCGGCCTAGTGGACCAGTGCCCCGGACGCGGGAGCGGACTCGGGGCGGCTGAGCTTGGCGCCCTCAACATCCACGTCCGGCAGGATCCGGTCCAGCCAGCGCGGCAGCCACCAGGACTTTTCGCCCAGCAGGTACATCACGGCCGGGACGATGGTCATGCGCACCACGAAGGCATCGAGCAGCACGCCGAACGCCATCGCGAAGCCCAGCGGCCGGACCATGGTCAGGTGGCTGAAGATGAAGCCGGCGAACACGCTCACCATGATGATCGCGGCGGCCGTCACCACGGCGGCGGCGTGGCGGAAGCCCACCCGGACGGCCTCCTTGGCGGACGAGCCGTGCATGTAGGCCTCCCGCATGCCCGAGGCGATGAACACCTGGTAGTCCATGGCCAGGCCGAACAGCACGCCGATCAGGATGATGGGCAGGAAGCTCAGCACAGCGCCGGGGTTGGCGACGTCGAAGACGTTCCCCAGCCAGCCCCACTGGTACACGGCCACCACGGCACCGAACGCGGCGGCGAGGGAGAGCAGGAACCCGCCAGTGGCGAGCAGCGGCACCACGATGGAGCGGAACACGAGCAGCAGAAGGATCAGGGAAAGGCCGACGACGATCGCCAGGTACGGCGGCAGGGCGTCACCAAGTTTCGTGGAGACGTCCACGTTGCCGGCCGTCTGCCCCGTCAGGCCCATGGCAACACCGTATTCAGACTGGATCTCATCGTTGAGCCCGCGCAGTTCCGAGACCACCTGGACGGTGCTGGCGCTGGCCGGGCCTTCCTTGGGGATGACCTGGAAAACGGCGGTCCGGCGGTCCTCGCTGAGCGCGACGGGAACGGCCGCCACCACGTTGTCCACCGCACGGAGCTTGTCGGCGACGTCGTACTGCAGGGCCTGCGCCTGGGCCTCGTCAAGGTTGGCGGGGAATTCGCCCACGGCAACGATGGGCCCGGTGACACCTTCGCCAAAGCTGCGGGCTGTCAGGTCATAGGCCTGATAGGCCTCGGACTCCACGGGTTCCGATCCGCCGTCGGGCAATGCGAGCTGCAGTTGGGTGGCCGGCAGGGCCAGGGTGCCCAGCAGCACAATGCCCGCGATCAGCGCCATCACGGGGTGCCGCGTGACCAGGCCGCCCCAGCCGTGCGTGCTGCGCTCGCGGTCCGTGGCCTCGTCTGCTGCCTCGTGGCCGGGCTCGGCGTTATGCGCTTCGGCTTTCGCCCAGGCCCGCCGGGAGATGATGCGCCTGCCGATCAGGGACAGCATGGCCGGGGTCAGCGTGATGGCCACCAGGACCGCTACCGCCACGGTTCCGGCTGCTGCGAGGCCCATGACGGCAAGGAAGGGAAGGCCGGGGACCACCAGTGCCGCCAGGGCGATGATGACGGTGAGGCCGGCGAAGACCACGGCATTGCCTGAGGTGCCGGTGGCACGCGCTACCGACTCCTCCGGATCCATTCCTGCAAGGAGCTGGGTCCGGTGCCGGTTCACGATGAACAGGGAGTAGTCGATTCCCACGGCGAGGCCGAGCATCAGGGCCAGCATGGGGGAGATGGAGCTCATGTCGAAAACGCCGGAGAGGGCGAACGTGATTCCGACGCCCACACCCACGCCGACCACCGCCATCAGCAGCGGGAGCCCGGCGGCGATCAGGGTGCCCAGCATAATGATCAGGACCAGGGCCGCCACAGCGATGCCGATGATCTCGGCGGCACCGAAGAGCTCGGAAATGTCCTCGGTGATTTCCTTGCTGGCCAGCGCCGTGACACCCGCGGCGGACGTTTCGTGGGCGATGTCCTGGACCTGGTGCCGGACCTCCGGGCTGAGCCCGTTGATGGAGGTGTTGAACTGCACCTGCGCGACTGCCGCGCGGCCGTCTTCGGAAACGAACCGGATGGCCGACGACGCCTCCGCCTGGCGCTTGCCCAGCTCAAGCCTGGCTTTGTTGGCCTCCAGTTCCCGGGCTCCGGCGTCGAGCCTTGCCTGGCCTTCCGCCAGCCCGGCTTTTTGCTGCCCCAACTGTGCCTCGATGACTGCAGCAGGGGCGCCGGCCGCAACCAGCTGCTGCTCGGCTGCGGCGAGCTGCGCCGCGCCGGCCTCCAGCTCTGTCCGGGAGGCGGCCAGCTGGGCCTCGCCGGCGGCGAGCTGCTGTCCGCCTTCGGTGATGGCCTGCGCTGCCTGGTCCACCTGGGCCTGGGTGGCGAACGGATCCACCGTGCCCCGGACGTCCGGCAGGGTCTCAAGCTTCTTGAGCGCATCGGTGACGGCGGTGCGGCTCTCCTCGGTGAAGCCGCCTTCGGGCGCCTCGAAGACGATCGTTGAGGTGCCGCCGGATGCCGAGGGCAGCTCCTCTTTCAGCTTGTCCGCGATCCGCTGCGTCTCCGTGCCCGGGATCTGGAAGTTGTTGGACAGGGTGCCGTGGAAGGCCGCGGCGGAGCCGCCCACGGCCACAAGCGCCGCGAGCCAGAGCGAGATGACCAGCCAGCGCCGGCGGTAGGAGAACTTGCCAAGGCGGTAAAGGAGCAGTGCCATGTGGGGAGCCGATCTGGTCAGGAGGAACGGGAGTCTGTTGGGGTGGCGGATCCAGTGGATACCGGGGAGCGTGGCGTGGATTTGAGCTGCGGGCCATTGAAGCCGGCACCCAGCAGCGCCATGGCGTCGATGAGCAGCTGCCGCAGGTCCGCGAGGGATGCCGGTGAGAGGTCTGGTCCGCGGCGGCTGAACCAGACTTCCATTGCGGCCTTGCCGCAGGAGATGACCGACCCGGCCAGGGCATGGATATACAGGTCATCCTGTTCGCCGCGGTTGCCGGCAACGCGCTCGCGGGCCACGGCAAAGACCTGCGCCCTGCAGTGGTCCCACGCTTCGAGTTCGGTGTGTGACATGAGCGGGCTCTGCTGGGTCAGGGTGAATAGTTCCGCCAGCGGCGCCACGGCCTTGGGGTCGGCGAGGGCCATCAGGGCCGCCTGCGCCGACTCAAGCATGGGTTCATCCGCCGGCCGGAGCCGCAGCTGCTGGATGGCAATGTCGAGGAAGCCGTGGACGATGGAGGCCAGTGCGGCATCGGTGCTGCTGAAGTAGTTGAAGAAGGTCCTGCGCGATATCCCTGCGGCCTCGGCGATGTCCTCAGCAGTGAAGTTCCCGGGGCCCTTTGCGCGCAGCAGCTCCAAAGCGGCGTCGGTAATGGCCTGGCGCGTGGCGGCTTTGTTCAGCTCCCGGCGGGAAGGGACCGCGGCAGCTTCGGCTGTTGGAGGGGACGTCGTCATGCTTTTACACTACGTGCAAGTTTGCACTCTGGGCAAGTTTGATTCACAGGAGAATGAAAGGTTCCCGACAGCCTGTCCAGAACCTGCTCCCGGAAGCTTGGAATGCCTCGAAGGAGGCGCACCAACAGCAGCCGTCACCGACGGCGGATCCAGGAGACAAGACAATGTCACGCTCAAAGAAAATGACCCTCGGCCTGTCAGCCACCGCGCTGGCCCTTGGTGCCGGAATCGGAGTCGCCGGCATGGCCTCCGCAACCACTACCCCCACTCCCGCCCCGAGTGCCAGTTCCAGCGCCTCGACGGACGGCACCACCACGCCCGGCGGGATGGGAAGGCACGGTGGCCGCGGCGGCGAGCGGGGTGCGGCCCAGGCGTCCGCGCTCGCGGCGAAGCTTGGGGTGGAGGAAGCAAAGGTTACCGAGGCGCTGCAGGCGTTCCGGGAGGCCAACAAGCCCACCACGGCGCCGGCTGACGGCGAAAAGCCGGATGCAGCCACCAGGGACGCCGCACTGGCGAAGTCTCTGGCCGCTGCGCTGGGTATTGAGGAATCCAAGGTCACCGCTGGGCTGGAGGAGCTTCGCAGTGAAAAGCAGGCAGAGAAGGCTGCCGCTTTGAAGACGCGCCTGGACCAGGCCGTCGCGGACGGGAAGCTGACCCAGGCCGAAGCTGATGCCGTCACCAAGGCGGTGGAGAACGGTGTGATCGGCGGAGCCGGACGCTGATTCTTCCGGGCCGGTAAAGCCGCAGGCACAAAAAAGTCCCCGGGAACCGTCAGGTTCCCGGGGACTTTCTGCAGCCAAGACTGGCGGCTAGGCCTTTACATCCTGCAGTTCGCGGGGTGCGGTGTCAGTGGACGTGCCGTCCGACGGTGCGCCGGCAGCGTCGCTGTCGTCCACGAACGGGGTGCCGTTGCGGGGTGCGTTGTACAGCGACTCGTCCAGGATGCCCTGGCGCTTGGCCACAATCGTGGGGACCAGCGCCTGGCCTGCGACATTGACCGCGGTGCGGCCCATGTCCAGGATCGGGTCGATGGCCAGCAGGAGTCCGACGCCGGCCAGCGGCAGTCCCAGCGTGGAGAGCGTCAGCGTGAGCATCACGACCGCGCCGGTGGTTCCCGCAGTGGCAGCGGAGCCAAGGACGGAAACCAGGGCGATCAGCAGGTACTGGCTGAAGTCGAGCTGGATGCCGAAGAACTGGGCCACGAAGATGGCGGAGATGGCCGGGTAGATGGCTGCGCAGCCGTCCATCTTGGTGGTGGCGCCCAGCGGCACGGCGAAGGAGGCGTAGGCGCGGGGGACGCCCAGGCTGCGTTCGGTGACGCGCTGCGTGAGCGGCAGCGTGCCAATGGAGGAACGGGAGACGAAGGCCAGCTGGACTGCGGGCCAGACTCCGGAGAAGTACTGCTTGACGGAGAGGCCGTGGGTCCGGACCAGGATGGGGTAGACCGCGAAGATCACCAGGGCGAGTCCAACGTAGATGGCGAAGGTGAACTTGCCCAGCGAGCCGATGGTGTCCCAGCCGTAGACGGCAACCGCGTTGCCGATGAGGCCAACAGTGCCCAGCGGAGCGATGCGGATGATCCACCAGAGCACCTTTTGGATGACGGCCAGGGCAGAGGCGTTGAGGGTCAGGAACGGCTCCGCGGCCTTGCCGACCTTAAGGGCGGCGACGCCCACGGCAATGGCGATCACCAGGATCTGCAGGACATTGAAGCTGACCGACGTGGTGACGGCACCGGACTCAGCCACTGTGGAGCTCGCACCCAGCCCCAGGAAGTTCTTGGGGAACAGTCCGATCAGGAAGGCCCACCAGTCGCCCACTTTGCTGGGCGCTTCGCCTTCGCCGGTGATGCCGGTGTTGGCGCCGGGCTGCAGGAGGACGCCCAGGCCGATGCCGATCAGCACGGCGATCAGGGAGGTGATGGCGAACCAGAGCAGGGTATTCCACGCCAGCTTAGCGGCGTTGGATACCTGGCGGAGGTTGGAGATGGAGCTGACGACGGCCGTGAAGATCAGGGGAACGACGGCGGTCTGCAGCAGGGACACGTAGCTGGAGCCGATGGTCTGCAGCGTTGCGCCGAGGCCGTTAGGGCTGGCCTTGGTACTGCCGGTGTACTTGGCCAGCAGGCCGAGTCCGAGGCCGACGATGAGGGCGGCGATGATCTGGAAGCCGAACGAGCCGGCCCACTTGGGCAGCTGGAAGCCGGTCTTTCCTGCGGGGGAGGGGGTGCTTGTCTGAGTGCTCACCCGAATACGTTAGGGCCGCCCTGCATATCACGACGAACGAACATTGAGAAATATTACGCGCCCCAAATTCTGATACCCACAGAAGATCCGCGCAAAATCAAGTGTTCCGACCGGGTTTGTTACTTATTCCTGCTAGGGATGTGGCATATCTCTCCTGCCAGCGAGGCAAAAGGCGCGGCGTGGGTGCCTTCCGGCAGCTTGCGTCAAAGCGACGAAGGAGCAGCAAGCAGAGGAAGGCAGCCTCGACGGGCCGAGGCGACCACGGACTGTTCAGGAGAGCAGGGCGCGCCTCAGGGTATCGAGTCCGACAGAGCCGATGTTCAATGCCTTGGTGTGGAACTCCTTGAGGTCGAAGCCAGGCCGGGCTTCGAGTTCGGCGCGGATCTGTTCCCACAGGCGCTGCCCTACTTTGTAGGAGGGTGCCTGGCCTGGCCAGCCAAGGTAACGGGTGAACTCGAAGTTGAGCTGTCCTTCGCTGATAGGGAGGTTTTCTTTCAGGAACCCGTAGCCCTTGTCCGGGGTCCAGGTTCCGGAACCCCAGCGTGCCGGAACCGTGAGTTCCAGGTGGACGCCGATATCGAACACCACGCGTGCTGCCCGCATCCGCTGCATGTCCAGCATGCCCATGTGGTCTCCGGGGTCGTTCAGGTAGCCCAGTTCCTGCATCAGTTTCTCGGCGTAGAGTGCCCAGCCTTCGCCGTGGCCGGAGGTCCAGCACACGTTCCGCCGCCACTTGTTGAGCAGTTCCCGACGGTAGGTGGCGGTGGCTACCTGGAGGTGGTGGCCCGGGACCCCCTCGTGGTAGACGGTGGTGGTTTCGGCCCAGGTGGTGAAGGTGTCCTCGCCTGCGGGAACGGACCACCACATGCGGCCCGGCCGGCTGAAGTCATCCGACGGTCCCGTGTAATAGATGCCGCCCTCGTCGGTGGGGGCGATCAGGCACTCCAGCTTCTTCATGACGTCCGGGATGTCGAAATGCACGCCCGCGAGTTCGGACACAGCTTTGTCGGAAAGTTCCTGCATCCATTCCCGCAGCGCCCCGGTCCCCTTCAGCTGCCGGGCCGGATCGTTGTTGAGGATGTCCTTTGCCTCGGCGATGCTGGCGCCGGCTTTGATGGTGGAGGCCACCTTTTCCTGTTCGGCGATGAGGCGGTCCAGCTCTTCCACGCCCCAGGCGTAGGTCTCCTCCAGGTCCACCGTGGCCCCGAGGAAGGCGCGGGAGGCGAGTGCGTAGCGGGCGCGTCCGACGGCGTCCTTTTCGGGGGCGGCGGGGAGGAGTTCTGTCCGGAGGAACTCAGCAAGGTCGGTGTAGGCACGGCGGGCGGCGACAGCGCCGGCGTCGAGCTTTTGCCGGACGCCTCCGGACAACGGACCCTCCGGGGTGGCGGCTCCGGCGGCCAGCTTCGCGAAAAAGCCGTCTCCGGCTGCGTACTTTGTGGCCTGCTCGATGACGATGTTGACCTGGCGTGCGGCTGCCACCCGGCCGGAATCACGGGCCTGCCGGAGGGACTCGATGTAGCCGGCCACGGCACCGGGCACGTTGTGGGCTCGGCCCGCTATGTGTTCCCAGTCCTGTTCGGTGGCCGTGGGCATGAGGTCGAAGATTGCCCTGATGTCCTGGGCGGGGGAGGCAATGTTGTTCAGGTCGGCATATTCCCAGCCGGAGGCATGGATCAGCAGCTGCAGGCCCAGCCGTTCCTGCATCGCGTCCAGGGTGACGGCATCCACGTCGTCCTCGGGCGCCAGGCCCTCAAGGTCGGTGAGTGCCTTCCGGGCCACTTCGGCGAACTCTGCGATGCCTGCCGGCGAGAAATCCTGGTACTCGGTTTCGTGTCCCGGTACGCCCAGGGTGGTGGCGAATGACGGGTTCAGCCGGATGAGGGTATCGGTGTACTCGTCAGCGACGGCGTCAATGCGGGTCTTCGGGCGGGCGGCAGGAGCGGTGTCGGTAGTCACCTCCCGAGACTAGCCGCGCTCTGCAGGTTCCGAAAGGAGGCGCGGGCTACGTCTCGGAGGGGGTGGGGATCAGCCCTGGCTGCGCTTCCAGGCGCCGGGGCCGGGTGTGGGAGCGAGCCGCAGCTGCTGCCGGCGCACCCAGTGGCGGACCGTCGGGGTGCTGGCCGGGGCAGGTGCCGAGCCGCCCAGGGACAGTACGACGGCGGTCAGGGCCGCCAGTTCCTCGGCGCTCGGCTGTCCTTTGACAACAGAGAGCAGCGGAGCGGCAGGCGGTTCAGGGGTTTCGACAGGCTCAACCACCGGGTTCTCCCTATTCACAGCGGGATGTTTCCGTGCTTCTTGGTGGGGAGGCTGGCCCGCTTGTCGCGGAGTGCGCGCAGCCCCTTGATGATCTGGATCCTCGTGTCCGAGGGTGCGATGACGGCGTCAACGTAGCCCAGCTCGGCCGCCTGGTAGGGGTTGAGGAGTTCCTCTTCGTACTGGCGGATAACCTCGGCGCGCCGGGCCTCGACGTCACCCCCCGCTTCCGCCACGGCCGCGAGGTCCCGGCGGTACAGGATATTGACGGCGCCCTGGGCGCCCATGACGCCGATCTGGGCCGTTGGCCAGGCCAGGTTCAGGTCGGCACCCAGCTTCTTGGAACCCATCACGATGTAGGCGCCGCCGTAGGCCTTGCGGGTGATCACCGTCAGCTTGGGAACGGTGGCCTCGGCATAGGCGTAGAGGAGTTTCGCTCCGCGGCGGATAATGCCCTGGAACTCCTGGTCCTTGCCGGGCAGGAAGCCCGGGACGTCCACCAGGGTGATGATGGGGATGTTGAAGGCGTCGCAGTGGCGGACAAAACGGGCAGCCTTCTCCGAGGCCGCGATGTCCAGCGTGCCGGCGAACTGCAACGGCTGGTTTGCCACGATGCCCACCGTGTGGCCTTCCACCCGGCCGTAGCCGATCATGACGTTGGGCGCGTACAGCGCCTGCATCTCCAGGAAGTGCCCGTCATCCACGATCTGCTCAACAACGCTGCGCATGTCGTAGGGCTGGTTGGCGGAATCGGGGACCAGCGTGTCCAGGGCGAGGTCGTCGTCGTCGATCTCCAGCTCCTGCTGGTGCTCCTGCACGGGGGCTTCAGAGAGGTTGTTGGAGGGCAGGAAGTCCAGCAGCTCACGCACGAATTCGATGGCGTCCGCTTCGTCCTGTGCAAGATAGGTGGATGTGCCGGTGGTGGCATTGTGCTGGCGCGCTCCGCCCAGGGTCTCCATGTCCACGTCCTCGCCTGTGACGGTCTTGATTACGTCGGGGCCGGTAATGAACATGTGCGAGGTCTTGTCCACCATCACCACGTAGTCGGTGAGTGCGGGGGAGTAGGCCGCGCCGCCCGCGGAAGGCCCCATGATCAGGGAAATCTGGGGGACCACGCCGGAAGCGTGGACGTTGTTGCGGAAGATGTCCGCGAACATTGCCAGCGATGCGACGCCTTCCTGGATGCGGGCGCCGCCGCCGTCCAGGATTCCCACCACCGGGCAGCCGTTGCGCAGTGCGAATTCCTGGACCTTGACGATCTTTTCCCCGTTGACCTGGCTGAGGGAGCCGCCGTAGACCGAAAAGTCCTGGCTGTAGACAGCCACCAGCCGGCCGTCCACCGTTCCGTAGCCGGATACCAGGCCGTCACCGAGGGGCTTCTTCTTGTCCATGCCGAACGCGGTGGAGCGGTGTACCGCGAGGGCGTCGAATTCCACAAACGAGTCTTCATCCAGCAGGAGGCCAATGCGTTCCCGTGCGGTGTTCTTGCCGCGCGCGTGCTGCTTTTCGATCGCTTCGGGGCCGGAGGGCTGCTCGGCACGGGCCTGGCGGTCACGGAAATCGGCAATCTTTCCCGCGGTCGTGGTCAGATCGTGGCTCATCAAGTGTCTCCGGCTCTGTTGCAGATTGGTTCTGTGGCGCTCTGGTTGCTGGCGGGCTGAGTCATGCCGGAGCTTAAGTAGCTTCCACACAAAGGACGAACCCTGTTGGCAAGTCTAGTGACGGTTTGGGCGCCCGCAGCTGTAGGGAACCTACAATTTTCTGCCGTGCCGCCACCCGCACCTGCTATGTTACTCATGAGTAACTTACTTGGGTTAGAGTGATTGCATGACTTCAAGCAATGACGCTTTGCACGCCCCCGGGAGCCCGTACCGGGCCGCAGGTTCGCTGCACGGGAAGACCATCCTTATCTCCGGTGGAAGCCGCGGCATCGGACTGGCCATTGCCCGGCGCGCCGCCCGGGACGGCGCAAACATCGTCCTGATGGCCAAGACGGGGGAGCCGCACCCCAAGCTCGCCGGAACTGTCCATACGGCTGCCCGGGAGCTTGTGGATGCCGGCGGCCAGGCCCTGCCCCTGGTGGGTGACGTGCGCCGGGACGAGGACGTGGCCCGCGCTGTGGCGGCCGCGGTGGAACACTTTGGCGGCATCGACGCCGTCATCAACAATGCGTCCGCCATTGACCTGTCCCGGACCGACGACGTGGACATGAAAAAGTACGACCTCATGCAGGACATCAACGTGCGCGGCACGTTCCTGCTGTCCAAGCTTGCGCTGCCCGCACTCCGCGCCTCCGGGCGGGGGCACATCCTCACCCTCTCACCGCCCTTGAACCTCGATCCATACTGGGCCGGCAAGCACCTTGCCTACACCATGGCCAAGTACGGCATGAGCCTGACCACCCTTGGGCTCGCCGAGGAACTGAAGGCGGACGGGATCAGCGTCAACTCGCTGTGGCCGTGCACCCTGATCGACACGGCGGCCATCCGCAATATGCCTCATGGCGAGGTAATGGTCCAGGCGGCCCGCGGACCGCAGATCATGGCCGATGCCGCCCACGCCATCCTCACCGGCAGCAACTTTGTGCCCGGCGGGGCAGTGACCGGGAATTTCTACACCGATGAGCAGGTCCTGGCGGCAGCAGGAGTGACGGATTTCCGTCCTTACAGCCTGGGCGCGCCCGAGGACGGGCTGGTTCCGGACATCTTCCTGTAGGGCGGCGGGCGGCACGCCGCGCCGGGCAATCGGGGGCAGGTCAACTCCGCCGGGGAAGGATTAGCTCGCTAGGATTTAGGCATGGATGACGCACGCACCCCCGGCACCCCTCTGGACCGAGGGGACCTGGACGACCAGCGTTTCCTGGCCTCGGCAGGCATTTCCCGGCTCGAGGTGGTGGATTCCACCGGATCCACCAACGCGGACCTCCTCCGCGCCGTCACGGTGGAGCCGCAGGCCTGGCCGGACCTGTCGGTCCTTACCGCCGAGTACCAGACGGCCGCGCGCGGCCGCCTGGACAGGCACTGGGAAGCGCCGCCGCTGAGCTCGGTTTCCGTCTCGGTGGTCCTGCGGCCCGTGAATGCCGAAGGCAGGCCGCTGCCCACCCAGAGCTACTCCTGGCTTTCACTGATTGCTGCCCTGGCGCTGCGCGAAACCCTCCTGGAGACTGCCGGCCTTCCGGCCGAACTCAAATGGCCCAATGACGTCCTGGTGCGCGGCAGGAAGATCGCCGGCATCCTGGCGCAGCTTGGGCCCATGGTGGACGGCACCGTGCCCCCGGTCATCCTGGGCACCGGCCTGAACGTCACGCTGCGCGAAGGCGAACTGACGGTCCCCACGGCCACCTCCGTGGTGCTGGAGGGTGCGCGTACGGCAGACCGTACCCTGCTGCTGAAAAGCTACCTTTCACGCTTCGCTGTGCTCTACCGCAGCTTCTGCAACGCCGACGGCGATCCGGCAGCGGGAATGGCCGGCGGACCCTCCCTGCACAAACGGGTGGAAGCGGTCATGGTGACACTCGGCAAGCAGGTCCGCGCCCAGCTTCCCGGCGACCATGAAATCATCGGCCACGCCTCCAGGCTTGACGAGTACGGGTCGCTGCTGGTGATGGACCGGGACTCCCGGGAGCACGTGGTGACCGCCGGGGACGTCGTGCACCTGCGCCCCTGGACGTCCCCCGAGGACCCCGGCCAAGGCGGTTATGCGTAAAGACCTCGTTCCGGGCGAACAGGTGATTGTCACCACACGCCCGCAGCCGAGGAAGCTGGCAGGAGCCGCGCTCGCCTTCATCGTGTCGCCCGCGCTGGCGGCGTACGCTTCGGCCTGGATCCTTCGGGGAGAGGCGCGCCGCCATGTACCTTTCCTCACAGCACAATGGACGCCGTGGCTGGTGGCTGCCTGCATTGCCGCGGCTGCCTGGGTCTGGCTCGGCTTCTGCCTGCCCAAGCTGCTGCGCTGGCACGGCACGCGGTACACCCTCACCAGCCGAAGGATGGTGGCCAGATACGGCAGGTTGAAACGGCGGGACCAGCAGGTCAACCTGGCGTCGGTGCGCAACCTGACCGTCCACGAGTCGGTACTGCAACGCCTCCTGCGCTCCGGGAATATATCCTTGGAAACCGGGCACCAGGGCGTGGTGACATTCCAGGACGTGCCCGAGGTTGCCACATTCCGGGATTTCATCCTCGATGCCATCGAGGAATTGCCGGAGGAACGTGATGCCCAGCCGGGCGGCACAACGCACTACCCCGCCGAAGCTTTGCCGTGGGAAATGAGAGAAGGTGGACGGGATGAACGATGAGGACCAGCAGGAACGCGTCGAATCCATCGCGCCCGCACCCGCGGCGGACCCCCACCCTGCCACCGGCACCATGTCCGCGGAGCGGCTGGCGATGAAGGCGCTGGAAAGCCGGCTGCTCGGCGGGGAACGCAAGCTCCGCCGTCGTGAGGTGGCCGCCGGCGCCGGGCTGTCGCTCCTGTCCGCACGCAAGCTGTGGCGTGCCCTGGGCTTCCCCAACTTTGGCGATGAGGATGTCGCCTTTACCGAACGCGACCAGGCGGCCCTTTCCACCGTGGTGGACCTGGTCCGGTCCGGCAAGCTCACGGAGGAAGCGGCGATCTCCGTCACGCGCTCCATCGGCCAGATGACGGACCGCATGGTGGTCTGGCAGATCGAGGCCCTCGTGGAGGACATGGTCCACGAGCAGGGCGTCACGGACGCCGTGGCGCGCAAGCGCCTGGTCAACGAACTGCCCGCCCTGGTTGATGCCCTAGAAGAGGTTCTTGTCTACTCCTGGCGGCGGCAACTCAACGCCGGAGTCCAGCGGCTCGCCGTCCGTGCCGAAGCGGGCCTGCAGGCCAGCGAAGAGGGCCGTGAGGGCGATGAGGATGACGCGCCGCTGCCGCTGGCGCGCGCCGTGGGCTTCGCCGACCTGGTGTCCTACACCAGCCTGTCCCGCCGCATGAACGAAAAGACGCTGGCGCGCCTGGTCCAGCGCTTCGAAAACAAGTGCGCCGAAATCATTTCCGTCGGCGGCGGGCGCCTGGTCAAGACGGTCGGTGACGAAGTCCTTTACATTGCCGAAACTCCGGCTGCCGGTGCCGAAATCTCCCTCGCCCTGGCCCAGGCTTTCACGGAGGATGAAATCCTGCCGGAAGCCCGGGTGGCAATGGTGTGGGGCAGGATCCTGTCCCGACTGGGGGACATCTACGGCCCCACCGTGAACCTCGCGGCCCGGCTTACCACCCTTGCTGATCCCGGAACGGTGCTGGTGGACTCAATGACCGCCTCCGCCCTTGAGCAGGATGAGCGCTTTGTTCTGATGCCCCAGCCGCCGGAAAACGTCCGGGGCTTCGGCGAAATCCGGCCCGTCAGGCTCGCCCGCGGCCTTGGCAAAGGGCTCGTCCTGGATTAGGGCCGCGTTTCCGCACAGTTTATCCATTTGTTGGTCTTACGGGCTATATTAGGTGTGCCCGGCCGCCGCACGGCCGGAAGCCGGCGCCGGAAAATACTTGGGGGAAGCTTTTCCATGAAACTTCGCGGACATAGTCGCGCGCAAAACGCCGCGCCAGCCGCACCGTTCCGCACCTCGTTCCTGCGGTCCCGGCTCCTTACCTCAGCAATTTTCGGCCTCGCGCTCACTGTCCTGGTGGTTGGCGCCATCGTCTATCCGGGGTTCAAGACCACTGAGGTGGAGTTGAACGATGGTGGTGTGTGGGTGGTCTCGAAGTCCAAGAATGCGGTGGGGCGGCTGAATTATCCGTCGCGTGTCCTGGATGGTGCGGTGACGCCGGCGTCCACGACGTTCGACATTTTGCAGGACGCGGGGGAGGTGTTTGTGGATGATGAGTCTGGTTCGACGTTGAACCAGGTGTCGCCGGCGAACATGCGCCTGGGTGGGGATAAGCAGTTGCCGGGGGCGGCTGATGTGAGTTTCGGCTCAGAGGTGATCTCGGTGACGGATGCGGCCTCGGGCAAGGTGTGGGCGGTGTCGCCGTCGACGGTGAATGGTTTTGATGAGGAGGCTACCGAGCCGGTGCTGGTGGGCTCCGAGGGCACCGTGTCGGCTGTGGGGGAGGATGACCGGATTTACTCGGCGGATCCGGAGTCGGGTGTGGTGACGGTGACCGGTGTTGATGCCAACGGTGAGGTCACGTCCTCGGAGTCCGAGACGTGGGGCGAGTTGAAGGGCGCGGGCGACCTGCAGATCACGGTGGTGGGGGACCAGCCGGTGGTTCTTGATGCGGCTGCGGGAGAGTTGTTCCTGCCCGGCGGGAAGCGACTGCAGCTGGACAACGCCCGCGAGGCGAAGCTGCAGCAGGGCGGTCCGGCCAGCGACTTTGTGGCAGTTTCCACGCAGAAGGCGCTGCTGAAGCAGCCGCTGGATGGCGGCACGGCCAAAACGGTGACGTTCGACGGCGAGGGTGTCCCGGCTGCGCCGGTGCAGTTGGGCGGGTGTGTGCACGCGGCGTGGTCAGGGGCGAACAAGTACGTCCGGGACTGTGTGGATGATGCTGCTGACAAGAACGTGGATGTGCCCAAGGCCAGTGCGTCGCCGTCGTATGTTTTCCGGGTGAACCGGGACCTGGTGGTCCTGAACGATGTGAACTCGGGCAACGTGTGGCTGGTCAACCAGAACATGCAGCTCGTCAACAACTGGGACGACGTCATTCCACCCAAGGAAACGTCGGACGACGCGGACAAGGACTCCGCCGACGAAGTCCAGCAGACCGTCCTGCCCGACCGCACCAAACCCAACAGCCCGCCCTCGGCAAAACCGGATGCCTTTGGTGTCCGGGCCGGCAAGACCACCATCCTGCCCGTGCTGGACAATGATACGGATCCGGACGGCGACATCCTCACCCTGCGACCGCCCGCCGAGGTTAAGTCCGGAACCCTTTCCACCATCTACGGCGACACCGGCTTCCAGGTCGCGGTGCCCGCCGACAAGACCGGAACAGACTCCTTCCAGTACACAGTGGACGACGGGCGCGGACTGTCAGGAACTGCCGACGTGGCACTGCGCATTGTTCCTGCCGGCGAAAATTCAGCGCCGCAGCAGAAACCCAACCGCGAAACCACGCTGGTGCTCCAGCAGGGCAAGGCGCTCACCCAGAACATCCTCCCCAACTGGATTGACCCCGACGGCGACGACCTCTTCGCGGAATCCGTGACCAGCCCGGACCCACTGGACCAGGTCCGGATCAGGCCCGACGGCCAGCTCACCTTCCAGGACTCGGGAACAGCCCCCGGCCGCAAAGTCCTCACCGTCCGCATTTCCGACGGAAAAGCCACGGCCGAGGGACGGATTGCCGTTGACGTCCGCGCGCCGGGCGCACTGCCGCCCCTGGCCAACGCCGACCACGTCATCGCCGTGGCCGGCGCCGACACCGTGATCGCCCCGCTCAAGAACGACGTTGATCCGCAGGGCGGATCCCTGCGCCTGGCGCAGGCTACAACGGATGAGCAGTCAACAGCCACCATCGGGGCCGACCAGCAGACCTTCACCTTCAACTCCGAGGTGCTGGGGGCACACTACGTCTCCTACCTGGTGACCAACGGGCCGGCCAGCGCCCAGCAGTTGGTCCGCGTCGACGTCGTTACAGGCAACGATGAGGGCGCACCGGTGGCGGTGCGCGACATCGCCCTGCTTCCCACCGGCGGCAGCGTGCTGGTGGATGTGCTGGGGAACGACTCCGACCCGTCGGGCGGCGTGCTGGTAGTCCAGTCCGTCACCGCGGACTCCGGCCTGCCGGTCAGCGTCTCCGTCCTGGACCATTCGGTGGTCCGCATGACGGATATCCGTGCCGAAGGCCAGCTGACCATGAAGTACACCATTTCCAATGGCCGCGCGTCCGCAGTGGGCGAGATCGCGGTGCTGCTGGTCCCGGCCCCCGCCAAACTCCAGCCGCCGCAGGCCAAGCCGGACGAGGCCACCGTACGCGCCGGGGACGTGGTGACCATCCCGGTCCTGGGTAATGACACTGACCCCAACGGCGGGAAACTGGCACTGGTTCCCGAACTTGCCCAGCAGCCCGATGCCGCGGACGGGCGGATGTTCGTATCCGGGGACACGCTGCGGTTCATTGCCGGCGAGACCCCCAAAACCGTCTACGCCATCTACAAGGTGCGGAATGACACCGGCCAGGTGGACTCGCAGCAGGTCACCATCCGGATCCAGGCCCGCGACGACGAACGCAACTCCCGCCCCGAGCCGCGGAACCTGACGGCCCGGGTTGTCTCCGGGATGACCGTGAAGATCCCGGTACCGCTGGACGGGATAGACGCGAACGGCGACTCCGTTCAGCTGATCGGCATCGACAAGGCCGCCGCGATGGGTACGGCCACCGTCAAGGACGGCTACCTCGAATTCACCGCCGCCGGCGACGCCGCAGGCACCGATACCTTCACCTACCGGGTCCGCGACCGCATCGGAGCCGAAAACACGGGAACCGTGATTGTGGGCATCGCCCCGCCGGAAGCCAACAACCAGAACCCCATCGCCGTGGAAGACTCCATCGATGTCCGGCCCGGGCGCAAAGTTGCGGTGGACGCGCTGGCCAACGACTCCGACCCCGACGGCGACCCCATCGCCCTGCTGGCCGGCTCGTTCGAGGCACTGCCCGAGCTCCAGGCGGAAGCCACCGAGGACTCCAAGGTACTCTTCACAGCCCCGTCGACTGCCGGGAACGCCGGCATCGGCTACCAAATCCAGGATGACAAGAAGGCAGGGGCCGGGGCTGCCATCCGGATCCGGATCAGTCCCGACGCCGAGCTCAAGCGTCCGGCCGCGAAGGATGACAGGGTTACGCCCTCGGAAACCCTCGGCAAGGCCGCTGTCGACGTCCCGGTCCTCAAGAACGACTCCGATGCCGACGGCGTCGCCGCGGACCTGAAGATCAGCCTCCCGGACGGTAACCCGAACGCGCGGGACGGGGGCTCCGGCAACGTGGTGGTGACCCTCACGCCGGAGGACCAGCTGATTCCCTATACCGTCACGGATGTTGACGGCCTGAGTTCGACCGCCGTTATATGGATCCCCGGACAGGGAGCCCAATACCCCAGCCTGTCGAGGACCGACGTCGTCGAAGTGATGGCCGGCAAGGACGTCACCCTCGAACTCAGCGACTACGTCCGGGTGCGCGACGGGAAGCGGCCGCGCATCACCGTGGCAGACGCCGTCAAGGTCCAGGGTGCTTCGCCCGAAAACGTCATTGCCGGAGACGGGACCGCGCTCCGCTACGCCGCCAAGGCCGACTACGTGGGTCCGGGGTCCCTGACCTTCGAAGTCACGGACGGCAACGGTCCGGACGATCCCCAGGGCCTGAAGTCCACCCTTGTCATCATGACCAGGGTGATACCGGATCCCAACGCCAACCACCCGCCCACCTTCAGCGGTGCTGCACTGGATGTACCCAAGGCCGAAACAGCCCGGCTCGACCTCGGGCCGCTCGCTGCGGATGTTGATGAACAGGACAAGGGCAACCTGAAGTTTGAGCTGGACGGCGGTCTGCCCGCCGGATTCTCGGCCTCCGTGAACGGCTCCATCCTCGAAGTCCGGGCCGAAACGTCGGTAGCGGCCGGGTTTACCGGAAACATCCCCGTCCGGGTCACCGACGGCAGGTCTCCGGCGGTGAAAGCAAACATCTCCGCACGGCACGTAGCCTCCAACAGGCCCATGCCCGTGGCCAACGACGACGTCGTCGAAAAAGCGAACGCGGGCAAGACGGAAACCGTCAACGTCCTGGGCAACGACGGAAACCCGTTCGACGATGCACCGCTGAAAATAGTTGCCGCGGGAGTGGAAACGGGATCTGCGGCGGGACAACCAACATTCGACGGTGACTCCGTCACGGTGACCCCGGCACCGGGCTTCAAAGGCGTGATGGTGGTCCGCTACACGGTGGTGGACAAGACCGGCGACGTTTCACGGCAGGCAACCGGCCGCCTGCGGCTGACCGTCCGTGACGTGCCGGACGCGCCCTCTGCCCCCTCCGCCACGGACGTCCGCAGCCGGACAGCCGTCCTCAAGTGGGCGCCGCCGTCGGACAATGGCGCCGCCATCACCGGCTACCGCGTGGAATCCAACAACGGCTTCACCCAGGCCTGCCCCACCACCACGTGTACCCTCTCGGGGCTGACCAACGACGTCAAATACGTCTTCACCGTCATCGCCGAGAACGAGGTGGGCAAATCCAGTCCGTCGGCGGCCTCGAACGAGATCCGGCCGGATGAAAAGCCCTCCCCGCCGGACGCGCCGTCGGTCAAAGCCGGCGACAGGAACATGGTCATCAACTGGCCTGCCGCCAAGACGGAGGGCTCCGCGGTCAAGCACTATAACTTGGAGATCTCGCCGCCGCCTTCCAACGGCATCGCCGTCAAAAATGAGGTGGCCGGCCTGAACTACACGTGGACCGGCCTCACGAACGGCGTCAAATACCGGGTCCGCGCGCAGGCAGTCAACGAACTTGGCCCCTCCGAATGGAGCATCTACTCCGTAGAGGACAACCCTGCCGGTGTTCCGGCCGCCCCCGCTGCACCCACCACGGCTGTGGCCTCCGCGGTGGGCAGCGAAAACCAGATCAGGGTGGATTGGGCCGAACCTGACACCAACGGCGATCCCATCCGGAACTACTACGTCACCATGAATGGCGGGGGCGCAGCCCCACAGACCCAGGTGGTGGCCGGGACAGTCCGCACTGCCGTGTTCCGGGCACAGAACTCCGAGACGGCCTACACCTTTACCGTCCAGGCCGAAAACAAGGCCGGCAAGGGCGCCGCCAGCCCACCCTCGGCCCCCCGGCGCGCCACCGGAAAACTCGCCCAGGTTTCCGGCGTCAGCGCGACGCCCGCCAATACAAACGGCGCCGGCCGGCAGGTCACCATCCAGTTCAACAGGCTCACGGACGCGCAGCGCAATGGGTCCCGGGCGGAGGAAGTCAGCTACCGCTACTCGGCGGGAGGACAAAGCGGGCCCATCAGCCCCGGCGAAACCGTGGGTGGATTCACCAACGGCCAGGCCATCGCCGTTACCGTCACCGCGGTCTCCACCGTGGCGCCGAGCTCTGACGCCAGTGCACCCGCCAGGGTCACGCCGTACGGCTCACCGGGCACGCCCTCCGCCAGCGGCACCAACGGACAGCTCAATGACCAGACCGTAACCCTGAGCTGGTCATCGCCCTCCACGTCCACCAATGACGTCGCGGAAACCCGGATCCTCATCAGTGGAGGCGGCTGGGAGAGTGTTGCCCCCTCCGGCAGCAGGACGATCAACACCGGTGGCTGGGAACAGCAGCGCACCATCACCGTGCAGACGTTCAACTCCCTGGGCACCGGCAGCGCCCAGGTCAGCGCCACCGCCACCTCCGGCAAGCGCGGCGAATGGACCACCCGGCTGAGTTCCGCAGACCCGGCTTTTGTACGGTCCTGCACCTACACCCTGGGCGGGGCGAACTACCGGCCGGCACCCTACTATGACTGCGACGGCATCAACGCGCACCGGCCGCCGTGGCTGTACGTTGCCGACAACCACACTCTGGTGGTCCGCTGCTACATCATCCAGAGCGACCACTGGACCCCCAACCCGATTCGCGCCTGGTACCGGATCGAGGCAGGCTCTGCCAGCAACGTGGGCCGCTACGTTGTGGCTGGTTCCACCACCCTGGGCGAGCCGGGAAATGCCGGGGTGCCGCCGTGCTGACAGCCTGGCAGAGAGATGCAGCAGGCCGGACCCGGGGGGAGACCTCCCCATCGCGGGCTTACTGCCCCTTGGGTAGGCTTGCCCGGGGAACGGAGAGTCCAATACCGGGTACTCCGATGTGCCGGCCTGGGGGCCACCGCCAAACCTTGAGGGAAAAATCGCTGTGACAAGTCTGCTGGGGAAACTTGAATTGAAACGGCGCCACAACAAGATCGTCACCGGCACTGCCTTTGGTGCCGCAGTGGCTGTTGTGGTGACCGGGGCAGTGCTCTATCCGGGGTTCAAGACCACTGAGGTGGAGTTGAACGATGGTGGTGTGTGGGTGGTCTCGAAGTCCAAGAATGCGGTGGGGCGGCTGAATTATCCGTCGCGTGTCCTGGATGGTGCGGTGACGCCGGCGTCCACGACGTTCGACATTTTGCAGGACGCGGGGGAGGTGTTTGTGGATGATGAGTCTGGTTCGACGTTGAACCAGGTGTCGCCGGCGAACATGCGCCTGGGTGGGGATAAGCAGTTGCCGGGGGCGGCTGATGTGAGTTTCGGCTCAGAGGTGATCTCGGTGACGGATGCGGCCTCGGGCAAGGTGTGGGCGGTGTCGCCGTCGACGGTGAATGGTTTTGATGAGGAGGCTACCGAGCCGGTGCTGGTGGGCTCCGAGGGCACCGTGTCGGCTGTGGGGGAGGATGACCGGATTTACTCGGCGGATCCGGAGTCGGGTGTGGTGACGGTGACCGGTGTTGATGCCAACGGTGAGGTCACGTCCTCGGAGTCCGAGACGTGGGGCGAGTTGAAGGGCGCGGGCGACCTGCAGATCACGGTGGTGGGGGACCAGCCGGTGGTTCTTGATGCGGCTGCGGGAGAGTTGTTCCTGCCCGGCGGGAAGCGACTGCAGCTGGACAACGCCCGCGAGGCGAAGCTGCAGCAGGGCGGTCCGGCCAGCGACTTTGTGGCAGTTTCCACGCAGAAGGCGCTGCTGAAGCAGCCGCTGGATGGCGGCACGGCCAAAACGGTGACGTTCGACGGCGAGGGTGTCCCGGCTGCGCCGGTGCAGTTGGGCGGGTGTGTGCACGCGGCGTGGTCAGGGGCGAACAAGTACGTCCGGGACTGTGTGGATGATGCTGCTGACAAGAACGTGGATGTGCCCAAGGCCAGTGCGTCGCCGTCGTATGTTTTCCGGGTGAACCGGGACCTGGTGGTCCTGAACGATGTGAACTCGGGCAACGTGTGGCTGGTCAACCAGAACATGCAGCTCGTGAACAACTGGGACGACGTCATTCCACCCAAAAACGAATCCGACGAGCAGGACCAGGAATCGGCGGACAACAACACCGTCAACGTCCTGCCGGACCGCACCAAACCCAACCGTCCGCCGGAAACCAAGCCCGACGCCGTCGGCGTCCGCCCCGGACGGACCACCGTCCTCAGCATCCTGGACAACGATTCCGATCCCGACGGCGACGTCCTCACCGCCGCCCTGGCGGATACGGGCCCGAAATCCGGCACCCTTGAGAACATCTACGGCGGCACGGCCTTCCAGGTCTCCGTCCCGGCAGATGCGCAACCGGGCACCGAGACGTTCAACTACAACGCGTCGGACGGCCGCGGCCTCTCGGCCGGCGGCCAGGTCACGCTCAGCGTGGTGGGCCCTGACGAGAACAAGCCGCCACAGTTCAAGCGCGGCGATGACACCACCATGCTGGTGGAGCAGGGCAAGACCGTCAGCCAGAACATCCTCACGGACTGGATCGACCCCGACGGCGACGACCTGGTCCTCCTTGACGCCAAGGCAGACAACGACCAGGACCAGGTGAAAGTCCGCCGCGACGGTCTCCTGACGTTCCAGGACTCGGGCGCCACGGCCGGCAAGAAGAACGTCGAGGTGACCATCTGGGACGGCCGCGCCACCGTGACCGGAAAAGTCGTGGTCAACGTCCAGCCGCCGGGGGCCTTAGCGCCGGTGGTCAGTGCGGACCACGTCACGGCCGTGGTGGGCCAGGACCTGGTCATTTCCCCGCTGAAGAACGACGTGGACCCCAACGGCGGCGCCCTCCGGCTCGCCCAGGTGGAAGCAAACGGCCCGGCCGAACTCGGCCCGGTCACCGACGGCGGCACGTTCACCTTCCGCAGCACCACCCCCGGCCCCGTGTACCTGACCTATATCGCCAGCAACGGCCCGCAGAGCAGCCAGGGCCTGATCCGCGTTGACGTCGAATCCGGGGATGAGACCGGCAACCCCGTCGCCGTCCACGACGTTGCGCTGATGCCCACCGGCGGAAGCGTGCTGCTGGACCCCCTCGCCAATGACTCCGATCCGTCAGGCGGGGTCCTGGTACTCCAGTCCGTCAGGCTGCCCGAAAACTCCACGGCATCCGTCAGCGTGATCAACCACAGCGTCCTGCGCATCACGGACATCCTGGGGACGAAGGACCCCATCCTGTTCGAATACACCATGTCCAACGGCAGGAAATCGGCCACGGGGAGCGTCTCGGTTGTGCCGGTCCCCGCCCCCGCCGTGGTGGAGGCTCCACAGCCGAAACCGGACGAGGTCAACGTCCGCGTGAACGACGTCGTAACCATCCCGGTGCTGGACAACGACACCCACCCGCAGGGCCAGGAACTCACCGTGGATCCGGTCCTGCCGCAGGGCGTGAACCCGGTGGACGGCAAGAGCTTCGTCTCGGAAAACACGCTGCGGTTCATTGCCGGCAGCCAGCCCAAAACGGTGCGTGCCATCTATAACGCCGTGGATCCGCAGGGCCAGAAGAGCGCTGCCGCGGTGACCATCCATGTCCTTCCGCTCGAAGGTGCCGAAAACTCGCGTCCGCAGCCGCGCAACCTCACCGCACGCGTGGTGGCCGGCGGCACGGTCCGGATCCCCGTTCCCCTGGACGGCATCGATCCGGACGGCGACTCCGTCCAGCTCACCGGCATCGACAGCACCCCGGCGATGGGAACGGCCGCCGTCGGCAGCAACTTCATCGACTTCACGGCAGCCGGGGACGGCGCCGGAACAGACACCTTCCGCTACAAGGTGGTTGACCGCCAGGGGGCTGTCAACACCGGAACGGTGACTGTGGGCATCGCGCCGCGCGGCGAGACCAACCAGAAACCCACCCCCGTGGATGACGAGGTGCGGGTCCGCCCGGGCCGGCAGATCGCCGTCGACGCCACCGGCAACGACACGGACCCGGACGGCGACCTCATCCGCATCCTGACGAACGGCATCGAAGCAGACCCGGCACTGCAGGCCACCGTCAGCAAGGCCAGCGGCAGGATCATCCTGCTGGCACCGGGCGAAGCCGGAACCGTCAACGTCCGGTACACCATCGCCGACGACAGGGATGCTTCCGCCCAGGCTGCCATCGGTGTGGTGGTGGACAACGAGGTTCCCCTCAAGGCGCCGATCGCCCGTGACGACAGGGTCACGTCCGCGCAAACCATGGGGAAATCCGCGGTGGACGTCCCCGTCCTGAAGAACGACGAGGATCCCGACGGCGTGGGGGAGAACCTGCAGATCAGCACGGAGGCCACCACCGCCCGGCCAGGGACCGACGGCACCATGATCGTGGACCTTACCGAGCAGCCGCAGCTCATCCCTTACACCGTCGAGGACGTGGACGGCCAGCAGTCGACGGCGGTCATTTGGGTTCCGGGGCTCGGCCAGCAGGTGCCCACCCTGGCCAAGGACGAGGTCATCGAGGTCATCGCCGGCCAGTCCGCCGACGTCGACCTGGACGAGTGGGTGAAGGTCCGGGAGGGCCGTTCACCGCGGCTGACGCAGACTGACCGGATCAAGCTGATCGGTTCTGACGGCAGCGATCCCGTCACGGGCGACGGCACCGGACTGAAGTACACAGCAGGTACCGACTATGTAGGGCCGGGGTCACTGACCTTCGAGGTGACGGACGGGACCGGGCCGGACGACCCGGCTGGCCTGAAGTCCACGCTCAGCATCCGCACCAAGGTGCTGCCCGATCCCAACCGGAACAACCCGCCGGAGCTCCTGGGCTCAAGCGTGGAGGTGCCGAAGGGTGACGCCGCCAGCACCGATCTGGGCAAGCTGACCTCAGATCCTGACCGGGACGACGTCGAAAAGATGAAGTATGAGCTGCTGGGAGGATCACCCGCCGGCTTCAACGCAAGCGTCGACGGCAAGACCCTCAAAGTATCGGCAGCCGATTCGAGCGGCACCGGAACCACCGCGGCCGTCCAGGTCAAGGCCAGGGACCCGCGCGGGCTCGAAGCAGTGGCCACGTACCAGCTGTCAGTTACCGCGTCCAACCGGCCCAAACCGGTGGCCAATGACGATGTCCAGGACAACGCTGCCGCCGGCAAGCCCGTGACGGTCAATGTCCTGGCCAACGACGCCAACCCCTTCCCGGAAACGCCGCTGAAGATCATCGCGGCCGGGGCGGAAACCGGCAGCGGCAACGTTGACGTGAACGGTGACGCCGTGACGGTCACCCCGGCGCCGGGCTTCACCGGAACCATGGTGGTGTCCTATACAGTGGCCGACAAGACAGGGGATTCCTCCCGGCAGGCGACGGCCCGCGTCCGGCTCACCGTCAAGGACAAGCCGCAGGCGCCCGCCACCCCGCAGGCGCAAAGCGTGGGGGACCGGACGGCCCTCCTGAACTGGACGGCGCCGGCGGACCGCGGCTCCCCGATCACCAAGTACACGGTGTACGGCGAGGGCGGGTTCCAGCAGGACTGCCCCGCCAACACCTGCACCCTCAACGGACTGGTAAACAACACCAAGTACCACTTCCAGGTCACCGCCACCAACGAGTTCGGCGAGTCCGACCGGTCCCCGGCCTCGGCTGAGGTCCGTCCCGACGTCAAGCCCGACACCCCGCTGGCGCCCTCGCTGAAGTTCGGCGACAAGGAGCTGTCCATCAACTGGACCGCCCCGGCCAGCAAGGGTTCCCCGGTGAAGTCCTACGACCTGGAGATCTCGCCGCCGCCGGCAGGGCAGAACGCCCAGATCCAGAACCTGACGGCTGTCAGCTACGTCTGGAAGGGCCTGCAGAACGGCGTCTCCTACAAGGTCCGGGTCCTGGCCCGCAACGATGCCAAGGAACCGTCCGAGTGGAGCCCGTACTCGGCTGCCGAAGTGCCGGCCGGCGTCCCCGCAACCCCGGCGGCGCCGACCGCTGCCCAGGCATCCTCGGTTGGCAGCCAAAGCCAGATGAAGGTGACCTGGACGGCGCCGAACAACAACGGCGACGCCGTGTCCGCGTACACCCTGACCACGCTTCGCGGCGGTGCTGTGGTCAACACCCAGCAGGTGACGGGTACGTCCCAGAACGTGACGGTGGACAACTCGGAAACCAACTACACATTCACGGTTTCCGCCACCAACAAGGCGGGAACCAGTGCAACCAGTACCCAATCGGCGGCAATCCGCGCCGTGGGCAAGCCAGGAACCGTGGCTGCTCCCACGGCAGCCCTGGTGGACACCGACGGCAACGGCGGCAAGATCGACGTCCGCTTCACCGTGTTGACGGAAGCGCAGAGGAACGGGTCCGCCCCGGCCGAAATTACCTACCAG
Organism: Arthrobacter sp. 210 2; assembly: GCF_059093025.1. Lineage (NCBI taxonomy): Bacteria > Bacillati > Actinomycetota > Actinomycetes > Micrococcales > Micrococcaceae > Arthrobacter > Arthrobacter sp. 210 2. The sequence goes on from NZ_JBNHIE010000006.1 coordinate 76,627, forward strand.
TACAGGCTCACGTCGGGAGGCGGCTCCGGAACCATCCCGGCCGGAGGAGGCGTGGTGGCAGCCCCCAACGGCACTAACACTGCAGTTGTGGTGTGGGCCGTGTCGTCCCGCAGTACCGTTGCCGGCGATGCCAGCGCCCCGTCCAACTCCGTCAACCCGTACGGCCTGGCGGATGCTCCCGTGGTGACGGGGGCCAGCAAGCCCCAGGGGGAACGGTCGGTTTCCTGGACCTGGACCCAGCCCAGCGGCAATGGCCGGCCCGTGACCGGCTACCAGTACAGCCTCGACGGCGGTGCCTGGACGAATACCGATGCGCGATCCTTCTCCGCGGGTGCCGGCTACAGCGAAACCCATACCCTCCGGGTGCGGGCAATCAGCGCCGGTCAGCCGGGCCGGATCGGCAGCGACACCTCACGCAGCGGATCGGCGCCACCGCCTCCGGGACCGCGAACTTGGGCTGCCGTAGTGAACGTCAACAGCTGTCTTGAGGAAGCCCGCGGAGCCGGTAAGTGGGATGGAGACTGTGATGCGTCAACCTGGATGCCTCAAGGCTCGAACCTGCAGCTTGAGTGTTTCCGGGATGGCTGGGGATCGCATCGGTGGTACTACATCTACAGCAAGGACGGAAAGCGCTGGACAGACACGAATCGATTCATTCGTGCAGACACCGTCAACGGTGCCTTTGGCGGCATGGGGTCGTGCCCAAGCAGCTATTAGCAGCAATTTCACGAATGAAACTGACAAAGCCTCACACTCAAGAAGGAACACTTTTATGACCATGACCACCGAGCAGGCCGCCTGGTTTGCCGACACGTTCGAGAAACTTGTTGCCAATGTGGGCCAGGCCGTCCTGGGCAAGGAACACGTCATCCGGCTGACGTTCACGGCCATGCTTGCCGAGGGCCACGTGCTGTTCGAAGACGCGCCGGGAACAGGCAAGACGTCCCTGGCCCGGGCCCTCGCCGCCACGGTGCAGGGCTCGAACAACCGCATCCAGTTCACCCCGGACCTGCTGCCCTCGGACGTCACTGGCGTCACCATCTACGACCAGAAAACGCAGAAGTTCGAGTTCCACAAGGGCCCGATCTTCAACAACATCGTCCTCGCCGACGAAATCAACCGCGCCTCGCCCAAGACCCAGTCCGCACTGCTCGAGGTGATGGAGGAATCCCGCGTCACGGTGGACGGCGTCACCTACGAGGCAGGGCGGCCGTTTATGGTGATGGCAACCCAAAACCCCATTGAACAGGCCGGCACCTACCGGCTTCCTGAAGCGCAGCTGGACCGCTTCCTGATCAAGACCTCCATCGGCTACCCGGACCACGCCTCCACCGTGCGCCTCCTGGGCGGGTCCAACCTCAAGGACCGTTCCAAGGAACTGTCGGCCGTCATCACCACCCAGGCCGTCGCTGACATGGCCGACCTCGCCGCCACGGTGCATGTGGACACGGCCGTCCTTGAATACATTTCCCGGTTGTGCGAAGAAACCCGCAACGCCCCCGAGACCCGCCTCGGCGTCTCGGTCCGCGGCGCGCTGGCGATGGTGCGTGCCGCCAAGGTCTGGGCCGCCTCGCAGGGACGGAACTTCGTCCTCCCGGACGACATCAAGGAACTGGCTGCCGTGGTGTGGACGCACCGTTTTGTGATGGACCCGGAAGCGGAATTCTCCGGAGCCACAGCCGAGGCTGTGCTGACCCGTATCCTCGCGGACGTCGCCGCCCCGCAGCAGCGCACCAACGCCTGACCGCCGCCACCCCCGCGAAAAATAATCCAGCGCAACATAACGAAGGCACACATATGTCCAGCGGCACCCCGTTGATCCGTCTCACGGAGCGTCTCAAGCAACCCTTCGCCAGGAACGGCCAGCCCACCCGGCTGCACCCGGCCGCCGTCTGGGCCGAAGCGAGCAGCACGGCCGGACTGGCACTGGCACCAGCGTGGCGGGCGGTCCGCGGCGCCTGGCTGAAGTACGCCTGGCCGGTCCTGTCAGTGGTCAGCGTCCTGGGCTGGTCCGTGCTTGCCGCTTCCATCCTGCTTTGGGCAACAGGCCAGGCCTTCGGGTGGCAGGAGGCCAAGGCAGCTGCCATTGCAGCCTTCGTCATGCTCCTGGTTGCGGTGGGCTTCATCCTGGGCCGATCCTCCTACGGAGTGGTGCTGGACCTCGCCCGCACACGGGTGGCCGTTGGGGACAGCGCCGTGGGCAGCATCGCCGTGTCCAACACGTCGGCCCGTCCTTTGCTGCCGGCAGCACTGGAACTGCCGGTGGGCAATGCCACCGCGGTGTTCCACCTTCCCCGGATGAAACCCCAGCAGGTCCACGAGGACCTGTTCACCATCCCAACGGCCCGCCGCGCCGTGATCGTGGTGGGACCCGTGCGCTCCGTCCGCGCGGACCCGCTGCACCTCCTGCGCCGGCAGGTCCTGTGGACCGAACCGGAAGACCTCTTCGTCCACCCCCGCACGGTTGCCCTCGCCGGTTCCGCAGCCGGATTCATCCGCGACCTGGAAGGCATGCCCACCACGGACCTGTCCAGCGCCGACGTGTCCTTCCACGCCCTGCGCGACTACGTCCCGGGCGATGACCGGCGGCACATCCACTGGAAGACCACCGCGCGGACCAACAAGCTGATGGTGCGCCAGTTCGAGGAAACCCGCCGCGCCCACCTTGCCATCTCCTTGTCCATCAACACTGATGAGTATGCCTCCGAGACCGAATTCGAGATGGCCATCTCAGCGGCAGCGTCGATCGGCCGCCAGGCCATCCGCGAACAGCGGGAACTGGATATCCTCACCCAAAAAGGCCCGCTGCGCTGCGAAACCGGCCGTAACATGCTGGATGACATGACCAGGATTGTTGGCACCCCCATGCGCCGCACCGCCGTCGACCTCGCCAGGACCCTGGCAGACACTGTCCCCAACGCCTCCGTCATTTTCTTCGTGGTGGGCAGCAACGTGACCGCCACGCAGCTCCGTTCCGCGGCGGTGTCTGTTCCGCCCGGCGTCCGCAGCCTCGCCGTGAGGATCGAGGCGGGGGCCGCCCCCACCAGGGCCAACATCGCAGACCTGACGGTGCTGACGCTTGGCGACCTGGCCGACCTTGCCATCGTGCTGAGAAAGGCGGCAGCATGAGCTCCGCACCGGGCCAGGGCCCGCGCATGACCTCCCGCCGCGCTGCGTCAAGGAACCAGCAGGGCTCGCCGTTCGACGACGGCCAGCCGCGATGGCATTTCATGCTCGACGCCGGCGCCCTGACAGTCCTGCTGGGACTGGGCCTGCTCGGCTTCGGGCTGAGCTTCGGCGGCGATCCCTACTACCTCTTGTCCGGCTTTGGCGGGATTATCCTCGGCCTGGCCATCGGCGTCGTCAATGCCCACCTCCGCCTGGGCCTGCTGATCACCACAGCCCTCGCCCTGGGCGCCTACCTGGTGTTCGGCACGCTGCTGGCGGTCCCTAACTCGGCCATCGCGGGGTTTGTTCCCACCCTGGACTCGCTGCGGATCCTGCTGCTGGGCATCGTCTTCGCGTGGAAGGACATGCTCACGGTCGGCGTGCCGGTTGGAACGGCCGGCGGCGTGCTCATCGTCCCCTTCCTCAGCTCGATGATCACCGCGCTGATCGCTGCGATCCTGACCTGGCGCGCCAGGAGCCCCTACTTTCCGCTCCTTCCCGTGCTGGTCCTGTTCGTCACGGGCATCGCGTTCAGCACCAACGCAGCGTTCCTCACGCTCGAACGCGGCATCGGCCTCACGGTCCTGGGAATCGCCTGGGCAACGTTCCGCCGGGACGCCCTGCGGCGGAACAGCACCCGCAAGGTCTCGGTGAACAACCCGCAGACGGATTCCTCCACCGCCCGCCGTGCCAAGGTCCGGCGGCTGGGAATGGCCGCGGGCGTCATCGCCGTCAGCGTGGCCGTCACCGCACTGTCCGCCCCGCTGGTCACCGCCGGCAACGACCGGAAAGTCCTGCGGAATGTGGTGGTCCCGCCGTTCGACCCCAAGGACTACATCACTCCGCTGGCCAGCTTCCGGACCTTCGTCAAGGACAAGAAGGACGACACCCTGTTCGTCGTCAAGGGCCTCCCTCGCGATGCCCGGGTGCGCCTGGGGGCGCTGGACGCCTTCAACGGCACCAACTACAACATGGACCCCAACGGATCGGGCAACTTCAGCAAGGTGGGCGATACCGAATCCATCAACACGCTGGCCGACACCTCCGGGACCGTGCCCACCAACGACTACGCCATCAACATCACCATCGAGGACTACCAGGGCTTCTTTGTTCCGGGCGGGCGCAAAACCACAGGCCTCAGCTTTGACCAGGGTGCCTCCACCGCAGCCTCCGGCCTTTACTTCAACTCGGGCACGGACACCGCCGTCACCACCAACGGGCTGTCCCGCGGCGATTCGTACAGTGTGCAGGTGTCCGACCCCGTCAAGCTGGAACACGGGCAGCTCACCCAGTACGACTTCGCCAAAATCACCCTGCCGGATGCCCTGGAGGTGCCGCCTGTCGTAGCGTCGCAGGCCAACGACCTGTCTGCAGATGCGCCCACCGCGATTGACCGGGTCCGCCAGATCGAAGCGCACTTCCAGAAGACCGGCGCCTTCAGCAACGGCCTGGTCAGTGAAGGCCAGCTGCCCAGCGTCTCCGGGCACGGTGCCGCCCGGATCCGAAACCTGCTGACGGCGAAACAGATGCTCGGTGACGACGAGCAATACGCCGTCGCCATGTCCCTGATGCTCCGCCACCTGGGCATTCCGTCCCGCGTGGTGATGGGCTTCTACCCTGATCCCACCAGCCCCGAAAACGGTGCGGGCGAGGTCAAGATCACCGGCAAGAACGTCCATGCCTGGGTGGAAGTGGCCTTCGAACGCGTGGGCTGGGTCAGCTTCGACCCCACCCCGCCGAAGGACAACGTTCCCATTCCGCCGGACCCGGAAAACAAGTCCAAGCCCAAGCCCCAGGTGCTGCAGCCGCCGCCCCCGCCGCAGGAGCCCGCGGACCTTCCGCCGGACTCCTCGCCCGATGCGCTGGACGCCGACCAGAAGAAGAACAACCCCTGGCTGTTCTGGGGTGCTTTGCTGGGCGCGCTGGGCGTCGCCCTGATCCCGCTGTCCATCCTTGCGTTGCCGCTGCTGCTGATTGCCCTGCTGAAATCACGACGCCGGAAGTCGCGTTTCAGCGACGGCCACCCTGCGCAGCGGGTCGGCGGAGGCTGGAGCGAGGTGGTGAGCCTTGCCACGGACCTGGGCGCCGCCGTTGATACCCGTGCCACGCGCCGGGAAAGCGCCGCGGTCCTGGCCGAGGCGTTCCCCGCCAGCAGGGAAACAACCACCCTGCTGGCACGACGGGCCGACGCATCGATCTTTGGTGCCGGCCAGCCCACCGAGGACGAGGTCCGGGAGTACTGGACCATTGTGGACAGCTCCCTGACCGAGATGACCGCAACGATGGGATTCTGGCGCCGGCAACAGGCGAGGTTCTCCCCGCGTTCCCTGCTTGCCGATGCCCGCACGGTCCTCAACCTGCGGGGTTCACGCCTGGCGTTGCCGGCCCTGCCGTCCATCACGTTGCCCGGGCGGCGCCGTGCCGCGGCAGGACCGGGGCCGGGGCAGGAGCCGGCTGACGGTCCTGCATCGCAGGCCCCGCCGGCCGGACAGCCAGGCACAGGACAGCCAGGCACAGGACAGCCGGGCACAGGACAGCCGGGCACAGGACAGCCAGGCACAGGACAACCGCCCACAACAGCACCTCCCACGCAAGGATCCATGACGCAGTGACCTCCGACGCCGAACGTTGCCCGCGATGCCAGCAACTGATCCGCACGGGGGCGGCTTTCTGTACGGCCTGTGGTGCGCCCCTGCCCAACCGGTCGGCGCGGAGCACCAGCAACCTGGACCGCAGGCCGAACCACGGCGTGGACTCCCGTACCGGCCTGCGCGCCGCGCACAGGCCGGCGATTCCCGGTACTATCCCGGTAGTACAAACGCCCCCGGCCCATCACGCCGCGGGCATCGCGGGCACGGGGCAGGGGAGTTCCGGCGGTTCCACTGCCCAGGTGGGTGCCGCTCCAGGGGGAGGAACGGGAATGGCAACAAACCTTCAGCTTGTTCCGGCCACGGCGGGCAAGCGGCTCGGTGCCGCCGTCATTGACTGGCTGCCGCCGCTGGCAGTGCTGGTGGTGACGTTCGCCATTGGTTTTGCGGGGATCACCCGTACCCGAAGCGGCGGGTTTATCACCTACGACACAGCGTCCCTGGTGCTGTTCGGCAGCATCGGACTGGGGCTTACCCTCGTCTACACCTTCGTGGTGATGGGAATCGAAGCCCGGACCGGCAAGACTCCGGGAAACCTGTTGATGGGCATCCGCAGCGCCGATAACGACGGCTACGCCCCCGGTGCAGGTGCCGTCTTCCTGCGTGGCCTGGTCACGGGTGCCGGCATCCTGCTGGCGCTGCTCGCGGCGATCCTGGTGGTGGTCTTCCAATGGTTCGGTCCCGCCCTGTTCATCCTCACGCCGCTGATGCTGGTGGGCGCGGCCTGGGCCGTGCTGGTGGTGGTATCCAACAGCTGGGACAAGAACGGCCGGCTTCGGGGGTGGCACGATGCCGCTGCCAAGACGCTTGTCTTTGACGTGAAGGCCGGCCGCGACCCCATCACCACCGGCGGCATCCAGGGGCCCTACAGTTTCGCGCCGCTGGACCTGCCGCCCGTGCAGCAGGTGCTGTCGCCGGTGGCCGGTGCCAAAGCTCCCACGGTCATCAATGCCCAGGGCCCGGCAAGTCCGGGCCAGGCGCCGGTGGCCACTACGCAGGCGCCGGGCGTTACGCTGCCCTCCCAGACGATGCCGTACACCGCCCCGGCGTCCTTTGCGCCGCCCTCCGGCGCGGGGTTGGAAGCGGCTCCGGCTGCTCCACAGTCACCGGCCCCGCAGCAGGTCCGGTCGTACCACCCGGACGACGATGTCGAGCGCACGCAGGTGCGGCCGGGAACCGGTGGCCCTGCTCCCGTTGCCGTCCTGAGGATCCGGCTCGACGACGGCCGCGACTTCCAGCTGGACCGCAGCGTGCTGGTGGGCCGCAACCCTGTGGGCCAGGCCGGTGAACAGCATGCGCAGTTGCTGGCCGTTGACGATCCCGGCCGCTCCATCTCGAAGACCCACCTGCACCTGCTCACGGACGGCGCAGGAATCTGGGTGACCGACCGGAATTCGACCAACGGCAGCGCCGTGACCACCCCAGACGGACTCCGCACAACACTTGTGCCGGGTGTCCCCACCTTTGTTACCCCGGGATCCAGTGTTCATTTTGGAGACCGAACCTTTTACCTAGGACAGGCATGAACCAACAGCCCGCCAGCGTTCCCTCCACCATGCAGCCGGGGCCGGGCCTCAGCCTTACCTGCGGTTACGGAACCGACCGGGGCCTCCGCCGGGAGCTGAACGAGGATTCCTACATTGCTTCCGATCCCGTTTTCGCAGTGGCGGACGGCATGGGCGGCCACGAGGCCGGCGAGGTGGCCAGCGGACTGTGCGTCCGCGCCCTGGCCGCCATGCCCCAGCTCACCACCGGCGAGCGGACCGCCACGGCCGCGGTCCTCCAGCAATACCTGGTCCGGGCGGACAACTCCATCCGGAAAGCCACCGGCGCCCGCGCCGGCACCACCCTGAGCGGTGCCGTAATCGTGGAGCAGATGGGCGTGCCCTACTGGCTGGTCATGAACATCGGCGACTCCCGCACCTACCGCCTCAGCCAGGGACGGTTCGAACAGATCAGTGTTGACCACTCCGAAGTCCAGGAACTCGTGGACGCCGGCGAGATCACCCCCCAGCAGGCCACTGTGCACCCCCGGCGCCACGTGGTCACGCGGGCCCTGGGCACGGGAGACGAGACGGAGGCCGACTACTGGCTTCTTCCCGTTGAGGAAGGGGACCGCATCCTGGTGTGTTCCGACGGGCTCACCTCAGAACTGAGCGATGAACATATCTTCCGGATCCTCAGCACCGTGGGCCAGCCGCAGGACGCCGTGGATGCCCTCATCCAGGCCGCACTGCGCAATGGCGGAAGGGACAACGTCACGGTGATCGTAGTGGACGCCCGCAACGTCCTGAACGACGCCGGCGCGGCCACCACCACGCCGCGGCCCGACTCCTCCGCGGAAGACGAAGTGACGCTGCCCCGCTCGCAGGCCGTGCAGTCGGCCACCCAGCCGTTGCCTCAGCAGGACGCAGGGGAGGACGACGCAGGGCAGCACACGGGGCAGACGCCGGACCAGGGTGCTGAAACGAACAACGGCCAGGGCCCGGAAGCGAAGAATGAACAGGGCAGCGACGACAACGGGGAGCCCGACCATGGCCGGCATTAGTTATGTACCGGGCACCTGGCTGGGCATCGTCCGTTCCCGGACCGCCGTCCTCCTCGGCCCGGACACACCGCCCGCCCTTGCCGATGCGCTCTGGACCCTGCTGGCGGACACACCCGAGGTCCACGAAGTACTGCATGCCGTCACCAGCAGCTCCGGCGGCTCCCTGGCGAGCATCCCGTCTTTCGGTATCCTCGACTTCACCGGGCCCCTGCGGGTGTTCCTGCGGGGGGAACTGGAGCTCACCGTCGCGTTGCCGAACGGCACAGTGGAGCTCAACGGCCGGGACGTGACTACCTGGAACGAACGCCGCTTCGATATGCCGGGACAGTGCACACTCACCATTCCGGACGCTGCTTCCGAGGGGCACCGGGAACTTCGGCTGGGTGAGGGGGCGGTCCTGCTGCAGTCCCTGACCCTTGCGCTGGCTACGGGACAGGCAGGAGCCGGCTCAGTACAGACGACAGTCGGCGCCGCTGCACTTCAGGGAGAGGTTGACGCCGAAACCCCCATCGAAGGGCACCTGGAAGTTGAAGCCGAAACGGATGCGCTGGAGATGACGGTGTCGCCGGAGCACGGGGTGTCAGCGGAAACAGTGCTCGAGGTTATCGACGACGATCCGGACCACGACGATCCGGACCACAACGAAACGGACCACGACGATGCGGGCTTCGGCGGGCAGCCGGAGATGGAAGGCCAGGGGCACGCCCCGGAATCCTCGAGTTCTCAGTTATCCGGCACGCCGCACGACGCTTCTCAACCAGGGACCGCGGAGGCAGGCAGCACACCTGGCGGGGCGGGGTCTGCACAGGCTGAAACTGTGACGGCCAGCGACCTCACGGGTTCCTATGACCATTTGTGGGAGCGCACGGTGATACGGAACATCGAAGATGCGGCCGTGCGGGAAGACGCGGAGGCGGACGCGGCTGCGCAGGCCTCTTCCCGGGCCCCGGCCGAGGTCGCCGCCCAAGCCCCGGCCCTGGAGCCGGCGACCCAGCGGGCGGCGCTTGAACCCGCCGACGAGGGGGAGGTGCCGGGCGTGCCCGCCACCAGCGGGGACTCCGCAAGCGCGCCGGGCTCCGGTCCGCTTGATGGCCCCGGGCACCGGACCGGATCCGGCAACGGGTCCGAGTCAGCAGCACGCCCGGCCCAGGCCGGGACCCTTATTGATTCCGTACCCTGGCGGACCGGAAACCCAGTCTCCGGCCAGGCGCAGGCGCAGGCGGAGGCGCACATCACCGCCCCCCGAGCCGCGGCGGCGCACATCGCCGCGCCTCCAACCCCGTCAATCCCGCCAACCCCGCCAACCCCGGGAACACCGCCGTCGGCCTTGCCGGCACCCGTGGCGGGAACAACGCCGCCGGAACGGTCCGGCTGGCAGGGCGGGGCGCATCCACAGGCCGCAGTGGACTTTGACGGTGATCACGACGGCCAGACCGTGATGAAGGGCAGCCTCGCCGGTATGGTGTCCCATCCCGCCCCGGCCGCCTCCCCGGATCCCGCCGCAGGGCCCACTGTGCTGGCCCGGGTCTGTGCCCAGGGCCACGCGAACCCTCCCACCCGTGCCCAATGCGCAGCATGTGGAGCGGCGCTGTTGCCTGACGCCGTCCAGGTGGCCCGTCCCAGGCTGGGCCGGATGCGCCTGTCCACCGGCGAGCTGCTGGATCTGGACCAGTCCCTGGTCATCGGCCGGCAGCCGTCCGTATCCCGCGTGCAGGGCGGCGTTATGCCGCGCCTGGTCCAGGTGGCGAGTCCGGGCGGCGACATCTCCCGTTCCCATGTTGAAGTCCGGCTGGAAGGCTGGCATGTCATGCTCTGCGACCTGAAAGCCACCAACGGCACCGTCCTGGTGCGGGACGGCCAGCCGCCGCGCCGGCTGGCCCAGAACGAGATGGCCATCCTGCTGGACGGCGACATCGCCGAACTGGGAGACAACATCTCGCTGCGTTTTGAGGAGATTCTTTGAGTTCCAAACGGCCTGTAGCGCCGCCGCCCCACATCCCGGGGTTCACGTACATCAGCCTGCTCGGCTCCGGCGGGTTCTCCGACGTCTACCTGTATGAGCAGGACCGGCCCCGGCGGAAAGTCGCCGTCAAGGTGCTGCTCTCGGACCTGAAGACTGAGGGTGCCCGCCGCCGCTTCGAGTCCGAGGCCAACCTGATGGCCCAGCTGTCCTCGCACCCCTACATCGTCACGATCTATGAAGCGGAAGTGACCGACGCCGGGCACTCCTACCTGGCCATGGAATACTGCTCCCGGCCAAGCCTTGACGTCCGGTACCGCCGTCAGCGTTTCAGCGTGGATGAGGTCCTGGCCGTCGGCATCCAGGTGGCGTCCGCCGTCGAAACAGCCCACCGCGCAGGCATTGCCCACCGCGACATCAAGCCCGCCAACATCCTGGTGACCGACTACAACCGCCCGGCGCTCACCGACTTCGGAATCTCCGGCACGCTGGCCGGCGACTCCGACGACGACTCCGGCATGTCCATCCCGTGGTCGCCGCCCGAGCAGTTCAGGGACGGCAGCGTGGACGGGGTGATGGTGGACGTCTGGGCCCTCGGCGCGACGCTCTACACGCTCCTCGCCGGCCGGTCGCCCTTCGTGATGCCCGGCGCGGACAATTCGCAGCGTGAGCTGATCAACCGGATCAGCACCATGGCCCTGCCCCGGCTGGGCCGCGCCGACGTGCCCGAGTCCCTGGAACTGGCGTTGTCCACGGCGATGGCAAAGTCCGCGCAGTCCCGCTACTCGTCCGCGCACGCCTTCGCCCTTGCCCTGCAGCGGATCCAGGCCGAGCTCAACCTCTCCGTCACGCCGTTCGAGGTGCTGGAGGAACCGCACCAGGAGGACAGCCACCCGGACGACGGCTTCGAGGAGACCCGTGTCCGGAGCATCGCCGCCATCGATCCGGAGCGGACAGGCAGCGCGCCCACCTTTCCGGCACGCACGTGGCCCCAGGACACAAGCAAGGGAGGCAACAACCGGGGAACCGGCGGCCCAGGAAGCGCCGCACCGCCGTCGCGCCTTCCCGCAGCAGGGGCGTTGCCCGCGTCCCCGGCGGCGCCCGCCCCGCAGGTCCCCGCCGGCCTCCTGGACCAGGACGTTAGGCACGACGGCGGCCCGCAGGAATGGGCCCAGGCTACGGTCCTGCGCGGCACCGCGGGGAGCGCGCATCCCAATGACGGCGGGCCCGTGCACGCCGCCGATGCTTCCTATACCGGCGCCGCTGACACCACTGTCCACCGGCCGGCAAGGGTGGACGAACCAGCCGTGGCGCCCGTCAGGGACCACGGCAAGCGCAACCTCTGGCTCGCCCTGTCCGGGGGCACACTGCTGGCGCTCGCCGCCGTCGTGGGCCTGGTGGTGGCAAACGCCGCCCCGCACACGCCCGAAGCAGTCGAGACGCAGCAGGTGAACAATCAGCCCGCCGATGCCCTCGACAAGGGCACCGTTCCCGACGTCGAAGGCCTTGCCGCAGCGCGGACGTCCCACGACCGGAACATCATTGAATTCTCCTGGACAAACCCGCAGCCTCAGGGGGATGACACGTACAAGTGGCGCACCAAGTCGGCGAAAGCGGACGGCGACTATGAAACGACAGCCACGCAGAGGACTTTCGTCTCCGGTTTTCTCGAGCCGCCCATCTGCGTTCAGGTGATCCTGGTACGGGCCGACGGCAGCGCTTCTCCGGGAGGCCCGGACTCCATCGCCTGCCTGGAGGATTAGCCGGCGTATGACACAAGCACATTGCCCACCGAGGAGGCACAGAACATGGGGGATCTAGCAATAGATTTCTGTGGTGAATGGTACGAGCCATCGGACGAGGACGTCTTCAACATCGGCCGCGAAGGTGACCTGGAGGTAGACGACAACCCGTACCTGCACCGGCAGTTCCTGCAGGTGGCCCGCTACGACGGCATCTGGTGGCTGAGCAACGTGGGCAGCATGCTGTCCGCCACAGTGGCTGACGCCTCGGGCGGCATGCAGGCCTGGCTCTCGCCCGGCGCCCGGATCCCGCTGGTGTTCAGCCACACCAACATCATTTTCACGGCCGGTCCCACAACGTACGAGTTTGCGGTGCACCTGAAGACCCCTTCCTTCCGCCAGGAGGCGCGCGACGGCGACAGCAACGGCGACACCACCATCGGCCCGGTGGTGTTCACCGATTCGCAGAAGGCCCTCATTGTGGCGCTTGCCGAGCCGATGCTCCGCCGTGAAGGGACGGGGTTCAGCGCCATTCCCTCCTCAGCCGCGGCGGCCAAGACCCTTGGCTGGGCCCTGACCCGCTTCAACCGGAAACTGGACAACGTCTGCGACAAACTGGACCGCGTGGGCGTGGTGGGGCTGCGCGGCGGCGGCGGCAAGCTCGCCACCAACCGCCGGGCACGGCTCGTGGAACACGCCGTCACCTCACACCTGGTGACACCGGAAGACCTCCACCTCCTCGAGAAGATGAGGGGCGTGGACGAAGGATGAGGATCCGGCTGACACTCCGCAGGGAACCTGCCGAAGCCAAGGACCTGGCCGTGACCGTGGACGGCCTGGCCACGGTGGCTGACATCGCCGCAGTGCTCTGGGCTGCGGACCCGGACCGCAAGGGCACCCCTGCGCCGGAGAACCTTTCCCTGCGCATTGATGAGGCCTTCGTGGGCGCCGGCATCAGCGGAAACGTCCTGACCCGCACCGACAACCTCCTCGAGTCCGGCCTCCGTCCCGGCTCGGTGGTATCGCTGGCCCAGGTGAGCGAACAGTTCCATGTTCCCGGCGCCAGCCGCGGGCCGGCCGCCGCCACGCTCCGCGTGCTGTCCGGGCCCGACGTCGGACGGGAATTTTCCCTGCCCACCGGCACCAGCTACATCGGCCGGGACCGGGACGTCGACATCCGGCTCACTGACCCCCTGACCTCCAAGCGCCATGCCCGCATCACCGTGGGCGAAAGCGTGGAGATCGTGGACACGAACTCGGCCAACGGGCTCCTGATGGACGGCCTTCCCGTCACCCGCGCCACCTTGAACTCCTCGGACACGGTCACCCTGGGCGACACCACCGTGACGGTGGTCCCGCTGGGGCACAACCACGCGGCAGCCCCGACGTCGCCCCTTGTGGACTTCAACCGGTCACCCCGCGTGGTGCCCCGGTTCGAGGAACCCAAGCGGGTGGTTCCGGCCGGGCCCAAACGGCCCGATGACCAGCCTTTCCCCTACATCATGCTGATCACCCCGCTGATGATGGGTGCCGTCATTTTCGCCGTCACGCGCAACGCGCTGTCGATGGTGTTCATGCTGATGATGCCGCTGTTCGTGGTGGGCCATTATGTGGACCAGAAGATGCGGAGCAGGCGCCAGCAGAAGGAAGCACTCAAGCAGTTCCGGGCCTCCATGGCGGCTTTCCGGCAGGACCTCACCGAAGCCCAGCAGGTGGAGCGTGCTGTCCGCCTGCAGGAAGCACCGTCGGTCAGTGACACCGTTGATGCCATCTACAAGCTCGGACCGCTGCTCTGGACCCACCGCCCGGAGCACGAGTTCTTCCTGGGCCTGCGGTTCGGGCTGGGGACGGCGCCGTCGCGCATCCAGCTGGAAGAACCGTCCAGCAACGACACCGAAGTCCAGTACACCCGCGAAATCCAGGACTGCCTGAAGCAGTTCCGGGACATCGAGGGCGTGCCCGTGGTCTCGCAGTTCCGTACCTCCGGTTCCCTCGGCCTTGCCGGGGCGCGCGGCCTGGTGGACGACGTTGCCCGCGGCATGGTGCTCCAGCTTGTGGGGCTGCATTCGCCCGCGGAGGTGGTCCTCACCGCCATCACTTCGGCGCAATCGCGGGAGCGCTGGAACTGGCTGCAGTGGCTGCCGCACGTCGGCTCCGGCCACAGCCCCCTCTCCGGCGACCACCTCGCCGCCGGATCAGCCGGCGGCTCCTCACTCGTGGCCCGCCTCGAGGACCTGCTCGACGCGCGGGAGGCGGCCGCCAGACGGTCCGCCCCGGACCTGCGTCCCGCTGTGGATCCCGCCAAGCATGAGATTGAAGCGCCGGTGCTGCCCTCTGTGCTGGTCATCGTGGAGGACGACGCGCCCGTGGACCGCGGACGGCTCACCAGGCTTGCCGAACGCGGACCCGACTCCGGCGTCCACGTCATGTGGGTGGCCACTGACGTTCAGGCCCTGCCGGCAGCCTGCCGGGACTTTATGGTGGTGGACGGCGATCACGGCACCACCACCGGCCAGGTACGCCTGGGCCGCCACACCTACCCGGTCAGCTGCGAGAGCGTGGACGCCGAACTCGCCGGCCAGCTGGCACGGATGCTCGCCCCCGTGGTTGATGTGGGCAAGCCGGTGAACGACGACTCGGACCTGCCCCGCGCGGTCTCCTATGCAACGCTGATCGGCAAGGACTTCCTGGACAATCCCCAGGCAGTGGCCGAACGCTGGACGGAAAACAACTCCGTCCACGCCACCGCTGTGCCTAACCGGAAGGACAACGGCACCCTCCGCGCCCTGGTGGGGTCCAAGGGCATCGAGCCGCTGTACCTGGACCTGAAGAACGAGGGCCCGCACGCCCTGGTGGGCGGCACCACCGGCGCCGGCAAGTCCGAGTTCCTGCAGTCCTGGGTGATGGGGATGGCGGCCGCCTACAGCCCGGACCGCGTCAGCTTCCTGTTCGTGGACTACAAGGGCGGCGCCGCCTTCGCCGACTGCATCAACCTTCCGCACACGGTAGGCCTGGTCACCGACCTCTCGCCGCACCTGGTGCGCCGCGCCCTGACGTCGCTCCGGGCTGAGCTCCACTACCGCGAGCACCTGCTGAACCGCAAGAAGGCGAAGGACCTGCTGGCGCTGCAGCGCGAGGCCGACCCCGAGGCGCCGCCCTACCTCATCATCATCGTGGACGAATTCGCGGCCCTCGCCAGCGAGGTCCCCGAGTTCGTGGACGGCGTGGTGGACGTCGCTGCCCGCGGCCGGTCCCTGGGCCTGCACCTCATCCTGGCCACCCAGCGGCCCGCCGGCGTGATCAAGGACAACCTCCGCGCCAACACCAACCTCCGGGTGGCCCTGCGCATGGCGGACGAGGAAGACGCCACCGACATCCTGGGCGTGCCCGACGCCGCCTACTTCGACCCGGGCATTCCCGGGCGCGGCGCCGCGAAGACCGGCCCGGGCCGCATCCAGGGGTTCCAGACCGGTTACGCCGGCGGATGGACCACCGACAAACCGCAGCGTCCGCAGATCGACATCGTGGAAATGGCTTTCGGGTCAGGGCCAAGCTGGGAAGCGCCCGCCCCGAAAAAACCGGCAGTGGCCGAACCTGCCGGGCCCAACGATATCGCCAGGATGACGGCAAACATCGCGCGGGCCGCCGATGCGCTCGCCATCCGGCCGCCCCGCAAGCCATGGCTGGACGAACTGGCCAAAACCTACGACTTCTCCAGGTTGCCCAATCCCCGTACCGACGAGCAGCTCCTGCTCGGCGTGGCCGACGACCCCGTCCGGCAGGACCAGCCCACGGTGTTCTACGAGCCGGACAAGGACGGCAACATGGCCATTTACGGCACGGGCGGGTCCGGAAAATCCGCCGCCCTGCGCGGGATAGCCATCGCCGCCGCCGTCACGCCCCGCGGCGGGCCCGTCCACGTCTACGGCATCGACTGCGGCTCGGCCGGCCTGCGGATGCTGGAAGAACTACCGCACGTGGGTGAAATCATCGACGGCGACGACGTCGAACGGGTGGGCCGCCTGCTGCGCCTCCTGCGCGACATCGCCGACCAGCGCTCCGCCCGCTTCGCCGAAGTCCGGGCATCCACCATCGTGGAGTACAGGAAGCTCGCCAACAGGCCCGACGAGAAGCGCATCTTTGTCCTGGTGGACGGCATGTCAGCGTTCCGCGAGGCCTATGAGCACAGCCGGCTGTCCGGACTCTGGGACATCTTCCTCCAACTGGCAACCGACGGCCGTGCCCTGGGTATCCACCTGGTGGTGACGGGGGACCGGCCCAACGCCGTGCCTGCGTCGCTGCTCGCTTCCATCCAGCGCCGGCTGGTGCTTCGCCTGTCCTCCGAGGACGACTACCTCTCCCTGGACGTGCCCCGCGACGTCCTGGGCGCCACCTCCCCGCCCGGCCGGGGACTGCTGGACGGGCTGGAAGTCCAGTTGGCCGTGCTCGGCGGAAACTCCAACCTGGCCCTGCAGGCACGCGAGGTGCACAAGCTCAGCGAAGCGATGCTGCGCCAGGGCCTGGACGCAGCGCCTGCCATCGAGCGGCTTCCGGACCAGGTGGAACTGGACGTGCTGCCGGCCGGCGGTCCGGACGTGCCGGTTATCGGCGTCGATGATGAAACCCTGCAGCCCGCGGGAATCATGGCCCGCGGTCCGCTGCTGCTGGCAGGACCTCCCGGCGCCGGCCGCACCGTGGCCCTGGTGACGCTCGCCTACGCCCTGCGCCGGTCCAACCCCGAAACCGAGCTAATCTACCTCGGCGCCCGGCGCTCAGCGGTGGCCTCGCTGCCGTTGTGGAACCGCTCCGTGGTGGGACCCGATGACCTGGCGGAGGTGGTGCAGGACCTGGTGGCGCATTCCTCCGGAAACCCGGGCCGGCTGGCCATCTTCATCGAAGGCCTGACGGAATACACGGATACCTTGGCAGAATCCGGCGTGGCACAACTCGTCACCGCGTCCATCAAAGCTGACCAATGGGTGGTGGGGGAGTCGGAAACCTCCACCTGGTCCTCGGCATGGCAGCTCGCCCAGCCCTTCAAGTCCGGCCGCCGGGGCCTGCTGCTGAACCCCGGCGACATCGAGGGCGACAGCCTTTTGAACACGTCGCTGGGCCGGGTCAGCCCGGACTTCATCCCGGGCCGCGGATACGTGGTGGGCCGCGGAAAGGCGCGCAAAATCCAGGTGGCGCTGCCGCCCGAAAACCGGGACTGAAAGGGCTGTTCAGGGCGGGGCCGCGGATCCGGCGGATTTGCGGCCCCGTTCTTCGTGTAGAAGACTACCGGGGGACACCAGAAAGCCGCAGACGGGGGACTGCGCGCGTCGAAAGGCAGCAATGACCCCGTCTTCCCCGGTTCTTCGCGTTGCGTCGACGACGGCATCAGCGGCGGTCCTGTCCATCACCCTGTGTTTCCTGCCGTACGGCCCCGCGGGAGCGGATTCGACGGAACCCACCTCCGCCTCCACACCATCTCCCGACCAGTGCTTCCTGCTGTTCTGTGAGCCGGAAACTGCAGGTGATCCGAAACCTGCGGAGCCCACACGGACTCAGAAAGCAAAGGGACCGGAGAGCCCGCCCGCGCCGCCCGCCGATCCCGCGCCGGCTCCTCCGCAGCAGACCGCTCCTTCGGTGGCGCCTCCTGCCGGGACGGGTCCGGCACCGGCCGCCCCGCCCGCGGAGCCGGAAGAACCAACCACGGATCCCACCGTTTCCGCCGCCACTGGAACCGCCGTTTCACCGCCGCCAACCGACGCATCCAGCGGACAGGGCTGGAATACTCCGGTCACCAGGTCCGCCAAGGCCACCCGGGCCGCGGCCGTCGCGCCCGCCAACGGTCCCGGCGACGGCGGCCCGGCACTCTTGCCCATCATCGCCGGCACCCTGTTGCTGGGCGCCGCCGGGGTTGCCTTCACCTGGTGGGGCAGGAACCGCCTCCGCGCGCACTGACCCCGGACTCCGGCACGGGTAGGGCAAGATAGGTCTGTGAGCACAGGAGCAGGCCCCGCAGAAAAGACAGCCACCCGGACCACCGCACCCGATGGTCAGGATGCCATCCCTTCCGAGTCCGTCCGGGAGGAGTACGAGAACCTGGCGGACCTCGTCCGGAAGTACCGGTTCGCGTACTACCAGGAAGACGCGCCCCTGGTATCGGATGCCGAATTCGATACACTCTTCCGCCGCCTCGAGGAGATCGAGGCCCTGCACCCCGAACTGGTCTCCAACGACTCACCCACCCAGGAAGTGGGCGGCGAAGTCTCGGCAGCCTTCGCAGCCGTGGAGCACCTGCAGCGCATGTACAGCCTCGAGGACGTCTTCTCCCTCGGGGAACTCGAAGCATGGCTCAACAGGGCCGAGGCAAGCATCGAAAAACTCGGCGACGGCGCTGCCAAAGCCGCCTGGCTCACCGAGCTCAAGATCGACGGGTTGGCCGTCAACCTGCTGTACCGGGACGGCAAGCTGGTGCGTGCCGCCACCCGCGGAGACGGAACCACGGGCGAGGACATTACCCACAACGTGCTCACCATCAAGGAAATCCCTCAGCAACTGAACGGCGACAGTTTCCCCGCCGAAATGGAAGTCCGCGGCGAGGTGTTCATTCCCTCGCAGGCCTTCGCCGAATTCAACGAAGCACTCATCGAAGCGGGCAAGGCTCCGTTAGCGAACCCTCGCAACGCCGCCGCAGGCTCCCTGCGGCAGAAGGACCCGGCGGAGACCGCCAAGCGGCCGCTCAAGATGTTCGTCCACGGCATTGGCGCCCGCGAAGGCCTCGAAGCCCGCAGCCAGTCGGAAACCTACGCCCTGCTCAAGGACTGGGGCCTTCCCGTGAGCCCGTACTTTGAAGTGCTGGAACGCCGGGAGGACGTCCTGGCCTTCATTAAGAAGTACGGTGACCAGCGCCATAAGCTGCTCCACGAAATCGACGGCATCGTGATCAAGGTGGACGGCTTCGCCACCCAGCGCGCCCTCGGCTACACCACCCGGGTACCGCGCTGGGCCGTCGCCTACAAGTACCCGCCGGAGGAAGTGCACACGAAGCTTCTGGACATCCTGGTCAACGTTGGCCGCACCGGACGGGTTACGCCCTTCGGGATGATGGAACCGGTCAAGGTGGCCGGCTCCACCGTGGAGATGGCCACCCTCCACAACCAGGACGTGGTCAAGGCCAAGGGTGTGAAGATCGGCGACATCGTGGTCCTGCGGAAGGCCGGCGACGTCATCCCCGAAATCGTGGGCCCGGTCCTGAACCTGCGCGACCAGCAGGATCCTCCGGTCCGGGACTTCGTCATGCCCACCGAATGCCCGTCCTGCGGCACCCCGCTGGCCCCGGCCAAGGAGGGGGACGTGGACATCCGCTGCCCCAACGCCAAGTCCTGCCCCTCACAGCTCCGGGAGCGGGTGTTCCACCTCGCCGGCCGCGGCGCCTTCGACATTGAGGCGCTGGGCTGGGAAGCGGCCATCGCGCTGACCCAGCCGGCCGAACCGGAGGTTCCGCCGCTCACCTCGGAGGCCGCCCTCTTCGACCTCACCACCGAAGATTTGGCCCCCGTAAAGATCCGGCGCGAGAAGCGGTCCAAGGGCGTTGGAACAGGTGAGTACGAGCTGGTGCCCTACTTCTACAGCAAGGGCACGGCGAAGTCGCCGTCGAAGCCCACCGCCACCACCGAAAAGCTGTTCAAGGAGCTGGAAAAGGCCAAGGCGCAGCCGCTGTGGCGCGTCCTGGTGGCACTGTCCATCCGGCACGTCGGCCCGCGGGCCTCCCGCGCGCTGGCCCAGGCCTTCGGCACCATGGACGCCATCCGGGCAGCGTCGGAGGAAGACCTCGCCCACGTTGACGGCGTGGGTCCCACCATCGCCGCCGCACTCAAGGAATGGTTCGCGGAGGACTGGCACCGGGAGATCGTGGACCGCTGGGCAGCCGCCGGCGTGCGGATGGAGGATGAGCGTGACGAGTCCATGCCGCGCACCCTTGAGGGACTCACGGTGGTGGTGACCGGCTCGCTGCCCAACTTCAGCCGGGACGAAGCCAAGGAAGCCATCCTGCTCAGGGGAGGCAAGGCCGCAGGCTCGGTCTCCAAGAACACCAGCTACCTGGTGGCCGGCGAAAGCGCCGGCACCAAACTGGACAAAGCCGAGCAGCTCGGCATTCCCGTCCTGGACGAAGACGGCTTCCGGCAGCTGCTGGAGGCCGGGCCGGCAGCATTCGCGGAAGCAGCGCCGGCAGCGGCGGATACGGCCGAAGCCGTGGAGGAGGACGCATGAGCGCCGGCGAAGGACAGTTGGATACCGAAGCCACAACAGCCGGGCTCCTTGCCATCGCAAAGGACGCGGCAGCGGCAGGAGCGCAGGTCCTCGCCACAAGGAACAGCGACGCACTCAACGCCAGCAACAAGGGTGCGGCCGGGGACTGGGTCACGGCCTTCGATGTGGCCGCCGAGAACGCGGTGCGCGCTGTCATTGCCGCGGCCCGCCCGCATGACAGCATCACCGGCGAGGAACACGGAACCACCCGGCCGGAGGCGTCCTCCGGGTACCGCTGGTCCATCGACCCCCTGGACGGCACCACCAACTTCATCCGGAACATCGTCTACTACGCCACGTCCGTGGCGGTGGCGGATGCCGACGGCGCGTGGCTGGCCGGCGTGGTCAACGCCCCCGCGCTGGACCGCGTCTACTACGCCTCCCGAGGCCACGGAGCATGGCTGGAGGAGGGCGGCACGGTGACCCGGCTGGAAGGTCCGGTTCCCGGCCGGAAGGGGCAGATCCTCGCCACCGGCTTCAGTTATGATCCCGGCGTCCGTTCCGAGCAGGCAGCCGTCTTTGGCCAGCTGATGGCGGGCTTCGCGGACGTCCGGCGCCTTGGCTCCGCCGCCCTGGACCTGTGCCTGGTGGCAGACGGAACCCATGATGCCTTCGGGGAACGCGGACTCAACGAGCACGATTTTTCGGCCGGTGCCCTCATCGCGGAGGAGGCCGGGTGCTGGGTGCGGCGGCCCCGGCTGTCCAGCCCGCTGGAGGGCGGACCCACCGACCAGGAGCGGCTGGACGCCTGGACCTGTGCCGCGGGCCTGGAGCTCTCCGGCAGGTTCCCGCTCTGAAAGCTGCCAAAAGGTGATAGTTCGATCACGGAAAACGCCCTTTGGGGCCAGGGGAGCGCTGGCCGCCACTACCATTGATGGGTGCATCCGCAGATAACCGTCCGTCCCGCCGTCGAATCCGATTTCGACGCCGTTGCCCGCATCACGCGTGATTCCTACCTCGCCGCGGGCTACTTCGACGACGCCGAGCACCCCTATATGCGCAAGGTCCAGGACGTCGCACAGCGCGCCGGCCAGGCCACCGTCTGGGTGGCAGAGCGGGCCGGAGCCGTGGTGGGGTCGGTGACCCTGGCCCTGGCGGGTGAGCCGTACGCGGACATCGCACTGGGCGACGAGCTGGAATTCCGCATGCTGGTGGTGGACCCGGCCGTGCAGCGCAGCGGCGCCGGCAAGGCCATGATGGCGGCCATCGTGGACCACGCCAAAGCATTGGACGGCATCAACGCCGTTTCGCTGACCACCGGAAGCACCTGGGAAAGCGCCCGCGGACTGTACAACAAAACCGGCTTCGCCAGGGTGCCGGACCGGGACTGGTTCGTCCCCGGAACTGACATAAAGCTGCTGGTTTACCGGCTGGACCTGTAGCAGCCCTACAGTGGTGGCGACCTCATTCCAGCTCTGAAAGGCCCACCATGCGCAAAACCTTCGGCACCGGCTCCGTCTGGGAACAGACCCTCGGCTACTCCCGCGCCGTCCAGGTAGACAACACGCTCTACATTTCCGCCACCGCAGCAAGCGGCGAGGACGGCATCGTGGGCGAGGACTTCTACACCCAGACCCAGTACATCCTGCAGAAGCTGGGCAAGGTCCTGGCTGACGCCGGATTCGGGCTGGAGGACGTGGTGCAGTCCAAGCTGTACCTGACGGACATCAGCAAATGGGAAGAAGCCGGCCGGGCCCACGGGGAAGTCTTCGGTGACATCCGCCCCACCCTGTCGCTGGTACACGTGCTGCCGTTCCTGGACCCGAAGATGCTCGTCGAAATCGAGCTCGTGGCCCAGAAGAGCGCCAACTAACCAAGGCGCGGCTCAGGACGTTGCGGGCAGGCCGTAGCGGTGCTCCGGCCTGCCCGTTGTCCCGTAGCGCAGCTGGATGTCCACGGCGCCGTCGTCCGCGAGCGAGGACAGGTACCGCTGCGCAGTCGCCCTGGATACGCCCACCCGGCCCGCGACCTCGGCCGCGGAGTACTGCTCGCCGGGAACCAGCGATTCGAGCACCGCGGCTTCGGTCGCGGAGCGCGGCCTGGCCGACGGCGTGACGTCCCCCGGGATCAGCGAACGTTTGGCCCGCTCCACGGAGTCCTGGTCCAGTGCACCGGGCTGCGCCAGGAGGCGGCGGTAGCGGGCGTAGGACCGCAGCTGCTGCGACAGGGCGTCAGCCGTGAACGGCTTCAGCAGGTAGCCCAGGGCGCCGCGGCGGAAGGCCAGCCGGACGGACGCCGCGTCCGACGCTGCGCTGAGGATGATGGTGTCCACGTCCAGCTGCTGCAGCAGGTCCAGGCCCGAAGCGTCCGGCAGGTACACGTCCAGCAGCACCAGGTCCGGCCGCAGGCTGTGGATCGCCTGCAAGGCCAGGGAGGCGGTGCCCACCGGCGACAGCGCCAGGAAACCCGCCACCGAGTCAACGTAGGCGGCGTGCAGCTTGGCCACATGGAAGTCGTCGTCCACGATCAGGACGCGAAAATCCTCAGCCATCGTTATCCTTTCCACTTACCCCCGGGATCTTTGCGGTATGGCTTCCTGCCGTGGTGTGCGGCAATGTGGCCATAAAAACTGCGCCCGGCCCGCCCCTGCTGCCCGGATCCAGCACCGTGACGTCGCCGCCGCGCCGCCGGGCCAGCTGGCGGGCCAGCGCAAGCCCGAACCCCTGGCCGCCGCCGGCCCGCACGTTCCGGGAAAGCGGTCCCGTGGCGGTGGTGAAGCCTTCGGCGAAGACCGCCTCGGCGTCCGTCCCCTCAGCCAGCCCGTCGCCCGAGTCGGCGACCACCACGTGGAGGGTGCCGCCGTCGTCGCCCGGCTCATCCAGCACCTCAAGCTCAACCCAGCGGTCCTCCGCCGAGCCGGCCACGGCGGCGTTGACCGCGTTGTCGATCAGGTTGCCCAGCACGGTGGTGACGTCCTGGGCCTCGGTGACCTGCCCGCGGACCAGGGTCTCGGGCCCGATCCGCAGGGCGACGCCCCGCTCGTCGGCTTCCACGCCCTTGGCCCCCACGAAGGCCTGCAGGTAAGGGTCCTGGAGCAGTTCCGCCTGCTCGACAGGAAACTTCAGCGGCCCTGTGGCAGCCAGCCGACTAAGGTACTCGCGGGCCTGCTGGTGCTGTCCGATGCTCATGAACCCCGCCAGCGTGTGCAGCTGGTTGGCGAACTCGTGCCGCTGGGCCCGCAGGGCCGTCGACATCGTACCCACGGCGTCCAGCTGCCGGGTGAGTTCCTGCAGTTCGGTGCGGTCCCGCAGCATCACCACCCAGCCCAGGTCCTCCCGCCGGTGCAGTGCCTTGCGGGCGTTCGCCACCAGCACCCGGCCGCCGGCCACGATCTCGAGGGCGTCGGTACCGGCGGGACCTGGCCTGGTGAGGGACTTCAGCTGGTCCGGGACCGGGGCGTCCTCCCAGCGACTGCCCGCCAGGTCAGGCAAACCCAGCAGGCGCTGCGCCGCTGCGTTGAAGACACTGATCCGGCCGTCGGCCGAAATGCCGATAACGCCGTCGTCCACGCCCTGCAGCACCGCCACCTGGTCGTGGACCAGCATGCTGATCTCCTCAGGCTCCAGCCCCAGCGTGAGACGCTGCAGCCGGCGGCGCAGCAGGAAGGAACCCAGGACGCCGGCCAGCAGGGCGCCGGCGGCCGTCACCGCCACCGGCCCGATGTCGCGCGCCACGCTCTGGCCCACGGTCTCCATCGAATAGCCCACGCTCACCTCGCCCACCACGGCGGTGCTGTCCGGCGCGTACACCGGCACCTTCGCTCCCGCGGACGGGCCCAGGGTTCCCGTGTTCCGGGTGGTGACCTCCCGGCCCGCCAGGGCTTCGGAGGGATCCGTGCTGACCTCTTCCCCCAGCCGCTCCGGGTCCGGGTGCGCCAGCCGCAAACCTGTCTCGTCGGTAATCACCACGAACAGGGCGCCCGTCCGCACCCTCGCAGCCTCGGCTTCCCGCATCAGGGGCCCGGCCGCCAGCTCGGCCGGCGGGGGAGTCCCCGGCTGCCTGCTGATGGCCAGCACGTCCGCGCGCACGGAAGGGTCCGAAGCGACGGTACGGGCAAGGGTCAGCGCCTGGTTCTCGGCCTCGCTGCCCACCCGGTCATAGGTGAGCCAGGCATGGACGGCGGCGCTGAGCAGGACCACCAGGAGCACCACGGCCACCTGCAGCAGGAGCGTCTGGGTGGAGAACCGCAACGGCGGGCGGGGTGCGGAACGCTGCATGATCCTCCTTGATGGGTGTCCGGCGGGCGGCGGGGCGTTCGGCAGTGGCGCGGGCAGAACGCGTGAGCACAATGCGCAAAATGCTCCCAATAAGCAGTATGCCAATCAATTGAGCCAAAGGCACTGCCGTGACGGCGGCCACCCTACAGTCTGTAGCACGCGTCACAACGCTGTGCCGCTGTTCACAAAGAAGGAGCCGGCCGTGCTGGTATTACTTGGATTCGCAATGATCGCGGTATTCATGGTGCTGATCATGACGAAAAAGTTGACGCCAGTGCTGGCGTTGATCATCGTCCCCACCGTTTTCGGACTTTTCGCTGGTGCCGGCCTTGGCATCGGCGACATGGTGATGGACTCCATGAAGTCCATGACCTCCACCGCAGCCCTGCTGATGTTCGCCATCATCTACTTCGGACTGATGATCGACGTCGGGCTGTTCGACCCGCTGGTGAGGTTCATCCTCCGCAAGCTGGGCAACGACCCCGCCAAGGTGGTCCTGGGCACCGCCCTGCTGGCTGCCGCAGTGTCCCTGGACGGTGACGGCTCCACCACCTTCATCCTCACCACCGCGGCCATGCTGCCCATCTACCTCCGCCTGAAGATGAGCCCCGTGGTCCTCACCTGTGTGGCCGGCCTGGCCAACGGCACCATGAACATCGTTCCGTGGGGCGGCCCCACGGCCCGCGCCGCCACCGCCCTGAAGATCGATGTCAACGACGTCTTCGTTCCCATGCTCCCGTCACTGATCGGCGGCATCGCCGTTGTGCTCGCCTTCGCCTGGCTCCTTGGTCTGCAGGAGCGCAACCGCCTCCGCGCCACGGCGCCGGAGATCTGGGGCGTGCCGGACACCGCTGAAGGGTTCGACGGCGGCACCCCCGCGGGCGGTTCAGGAACCGGCCGCGGACGCAAGGGAACCAACCCCGGCGGAGCAGCCCCCGCCGTCGGCGGTTCCTCCGTCGCCGTCCTGGAACGCACCGAAGACCTCGTGGATGACAGCGACACCGCCATGGCGGACACCGCCCTGGACCCCAACCGCAGCACCCTGCGCCCCAAGCTGTTCTGGTTCAACCTGGTCCTCACGGTCGCCGTGATGGGCATGCTCATCGCCGACCTCGTGCCCCTGCCGTACGTGTTCATGGTGGGCTCCGCCATCGCCCTGCTGGTGAACTTCCCCCACGTCAAGGACCAGGCCGCGCAGATCGTGGCCCACGCCCCGTCAGTGGTTGCCGTGGTCAGCATGGTCATGGCTGCCGCAGTCCTGACCGGCGTGCTCACCGGCACCGGCATGGTGGAGGCCATGTCCGCGTGGCTGGTGCAGATCATCCCGTCCAGCATGGGCCCGCTCATGGCCGTCATTACCGGCGTCCTCAGCATCCCCATGACCTTCTTCATGAGCAACGACGCCTTCTACTTCGGCGTGCTCCCCGTCCTGAGCGAGACCGCCGGCCATTACGGGATCAGCGCAGCCGAGATGGCCCGCGCCTCCATCACCGGCCAGCCGTTCCACATGCAGAGCCCGTTGGTTCCCGCCATCCTGCTCCTCGTATCACTGGCCAAGGTGGACCTCGGCGACCACCACAAGAAAGTGCTGTGGCGCAGCGCGGTAGTGTCCCTGGTCATGCTGGGAATCGGCGTGCTGACCGGAGCCATTGGAATCGGTTAGTCTGTAGCTGCCGCGGTGCTGCCCTGAGGGGCAGGGACCCGGTAGGAAGGTGCCCGTCTGACGCCCGCTGGGGGTCGTCAGACGGGCATCATCGTTTCCCCACTAGAATGGATCGGAAATCAATTCAAACTTTGCAGGGGAGATCCATGGCTGCGATCAACCGTGACGACGTTGCGCATCTCGCGCGGCTCGCTCACATTGAGATGAGTGCTCAAGAGCTGGACAGGATGGCCGGGGAACTCGCCGTCATCGTTGATTCGGTCAAGTCCGTCAGTCAGGCCGCCGGTGACGACGTCCCGGCCACGTCCCACCCCATCCCGCTGAACAATGTGTTCCGCGAGGACGTTGTTGGGCACACCTTCACCGCGGAACAGGCACTCTCCGGTGCGCCGGATTCCGATGACAACCGTTTCAAGGTCCCGGCAATCCTGGATGAGGCATAACCATGACTGACAACAACGAACTCATCCGCCTCTCCGCCGCGGAGCTGGCTGCCAGGCTGGCCGCCGGCGAGGTGACCTCCGTGGAGGTCACGCAGGCATACCTGGACCGGATCGTCGCGGTGGACGCCGGCGAACGGGGCGTCAACGCGTTCCTGCACGTCAACGCCGAAGAGGCCCTCGCCGTCGCAGCCGAGGTGGATGCCATCCGCGCCGCCGGCGGTGCCGAAGCCGATGCGCTGCACGTCCTGGCCGGCGTTCCCATCGCCGTCAAGGACCTCATCGTCACTGTCGGCCAGCCCACGACGGCCGGCTCGAAGATCCTCGAGGGCTGGCACAGCCCGTACGACGCCACCGTGGTGGAGCGCCTGCGCGCGGCGAAGATGCCCATCCTGGGCAAGACCAACCTGGACGAGTTCGCCATGGGCTCCTCCACCGAGCACTCGGCCTACGGCCCCACCCGCAACCCCTGGGACCTGGACCGGATCCCGGGCGGCTCCGGCGGCGGGTCCGCTGCAGCCGTCGCCGCTTTCGAGGCCCCGCTTGCCCTCGGCACGGATACCGGCGGGTCCATCCGCCAGCCCGGCGCCGTCACCGGAACCGTCGGCGTGAAGCCCACCTACGGCAGCGTGTCCCGCTACGGCGCCATCGCCATGGCCTCCTCGCTTGACCAGATCGGCCCGGTGTCCCGGACTGTCCTGGACTCGGCACTCCTGCACCAGGTCATCGGCGGGCACGATCCGCGCGACTCCACCTCCCTTCCGGACCCGCTGGCGGACCTCGTGGCCGCCGCAAAGACCGGCAGCGTCGAGGGCATGCGGATCGGCATCATCAAGGAACTGCACGGTGAGGGCTACCAGGCCGGCGTCGAGAACCGCTTCAATGATTCCCTGGAACTGCTGCGGGAAGCGGGCGCGGAAATCGTTGAGGTGTCCTGCCCCAACTTCCAGTACGCCCTGGGAGCCTACTACCTGATCATGCCGTCAGAGGCGTCCTCCAACCTCGCCAAGTTCGACGGCGTCCGCTACGGCCTGCGCGTCCTGCCCGAGGACGGTCCCATGACCATTGAGCGCGTAATGGGTGCCACCCGCGCCGCCGGCTTCGGCGATGAAGTGAAGCGGCGCATCATCCTGGGCACCTACGCCCTGAGCGCGGGCTACTACGACGCCTACTACGGTTCGGCCCAGAAGGTCCGCACCCTGGTGCAGCGCGACTTCGATGCCGCCTTCACCGTGGCCGACGTCCTGATTTCCCCCACGGCGCCCACCACCGCCTTCCGCCTCGGCGAAAAGCTGGACGACCCGCTGGCGATGTACCTCAACGACGTCGCCACCATCCCGGCCAACCTGGCCGGTGTACCCGGGCTGTCCCTGCCCGGCGGACTTGCGGACGAGGACGGACTGCCCGTGGGCATCCAGCTGCTCGCCCCCGCCCGGGAGGACGCCCGCCTGTACCGGGTTGGCGCCGTCCTGGAGTCGCTGCTTGAGGCCAAGTGGGGCGGTCCGCTGCTGGCGCAGGCGCCCGCGCTGGGTGAGCTCGTTGAAGCCAAGGAGGCAAAATAATGAACACTGACGCAATCCTGAGCTTCGAAGAGGCCATGGAGAAGTACGATCCCGTCCTGGGGTTCGAGGTCCACGTGGAGCTCAACACCAAGACCAAGATGTTCTCCTCCGCGCCCAACGTCTTCGGTGACGACCCCAACACCAACGTCAACGAGGTTGACCTCGGCATGCCGGGCGTCCTGCCGGTGGTGAACAAGGCCGCGATCGAGTCCTCCATCAAGATCGGCCTGGCACTCAACTGCAAGATCGCCGAGTCCTGCCGCTTCGCCCGGAAGAACTATTTCTACCCCGACACCCCCAAGAACTTCCAGACCTCGCAGTACGACGAACCCATTGCGTATGACGGCTACCTGGACATTGAGCTGTCCGACGGCACCGTGTTCCGCGTTGAGATCGAACGCGCGCACATGGAGGAGGACGCCGGAAAGCTGACCCACATGGGCGGAGCCACGGGCCGCATCCAGGGTGCGGACTTTTCGCTGGTGGACTACAACCGCGCCGGTGTGCCCCTGGTGGAAATCGTCACCAAGCCCATCGAGGGAGCGGGTTCCCGTGCTCCGGAGCTGGCCAAGGCCTACGTGGCTGCGGTCCGCGAAATCGTGAAGAACCTTGGTGTGTCCGACGCCCGGATGGAACGCGGCAACGTGCGCTGCGACGCCAACGTCTCGCTCCGCCCGCATGGCCGCGAACGGTTCGGCATCCGGTCCGAGACCAAGAACGTGAACTCGCTGCGCGCCGTCGAGCACGCCGTCCGCTACGAGATCCAGCGGCACGCCGCCGTACTGGACTCCGGCGAGCCCGTGGTCCAGGAGACCCGCCACTGGCACGAGGACACCCGCACCACCACGTCCGGCCGGGCCAAGTCCGACGCTGACGACTACCGCTACTTCCCGGAGCCTGACCTGGTTCCCGTGGTTCCGTCCCGGGAATGGGTTGAGGAACTGCGGGCCACGCTGCCCGAGCCGCCGGCTGCCCGCCGCAAGCGCCTGCAGGCCGACTGGGGCTACTCGGACCTGGAATTCCGCGACGTGGTGAACGCCGGCGTTATGGACGAGATCGAGGAAACCATTGCCGCCGGTGCGTCGGCTTCGGTTGCCCGCAAGTGGTGGATGGGCGAGATCGTGGGCCGCGCCAAGAACGCCGACGTGGATCCCGGCCAGCTGGGTGTCCGTCCCGCCACCATCGTGGAACTCGCCCGCATGGTGGAAGAGGGCAAGATCAACAACAAGATGGCCTCCGAGGTGCTGGACGGCGTGCTCGCCGGCGAAGGCACTCCGGCGGAGATCGTCGACAAGCGCGGCCTCGCCGTCGTGTCCGACGACGGCCCCCTGCTCGAAGCCATCGACGCCGCCCTGGCGGCGCAGCCCGACGTCGCGGACAAGATCCGCGGCGGCAAGGTGCAGGCCATCGGCGCCATCGTGGGCGGGGTCATGAAGGCCACGCGCGGCCAGGCCGACGCCGGCCGCGTCCGCGAGCTGATCCTGGAGAAGCTGGGCGTCACCGTCTAGGTCCGTCCTAACCGGGCAGCAGTTTTTGCCGTTCATCACGGCATCTACTGCTGCCCGGTTGTGCTTTAAGTACTCAGGTGGCCGCGTGGAAAAGTACGCGTATTCATGCGCCCGCCACGGTCCTACACTGGAGCGCACGGGGCCGGCCCACGGCGGCCCCGGCCAGCGATGCGAAGGGGGCCGCGATGCCACAGCAGGACAAGCCGGGGATCCGGAAGGCACTCCTGGCCGGGGCTGTGGCCCTTGCCCTGACCGGAACGGGCGCGGCCCTGGCTTGGTCTGCCGATTCACCCACGCCTTCGCCGTCGCAGTCGGCGCCCGGGCAGGACAACCGCCAGGACAAGCCGGCCAAACCGGACAAGCCGGCCAAGCCGGACAAGGCCCAGCGGCCCCAGCTGCAGCACAGCGAAAGCGTGGTTAAGAGGGCGGACGGCACCTTCCAGACGGTTCTTGAGCAGCGCGGAACGGTGGAATCGGTGAGCGCCGCCTCCATCACGGTCAGGAGCGAGGACGGCTACACCCGGACGTACGCCGTTACGGCTGATACGAAAATCACCAAGGTCCCGGCTCCTGCGGCTGACGGCGGATCTACGGGCAGCCCAGGGTCTACAGGCAGTCCTGGGTCTACAGGCAGTCCGGGGGCAACGGGCGACGGCGGCAAGCGGCATAAGCAGTCAGCCGGAACCATCGCGGACATCACCGCGGGGGAAGTGGTCAGGATTTCCGGAGTGAAGAACGGGGACCAGGCCACGGCGGACCGGATCGCCGAGGGCGCCGGGGACGTGCTGGGCCGCGGCCACGGCCTGGGGCATGGAAAGGACCACGGCCACGGCAACGGGCTGGGCAGGGGCCACGGGCACGGAAACCAGCCCAAGTAGGTAGCGCCAACTGTCGTTATGGGTGCCCAGAACGACAGTTACTGCTACCCGGTTGGGTCAGCCCCGGTCCACGAGTCCCGCCATGATGTCCTGCAGCGCCTCGCACACGATCGTGACGGAACGGCGCTTCAGGTTTTCCGGCCGGGCCAGCAGGTCGATCCGCCGGCGGGTGCTGATGCCCTCAAGGGGACGGAGCACAATGTCCGGGTTGAGCACCGGGCCCGCGGTGTACCTTGGCAGCAGTCCGATCACACCCCCGGCAGCCACAAGTGCCGCCACCGTGGAGTAGTCATTGATGCGGTGCACGATGTTCAGTTCCCTGCTGGACACGGCGGCGACGGCGGACAGCACATCGGCGGGGGAGTAGCCGGCGTGGCTGGTCACCCAGGCCTCGCTGCCGACGTCGTCCGCTGTTACGGCGGCCTGGCGGGCCAGCCGGTGCCCTGCGGGCAGCGCCACGTCCAGCGGCTCATGGGCGAGCGGAATCACTGTCACCCGTTCGGCGGGCCAGCGGGGGCTGTGGTCCATGCGGTGCGCGAGGACCAGGTCGTAGCGCGCCGTCAGCGCGGGAAAGTCCTGCTGTGCCACGTCCTCGTCGGAGAGTTCCACCCGCGGCTGCCCGGGGGCGTCGAGGATCCTGGCCAGCGGCGCGAACACGGCCTGGCCGGCGCTGTGGAAACCGCTGAGGGTTACCCGGCCGGACGCCGACCCGTGGTAGGTCCCGATCGCACCCCTGGCGTCGGCCATGGCACTGACGACGGCGGCACCGGCGTCAGCAAGCACCTGCCCCGCCTCCGTCAGCACCAGGTTCCGTCCCTCCTTCCGCGTCAGGGGCACGTCCACAGTTCGCTGCAGCAGGGCCAGTTGCTGGGAGACGGCCGACGGGGTGACCATGAGGGTGTCCGCAACGGCCTTGACGCTGCCCAGGGCGCCAAGTTCGCGCAGGATTTCGAGCTGGTGGATCTCCATCGCACCAGTCTATGCATTAGGAAAAGCTACATCGTCGATTGAGAATATCCCTGTTGTGCTAAAGCTTCTTCGCCGTTGTAATGAGGAGGGCAGCAACCTGCCGAAGAAGTGACTGACAAAGAGTAAGGAAGCCAATGAAGGCTCTGTACAAGGCCGGCCCACAGGCCGGCTTCGAGCTGGTGGACCGGCCGGAGCCGGAGGCCGGCCCTGCCGACGTGAAGATCCGCGTTATGACCACGGGCATCTGCGGCACCGACCTCCACATCCAGTCCTGGGATTCCTGGGCGCAGGGGATCATCGAGGCGCCCCTGATCGCCGGCCACGAGTTCTACGGCGAAGTGGTGGAAACAGGCGAAGACGTCCGCGACGTCAAGGTGGGGGACCGGGTATCCGGCGAAGGGCACGTGGTGTGCGGAATCTGCCGCAACTGCCGTGCGGGCCGCCGCCAGATGTGCATCCACACGGTCAGCGTGGGCGTGCAGCGTGATGGTGCCTTTGCCGAATACGTCGTCATTCCGGAAACCAACGTCTGGGTCCACCACGATCCGTCGGTCACCCCTGAGCTGGGGGCCATCTTCGATCCTTTCGGCAACGCCGTGCACACGGCACTGAGCTTCCCGCTGGTGGGTGAGGACGTGCTGATCACCGGCGCCGGGCCCATCGGACTGATGGCCATCGCCGTCGCCCGCCATGCCGGTGCACGCAAGATTGCCATCACCGATGTCTCCCGGCCACGGCTGGACCTGGCCCGGCAGCTGGGCGCAGACCTCGCCATCGACGTCTCCACCACACGGGTCCGGGATGCCCAGCGCGAACTGGGCATGCGGGAGGGCTTCGACATCGGCATGGAAATGTCCGGCCACCCCACAGCCCTGCCCGAGATGATTGACAACATGAACCACGGCGGCCGGATTGCCATGCTGGGCCTGCCCAGCCAGGACATCACCATCGACTGGGGCAAGGTGGTCACCCACATGCTCACGCTTAAGGGCATCTACGGCCGGGAGATGTTCGAAACCTGGTACGCGATGAGCGCCATGCTCTCCTCCAACCCCGTGCTCCACGCGGGCATCTCCGCCGTGGTCACCGATACGCTCCCCGCTGCTGAATGGGAGAAAGGCTTCGACATTGCCCGCAGCGGCGCGGGCGGCAAAGTTGTCCTCGACTGGACCCGACTCTAAGGAACACCATGTACACCTCGATCAAGGACCAGCTGCGCACCGAGCTGGAGGACATCCGCACCGCAGGACTCTACAAGACCGAACGCAGCATCAACTCCCCGCAATCCAGCCACATCACGGCAGGAAGGATTGGCGCGGACGGAGCAGCCGTCCTGAACTTCTGCGCCAACAACTACCTTGGCCTGGCGGATCACCCGGACATCATCGCCACCGCCAAGGCGGCGATGGATGAGCGGGGCTTCGGCATGGCCAGCGTCCGTTTCATCTGCGGCACGCAGGACCTGCACCTGGAGCTTGAGGCGCGCGTCTCCCGCTTCCTGGGCACTGAGGACACCATCCTCTTCTCCAGCTGCTTCGATGCCAATGGGGGAGTCTTCGAGTCACTGTTCGGTCCTGAGGACGCCATCATCTCCGACGCCCTCAACCATGCTTCGATCATCGACGGCATCCGGCTGTGCAAGGCCCAGCGGTTCCGCTACGCCAACCAGGACATGGCGGACCTTGAAGCGAAGCTCGTGGAAGCGAAAGATGCCCGGCGCAGGATCATCGTGACCGACGGCGTTTTCTCCATGGACGGTTACCTGGCTCCGCTGGAAGCCATCTGCGATCTCGCCGAAAAGCATGACGCGCTGGTGATGGTTGATGACTCGCACGCGGTCGGTTTTATGGGCGCCACCGGCGCAGGAACTCCCGAACATGCCGGTGTTTCGCACCGGGTGGACATCTACACCGGCACCTTTGGCAAGGCCCTTGGCGGAGCATCCGGCGGTTATGTGTCCGGTCGTGCCGAGGTGGTCGCCATGCTGCGGCAAAAGGCCAGGCCGTACCTCTTCTCCAACTCTCTTGCCCCGGCCATTGTTGCCGCCACCATCAAGGCGCTGGACCTGGTCCAGAACTCAGCGGACCTGCGGCGGCAGCTCTTCGACAATGCCGCGCTGTTCCGTCAGCGGATGACGGAGGAAGGCTTCGACCTGCTGCCCGGCGAACACGCCATTGTCCCGGTGATGTTCGGCGACGCCGTCCTGGCGGCCAAGGTTGCTGACCGGATGCTGCAGCACGGCGTCTTTGTCACTGCCTTCAGCTTCCCCGTGGTTCCGCGCGGCGCGGCGCGGATCCGGGTGCAGCTTTCGGCCGCGCATTCAGCGGACGACGTCGAAGCCTGCGTGGCTGCCTTCGTCGCCAGCCGGGCTGAGGTAGCAGCAGACTGACCCCGCCGCCGCACCCCTGCAACACCCTGGTTCGCTCCCTATCCTCCGGTGGTTGAGCCTGTCGAAACCAGAAGGAGCTCAGTAACTCTGCAT
Source organism: Arthrobacter sp. 210 2 (assembly GCF_059093025.1). NCBI lineage: Bacteria > Bacillati > Actinomycetota > Actinomycetes > Micrococcales > Micrococcaceae > Arthrobacter > Arthrobacter sp. 210 2. The sequence continues at coordinate 110,710 of NZ_JBNHIE010000006.1, forward strand.
CTCTGCAAGGATGGACGCATGGCAGCACATTACGATGTCCTGATCGTCGGCGGCGGCATCGCCGGATTGTCTCTGGCGTCCGCGCTGGCGGGCAGATGCAGCGTGGCGCTGGTGGAAGCGGAGCAGGAACTCGCGTACCACACGTCCTCCCGCTCCGCCCGCCAGCTCATCCCGAGCTACGGACCGCCCGTGGTCCGGGAACTGACGGTCCGGACCCTGGAGCTCATTGCCGCCAGGGACGTGGAACTGCCTGAACCGGTGCTCGCGCCCCGCAGCTTCATGCTGATCGGCGGCGAGGAGGATGTGGCGGCGGAAGCCAGCGGCTCCATGCAGCCCATCACGCACGCCGAGGCGCTGGAGCTCTGTCCGGCGCTGGTCCCGGACGCGTTCAGTGCGGCGGGCCTGGACACCCACTCCTTCGGATGCAATGCTCCACTGCTGCTGGCGGACCACCGGCAGCGGGCGGAGGCGGCCGGGGTGGATATCATCACGGGCGCACGGGTCCATTCCGCGCAGCGCCTGGGTTCCGGCTGGCAGGTGGGGGCGGGCACCGAAGCCTTCCAGGCCGGCGTCCTGGTCAACGCCGCCGGCGCCTGGGCAGATGAACTGGCCGTCATCAGCGGTGTGGAAAAGCTGGGCCTTCAGCCGTACCGGCGCACTGCGGCGATTGCCGCCGTCGGGCACCCCCTGCCGGAGCACAGCCCGATGGTTGCAGCGGCGGACAACACCTTCTACTTCCGGCGGGAAGGCAACGACGTGCTCATCTCGCCGTCGGAGACCGTGCCCAGCGGGCCGGAGGACGCCCGGCCCCGCGCGGGCGACGTGGAGCACCTGGTGGAACGGCTGAACGCTGTCACCACGCTCGGGATCACGGCGGTGCGCAGGGCCTGGACGGGACTCAGGACCGAGGCTGCCGACGGCGTCCCGGTGGCGGGATTCGACGCCGAAGCGCCCGGCTTCTACTGGCTCGCGGGACAGGGCGGCTATGGGTTCCAGACCTCATCCGCCATGGCGGAACTGGCTGCTGAGCAGATTCTGGCCGGGCAGCAGGGCCGGGGTGAGGCTGGCGGCGAGCGTCCGGAATCCCGGACAGCGGAGGCGTTGGCAGCCACCCGCTGGTCCATCCGGCGCTGAAGAATGGTTCAATGAGCACCCTGATCACCAACATTGCCGAGCTGATGACCCAGGACCTGGAGCACCGGGTCCTGAAAGACGCGGCGGTGGTGGTTGAGGGGGAGCGCATCGCCTGGATCGGCGCTGCTGCCGATGCCCCTGCCGCGGACGAGGCCATGGATGCCGGCGGCCGGGCGGTCCTCCCGGGGTGGGTGGACTCCCATACCCATCTGCTGTTCGCTGGCGACCGGACGGCCGAGTTCGAGGCACGCATGGCGGGGGAGCAGTACGCCGCAGGCGGCATCGCCGTCACCATGAACGCCACCCGCGCCACCTCGGACTTCGACCTCACGCGCCTTGCGCTCGGCCGGGTGGCGGAAGCCGTCTCACAAGGAACCACCTACCTGGAAACGAAAACCGGTTACGGCCTTGACACGGACCATGAGGCCCGCAGTGCCCGTATCGCGTCCACCGTCGCAGACCAGGTGACGTATCTGGGCGCCCACCTGGTTCCGGCGGGCCAGGATCCGGAGGCCTACACCGACCTGGTGTGCGGTCCCATGCTGGCTGCGGTCCGTCCCTACGTTCAGTGGGCTGATGTTTTCTGCGAGAAAGGGGCCTTCACACCCGAGCAGTCACGCCGGGTCCTGCTGGCCTGCCGCGACGCCGGCCTCGGACTCCGCGTGCATGGCAACCAGCTCGGCGAGGGCCCCGGCGTGCAGCTGGCCGTGGAACTCGGCGCAGCCAGCGTGGACCATGTGAATTACCTGGCCGGTGGGGATGTCGAAGCGCTCGCCGGAACTTGGTCGGGCTGGGACGCAGCCGGCGGCGAGGGTTTGCGGGGGACCGTGGCCACGTGCCTGCCGGCGTGCGACCTTTCCACCCGGCAGCCGTTGGCACCCGCCCGCGCGCTCCTGGACGCCGGCGTGCAGGTGGCGCTCGCCTCCAACTGCAATCCCGGCACCTCCTACACCAGCTCGATGGCGTTCTGCGTCGCTACTGCCGTGCTCCAGATGCGCCTCAGTGTGCACGAGGCAGTCCGGGCCGCCACCTACGGCGGCGCCCTGGCGTTGCACAAGGACACCGGAAACGACGCCGACGGCGAACGCGCCGTCGGTTCCATCGCCGTCGGGCACCGGGCGGACCTTCACATGCTTAACGCGCCTTCGGCCACGCACCTCGCTTACCGGCCGGGCATGCCGTTGACGTACGCTGTGTGGCGGGCCGGAGACCGGGCACGGTAAATCCCTGCCACTTTGTGACGTAAGGTGATCGTTTCGCTTCTGTTATGATCAGAAAGCGTCATCGAAGCGATGGCCGGAGTACCGAGAGGCCCTGCATGACCCGCACTGACCGGCTGACCGCCATCCTTGACCTGCTGGCCAAATCGGGCCAGGTGGAAGTCGATGAAATCGTCAGCACCCTGGGCGTATCACCGGCCACCGCACGGCGGGACCTGGACAGCCTGGCCAAGCGCCGGCTCCTCACCAGGACCCGGGGCGGAGCCACCACCGGTGCCCTGGCGTACGACCTTCCCGGCCGCTACAACCGGGACGACCACGCCGAAGCCAAGGAACAGATTGCACAGGCGGCGTCCGCGCTGATCAGGCCCGGCACCGTGATCGGTCTCTGCGGCGGCACCACCAGCACCGCGCTGGCACAGATCCTCGCCACCCGCGAAGACCTCAACGCCCCCTCCAACCAGCCCACGCTGACGGTGGTCACGAACGCCATTAACATCGCCGGGCAGCTGGCGGTGCGGCCCAATATCAAGGTCATGGTGACCGGCGGCATCCTCAACCCCCGGTCCTACGAGCTGGTGGGCCCCTACACGGACATCATCATGCAGAAGGTAGTGCTGGACATCGCCTTCATCGGGGTCAACGGCATCGACCCGGAAGTGGGGCCCACGAACACCGGCGAGGGGGAGGCATCGGTCAACGCGCTGCTCGCGAGCCGGGCACGGGTGTCTTATGTCCTGGCTGATTCTTCCAAGGTAGGCGTCCGGGCCTTTGCCACCATGGACGGGTACAACTTCACCCGGCTGATTACGGATGCCGGGATCTCGCCGCGGGACAAGGCGGCCTTCGAGGCCAACGGCACCGAAGTTATCGTCGCGCCCAGCTGAACTCCCGGCTCAATACGGCAGGCCTGAATAGCCCCAGCCTCAATACCTCCGGCCTTGATACTGCAGGCCTGCACACCGCCCTCCGAATACCGCCGGCGCCACGCGTGGATTGCTGGGTCAGGCTTGACCCAGCAACTGCAGGCAAGATGGGTACATGTTGGTTCCCTCCCGCCGCCGCCTGAAGTTCGAAGTCTGGATTGTGCTGGGCCTCTCCCTCGGCCAGTCCGCCGTGTACTCCGTGGTGCAGCTCCTGGACAAGATGACCCGAGCGCCGCTGGCCGAGGGCACCTCAACGCTGAACCGCTCCCAGAGTGCGCGCGAGTATTTCGACCTGACCTACCAGTTGCTGGACATCATTTTCGCGCTGGTTCCGGTGCTGCTGGTGATCTATTTCCTTACTGACCAGCGGCAGGCGGCGTCCGGAGATGTTGGCAATCAGGGCTCAGCCTTCCGGAAGCTGGGCTTCAATTTTGCGCGGCCGGGAATGGACATGATGCAGGGGGTGGGGTTGGCGGCCCTGATCGGCATCCCGTCGCTCGGCCTCTACGCCGCGGGCCGGGCGCTGGGGATAACCACCGCGATCATTCCCAGTGCGCTGGACGCCTACTGGTGGACAGTGCCGGTCCTGATCCTGTCCGCCATCCGGCATGCCGTGGTGGAGGAAGTCATCGTGGTGGGCTACCTGCTGAACCGCTTCGGAAAGTTTGGCTGGAGCGTGCCGCTGTCCATTGCCGCCAGCGCCCTCCTGCGTGGAAGCTACCACCTGTACCAGGGCTTCGGGCCGTTCATCGGCAATGTGGTCATGGGTATTGTCTTCGCGTGGCTCTACACCCGGACCAAGCGCGTCATGCCCTTGGTCATTGCGCATGCGTTGCTGGACATCGTCGCTTTTGTCGGCTTCAGCCTCTTCGGAAGGTCCATGGGCCTGGGCTAGGCGGGCACGACGACGGGCGGGGCACAAGCGGGCCGTTGCTCAGTTTCCGGTCCCGTGCAGGACACGCAACAGGCCTTCCTCACCCCGGGGACAGCCCTTTGTAGCAAAGGTCCGGGTAGCCGTAGGGAGCACGCTTGGTCAGTGACAGCGGCCGGTGCACGTTTCGCTTCCGCTGCGAAAGTTGTCTCCGTTTCCGCTTCCGATGCAGCTCGCGCCTGAGTTGTTCCGGCCAGTATGGTGGTTCCCAGTCCTGGTGTTCGCTCTTATAGCGACGGCCGGATGGTGAGATCCACCCGGGTGGTCCGTTTTTGGTGGCCGAAGTGGGTGTCCAGCCGCTGGTGTGCCTGAGGCGGTGGTGTTTGCGGCAGGGCTGGCCCAGATTGCTGATCCCGGTCGTTCCGCCGTGATGCCACGCCAGCAAATGGTCTGCCTCATTGTCCAGGGAGTTGTTGGAACAGCCCGGGAACGGGCACTTCCCGTCCCTCAACCGCAGCCAACGCCGGATCGCTTTGGTGACCCGGTAGCTGGTGCGGCCGATTTCCAGCGGCGCCCCGTCGCGCGGGTCCACCAGCACCCGGTAAAACGAGCCAGCCCCGTCTGCGACCAGCTTCCGCGCCATCGAGGCCGGGATGGGTCCGTGGCCGTCGAGCATCGCCGGTTCATCCGTCAACCCCATGAGCGAGAACACCGGCACCGTAACCAGAACCTCCGCGTGGGGGGCACGGACCTCCGCAACAGTACCGCCGCAATCCTGCACGGTCTGCCCGCCCTGCCTGTCCTGGCCGTTGCTGAGGACGGCGTCGGCGAAGATGTCGGCGCAGAGCTGGGGCAGGGTGCGGGACTCGTCCGGGCCCTGCAGGCCCCGGGCGAGGGCGGTGGTGCGGTTCCACATCGCCGAGGCGGTGTCCGCCGGGAGGTAGGCGTGGAACCAGGCCATCCCGTCCATGTCCGGGCGGTGTTCCACCCGCCGCTCCGCGACACTCCTGACGTGACGTTTTTCGAGGGATTCGGGGTGGTGGCGTTCCCGCCAGATCCTGGCCTTGTGCCGGAACCGGTGCGGCACCAACTCACCCGGCGCCGGCGCGGTAGCCGGACTGGATGCGTCCGGGCCCAGGAAGTGCGCCTCCAACGCGGCGGCCCCGGCCCGATCCAGGGTGGCGGTTTCCTCCACCATGGCCTTCGCGTGCGCCCACGACAGGTTCCCGTCCTGCAACCCCGCCAAGGTCAACGGCAAAACATTGGCCAGCACCTGCGACTCGTTCAGCAGCACACCGGCAGCCCGCGCACCAATAGTCAACACACCCGCGACTTCGGCGACCATCGATGCTTCCTGCGCCATCGCCCCGGACGGCACCATGGCCCGTGACGCCACAGCCTTGGCAGCTTCTGCATACCCTGCCGCAAGATGCACCTTCAACGCCGCGGTCCGTGCTTCAAGCCGGGCGACCCCGGCGAGCCCGTCCAGGCTCCGATCAACCTGCTCCCGCAACGGATCAAAACCCTCACCGGTCCCACGCAGCACAGCACCCAGCTCAGCAAGGGACGCCTCAAGGACCTCCAACGCTTCCAATGCCGCCCTGCTTGCCATAGGAAAACTATGACAGGGGGGTCTGACAAAGCACCGAGGGATTTCAGCATGCCGGGTCCAGCACGCATTCCACCCTTGCTGTCTGCGACCGTCTGGAACCCGGCAATCCAAGAACCCGGCAAACCAAGGAACCGGCAAGCCAAGACCGGGCACGCCAGGAAATGGATTCGGCCGCCATCGGCAGGTGACTTCGTTGTCACATGCTGATGGCGGCCGAAGAATGGTCGGACAGGGAACCCAGGGGGTGCCCCTGCGTGACCCGGCAGCACCGGACCACGCAGCAGGAGGTCAGATTGTGACGGCTCCGCTGGCGGTTTCGAACGTAACTGACAGAATGCCCGGCGTCCCGTGCGGCGCCACCCACTCCACGGCCACGTCTTCCAACGGCTTCTCCACCGGTTCGCCCAGCCACTCGGTGACCCGGGCAGCCGAACCGGCAATGGTGAGGCAGCTCATCTTGACGTTGCTGTCGTAGGCGTTGGACGGGTGCAGGGAGGGGTCGCCCTCCCACTTGAGCATGTACGGAACCTGGGGGTCGGCAATGAGCCCCAGGATGCCGATCTGCTTCCACACCAGTTCACGGCCGTCCGGGAATTTCCGGTTGCCGTTCACTGCGGAGCGTCCGAGGCGTTCTTCGAAGGGGGCGAGGTCGTCCACTTCGACGCACCAGCCCATCCATCCGCCGCCGGCCGCCGAACGGGCACGTACTGCCTGCCCGAAGGGTGCCTTGTCCGATGCGGGGTGGTCCAGGACCTCCACCACCTCGAGGTATTTGTGTCCCGCGAGCGGGATGATCATATTCCGGGTTCCGAACCGGGGGTGTACCCCGCCTTTCACTGCCTCAACGCCGAGGGCAGAGGAAATACGTTCGGTAGTGGCCGCGAGGCCATCGTGTTCACAGGCGTAAGAGACGTGATCCATGCGCATGCCAACATCTTGGCACTTTGTGATCGGGCTCTCAGCTAAGGGTTGCCTTACTGGGATTTTCCGAGGTCAACCCCTTCACGGGCCACCATCAGGCGGCGAAACCTGCAGGACTATGTTCGTCACAATGCTGTCCGGCCGGCCGGCAATGTTCCTACACTGAGCTCAGGTCATGAGCGCCAGCGCCAAGCCCCGGCTCGCTGGCCGGCAACCCTCCATCCGCGGTGGGGTGCCCCGGGTGAGGACCTGGCTGTCCGGCAACGGCCGGATGGCAAGCGCGGCCCGTGGTGCTCCCAGCCTGCCCCGGGCCCATGTCAAAGGAGCCTTGAATGTCCAACGGATGGTCCTTCGAAACCCGCCAGATCCACGCCGGACAGGAGCCGGACAGCGCCACCGGAGCCCGTGCGCTGCCCATTTACCAGACCACGTCCTTTGTGTTCCCCAGCGCGGAGAGCGCGGCGAACCGGTTTGCGCTGGCGGAACTGGCGCCCATCTACACGCGCATCGGCAACCCGACCCAGGACGCGGTGGAGCAACGGATTGCCAGCCTCGAAGGCGGCCTGGCAGCCCTGCTGCTCAGCTCCGGACAGGCAGCCGAGACCTTCGCTGTCCTGAACATTGCCGAGGCCGGCGATCATATTGTCGCGAGCCCCAGCCTTTACGGCGGAACCTACAACCTTTTCGCCCACACCCTGAAGAAGTTCGGCATCAGCGTCACGTTCGTGGCGGATCCGGACAACCTGGACCAGTGGCACGCCGCCGTGCAGCCGAACACCAAGCTCTTCTTTGCCGAGGTGGTGTCCAATCCGCGGCAGGATGTCCTGGACATCGAAGGCGTCTCCCAGGCCGCCCATGAAGCAGGTGTGCCGTTGATCGTGGACAACACGCTGTCCACGCCGTACCTGATCCGTCCGCTCGAGTGGGGCGCGGATATCGTGGTCCATTCGGCCACGAAGTACCTGGGTGGCCACGGTGCGGCCATCGCCGGCGTCATCGTGGACTCGGGCAAGTTCGACTTCAGCAAGGACCCGGAGCGGTTCCCCGGCTTCAACACCCCGGACCCCACCTACAACGGGCTGGTCTACGGCCGTGACCTCGGGGAGGGCGGCGCCCTGGGCGCCAACCTGTCCTACATCCTTAAGGCACGCGTCCAGCTCCTGCGGGACCTGGGCTCTGCTGTTTCGCCGTTCAACGCCTTCCTGATCTCCCAGGGCCTGGAGACGCTGAGTCTTCGCGTGGAACGCCACGTGGCCAACGCCGCGGAGGTTGCCCGCTGGCTGGAAGCGCGTGACGACGTCGAATCCGTCGCCTACGCGGGCCTGCCCTCGAGCCCCTGGTACGAGCGCGGCCGCAAGTACGGACCCAAGGGCACCGGTGCCATTGTGTCCTTCAACCTGGCCGGGGGTGCCGAGGCCGGCAAGCGGTTCGTGGACGCCCTGGAGCTGCACTCGCACGTAGCCAACATCGGGGACGTCAGGTCCCTGGTCATCCACCCGGCGTCCACCACCCACAGCCAGCTCTCCCCGGAGCAGCAGGCCGTGGCCGGCGTGACCCCCGGGCTGGTCCGCCTGTCGGTGGGCATTGAGCACATCGACGACATCCTGGCCGACCTCGAGGCCGGCTTCCGGGCAGCAAAGGCGGCGTCGGGCGCCTGACCAGATCAAGGCGCGACGCCGGCCGGCACGTAGGCAGGCAAGCGGCAGGCAGCTGCAGCCTCCACAGCAAACAGGCAGCCTCCACAGCAAACAGGCAGCCAGGGCCGGCGTGCCCGGGCCGGGGAAGTCACAACCAGTCACACTCTTGGCTTGGGACGGGTGGTGTTTCGTACACTCGAACCAGGTCATGAGTGCCAGTGACAGCCCCGGCTTGCTGGCCGGCAACCCTCCTTCCGCGGTGGGGTGCCCCGGGTGAAGACCTGGCCTGCCGGTCATTCGACGGCAGGCAAGCGCGTAGAAGAGGTCTTGCCATGACGGTTACCGTCACCCGTACCACCGTTCCCGAACACGGGATTGTCCGCTACGCCTCCATTGGAGGCCTGGAACTTGAGGCCGGCGGCTATCTTCCGGAGGTGACGCTCGCCTACGAAACCTGGGGCACCCTCAACGCGGACGGCAGCAACGCCATCCTGATCGAACATGCCCTCACCGGCAGCACCCACGTGACCCGGGGCGACACCGACGAACCGGGCTGGTGGGAACAGCTGGCCGGACCCGGCGCACCCGTGGATACAGACCGTTTCTTCGTTGTCTCCATCAACATCGTGGGCGGCTGCTACGGATCCACCGGCCCGTCCTCGCCTGCCCCCGACGGCAACCCCTGGGGTTCCCGCTTTCCCCTGGTCACCCTGCGGGACAGCACCGTGGCGGAGGCCCGGCTGGCTGACCAGCTCGGCATCCAATGCTGGTTTGCCGTCCTGGGCGGTTCGATGGGCGGCGCCCGCGCACTCGAATGGGCTGTCACCTACCCGGAGCGCGTGCAGCGCTGCGCGGTCTTCGCCGTAGGGGCCGCCAGCACGGCCGAACAGATCGCCTTCGCCCAGGCGCAGACCCTCGCCATCCGGCAGGACCCCAACTTCAACGGCGGCGATTATTACGGCGGCCCTTTCCCCGAGGCCGGACTGGCACTGGCACGGCGCATCGCACACATCACCTACCGCTCAGCCGCCGAGCTGGAAGGCAGGTTCGGCCGTGCCCCGCAGGCTCCCGAATCGCCGTTGCAGGGTGAGTGCCTGGCGGAACGCGGACGCTACCAAGTTGAGAGCTACCTTGACCACCAGGGCAACAAACTGGTGCAGCGGTTTGACGCCAACAGCTATATCGCCATCACCGAGGCGCTGATGAGCCATGACGTGTGCCGGGGGCGCGGCACGCTGGCCGAAACACTGGCCGCCAGCCAAGCCCGCTTCTTTGTTGCCGCCGTGGACTCCGACCGCCTGTACTTTCCGTCCCAGTCACGTGAGCTGGCCCGGGCGCTTCCGGGGGATGTGGACGTCCACCTGATCGAGGCGCCCATTGGCCACGACGGGTTCCTAACCGAAATCGGCCAGCTGGGACCGCAGCTCCAGAGGCATCTTTCCGAGTAGCACTGCTCCCTCCTTTGCCCGGATGTGCGTTTATGCAGATGTGCTCTGCGAGATTCGCCGTTGAGCTGGGCTGACAGGCGGACCATACTCAATGGGACCCGGCGGTTCGTGGCCAAAATCACACGTATCCGCCCCAATACGTCCCAGTGGTGTCGACGACGACGCCGAAGGAGTAACAGATGAGCACGGAAAGCTCCGCCGCACGGCGGACAGAGGAAACCGACGTCAAGGCCTCCGGCCTGAAGAAAGTCGTCACGGCCTCCATGGCCGGCACCGTTGTGGAGTGGTACGAGTTCTTCCTCTATGCCTCCGCCGCCACCCTGGTGTTTGGCAAAATGTTCTTCCCCAATTCAGGGACCGAACTGGATGGCATCATCGCCGCCTTCGTCACCTACGCCGTAGGCTTCGTGGCGCGCCCCATCGGCGGCATCGTCTTTGGCCACTTCGGTGACAAATTCGGCCGCAAGCAGCTGCTGCAGCTGAGCATCATCCTGGTGGGCGTGGCCACCTTCCTCATGGGATGCCTGCCCACGTTCGCCCAGATCGGTTACTGGGCCCCGGCCCTCCTGGTGTTCCTGCGCTTCGTGCAGGGCTTCGCCGTCGGCGGTGAGTGGGGCGGCGCCGTGCTGCTGGTCGCAGAGCACAGCCCCAGCAAGTCCCGCGGTTTCTGGTCCAGCTGGCCGCAGTCAGCAGTACCGATGGGCAACCTGCTGGCCACCGGCGTGCTGTTCACCCTTTCGGCCACGCTGTCCCAGGAAGCATTCCTGGGCTGGGGCTGGCGCGTCGCCTTCTGGCTCTCTGCCGTCATCGTGATCGTCGGCTATTACATCCGCACCAAGGTCCAGGACGCACCGATCTTTCTCGAGGCCCGCAAGGAAGTCACCGTGGAGAAGAAGGGCTACGGCGTTGCCGAAGTCTTCCGCCGCTACCCGCGTGGTGTCTTTACCGCCATGGGTCTGCGTTTCGCCGAGAACATCCTGTACTACCTGGTGGTGACCTTCTCCATCACGTACCTCAAGGTTGTGGTCCAGACCGACACCTCCCGCATCCTCCTGCTTCTGCTCGTGGCGCACTTCATCCACTTCTGCGCCGTGCCGCTCGTCGGCAAAATGTCCGATGCGTTCGGCCGGCGCCCGGTCTACATGGCAGGCGCCATCCTCGGCGGCACCTGGGGCTTCTTCGCCTTCCCCATGATGGACACTGCCAATGACATCGTCATTCTGGCCGCCATCACCATCGGCCTGCTGTTCCACGCGCTGATGTACGCGGGCCAGCCGTCCATCATGGCCGAGATGTTCCCCACCCGCATGCGGTACTCGGGCGTTTCCCTGGGTTACCAGGTGACCTCCATCGTGGCCGGTTCACTGGCCCCGATCATCGCCACATCGCTGCTGAGCAGCTTCAAGTCCTCCACTCCGGTGGCGCTGTACCTGCTGGGAGCCTGCATCGTGACGGCAATCTCCGTGTTCTTCCTCAAGGAAACCCGGGGCATTTCGCTCCGCGATGTGGACGCAGCCGATGCCCAGGGCACGGCCGACCTTCTCGCAGCCGGCAAGAAATAGGCAACGCCACCACAAAGCCAGACAGCATGCCAACTGCCCGGACCCGCGACCACGCAGGCCCGGGCAGTTGCGCGTCAGCACCTCGAGGAAGTCAGGATTCTCCATGAAAGCAGCCGTTCTTTACTCCACGGTCCCGTCCGGAACCAGCTACACCCAAGCGCACCCGCTTCAGGTGGAGGAGCTCGACCGGCCCGAACCCCGCGCCGGCGAGTTGGGGATCGACATCACCTATTCGAGCCTGTGCCACTCTGACCTCTCCGTGGTGGACGGTTCCCGCGTCAGGCCGCTCCCGATGGCGCTGGGGCACGAGGCTGTAGGACGGGTCGCCGCCGTGGGTCCCGGCGTCACCGATGTTTCCCCGGGGGACCACGTAGTCCTCGTCTTCGTCCCGAGCTGTGGTGGCTGCCGTGCGTGCCGGGCAGGCCGCCCGGCGCTCTGCCACCGCGCCGCCGACGTCAACGGGTCGGGGGACCTCCTCCATGGCGAAGCCCTGCTGCGGACACCTGCCGGGAAGCGCATCAACCACCATCTGGGGGTTTCGGCATTCGCCGATTACGCCGTGGTGGCCCGTGAATCAGTGGTGGTCATCGACGACGACGTCCCGGACACCGTTGCCGCAATGTTCGGTTGCGCCGTGCTCACCGGAATGGGGGCCGTCCTCAACACGGCGGCCGTCCAGCCCGGCCAGTCCGTAGCTGTCTTCGGGCTCGGTGCCGTGGGGCTCTCGGCCGTTATGGCCGCGGCGCTCGCCGGTGCCTCCTCCGTGATCGCCATCGATCCCAACGCCGCCAAGCACGGGCTCGCGCTGAAGTGCGGGGCAAGGGCCGTAGGGACCCCGGATGACGCTTCCCGCCTGATTGCCGACGCCTCCGGTGACGGTGTGGACACCGCCGTCGAAGCTGTGGGGTCCGCCCGGGTCATCGCCTCGTGCCTGGAGCACGTAACGCGCGGTGGCTCCGTAGTCTCCGTAGGGCTGCCGCATCCCACGGCGGAACTGACGGTGCCGGCGCTCCAGTTCGCCGGTGCGGGCAAACGGCTGCTGGGCTCGTACATGGGGGACGCCGTCCCGGCCCGGGACATCCCCCTCTACCTTGGCTACTGGCGGGAGGGCAGGCTTCCCGTTGAACTGCTGCACACCGACACCCGGCCGCTTGACGAGATCAACGAAGGCCTTGACGCACTCGCTGCGGGGCAGGTGGTGAGGCGGCTCTTCCAGGCCTGACAACTGCTCCGGGTCGCAGGGACCAGGACCCGAGTGACCAGGGTGCCAGGGCCTAGGCTGCCAGAAGATCCTGGCGGGCCGCCACTTCTTCCTTGAGGGCAGCAATCACGGCCTGCACCCGGCCGGACCGGAGCGATTCCGGCCGGGCCACCGCCCAGACGGGAATCTGGCGCTGGAAGGCGTCGGGGAGCACCGGAATGAACTCCGCGTTCTGCGCCACCATAAAGTTCGGGAGCAGCCCGATGCCGGCGCCGCGGCGCACCGCCTCCACCTGGGCAAAGATGCTCGTCGCCTGGAAGCTGGATTTCGGCATCGGCAACTGCGAGGACCGGTGGCCCAGTTCGGCAACCTGCAGGGCGGACTCAACGTAGGAGACGAAGCCGTGCTGCCCCACGCCGTCGGGCGTTTCCGGCAAGCCCCGCTGCGCCGCGTACGCGGGACTGGCATAGAGCCGCAGGAAGTAGTTGGCCAGGAAGATGGCCTGCGCATTGCTCACATCCGTGCGGCCCACCACCACTTCAAGGTCCACGCCGGAGCGGTTCTGGCTGACCTTGCGCGTGGCGCTGAGCATCTCCACATTCAGCAACGGGTGCCGCTGTTGGAGGCGGACCAGGGCAGGAGTGACGAATTCGGCGCCGAAACCGTCAGAGGTGCTGATGCGCACCATGCCGGACACTGCGTCCCGGTCCTGGCCCACAACGGCGGCCAGTGACCCAAGTGTTTCCTCGATCGTTTCCGCAGCCGCGACGGCCGAAGCGCCAAGCTCCGTCAGCTCCCACCCGTGCGGACTGCGCTCCAGCGTCCTGCCGCCCAATTGCTTGTCCAGGGCGAGGATCCGCCGCGAAATCGTGGTGTGCGTGGTCCCCATCGTTTCGGCGACCGCGTTGAAGCGTCCCAGCCTGGCCACAGTGAGCAGGATCAACAGGTCGTCCGGACTTGGAAGCCGCGCCACCGGGTGTCCCTTCATTCGTGTGCATCAGTGCACATACCGTCTGTGATTTTTCCCCTTGATTGCACTGTAACAGGGTGTGATGGTGGGACACAGACCTTCCGGCCGGTCCCGGCCGGAGGCACAGCAAAGGAGCTTATGCCATGGCAGTAGTCGGTTGGATCGGTTTGGGAAATATGGGCGGATCCATGTCGGGGAACCTTGCCAAGGCGGGTCACGACGTACGGGGATTCGACCTCAACCCCGCCGCCGTCGCCGCTGCCGAGGCTGGCGGTGTGAAGCCGGCAGGAAGCATCGCAGAGGCTGTGGCGGGCGCCGATGTTGTGTTCACCATGCTTCCGAAGGGCGAACATGCCAAGGCCGTCTACCTCGGTGCGGACGGCGTGCTGGCACATGCGGAAACACGGACGCTCCTGGTCGATTCCTCCACCATCGATATCGCGGCTGCCAGTGAACTGCACGACGCCGCCGCTGCCGCCGGCTTCCGCTTCGTCGATGCCCCCGTCTCCGGCGGGATGAGTGGCGCCAAAGCAGGAACACTCACGTTTATGGTGGGCGGTGAAGCCGACGCAGTAGCGGATGCCACCCGCTACATCGGGCCGATGGCCACCAACATCATCCCCACCGGCGGAGCCACTACCGGCCAAGCGGCCAAGATCTGCAACAACCTGATGCTCCTGATCAACCTGGCCTCCACCGCTGAGGGTGCAGTGCTGGCCGACAGGCTTGGACTCGACAAGAAGGTGTTCTGGGACATCGCCTCCGTGTCCTCCGGTGACAGCTGGGCCCTGCGTACCTGGTACCCCGTTCCCGGTGTGGTCCCCACCGCCGCATCCAACAACGACTTCGCGCCCACGTTCACCGCCGAGCTGGCGAACAAGGACATCGGCCTGGCCATCAGCGCTGCCGAGGACACCGGCACGCCGCTCGAAATCGGCAGGCATGTTCAGCAGCTGTACCAGCGCCTCATCGATGCGGGCGAGTCCGGCAAGGACTGCTCCATGATCATCAAGCTCGCCGACGGTTCCCTGGATTCAGCAAAGTAGAAGAGAGACTTTCATGCACACCATTCCGCATTACATCAACGGCAGCCGCGTTGCCGATGCCGAGCGCTTTGGCCCCGTGTTCAACCCGGCCACCGGAGAACAGGAAAAGCAGGTTGCGCTCGCTTCCGCTGCCCGGGTAGAGGAAGCCATCGCCGCTGCCACGGCCGCGCTGCCCGCCTGGCGGGCGACGAGCCTGGCGAAGCGGACCAACATCTTCTTCCGGGTCCGCGAAATCCTCACACAGCGCAAGTCCGAGCTGGCCGCCATCCTGACCAGTGAGCACGGCAAAGTACTCTCCGACGCCGAAGGGGAGATTTCGCGCGGCCTCGAGAACATCGAGTTCGCCACCGGACTGTCCCACATGCTTAAGGGGGAACGCTCGGAGCAGGTTTCCAGCGGCGTGGACGTGCACTCCGTCCGGCAGCCTGTGGGTGTGGTCGCCTGCATCACCCCGTTCAACTTCCCGGCCATGGTGCCGCTCTGGATGATCGGCAGTGCCCTGGCGTGCGGCAACACCGTGCTGCTGAAGCCCAGTGAAAAGGACCCGTCCTCCGCCGTGTTCATCGCGGAAGTCTTCGCCGAAGCGGGACTGCCGGCCGGTGTGCTGAACGTGGTGCAGGGCGACAAGGAAGCCGTGGATGTGCTGCTCGAACACCCGGACGTCAAGGCCGTCAGCTTCGTGGGCTCAACCCCCATTGCGCAGTCGATTTACAAGCGCGCGGCGGACCACGGCAAGCGGGTCCAGGCCCTGGGCGGGGCCAAGAACCACATGGTGGTCCTGCCGGACGCGGACCTGGACATGGCAGCAGACGCCGCCATTTCGGCTGCCTACGGCTCGGCCGGTGAGCGCTGCATGGCGGTCAGCGTGCTCGTCGCCGTCGGTGCCATCGCCGACGACCTGGTGGCGGCCATCCAAAGCCGGATGGCCACCCTGACGATTGGTCCCGGGACGGACCCTGCATCACAGATGGGACCGTTGATCACCGCCGAGCACCGGGACAGGGTGGCCTCTTATGTGGCAGGCGCCGAAAATGAAGGCGCCACAGTGGTTGTTGACGGCCGCTCGCAACAGTTCGATTCCAGCGGGTTTTTCATCGGAGTCAGCCTGGTGGATCACGTCAAGCCGGGCATGAAGGTCTACGACGACGAAATCTTCGGTCCGGTCCTGTCCGTAGTCCGGGTAGATACCTACAGCGATGCGGTCCGCCTGGTCAATGACAACGAGTTCGGAAACGGGGTTGCCATCTTCACCCGCGACGGCGGTGCCGCCCGACAGTTCGAGTTCGACGTCGAGGCCGGCATGGTGGGCGTCAACGTGCCCATCCCGGTTCCGGTGGGCACCTTCTCCTTCGGTGGCTGGAAGAACTCCCTGTTCGGGGACACGCACATGTACGGGCCGGACAGCATCCGGTTCTACACCAGGGGCAAAGTGGTCACCACGCGGTGGCCGGACCCCGCAACGTCGGTCATCGACCTGGGCTTTCCGCAGGTGGACTAACGCGCGAGGGCTTTCCGCTGGTGGACTAACGCACGTGGGCTTCCCGCTGGTGGATGTGACGCAGGTCAGCCGTTCATGATGTCGCTGCGGCGGGTCATGTACTCCTCGACGGACAGTTCGCCGTTGCTGTATTGCTGGTCCAGTTCCGCAAGCTTCCGCGCCCGGTAGCCCTGCGGGGCCGACGGCGGCGGGGGAGTAGCGGGGGCCGCGTGCTGTTCGGGGGAGGGCTGGCCGGGCGCGCCCTGCTGGGAGAACGGGGGCTGCTGGAACGGCGGCTGCGGCGCGGTCCGGTTGTCGGCGCCCGGCATCGGCTGCTGGGGCGGCTGGCCATACTGGTAGGGCAGCGGCTGGGGATCATTGATGGGCTGCGGCCGCTCGATCTGCTGGAATCCGCCGGCAAAATAGTCCTGCTGGGTGTAGCCGTCGCGGGGCTGCTTGCTCGGCGGCCCGGCCGATCCAGGGAATTGGCCGGCGCCCGGGAACTGCTCTGGGTAGCGCCCGGAGAAGCTCTGCCCATGGTCCCTGCGGGCCACGGATTTCCGGTACATCCGCATGGCCACCGGGATCAGGAGTGACAGGATGATGATCCAGAAAAACAGG
The DNA here is from genome assembly GCF_059093025.1 of Arthrobacter sp. 210 2. Classification (NCBI taxonomy): domain Bacteria; kingdom Bacillati; phylum Actinomycetota; class Actinomycetes; order Micrococcales; family Micrococcaceae; genus Arthrobacter; species Arthrobacter sp. 210 2. Next base: position 127,356 of record NZ_JBNHIE010000006.1, read on the forward strand.
TTGCTCACGCTGGGGCGCCTCTCATGTGTGTCCTTCCAGCTTAGTCCCCGACTGCACACGAACGGCCGGGAGCCCCGTGAAAGCCGCGTAGCGGTCCACAGCGTCCTGGATAGCGGCGGCCAACGGGGAACCCGGCGTCTCGGCGGCATGAGACAACCGGATATCGAGTTCGCACCGGTCCGGAAGCAGTTTGTGCCGCCAGGATCCGGCCATCCGCCCATCCAGCAGCACCACGTGGATGGGCTCCCCGGCAAAGGGGAAGGAAGGGCCGCTGCCGCCCATGTAATGCCGGGTGGCGGAATAGCCCATCACATATTCGTCGTAGCACTGGATCAGGTCGATCCGCGGTCTGCTATCGGCGCGAGGTCCGCGGTCAGGACCAGCGTCGGCTTCCCCGCCGGCGTCTCCAGCGAAGTAATGCTCGACGCCGTCAATCGCCGTTGCTCCCAGGGCACCGGGATGAGCCTCCATGGCCAGCTGCACACCCTGCCGTATATCGGTCATTGTCAGCTTTGACCAGTCCGCGCAGTCCCGGATCGTGGCGGGTCCCCGGCTGGTGAAGTAGCGGAGGGCGAGTTCAGCCAGTGCTTCGGGCCGGGAAAGCGGTACGGCCGGCCCGGCGGGTACCCGATCGTCAAAGAGCGCGTACGTCTGCCTCAGCGCACCACCCGGGCTCCGGACCGGCGTGCCGCTGGCAAGGACGCCGCTGGCTTCGGCGTGCATGATGATGTACGCAAGGCGCAGTCCGCTGGCCTCGAAGCCGGCCTCCTGCAGCTTTACGGCCAGTTGCCCGCGGGTGAGGTGGTTGCCGCCGGCCACAGCCCCGGCCAGCACCTCGCTGCCCCGGGCGGCAGTTGCTTCATCGATTCCGGTGAGGCGGTACGTCGGCGCATTGGCCTGGTGCAGGCGCGGTGCCGACAGGGCAACAAGCCAGCGAAGGTCGTCACGGTGGACGAAATGCCAGGTGGGCCGGAGGATATGCGTCCGCAGGATCCGGCCGTCGGCCACTGCCTGCTCAACCTCCGCTGCCGCAACGGGGGATGCGCCCGCCGACACCCGCTGGGCAAGGCTCCACCGGGCGTAGGGAAACTCCTGCGCCTGCACGGCCAGCAGCTTTCGCAAGGCGGCCTCCGGCGATGCGGCAGCGGGCTCCCGAAGCATCTGGGCTTGCAGCCTCAGCCGCACCACCATATCCGGTTGCATACCGCCCGCCTGCGCCGCTGCCGGGTTCCGAGTACCGGCGTCAGCGCCGGGACGGCTCCGCGGTACCCAGCGGCCCCTCGCCCGAACCCAGCGGAACGCCCGGGCCAAAGACGGGACCCGGCGTCGGACGTTTTGCGGTGATGCCGTCCCCGGAGGACTGGTGGCGGAGGCGGCGCAGCACCCACGGGACAAAGTATTCGCGCGCCCACACCAGGTCGCCGGACCGCGCCTCGCGCCACGTCCGGTGCGGCAGGGCCTTGGGCTGCAGCGGCTCCAGGGTGTGCTCCACGTTCAGTGCATCCAGCACCATGGCCGCGATGGTGTGGTGGCCCAGCGGGGAGAAATGCAGCCGGTCCTGGTCCCACATTTGGGGGTCGCTGAGCTGCCGGAGGGACCACATGTCCGCAATGACCGCATCGTGCCTGGCCGCGACGGTACGCAGGTTCTCGTTATAGATGGCCACCTTGCTGCGGATCCTGCCCAGCACGGACGAACCGGTATCGGGCCCGTTGAAGAGGACCACAGTGGCGCCGCCCATGGCCAGTATTTGCACCACGGAATCCAGCTTTTCGGCCAGCGCGTCAGGGTCGCCGCCGGGGCGGATGAGGTCGTTGCCCCCGGCGGACAGGGTGACAAGGTCCGGCTTCAGGGCCAGGCAGGGCGCCAGCTGCTGGTCCACGATCTGCCGCAGCAGCCGGCCCCGTACCGCGAGGTTGGCGTACGCGAAATCCGGCTGGGTGCGGCCCAGTTCCTCCGCCACCCGGTCCGCCCAGCCGCGGAAGCCGCCGGGGCTTGAGGGCTCGGGGTCGCCGATGCCCTCGGTGAAGGAATCGCCCATGGCCACATACCGGGTCCAGGGGTGGGATCCGGAGCGTGCATGCGGGGTTTCAATGATGCTTGCGTCAGTCACGGTCCTTATCCTGCCTTCCGGCTCTCTGGCTACGCGAACGTAGGTTGTTGCCCTCAGGTAGCTGTAACAATGGAAACCATGACTGAAGCCGATGTATTTCCTGCCCCTGTTGTCCTGTGGTCCCACCCGGAGGACCAGCGCGACGGAAAGCCGCTGCTGGTGCTCCTGCACGGATATGGCGCCAACGAGCAGGACCTGCTGAGCCTCGCCGACCTGCTGCCGGGGGACTTCGCGGTGGCCTCCGTGCGCGCACCCATTGCCATGGGCCCCGGCTTCACCTGGTTCCCGCTCACCGCCTCCATCGACTACTCGCTGGACCGGGTGAAGGCGGCGTCGTCCTTCGTGCTCGACTGGATCGACACCATCAAGGTGGGGCACCCCTCGGTGTCCCTGCTCGGTTTTTCCATGGGGATGGCCATGGCCACCACGCTGCTGCGGCAGCGGCCCACGGACTTCGCGGCCGTCGTCGGCCTGTCAGGCTTCGTGGTGGACGCCGGCGACGACCCCACCTTCCGGGACGCCGAACTGGACGGAACCATTCCCATGTTCTGGGGGCGGGACCAGCAGGACCCCGTGATCACCCCGGACAAGATCGACTTCACCATGGGCTGGGTCCGCAAGCACGTCAAGCTCACCAAAGTGCTGTACACGGGCATGTGGCACGGCATCAACCAGCAGGAAATCGGGCATGTGGGGGAGTTCCTCACCCACGAGGTCCTGAAGAAGTAGGCGTACGACGGCGGCCGGTCACCTTTCGGGCGCCGCTCCGCCGGCGCAGCAGGTTCAGTCCGCTTCGGGTGCCACCACGCGAACGGTCTGGTTATTGACCGTGACGGTGTCGCCGTTGTGCAGCTGGCGGCCGCGCCGGTCGTCGATTTCTCCGTTGACCTTCACCAGGCCGTTCTTGATCAGATCCGTGGCCTCCACGCCGTCCTCCACCAGGTTGGCAAGCTTCAGCAGCTGGCCCAGGCGGATCATGCTGTCACGGATGGGGACGTCCTCAACGGGGTTGCTCATGTAGCAATAATGCCTGACGTAAGGTGGATTCAATGACCTCCACCTCCCGCCTGCCGCTGCTCGCAGGCCTGCCGCTGGCGGTGGGCGCCGGCCTTGCCATCCCTGTCCAGGGCCGCATCAACGGAGCACTCGGAGCCCGGCTTAATGACGGAATCGCTGCCGCGGTGGTGAGCTTCAGCACAGGCCTGGTGGTCATGATCCTCATCTCGCTGCTCCTGCCCCGCGGCCGCGCCGGGCTGGCCAGGATCCTTCCGGCCGTCCGCAGCAGGGCATTTCCCCGCATCTACGTCCTCGCCGGCTGCATCGGGGCGGTCTTTGTCTTTGCCCAGTCCTTCACGGTGGGCCTCCTTGGGGTGGCGCTGTTCACGGTGGCCACCGTCACCGGGCAGACGGTGAGCGGACTCCTGGTGGACCGGCTGGGCCTCGGGCCCGCGGGCAAGAAACAGGTCACGGGCATCCGGATCATCGGCTGCGTGCTCACCATCGCCGCCGTCGCATGGGCTGTTTCGCCGCGTTTCGCCTCAGGCTCCGCGCCCGGAACCGACGGCGGTCCCGCTTCTTTGGTGCTTCCGCTCCTGCTTCCCGTGGCCGCAGGGTTCCTCATGAGCTTCCAGCAGGCCATGAACGGCACCGCCACCGTCCACTATGGGACCCCCATCGCCGCTACGCTGGTCAACTTCATTGCCGGCTGCCTGGTGCTGTGGACCGCGCTCGCCGTCAAGGTTGCGGTGGCAGGGCCGGGCAACCCACTGCCGGGGGAGTGGTGGTACTACCTCGGCGGTCCGATGGGCTGTGTCTTCATTGGACTGGGAGCGCTGCTGGTTCGAAGCCTGGGCGTCCTGGTGACGGGGTTGGGAATGATCGCGGGCCAGCTGCTCGGATCGCTGGCTCTGGACGTGGTGCTTCCCGCCCCCGGCACCGTGGTGGCGCCCGCCACCGTCCTGGGCACCATCCTGACGCTGGCCGCCATTATCCTGGCCACGCTGCCGTGGCCGCGGGGCGCGCTCCGCGGGCAGCGGCCGGTAGGCTAGGACACGCAGCTTTACCACCCCCTTCATCCGCCCCGTCCGGCCACCGGAAGTGCCCTGCTTTTGGTGATGCCGGGGCCTGAAAACCGCGGACCGCACCCAGCGGCCCTGTAGAAACTGGAGTTACCCCATGGCAGCAAAATCCGTTCTCGACCAGGTCATTTCCCTCTCCAAGCGGAGGGGCTTCGTGTTCCAGGCCGGTGAGATCTACGGAGGTTCGCGTTCTGCCTGGGACTACGGGCCCCTTGGCGCCGAGCTGAAGGAAAACATCAAGCGGCAGTGGTGGCAGTCCATGGTCCGCGGCCGCGAGGACGTGGTGGGCCTGGACTCCTCCGTCATCCTGCCCCGCCAGGTATGGGAAGCCTCCGGCCACGTGGAGGTCTTCTCCGACCCGCTGGTGGAATGCCTGTCATGCCACAAGCGCTACCGCGCCGACCACCTCGAGGAAGAATACGAGGAGAAGAAGGGCCGCCCCGCCGAGAACGGCCTGAAGGACATCGTCTGCGCCAACTGCGGCACCCGCGGTGAATGGACCGAGCCGCAGGAATTCTCCGGCCTGCTCAAGACCTTCCTGGGCCCCGTCGCCAGCGAAGAAGGCATGCACTACCTGCGCCCGGAAACCGCCCAGGGCATCTTCGTGAACTTCAACAACGTCCTCACCACCTCCCGCAAGAAGCCCCCGTTCGGCATCGGCCAGATCGGGAAGTCCTTCCGCAACGAGATCACGCCCGGAAACTTCATCTTCCGCACCCGCGAGTTCGAGCAGATGGAAATGGAGTTCTTCGTCGAGCCCGGCACGGACGAAGAGTGGCACCAGTACTGGATGAAGGAGCGCATGGCCTGGTACACCGGCCTGGGCATCCGTGAAGAGAACCTGCGCTTCTTCGAGCACCCGCAGGAAAAGCTCAGCCACTACTCCAAGGGCACCACGGACATCGAATACCGCTTCGGCTTCCAGGGCTCAGAGTGGGGCGAGCTGGAAGGCATCGCCAACCGGACCGACTTCGACCTCTCGACGCACGCCAAGGCCTCCGGCACGGACCTGAGCTACTTCAATCAGGCCACGAACGAGCGCTACACCCCGTACGTCATTGAACCCGCGGCCGGCCTGACCCGTTCCTTCATGGCCTTCCTGGTGGACGCCTACACCGAGGACGAGGCCCCCAACGCCAAGGGGGGCGTGGACGTCCGCACCGTCCTGAAGCTGGACCCGCGGCTGGCCCCGGTGAAGGCCGCCGTGCTGCCGCTGAGCCGCAACGAGGACCTGTCCCCGAAAGCCAAGGACCTGGGCACCCAGCTGCGCAAGAACTGGAACATCGATTTCGACGATGCCGGCGCCATCGGCCGCCGCTACCGCCGCCAGGACGAGATCGGCACCCCGTTCTGCATCACGGTTGACTTCGACACCCTCGAGGACCAGGCCGTGACCATCCGCGAGCGGGACACCATGAGCCAGGAACGCGTTTCCCTGGACAAGGTGGAGGGCTACCTGGCCGCACGCCTGATCGGCGCCTGAGCATGGCCATCGAATACCGCGAATGGCGCGAGGGCGACGACCTGGCGCTCCTGGAGATCTGGGGCGGCCCGGAAACGTCCCAGGCGCGCCAGTTCCGCGGCGCGCTCGCGCCGTCCTCTGCCGGCACCGGCGGCGCTCTCTGGCGCCGCTGCATCGTGGCCGAGGACGTGATCGACGAGGTCGGGATCCCGGTGGCTGCCGGTGTGGTCTACGAGGCCTCGCTGCACCCTGAACGGCTGTGGACGTACATCGAAGTGGCGAAGGACCACCGTCGTGCCGGCATCGGAGCCAGCCTCCTGGCCATGCTGCGGCGGGAAGCCGAGCACGCGCCGTCGGGCGTTGCCAAGTTCCGCGCCAAGGTGGAGCCCGGTACGCCGGGGGCAGCCTTCGCCGAAGCCGTGGGACTTTCGCCCATCCAGCGGTCCCGGCTGGTCATCGTGGAACCGGGTGCCTTGCGGCTTCCCGTGTTCCCGGCCAGGGACGGCGGGTCCGCCGGCGACCAGGACGCCGGCTCCGACGTTGTGATGGAGCTGGCCACCGGGTCCGTGGAACTGACCGATGTCGTGGGCAGGTACTACACCTCCATCCACGGCTGGGATTCCCCGGGCGTGCTGTCCATGGGCCAGGTTCAGAAGCTGTTCCTGGATGACCTCACCGGAGCGCACGGCGCCATCGTGCTGCGGGCACAGCCGGAATCGGCGTTCGGTGCGGGGGTGGCGCCGAGTAAGAAGGGCCGCATCCGCGCCTTTGCCGTCAGCTACGCGGCGCCCGCCAACCCGGACCCCGCCCAGGGCCCTGAGCCCGAGGGAGCGGAGGCACCCACGGACGTCTTCGTCGGCCACGAACCGGCGCTGGATGCCGATGACGCCGCCGAGGCTGTCCGCGACATGCTGGCACTGATCGCGTACCAGCACCCGGTGATGCTGGAACTGGATGACTCGATGACGGCCCTGCGCGCCGCCGTCGAACCCCTCCTCGACAGCGGGAAAGCCAGGCTCGCCGGAGCCGAAACCCTGGTGGTCTCGGACTAAACGCTTCGTCCGGGCCCCATCCAACCAGGTAGCGCCAAGTGTCGTTGTGGACCTCCACAAGGACACTTGGCGCTACCTACTTTCGGGGAGTACGACGGCGGCCCCTGGCGGCGTCCTGGGCGTCCAGCGCCTGCCGCTCAGCTTCGGACGGCGCGCCGCCGCCCAGGTGACGCGGCATCCACCAGGCACCGGGCTCCGGCTTCAGCGGGAAGTCCGCGATGCAGGCATCGACGCCCGCCTGCAGCGTGCGGCGCAGGAGTTCGGTTTCGCGTTCCGCGTCCACCTCAGGCGGGAACCGGAGCGGTTCGCCGTAATGCACCCGGACCGGTGCACGCCATGCCCTCCGCGGGGAAAACCGCTGCCCCTTTGTCAAGAGCCGGTGCGCGCCCCACACCGACACCGGGAAGACGGGGACGCCTGCTTCGGCTGCCATTCGTACGGCACCTGTTTTGCACTCCCGGACCATGAAGCTCCTGCTCACTCCCGCTTCCGGAAACACGGCCAGGTATTCGCCGCTCCTGAGCTTGGCCACGGCCTCGTCAAAAGCGCCGGTGCGTTCGGTGTACCCCACCACCACGCTGTTTGTAGCACTGATAGCCGGGCCTGCCAGCCAGTGGTCTGCCGCCCCCTGGTGGATCATAAAGCGCATGTGGGCGCGGGAATGCTTCCACAGGACCAGTTCGGACGCCGCGAAATCCAGGTAGCCAAAGTGCGTGATGGCAAAGACGGCGCCGGAGCCGGGCACCACGGTCCGCGCGATGCCATGGCGCAGGCCGGGTGCCGGCACATGTTCCAGCCCGGTGGGAAGGATGGTGATCCGGAAGGCCCACCGGAGGACCTGGCCCAGGCGGACAATCAGCCGGTAGAAACGGTCACTGGGCGGCGGATGCCATGGCATGCAAGTCTCCAGCTGTTCGGGGAATCCGGGTTTCAGGCCCGTCTGGGGCCGATAAAGAGTCGCCAGGAAGGCGTGCCGGGTAAACGGCTCACAGGGTCACCTGGACGGACGATTCCGGCAGGAGTTGCCCGAAGGCGCGGGGCGGCCGGACACCGGCGCCGGTGCTTTCGCTGAACGCCTTGATGACGAACCCGGTGGCCAAAATCTGCCACAAACGGACCTTGCGGAGCATGAAGTGGCCAGCCCCTTTCAACGCCACGTACTGCATGCTGGCCGCTGCCTCTGAACCCCGCCGCGCGAACGCCAGCGACTGGGACGGGCTGGTCCACCGGTCCAGGGTCCCGTGCACGATCAGGACCTTCCTGCCGGCGACCCCTGAGGTTGGCGTTTGCGGGCTGAGCCAGGGAGCCAGCGCCACCACCGCTTCCACCTGGGGATGGCCGGCGGCGCAAACAGCCGTCAGCCCGCCCATGGAATGGCCTACCAGGAATACGGGCACGCCGGGATGCTGCTCTTCGATCTGCCGCAGCGCCCACCGGGCGTCCTGCACCGGGGACATGTCCGGCCCGTTCCACCCGCGGACGCTGTTGCGCAGCGACCAGACCGCCAGCCCATGTTTCCGCCCGGCGCGGTGCAGGTGCCTCGCGAAGGGCACCATACGGGCCGGGCTCAGGTGCAGGGCTTCCACCGGTTCGCGGCTATGGGACTTGCCGCCGTGGAGCACCAGGGCCACGCCCCTGGTGGGACCGGAGGCCTCAAGCACACTCAGCACGGCCTGGTGGCCGGGTGCCGGGGGGACGCCGCCGGAGGGCAGTTTGCTGCTGTCTTCAGCGCTTCGGTTGGTCACGCCTGGTACCTCCCAATGATCCATTTATCAACCCTACGGTGCCGGACGTAGAGTTCAACGTATGAGGTTTCACTGCTGATGGGCGCCGGCCATTCCCACGCTTCTACAGGTCATTCGGAGCCGACGCCGCAGGCGATGGCTGCCCGGAGGAAGGCCAACCGGATCCTGGCAGCGGTGCTCATTCCCATCACCCTGCTGACCCTGGCCGGGATGGCCATGCTCTGGCCCTCCGGAAGCAAGGAAGGCATCTCGCTGGCCAACCCGTACTCGGCTGCCCCTGGAGTGACCTTCGATACGGGCACCATCCAAAGCGTGGTGACGGAAAACTGCATGCAAGGCGCCAGCCAGCAGAACCAAACGCCCCAGGCCCAGGACGGGCAGGCGCCCACCCAAAGCCCGGGCCAGCAGGGATCGGACTGCACCTTCGCCTTCACCGAACCGGACAAGGGCGGCAGCCCCGTCAAAGTGGTCATCAACCCGGACGTCGCCAAGTCCCATGGCGTCAAGCCCGGGGACCAGATCCGCTACCTGAACCTGTCCAATGCCCAGGGCGCCTCGGCCTCGCAGGGTTCGCCCGCCTATATCTTCGTGGACTTCGTGCGGACCCTGCCCATCGTGCTGCTGGCCCTGCTGTACGCAGCCGTGGTCATCGCCGTCGCGCGGTGGCGGGGCTTCCGCGCGCTCGTCGGGCTGGTCGGCGCCTACTTCGTGCTGGCCAGCTTCATGCTTCCGGGCCTCGTGGAAGGGAAGCCGCCCCTGCTGCTGGCGCTGGTGGGGTCCACCGTGATCATGATCGGGGTCCTGTACTTCGCCCACGGATTCTCGGCCCGGACCTCCACCGCGCTGCTGGGCACCATCTTCGGCCTGGGCATTACGGCGCTCTTGGCCGCCTGGGCCACGAATGCAGCCAACCTCGCGGGCGTGGGCAACCACGACGCCACCACCCTGGTCAACACCTCAGCCAACATCTCCATCTCCGGGGTGATCCTGTGCGGGCTCATCATCTCCGGCCTGGGCGTCCTGAACGACGTCACCATCACCCAGTCCTCCGCCGTGTGGGAACTGTACGAACTGGCCCCGGGCAGCAGTGCGCGGAAGCTGTTCACCTCCGCCATGCGGATTGGCCGCGACCACATCGCCTCCACGGTCTACACCATTGCCTTCGCGTACGCCGGTGCGGCGCTGCCCATCCTCATCATCGTGATGCTCTACGACCGGCCGCTGGGGGAGACGCTGACCAGCGCAGAGCTCTCCGAAGAAGTCATCAGGACGCTCGTCGGCTCCATCGGGCTGGTCCTGGCCATCCCGGTGACCACCCTCATCGCGGTGCTGGTGGTCAAGGCGACCGGCATCAACGCCGGTGCAGCCGCCGTCGAAGCCCCTGCCATGGCCGTGGCAGGCGGATCCCAGCCACGCGGTGCCAGTGCACAAGATGCCAGTGCACTGCATGCCGGCACCGGGCACAACCTGGACGATGTCGCGGACACCGGTGCGCTCGCAGCCGCGGCGTTGGAAGGACGGGCCCGGCGCGTTGCCGCACAACCAGGCGCCGCTGCAGGTGCCGGCGCCGGTGAAGGTCCGGGTGCCGCTCAACGTCTGGACTCGGCTGATGGTCAGGAGGGCGCGCCGCTTACCCGCCGCGGCCGCCGGGCCGCCGCCGACCGGGAACGCCCCTGACCGCGAACGCCGCTGACCGCGAATGCCACTGACCGCGAATGCCGCTGACCGCGAATGCCACTGACCGGACGGGCGCTCTCCAGCCCCCTGACCGAGGGCGCCGCTAACCCAGGCCGGTGTAGGTCATCCGGGACGGGCCACCCGATTTGTCCGGCTTTGCAACAATGGAATGGTGACTGTTGCAGCAACTACTCTCGCTCCCAAGCTGGAACTCCCGCCCCTGAAGCTGGGTCCCATCACCGTGGACACGCCGGTGATCCTGGCGCCCATGGCCGGGATCACCAACTCTGCCTTCCGCAGGCTCTGCCGTGAATACGGCGGAGGCATGTACGTGGCGGAGATGGTTACCTCCCGCGCGTTGGTGGAGCGGACCCCCGAATCCCTCCGGATCATTTCCCACGACGACGACGAGAAGGTCCGGTCCGTCCAGCTGTACGGCGTGGACCCTGTCACGGTGGGCCAGGCAGTGCGGATGCTTGTGGAGGAGGACAGGGCGGACCACATCGACCTGAACTTCGGCTGCCCCGTCCCCAAGGTCACCCGGCGCGGCGGCGGATCCGCCCTGCCCTGGAAGATCGACCTCTTCACGTCCATCGTCCAGACTGCCGTGAAGGAAGCCTCCCGGGGCAACATCCCGCTGACCATCAAGATGCGCAAGGGCATTGACGAGGACCACCTGACGTACCTCGATGCCGGCCGCATCGCCCGGGATTCCGGCGTGGCCGCCGTCGCGCTTCACGGCCGCACCGCCGCCCAGTTCTACTCGGGCCAAGCGGACTGGTCCGCCATCGCACGGCTCCGCGAAGCCCTCCCGGATATCCCGGTGCTGGGCAACGGCGACATCTGGTCGGCGGAGGACGCCGTCCGGATGGTCCGCGAAACAGGGGTGGACGGCGTGGTGGTGGGCCGAGGCTGCCAGGGCCGGCCGTGGCTGTTCGGCGATCTGCAGGCGGCGTTCGAAGGCAGCGACACCCGCTTCCGGCCCAACCTGCGCCAGGTGGCCGAGGGCGTCTACCGCCATGCCGAGCTGATGGTGGAGACCTTCGGCGACGAAGGCAAGGCGCTGCGCGAGATCCGCAAGCACATCGCCTGGTACTTCAAGGGCTACGTGGTGGGCGGAGAGCTGCGCACCCGGCTGGCGCTGGTGACCAGCCTCGAGGTGCTGAGGGATACCCTGGCCGAACTGGACCTTGACTCGCCGTATCCGGGCGGTGACGCGGAGGGCCCGCGCGGCCGTGCCGGATCACCCAAGAAGCCCGCCCTGCCCAAGGACTGGCTGGAGTCCCGTGCCCTGAACGACGACCAGTCCAGGGACATCTCGGCAGCAGAGCTGGACGTCTCCGGTGGCTGAGGCCCGCATGGCCGCGCCGGTGCTGCCCGGCTACGATGCCGACGATTCCGCCCGCTGGGTGGAGGAGCCGCCGAAAAGCACGTACCGCTCCGATTTTGAGCGGGACCGCGCCCGCGTCCTGCATTCTTCCGCCCTGCGCCGGCTGGGTGCAAAAACCCAGGTGGTGGCCCCGGACACCGACGACTTCGTCCGGACCCGGCTGACCCACAGCCTGGAGGTGGCGCAGGTGGGCCGAGAACTCGGCCGCGCCCTGGGATGCGACCCTGATGTGGTGGACACCGCCTGCCTGAGCCACGACCTCGGGCACCCGCCCTTCGGCCACAACGGGGAGTCGGCGCTGAACGAGGTGGCGCATGCCATCGGCGGGTTCGAGGGCAACGCCCAGACCCTTCGGCTGCTGACCCGCCTGGAGCCCAAGGTGCTGACGGCGGATGGCCTGCCCGCCGGGCTGAACCTCACCCGGGCGAGCCTGGACGCGGCGGCTAAATACCCCTGGTCCGCACTGGAGGCCCCAGTCATCCACGGCCAGCGGACCAGCAAGTTCGGCGCCTACGAGGATGACCTGCCCATCTTCACCTGGATCCGGCAGGGCGCCCCCGAGCGCCGGTCCTGCCTGGAAGCCCAGGTGATGGACCTCGCGGACGACATTTCGTACTCGGTCCACGACGTGGAGGACGCGATCGTCGCCGGGCACTTCCAGCTCCGCTGGATGGACAACCCTGACCACCGCGCCCGTGTTGTGGGCTACGCCAAGCAGTGGTACCTGCCGCACAACGACCCCGCCGCCATTGACGCCGCCTTGGCCCGTCTGGAAGCCACCGATGTGTGGGTGCGGGAGGCGGACGGCAGCCGCAAATCCATGGCCGCCCTGAAGAACATGACCAGCCAGCTGATCGGCCGGTTCTGCCAGAGCGCGCTCGAAACCACCCGTGCTGTGTACGGCCCCGGCCGGCTCACGCGCTACAACGCCGAACTCATGGTCCCGGATGAAACGGTGATGGAAATCGCCGTCATGAAGGGCCTGGCCACCACGTTCGTGATGACCACGGAGCACCGGCAGCCCATTTACGAACGCCAGCGCGAGGTGCTCCACGCCCTGGTGACCGCCTTGAGCGCCACCGGTGACCGGCACCTGGAGCCCATGTTCGCTGCCGACTGGCGGGACGCCCCCGACGACGGCGCCCGGCTGCGTGTGGTGATCGACCAGGTGGCCTCCCTCACGGACGGTTCCGCCCTGGCCTTGTACGAGCGCCTGGTGGGGAGCCTGCCGTCGCTGTGGTGATGCGCACTGTGGTGAGGAACGCCATAAGGCGGCTTCCGCCGTCGTACCCCCGCATTAGGATTGCTCTGTGGCTGGGCTGATCAAACGCGAAGATATTGACGAAGTACGCCAGCGCACGGACATCAAGGAAGTGGTTGACGGCTATGTCACGCTCAAGGGTGCCGGGCTGGGGACCTTCAAGGGCCTGTGCCCGTTCCACGACGAGCGCTCGCCGTCGTTCACCGTCCGTCCCCAGGTAGGCCGTTACCACTGCTTTGGCTGTGGTGAGGACGGCGATGTCATTGCCTTCGTCCAGAAGCAGGACCACAGCTCCTTCCAGGAGGCCGTGGAGAAACTTGCCGCACGCATCGGTTACGAGCTCCGGTACGAGGACGGCGGCACCGGCCCCAACCGCGAGGAGGTGGGGCGCCGGCAGCGGCTGCTGGACGCCCACAAAATCGCGGACGAATTCTTCCGCGCCCAGCTGCTGACGCCGGGCGCGGCGGAGGCACGGACCTTCCTGCACGGCCGCGGCTTCGACCGGGCGGCAGCGGAACACTTCGGCTGCGGCTACGCTCCCCAGGGCTGGGACGCCCTCCTCAAGCACCTCCGCGGCCGCGGCTTCACCGACGCCGAACTGAAGCTCACGGGCATGTTCTCCGAGGGCAACCGCGGCATCTACGACCGCTTCCGCGGCCGCCTCATCTGGCCCATCAAGGACATCGCCGGGGACACCATCGGCTTTGGCGCCCGCAAGCTCTACGAGGACGACCAGGGGCCCAAATACCTCAACACCCCCGAGACCGCGCTGTACAAAAAATCCCAGGTCCTCTACGGCATTGACCTCGCCAAGCGCAGCATCGCCAAGGACCGCCAGCTGGTGGTGGTGGAAGGCTACACCGACGTGATGGCGTGCCACCTGGCAGGAATCACGACGGCGGTGGCCACCTGCGGCACCGCGTTCGGCACCGAGCACATCAAGATTGCCCGGCGGCTGCTCTCCGACGACGGCACCGGGGGAGAGGTAGTGTTCACTTTCGACGGCGACGCCGCCGGCCAGAAGGCCGCGCTGCGGGCCTTCGAGGAAGACCAGCGCTTCACCGCGCAGACGTACGTGGCGGTGGAATCCACAGGTGCCGATCCCTGCGACCTGCGCCAAAGCAGGGGCGACGAAGCCGTTCATGCCCTGGTGCAGTCCCGCCGGCCCCTGTTCGAATTCGCCATCCGCACCACCCTGAAACAGTTCAACCTGGACACCGTGGAGGGGCGGGTGCAGGGCCTGAAAGCCTCTGTGCCGGTGGTGGCGGGCATCCGTGACGCTTCCACCCGGACGGGCTACTGCCAGGAGCTCACAGGCTGGCTGGGGATGCCGGACCCCAACGAGGTGCTGCGGCTGGTCAACGCCGCCGTAAAACGCGGTGACCAAGGAGGGGCTCCTGCAGCCGCTCCCCGGACGTCCGCTCCGGCCGCCCAAGCCGGCGGGCCCGGCGTTGCCGCGGGTCCGGCGTCGGGCGCTGTTCCTTCCTTCCACCGGCCCGACCCCAGGGACCCTGTCGCCTCCATGGAGCGCCAGGCGCTCGAAGTGGCCCTCCAGGAGCCCGCACTGCTGGGCGGCGGGGTCTGGGAGCGGTTTGCCGCTGCCCGGTTCGCCACGCCGGCGTTCCAGGCCGTCCACGATGCCATGCGCGCCACCGGCGCGGGCCTGGTGAACGATCCGGTGCGGTGGGTGGAGCACGTGATGCACGAGGTTCCCGAGCCCCTGCGGCCGCTGGTGTCCGAGCTCGCGGTGGTGCCGCTGCCGGCAAGCACGGAGGAGGCGGTGCAGAAGTACTGCCGCGACATCCTCTCCCGGCTCTTCGAGTTGCAGATCACCAGGGTCAAGGCGGACAAGATGGGGCAGCTGCAGCGGCTGGACCCTGCGGCGGACCCGGAAACCTACCAGCGGCTCAACCGTGAGCTGATGATGCTGGAGATGGAACGCCGCGCACTGCGGGCGGAGGCGTAGCCCCCGGGTCCGGCCCCTCGGCACGCCCCGATTTCATTTCCCGGGCAGGTGTTTGCTAGGCTAATACCCGCTTCATTCCTCCTTAGCTCAATTGGCAGAGCATTCGACTGTTAATCGAAGGGTTGCTGGTTCAAGTCCAGCAGGAGGAGCGCACAATCCCCGTTCCGGCCTCCGGAACGGGGATTTTTTATCCCCGCGAACGGCAATCCGGCCCGCAAATCCGCCGATTTCACATTCGCCGGAATCCTTTGCTAATGTCATACCTGCTTCATTCCTCCTTAGCTCAATTGGCAGAGCATTCGACTGTTAATCGAAGGGTTGCTGGTTCAAGTCCAGCAGGAGGAGCCAGCCGGAAAATCCCCGTTCCTCAGCCATGAGGAACGGGGATTTTTTCTTGCCGCCCATCCTCCCGGCAGTGACTCTTCTCATGCCCTGTGCCCGGGAGCATTATGGGGGAGGACGGATGCTGGTGCCGTGCCGCGGACAGGAGCGGATGATGACAGGTACAGCGACGCGCCGGGCGATAGTTATCGGCGCGGGCATTGGCGGGCTCACTGCCGGGCTGGCGCTGGCCGGCAAGGGCTGGGACGTCCAGGTCCTGGAGCGGACGGCGGCCCTCCGGCCCGTGGGGTACGCCCTGATCATGGCCCCGAACGCGCAGCGGGCCCTTGACGCCATCCCCGGCGGCATCGTGGAACAGATCCATTCCCTTGCCACCTTGCAGGGCGAGAGCGGCATCCGGACCGCGCGGGGCGGCTGGTTGTCCCGCAACGACGCCTCCCTGGCCGAGGAGCGGTACGGCCATCCGGCAGTGGTGCTGCGCCGCGCCGAGCTCGTGGAGATGCTGGCCGCCAACCTTCCGCCTGGCTCGCTGCGGCTCGGGACACCGGTTGCCGGCCTGGATGCAGACACCGGTGAGGTCACCCTTGAAACAGGGGAAGTGCTGCGCGGCGACGTGCTGGTCGCGGCGGATGGCATCCACTCGGCAGCCAGGGCAGCGCTCTTTCCCGGGTGTCCCGGACCGGTGTTTGCCGGATTAACGGCCTGGCAGGCGCTGGTGCCTTCGGCCGGCATCGACTACCAGGTGGGCACCACGTGGAGCCGCGGCGGAGAGTTCGGCATGCTGCCGATGAAGGACGGGCGGCTGTACGTCTTTGCGGAGGCAGCGGCGGATGAACCGATGCCGCGGCGGACCGGGGCCGAGGAGAAGGCCGAACTGGTGCGCCGGTTTGGCGGCCTGCGTCCCCCTGTTCCGGAAGTCATCAGGCGGATCGATGAAGAGGCGGTCCTGCGCGCCGACATCCACTCAATGCAGGTACCGCTGCCGGCCTTCCACCGTGGCAGGGCAGCAATTCTGGGCGATGCAGCGCACGCCATGGCTCCCAACCTGGGCCAGGGGGCTTGCCAGGCCATTGAGGACGCCGTCACCCTCGCGTAAGTGCTCGACAGGTCCGGCAGCATCCCGCAAGGCCTGGCGGACTACACCGCAGCCCGGATGCCGAGGACCTCACTCATCGTCCGCCGGTCCTCGCAGGTTGCCCGGTTCGCCACGATGCGGAACCCGGCCGGGCAAGTGCTTCGGAACGGAATGCTGCGGGCCATGGGACTGCTCGGCAGCTCCGCTGCGCTCCGCCAGGCAGATTTCGTGATGCGCTGGGACCACCCGGCCGTGGCGGTTCGTCCGCGGCCGCCGCAATGAGGTGCGGGAGGCCGGCGCCGGTTTCCTGACGGGCTGGCTCCGGTTTCCTGAGGGGCTTCAGACGAAGTCCATCTCCACCTGCAGGAACCTCTCGGCTTCCACAATGGCGGTCTGGAAGGCTTCCTTTTCGGTGGGGGACTTCCGGGGCTGGCGCGGGTTCCATTCGTGCGGTGCCGAGTGGATCCGGACGAACCCGGTGTCCGGGGGCGCGTAGAAGATTCCAAAGCGCTGCACCGGCCATTCCGGGGAGGTCTCCGGGGCCACGAGCAGGGCGGCGTTGAAGGCGGGATTGAACCATTGGGCGATGGGCCGTCGGCGGTCCTCGGTGAAGAGCCCGGCGGCGTAGAGCGCGGCAGACTGCTCCCCGGTCTGGGCGCACAGCCGGTCCCACCACAGTGGCAGAATTCCGGCATCGCACCGTTGCCATGTGGCCGGAAGCGGCTGTGGATCCTGCCAGCTGGGCACAGACATTATTTTATCGCGGCAAGGGCTTTGCGCGGCAGATGGAGCGGCGCGGCGCCGCGGCTGGTGCAGGCGTCAGCGGCGCTTCCAGGGGCCGGGGTTGACCCGGTACAGCAGTGCCGCGCCGGCCACCGCTCCCAGCGCGATGCCCATGGCAGGGTTTCCCAATGCCCGCCCCGCGAAGTAGCCGACGACGGCGCCAAGCACCGCGCCGAGGAAGAGTCCCCTTCCGTTCCGGTGCGGCTTGCGCTTCTTCCTGCCATGCAATGAATCGCCGGTCATTGAATTGCCCGCTCCTTAATGGCCCTGTTCCTTGAGAACCCTGCTCCTTGAGAACCCTGCTCTGGATGCCCCTGTTCCTTGATTGCCTGGTTCCGTGATTGCCCTGTTCAATGGATGGACGGCACGGTGCGCGGACGGACCACGAGCCAGAGGGCTGCGATGGCCAGCAGGATACAGGCTGCCTGCACCGCTCCCATGGGCGTGGCGCTGGTGATGCCCAGCCAGCCCACCACCGGCGAGATCAGGCCGGCCATCATGAAGGTGGCCGCACCCAGCAGGGAGGCGGCGGTTCCGGCCTGGGAGGCGTGGCTGGCGAGGGCCAGCACCTGGACGCAGGGGAACATAAAACCGGTGCCCATGATGTAGAACCACAGTGGAACCATCACGCCCCACAGGCCCAGGCCCAGCTGGTCGAACAGCACGATCAGCATTGCCATCAGGAACATCCAGGCCGTGGCGCCGGCCAGGATCCACTGCGGCGGCACCCTCCTGATCAGCCGCGAACTGGTTTGTACGCCCGCCACGATGCCCAGGGAGTTGATCCCGAACAGCAGCCCGTACTCCTGCGCGGAGAATCCGAACACGTCCTGGAAGAGGAAAGGAGAGGCGGACAGATAGGTGAAGAGGCCGCCGAAGTTCAGCCCTGCCACCAAAAGGAGACCCACAAAGATCCGGTCGCTGAAAAGGACCTTGTAGCGCTGCCGGGCCGTCATGCCGCTTTGCCCACGCTTTTCCGGCGGGAGGGTCTCGCGGACCAGGAACAGCGCGGCAATGATGACCAGGGTGCCGTACGAGGCCAGGAAGACAAAGATCCCGGGCCAGGCCATCACCAGCAGCAGCTGGGATCCGATCACGGGCGCCAGGATGGGTGCCAGGCCGTTGACCAGGCTCATGCGCGAGAACATCCGCACCATGGCGTAGCCGGAGAACAGGTCCCGGACCATGGCCATTGCCACCACGCCGCCTCCGGCCGCGCCGATACCCATCAGGACGCGGAAGATGCCCAGGGTGGTGATGTCAGTGGACAGCGCCGCTCCCAGCGACGCCGCGATGTGCAGTGCCGTCGCCAGGATCAGCGGGTTGCGCCTGCCGAATTTGTCGCTGAAGGGGCCCACCACCAGCTGGCCGAACGCGAACCCCAGGGTGGTCCCGGCGAGGGTGAGCTGGACCTGGGCCTCGGTCACGCCAAGGCTCGCCTCCAGCGCCGGGAACGCCGGCAGGTACAGGTCGATCGTGAACGGCCCCAGGGCGGTCAGAGCGCCGAGAAGGAGAATGTACAGAAGTTTCCGGCGTCGGGTCAGCAAGTCGCCTGGATTGGAGGGAGTGGTCACGGATTACCATCCTAGGCCCGGCACCATCTATTTTTTCAGCGTTGTAGGCCGTGCCGTCCGGCAAGCCCCGAAGTTCGGCCTGAACCTGAATGGTAGTTTTGGGGCGGGGACTGTGCCGAGGCACTTTTCCCGCAGCATACGGAAGCCGGATCGACCATAACCAGTAAGGCGGAACCGATGAGCGGACGTCACAGCGGGCGGACCAGCCCGGGATTGCGCATCACCGCGCTGCCCAGGACGCTTAAACTCCTTTTCCGGCTGGCTCCGCGCCAGCTGAACGATGAGATCGCCTTCGCCAAGATTGAGCTCAAGCGCAAAGGCATCCAGCTCGGAGTAGCGGCCGCCTTCTTCGCCGTCGCCCTGGTCTTCCTCGTCTTCCTGGTGGTCGGACTCATCGTCGCGGCCATCATGGGGCTGGCCACCATCATGCCCGCCTGGCTGGCCGCCCTCCTGGTGTCAGCGGCCTTCCTGCTGATCGCCCTCATCGGCGGCCTGATCGGCTTCCGCAAATTCAAGAAGGCCATGCCACTGATGCCGGAGGAAACCATCCGGGGCATCAGGCACGATATCGGTATTGCCAAGGAAGGTTCGGCTTTCAACCCTGCGGTCCTTGACCCGAACACCCCCGAAGCGAAAGCTGCCAAGGCCGCCAGGGAAGAGGCCGCGGCCAAGGCCAAGGCGGAGAAGGCGGCCAAGACAGCCGAGCACGACAAGGAATACCCGCACGCCTCCGAACCCGAGCTCGCACGCCGCCTCAACCAGCGGCGCCACCACCTCACCGACGTCCGCGACGAACTCGGCACCGAACTGGACGTCAAGACCCAGGCGCAGTACCTGCTCGCGGCCGCCCAGGGCAAAGTGCGCCAGGGCCAGGCCATCGCAGGGCGCGGCATGGACGCGGCCAGCGAACGGCTGGCCACCCTGGCCGCATCCACCGAGGGGCTGCAGAAACGCTGGAGGCCGCTGGCAGCTTTGGCTGCCGCAGGCACCGTCCTGGTGGTCCTGCTCCGTAAGCTTCTTCGAACCTACTAGCACGGGTTTGCCAGGGCTGCCGGCCGCCAGCACGCCCGGGCACAACCGCAGGACTGATGCAGCAAGCCAACAACTGCAGGACCGCGCCGACCAGGCAGCAGGAAGGAAAGGGGGACGGGTGAAGTTTATTGGTGCCGGCGCCCGTCCCGGCCGCCCCCAGGTGGACCATGACCGGGTTTTCACCATCCCAAACCTGCTCACCGTGGTCCGGTTCATGGGGGTCCCACTCTTCATCTGGCTCGTCCTGGCGCGGAAGGAGTACGGCGCCGGTGTGGTTGTCCTTGCGGTGATGGCCAGTACCGACTGGATTGACGGGTACGTTGCCCGCCGCTTTGACCAGGCCTCCAAGCTCGGGCGGGTGCTGGACCCCATCGCCGACCGCCTGGCGCTGATCGCCGTCGCCATCACCCTGGTGATTGCCGGCGTCGTGCACTGGCTGTACCTGGCGGCGCTGGTCATCCCGGACGCGGTACTCCTGGTGCTGACACTCTCGCTGTTCGGCGGCCATCCCGACCTTCCTGTCAGCGCTGTTGGCAAGGTGCGGACGGGGCTGCTGCTCCTGGGCACGCCGATGCTGCTCCTCTCCCGGCTGGACACCGGGTTCTCGGACGGATTGTTCGTGGCCGCCTGGATTGTGCTCGGGCTGGGCCTGCTGGGCCATTGGATCGCTGCGTACAACTACTTCTGGGCGATCCTGCGCAAGGGCAGGATGCGCACCGGGCACGACGGCGGGACCACCTGATGGTGTGGGTCGCCGTCGTGCTTGCGCTGCTTGGGGCCTTCTGCCTCGCCCTTGGTGCCCAGCGCCAGGGAAGCGCCGTCAAGGCCGACACCGGCGGCCTGGCCCTGAGCTCCAACGGTTTCCTCCGCCTGCTCCGCAATCCCCGCTGGGTCTTCGGACTCCTGCTGCTTGCTGCCGGGATGGCCATGAACGCGGTGGCCCTCGTGTCCGCCCCGCTCACAGTTGTCCAGCCAATCGGTGCCATTGCGCTGGTCATCACCACCGTCATCAACGCCAAGGACCAGGACCTCACCATCAACCGGGCCACGGTGGTGGCCATCGCCGCCTGCGTGACGGGCTCCGCGCTCTTTGTCCTCCTTGCAGTCAACGTGACGCAGGAGAACCATCATGTGAGCCTGGACGCGGAGCTCACCATCGTGCTGCTGCTGGCGCTTGCCGTCGGGCTCTTCGGCACTTTGGCCGTTATGTTCAAGCACCGGATCAACGCTTTCGTCTATATCCTGGGCGCCGGAGTCCTCTTTGGCTTCGTGGCCGTCCTCACCCGGATCATCGGCAAGCACATGCTGGATCCCAACGGCCTCTTCCTGCTGAACGTGCAGTGGTACTCCGTGGTGGCACTCGTTGCCGCCGGCGGGCTGGGGTCCTGGTTCGTCCAAAGCGCATACTCCTCGGGTCCGCCGGACCTGGTGATCGCCGGACTGACGGTGATCGACCCCATCGTGGGGATCGCCATCGGAATCGTCATCCTGGGGGAACTGCGGCCCGATGTGCACGCCGTCATGGCGATTGCCATGGGAACCGCCGCTTCCCTTGCTATCGTTGGGGTTATCGCCCTTTCCAGGCACCATCCCGAGGTCACCAAGCGCAAGAAGGACGCGCGGAAGGCCGCGGGCAGGCCGTCCCACTAGCACCCATTCCCGCCTACCAGATCGAGCAGTTCCACGAAGCCCCGGCGCTACATGCCAGGCCAGACGTGCAGTCAGTCGACGCTGTCCGCACCGTGACCATCAGGAGTTCTCCACGTGACCACGCCCGCCGACCAGACGCCGCTGACCATCCTGATCGCTGCTGACACCTATCCGCCCGACATCAACGGCGCAGCCCAGTTCGGCTACCGCCTGGCCAAGGGAATGACCGGCCGCGGGCACAACGTACACGTCCTGGCCTGCCGCAACGGCAAGGGCAAGAGCTTTAGCGAATTCCGCGACGAAGCCACCGTGCACCGGCTCCGCTCCCACAGCGTGCCCACGCACGAAACCTTCCGGATCTGTTTTCCCTGGGAGATCAAAAAGGAAATCAGCCTGCTGTTCGACCGCGTCAAGCCGGATGTTGTCCACATCCAAAGCCACTACATGATCGGCGAGCACGTCCTGTATGAAGCCGTGAAGCGCGGCGTCAGGATCGTGGCCACCAACCACTTCATGCCGGAAAACCTCAACCCGTTCCTGCCGTTTCCCCAGTGGTTCAAGGACATCATCGGGCGCATCTCCTGGAAGGACATGGGCAAGGTGATGGGCAAGGCGGACGTGGTCACCACACCAACACCCCTGGCGGCCAAGGCCATGCACGAGCACGCATTCCTCCGGAAGGTCCTGCCGCTCTCCAACGGCATTGATTCTGCCGCCTACGAGCTCCAGCCCGGCGAGCAGATCGAGCCGCACCCGCACCCCACCGTCATGTTCGCGGGCCGGCTCGCGGAAGAAAAGCACGTGGACGTGCTCATCAGGGCAATCGGCAAAACGCCCCCGGAACTGAACGTGCACCTGGAAATCGTGGGCGGCGGCGAGGTGCGTGCCTCCCTGGAGGAGCTGGTGCAGCGGCTCGGCCTGGGCAGCCGGGTGAAGTTCCTTGGCCTCGCGAGCGACGAAGACCTGCGGAAGGCCTACATCCAGGCTGATCTCTTCTGCATGCCCGGCACCGCTGAGCTGCAGTCGCTGGTGACCCTGGAGGCCATGTCTGCCTCCACCCCGGTGGTGCTGGCGGACGCCATGGCGTTGCCACACCTGGTGCGCGACGGCGAGAACGGCTACCTCTTCACACCGAATGACAGCGATGACCTCGCCAAGAAGATCACCCAGATCCTGGAGCTTCCAAAGGACCAGCGCGAGGCCATGGGCCAGGCCAGCCGGCAGATGGTGGAGCCGCACAGCATCCAGGGCACTCTGCAGACCTTCGAGGACCTGTACCGCGGTGCGGGCTTCGAAGACAAGGTGGTCTAAACCCCTTCCGGGGTTTGCTAGAGTGTTTTTGCCCTGCTGGAGCCGATGTCCGAACGGATCGGGACCTGCGGGGCGCACGGGGCTATAGCTCAGCTGGTTAGAGCGCGGGACTCATAATCCTAAGGTCCTCGGTTCAAGTCCGAGTAGCCCTACATTCCTCCCAAACCGCGGCCGACCTCTTCGGCCGCGGTTTTTCTATGCCCACAGCCGTTCCTTTGCTCCCCGGTTCTTTGCTGGAAGGCCGATCTGGGGTATGTTACTGACCAGTAACTTACCGCGCCCCGTCCCTGGGGGCGCCGGTCACCGCCGATCACCTGTGAGGTACCCATGTCCACGTCCATGCCAAGTGTGAATGACCTTCCCTATGCTAACGGCGACTTCTACGCCTTTGAGCAGCTGCTCAGCGCGAAGGAGCAGGACCGGCTCGCTGAAGTCAGGGACTTCCTGGCCCGGGAGGTCCGGCCCATCGCCGTGGACTGCTGGAACCGCGGCGAATTTCCCATGGACCTCATCCCCAAGCTCGCCGACATTGACCTGGTGAGCCCCGTCCGGCGGCAGGGTTACTCAAACCTGTTTGCGGGACTGCTCCATGCCGAAGTAACGCGCGCTGACGCATCCATTGCGACCTTCATGGGCGTCCACGACGGGTTGTTCACGGGCTCCATAGAAGCCCTGGCCTCCCAGGAGCAAAAGGACGCGTGGCTTCCCGAGATCTACGCCCTGAAGAAGACCGGCGCCTTCGGGCTCACCGAGCCGCTGGGCGGAAGCGATGTAGCCGGGGGAACCCGCACCACGGCCCGGCGGGACGGCGGCAACTGGATCCTGAACGGCGCCAAACGCTGGATCGGCAACGCCACCTTCTCGGACTGGGTGGTCATCTACGCGCGCGATGTTGAGGACAACCAGGTCAAGGGCTTCCTGGTGGACACCACCCTTGCAGGATTCAGTGCCACAAAGATCGAGAACAAGATCTCGCTCCGGACCGTCCAGAACGCCGACATCACCCTGACCAACGTCACTGTGCCGGACTTCTTCAAGCTTGCCCACGCCAACAGCTTCCGCGACGTCAACAAGGTCCTCAAGGTCACCCGGCTCGGCGTCGCCTGGCAGGCCGTTGGCCTGCAGATGGCCGCATTCGACGTTGCCCGGCGCTACGCCGTGGAGCGCCACCAGTTCGGCAGGCCCCTGGCCTCCTTCCAGCTCGTGCAGAACCAGCTGGTCCGCATCCTTGGCAACACCGTCAGCTCCATGGGCATGATGGCCAGGCTTTCGCAGCTGGAGGACGCCGGCCTGGCCAAGGACGAACAGTCGGCGCTGGCCAAGGCCTTCACCACGGAGCGGATGCGGGACAGCGTAGCCATCGGCCGAAGCATCCTGGGCGGCAACGGGATCGTGACGGACTTCGAGATGGCCAAGATCTTCGCCGACGCGGAAGCCATCTACTCCTATGAAGGAACCGCCGAGATCAACACCCTGGTGACCGGCCGGGCCATCACCGGCATATCGGCCATCGTCTGACCGCAGCCGTTGCCGCCGTACCCCCATCGGGACTACGGCGGACCGCCGAGCGGCAGCAGGATGGACGGCCGCAGGTCCATCACGAACTGTAGGGGATTGACATAGTCCTCGCCGCGCCGGACGCCCCAATGGATGCAGGCGGATACCCCGCAGTGCCCGGGAAGGGCGGTACCGATGACCTGTCCGGCGGCTACCGGGTTGCCCGCCGCCAGGGTACTCTCCACCGGTTCAAAACTGCTGCGCAGCCCGTTGCCGTGATCAATAGTGATGACCGGCCGATCCACCACCACGCCCACGAAGCTGACCGTTCCGGCCGCAGGGGAGGTGACCGGGGCGCCGTCGTATCCTGCCCCCAGGTCCACGCCCCGGTGCCCGCTCAGCCAGGGCTTCGGCGGGGGATCGAAATTGCGCAGAACCTTCGGGCGGGGTGCCAGCGGCCACTGCCACGAGGGCGCCGGCACGGCCGCGCCCGCGTCCCCTGCCGCCGTCGTGCCGGCCGCGTGAACGGCAGGGGAGAAGCTGTATGGCAGTGGCTGCGTGGTGGAGGCCACCGACGCGGGAAGGAGCAGGAGGGCTGCGAGGAGGAGCGAAGGCTTCATCCGCCCAGCATGCGCCGCCCGAAAACCGGGCCGGCAGGGCGAATCAGGTCTATGTGGAAAAGGCCCCGGGCAGGGCGCCTGCTGTCCGCCGGACACAGGCGCCTGTAGTACACTTGGTGGAGCAGTTTGCTGCGCCCTCAACGCTTACCGTCCCAGTGGTTCACCCCCGCGGTGCATCCCCTTGTCCGGATTGCGTCGGCACATCTCATTCAGGAGTGTGGGGGAGCAGCAGCTGACTACGCGCATCCAGCCCTCCACTTGGTGAAGCCCCGGCAACGCCAGTGAAGGATCGCGCCTCCTGCGGTCCGTGCCATATGGCGCGGATGGGAAGCGTGATGGATGCCAGGAGCACGGCCCGGCCTGGGCCACGCTAATCAACCGTCAACTATTGGCAGGGTAAGAAGCCTTCGGGCTCTCTCATGAATGACCTGCCGGAAGGAGCGTCGGCATGCCCGTCGTAACTATGCGCCAGCTGCTTGACAGCGGCGTCCACTTTGGACACCAGACCCGCCGTTGGAACCCGAAGATGAAGCGCTTCATCTTCACCGAGCGCAACGGCATCTACATCATCGACCTTCAGCAGTCGCTGTCCTACATCGACCGCGCCTACGAGTTCGTCAAGGCAACCGTTGCCCACGGCGGCACCGTGCTCTTCGTCGGCACCAAGAAGCAGGCCCAGGAAGCAATTGCCGAGCAGGCAACCCGCGTTGGCCAGCCCTACGTGAACCAGCGCTGGCTCGGCGGTATGCTGACCAACTTCCAGACTGTCGCCAAGCGCATCCAGCGCATGAAGGAACTCGAAGAGATCGACTTCGACGACGTCGCCGGTTCCGCGTACACCAAGAAGGAGCTGCTGCTCCTCAAGCGCGAACTCACCAAGCTCGAGTCCAACCTCGGTGGTATCCGCAACCTGACCAAGGCACCCTCCGTGCTCTGGATCGTGGACACCAAGAAGGAACACCTCGCCGTTGACGAGGCCAAGAAGCTGAACATCCCGGTTGTTGCCATCCTGGACACCAACTGCGATCCGGACGAAGTCGACTTCCCGATCCCGGGCAACGACGACGCCATCCGCTCCGTGAACCTCCTGACCCGCGTTGTTGCCGACGCCGTTGCTGAGGGCCTCATCGCCCGCAACAACCGTGGCACGGGCGCCACCGAAGCTCCGGAAGAGCCGCTGGCTGAGTGGGAGCGCGAGCTCCTCGAAGGCAGCAAGGCCGAGGAAGCTGCGGCAGCCCCTGCTGCTCCGGCAGAAGAAGCTGAAGCCCCGGCTGCTGCCGAGGCTCCCGCTGACGACGCCAAGTAACACAACTAAATCCGGATTCTCCGCGCTTACCAGCCGGAGCTGCTGACAGGATGGCCGCCCGCTTTCGCGGGCTGCCGTCCTGTCGGTCCGTACACCACAACAAATTTCTAGACAGAGGGGTTCACATGGCGAACTACACTGCCGCGGACATCAAGGCCCTGCGCGAGCGCACCGGCGCCGGCATGATGGACGTCAAGAAGGCTCTTGACGAGGCCAACGGCGATGCCGAGAAGGCCATCGAGATCATCCGCATCAAGGGCCTCAAGGGCGCTACCAAGCGTGAAGGCCGCTCCACCGCTGAAGGCCTCGTGGCCGCCAAGGTCAGCAACGGCGTCGGCGTCATGATCGAGGTCAACTGCGAGACCGACTTCGTTGCCAAGGCTGACAAGTTCATCCAGCTGGCCGACAAGGTCCTGGCCGTTGCCGTTGAGTCCGGCGCCGCCGACCTCGAAACCCTGCTCGCCACCGAAGTTGACGGCAAGCCGCTCTCCGAGGTCGTCGTCGAAGAAGGCGCTGTCCTCGGCGAAAAAGTTGTTGTCCGCCGCATCTCCCGCGTTGAGGGTGCCACGGTTGACGCTTACCTGCACAAGACCTCCAAGGACCTGCCGGCCCAGGTTGGCGTGCTGTTCGCTGTTGACGGTGAAGGCGAAGCTGCTGCCACCGCCGCGCATGACGTCGCAGTCCACATCGCTGCCATGGCTCCGAACTACCTGACCCGCGAGGACGTTCCGTCCGACCTGGTTGAGTCCGAGCGCCGCATCGCCGAAGAGACCGCCAAGGCCGAGGGCAAGCCCGAAGCCGCCCTCACCAAGATTGTGGAAGGCCGCGTGACGGGCTTCTACAAGGGTGAGGTCCTGGTTGACCAGGCATTCGCAAAGGATGCCAAGAAGTCCGTGGCACAGGTCCTCAAAGAGGCCGGTGTCAACGGAACCGCGTTCACGCGTTTCCGCGTCGGCTCCTAGTCGATTCTGTGAGGGGGTGGCCACTTCGGTGGCCGCCCCTTTTGCATGCAACGGGACCGGTACCGACCACCGGGCCCGGCAGGATAACCTTTTTTCAGACTCATCAACGGGAAGGCATCATGGAAGCCGTCAACACTGTAATCCAGCCAGAGAAAAGCAGGCGGCGGGTCCTCCTGAAGCTCTCGGGTGAGGTCTTCGGCGGCGGGAAGCTGGGTGTCGATCCCGAGACCGTCCGTGACGTCGCCAAGCAGATCGCCGCAGCCGTGCCCGAGGTGGAAGTGGCCATCGTTGTGGGCGGCGGCAACTTCTTCCGCGGCGCCGAACTCTCCCAGAGCGGCATGGACCGTTCCCGCGCCGACTACATGGGCATGCTGGGAACGGTCATGAATTGCCTGGCCCTGCAGGACTTCCTGGAGCAGGCCGGCGTGGAAACCCGCGTCCAGAGCGCCATCACCATGGGCCAGGTGGCGGAAGCCTACATCCCGCGCCGCGCCATCCGGCACATGGAAAAGGGCCGCGTGGTCATCTTCGGTGCCGGCGCCGGCCTGCCCTACTTCTCCACGGACACGGTAGCCGCGCAGCGGGCCCTTGAGGTCCACGCCGACGTTGTCCTGATGGCCAAGAGCGGTGTGGACGCCGTCTACACGGCCGACCCCAAAAAGGATCCCACCGCTGAGCGGCTCGAGACCCTCAGCTACGACGACGCCCTCCGCCGCGACATCCGGGTCATGGACCAGACGGCGATGACCATGTGCAAGGACAACAACCTCTCCATGGTGGTCTTTGGCATGGAGGGTGAAGGCAACGTCACCCGCGCCATCCTGGGCGAAAAGCTGGGCACCCTGGTCACCGCCTAGCTCCGGCTAGGATGTTTTCAGGACAGTTCCGTCCCCGCCCGGCCGGCGGGGACGGAAGCAGCAACAGAGAACCATGTGTGTGCAGGGAACCGGTGCCCCGGACTGCACCAGAATCTGAGGAGAGACCGTGATCGAAGAAACCTTGCTCGAAGCCGAAGAAAAGATGGACAAGGCCGTAGAGGTAGCCAAGGAAGACTTCGCTGCCGTCCGCACCGGCCGGGCCAATCCGGGTCTGTACAACAAGGTCCTGGTGGACTACTACGGCTCACCCACCCCGCTCCAGCAGCTGGCCTCGTTCGCCATCCCTGACGCCCGCACCATCCTCATCACCCCGTTCGACAAGACGGCCCTGCGTGACATTGAGCGTGCGCTCAGCGACTCGGAGGTCGGCGCGAACCCGTCCAACGACGGCAACGTCATCCGGATCACCATTCCGGAACTTACCAAGGAACGCCGCAAGGAATACGTCAAGATCGTCAAGACCAAGGGCGAGGACGCCAAGGTTTCCATCCGCAACATCCGCCGCAAGGCCAAGGAAACCCTGGACCGCCTGGTCAAGGACGGCGAAGCCGGCGAAGATGAGGGCAGCCGGGCCGAAAAGGAACTGGACGGCCTCACCAAGGCACACGTCGACGGCATCGATGAGCTGCTGAAGCGCAAGGAAGCAGAGCTGCTCGAAGTCTGATGGGCCAGGCAGATCAGGCCCCCGCCCCACGGGCGCGCACACGGGGGAAGCAGCCCAGGAGCAACCCGACGCCAAAGGCCGGGCGGAACCTGCCCGCCGCCGTCGTGGTGGGCCTGGCCATGCTGTTCGCCGTCCTGGGCGGGCTGCTGTTCCTCCCGCTCGGATTCGTAGCCGTCACCACCGCCTTCGCAGTATTCGGCGTCTGGGAAATCTACCGGGCCCTCGAAGCCAACGGCACCAGGATGCCCATCGTTCCGGTCATGACCGGAACGGTGGCCATGCCGTTCGTGGCATACCTCGGCGGCATCGAGGGCCTGCTGTTTGCCATGCTGCTCAGCTCCGTGGCCGTGCTGCTCTGGCGGTCCGTCGAAAGTGCTGCAGGATCGGCCAACAGCATCTTCGCGGGTGTCTTCACCCTGGGCTGGGTGCCGTTCTTCATCAGTTTCGCCGCCCTGCCGCTGCACGCCACCGGCGGGGCGTCCCCGCTGGGACTCTGGCCCGGCGGGACCATCCCCGAAGGCGCCTGGCAGGTGGCGGTCATGCTCCTGCTGGTGGTCTCCAACGACACGTTCGGATACCTGGTGGGTGCGTCCCTCGGGAAGCACCCCATGGCCCCGAAAATCAGCCCCAAAAAATCCTGGGAGGGATTCGCCGGTTCCGTTGCCGGTGCCGTGCTCATCGGCATCCTCGCCTGCCTCTTCGTGCTGGACAAGCCCTGGTGGGTGGGGGTCGTGCTGGCCGTCGGCACAGTGGCCGCCTCCACCGCCGGCGACCTCGCCGAATCCATGGTGAAGCGCGAACTGGGCGTCAAGGACATGAGCAGCATCCTGCCCGGGCACGGCGGAGTCATGGACAGGCTCGACTCCATCGTGTTCGCATCACCGGTGGTTTTCGTCCTGTACGGACTGCTCGCCGGAGCCTGACACAAACCCTGGCCGGGCCCCGGCACCCATAAACTGGTGTAGCGGCGCTACGGCTGAAAAGCATCGAAGGAATCAAAGTGGCATTGGACATTCATCGGCAGCAGATCCCTGCGTCCTTCGAGCGCGTGCAGCGCAGTGAATACGGCTACAATGCCAAGCAGGTGGACCAGTTCCTGCAGCGGGCACGCGTGTCACTGGAAACCCCCGAATCCGCAGCCCAGCCGATCAACAGCGCAGACGTCCGGGCCGTGTCCTTCGACCCCGTCAAAGGCGGATACTCAGCATCCGTTGTGGACGCCGCCCTTGACCGCCTCGAAGACGCTTTCGCCCGCAGGGAACGGGACGAGCTGATCGCAGCCCATGGCGAGGAAGCCTGGCTGCGGGAGATCGGAAACCTCTCCGGCATCCTCCGTGGCCGGCTCCACCGCCCCGACGGGGAGCGTTTCCGCCGGCCGGCCAGGAAGAAGGTCCGCAGCTACAACACAACGGATGTGGACAGGCTGTGCCATGAGCTCGTGGCGTACCTGGAACAGGACAAGCCGCTGAGCGTGGACAGCGTCCGCCGGGCCGTTTTCCGCCCTGCCACAGGCCGCGACGGCTACGAGGAAGCCCAGGTGGACGCGTTCCTTGACCGTGTTGTCGAGCTCATGGCCGCCATCGACTGACGGCTAGGGTCCGTCCGGCGGGGTGGGGGACAGGGGCGTGTACCTGCTCCAGATCCCGGCATAGGCGCGGTATCCGTAGTAGGCGGAAGCCGCCAGGAAAGCGAAGCCGCAGGCCGCTCCCACGATGACCGCCGCCGTCGTCCCTGCCCCGACAAGAGTCAGCAGCAATCCAGAGAGAATGGCGATCAGCGCGGCATTCGCGCAGTTCATAAAAACCATGCTGCTGCCGGCCACATGGCTGAACGCGCTCCGGTTTCCGAAGAAGAAGTAGGTCCTCTCCGAACCGGACTCATCGTCGTGGTAGGCCGCCATCAGGTACGGCGCCACACCGGGGTCCAGGTCCACGTACGCCGCCCGCAGCCTGTTCATGGCGGTCACATACATGAGGTCTTCCTGGGCCACGTTCAGGACCCGTACCTGCGTGAGCAGCCCCATGGCCACGTCGATGCACAGCACGATTACCGCGAGCAGGACGAAGGCGTCCGAAAATTTCGTGGCCTGGCCCACCAGCGCCGCACTCACCACGCTGGCCGACGTGAAGGTCAGGAACATGCTGATCCGTGTCAGCACCTCGCTTTGGGCGGTGCTGCGTGATGCCAGCAGGCCCCAGTGCTCGGTGGCGAGCAACTGCGCCCGCACGGACGGCGGCACCGCGTCCTGCTGGCCTTCCGGGCTCCCGCCGTCGGTGGACATGGCGTAATTGTCCACCCATTCAGCGTTCCGTAGCCAGCGGCCTTTCCGGCGTATGCAGGCGGGTCATGACCCGTGCCATGGTCTTCGGCACCCGTCCTGCCGTGGCCCGTGAGACCAGCACCATCACGGCAAACGCCGTGGGAACGGTCCATGCCGCAGGCTGGGCGAGCCAGGCGGGAATGCTCGCAGCGCCCGCCATGGCTCCGATGATCATGGCGCCGCCGCACAGCAGACCTCCGGTTACCATGCCCGCGATCGCGCCGGCGTCGGTCAGTCCCCGCCACCAGATGCCCAGCAGCAGCACCGGGCAGACGGTCGAGGCGGTGAAGGCGAACACCAGGCCCACGCTGCCGGCCAGCGCGAAGGAATCGGTCATGAACGCAAAGCCAAGCGGTACGACGGCGGATATTACGGCTGCGAGGCGGAACCCGCCGACGCCGCCGCCCAGGACGTCCTGGCTGATGACGCCGGCCAGGGAGACCACCAGCCCCGACGTGGTGGACAGGAACGCGGCGAAGGCGCCTGCCACCACCAGGGCCGAGAGCAGGTCACCGGCCGTACCGCCCACGAGTTCCCCGGGGAGCAGCAGCACCATGGCGTCGGCTTGGCCGGCTCGCGCCAGGCCCGGCGCAAACATCCTTCCCACCAAGCCGTACGCGGTGGGAAACAGGTAGAAGACGGACAGCAGCCCCAGGACGATCAGCGTGGTCCGCCGTGCCGACTGCCCGTCCGGGTTGGTGTAGAAGCGGACGAGGACGTGGGGCAGCCCGAGCGTTCCGAACAGGAGCGCCACCAGCAGGGACATGTTTTGGTACAGCCCGGCCGGGGGAGCATTGGTGGGGTTGGCGGCAGGCGGGGACAACTCCGGGGTCCCGTTCCCGGCAAGCATGAAGATGATGAACAGGATGGGGACGGCCAGGGCGGTGAGCTTGAGCCAGTACTGGAACGCCTGGACGAACGTGATGGACCGCATCCCGCCGGCAGCTACCGTGAGGCAGACGACGATCACCACCGCCACGGACCCCGCCCAGGACGGGAGGCCGGTGGTGATGCGAATGGTCAGGGCGGCGCCGTGCAACTGCGGCACGATGTAGAGCCATCCCACCAGCACCACCACCAGGCTGGTGACCTTGCGGACGGCGCGCGAATCCAGCCTCGCCTCGGTGAAGTCAGGAATGGTGTACGCGCCGGAACGCCGCAGCGGGGCCGCGACGAACAGCAGCAGCATCAGGTACCCGGCGGTGTATCCCACCGGAAACCACAGCGCGTCGGTTCCGGACAGCAGGATGAGTCCGGCCACACCCAGGAAGCTGGCGGCGGACAAGTACTCGCCGCCGATCGCCGAGGCATTCCACCATGGCCGGACGGTACGGGACGCAACGTAGAAATCGCCTGTGGTGCGCGAAATCCGCAGGCCGTAGAACCCGATGACGGCCGTCGCCACGGAAACCACGGCCACGGCAGCAATCGCGATGCCCGGGTTCACGCCGCCCTCACTGGTCACCGGCCAGGTCGCGGTAGCGGGCCTCATTGCGGGCCGCCGTCCGGATGTACAGCCAGGCGCTCAGCCCGATCACCGGGTAGATGCCGCCCCCGAGCAGCAGCCAGCCAAACGGAATACCGGCGATCCGGGTTTCGGCCAGGCCCGGCACCATGGCGAGCAGCAGCGGAAACGCGCCAAGGATCAGCAGGAACCCGCCGGCCACCACCAGGGCCAGCCGCAGCTGGGACCTGATCAGGGAACGGACAAAGACCTGGCCCACATCCGACTCCTGCGCCGCTTCCCGCGTCTCCTGGGCCGGGCGGGCCGCTGTGGTTGGAGCCGTCACCCGCACCCTGGTCATGACTGCGGCCTGATCCGGGTGGCCTCGAGCTTCTCCCGGACGGTGGGCAGGTGCCGCCTGCTGATGGGCAGGCCGGCGCCTGCCACCGTGACGCTGGGCCCGTCGGCAGCCAGCTTCATGGAGCTGACGTGCTTGAGCGCCACCAGGTAGGACCGGTGCGTGCGGATGAAGCCGGCCTCCGCCCACTGCTGCTCGAGTTCGGCCAGCGGCACCCTGATCAGGTAGCTGGCATCGGCTGTGTGCAGCCGCGCGTAGTCTCCCTGCGCCTGGACGTACGTGACGTCGTCGCGCCTGATCATCCTGGTGGTGCCGCCCTGGTCCACCGTGATCATCTCCGGGGCGCTGCCGCCGTCGCGCAGTTCACTGATGCGGCCCACCGAGCGGGCCAGGCGTTCGGCCCGGACGGGTTTGAGGAGGTAGTCGACGGCGGCGAGTTCGAAGGCGGCCAGGGCGTGTTCCTCGTCAGCCGTGACAAACACCACCGCCGGCGGGTTGCTGCTGGCGGAAATCGCCCGGGCAATGTCCAGGCCGGACACGGCCGGCATATGGATGTCCAGGAACACCGCGTCCACGGACCCGGCGGACAGCGCCCGGAGGGCTTCGCTGCCGGACGTCGCCCGGAGGACCGTGCCGATCCGTGAGTCCCTGCCCAGCAGGAATGCGAGCTCTTCCACCGCGGGCAGCTCATCGTCAACGACGAGGACGTTAATCATGCTCCTAGGTTAGCTTTCCGTCGGCAGTGGCCAGGTCACGCGTCGTGGCCGGGCTGGGACTTGGGCACCCGCATGGTGATCAGTGTCCCTTCGCCGGGAGCGGTTTCGATGACCAGGCCGTGGCCGTTGCCGTAGACCTGGCGCAGCCGGGCGTCCACGTTCCGCAGCCCCACGTGCTCCCCGTCGCTGTGGCCCGCGAGCATCGACTGCAGCTGTTCGGGGTCCATGCCCACGCCGTCGTCCTCGATGGTGACCTGGGCAAACGCGCCGGCGTCGTCCGCGGTGATGCTGATGTGGCCCGGTCCTTCCTTGGCCTCCAGCCCGTGCCGGACGGCGTTTTCCACCAGCGGCTGCAGGCTCAGGAACGGGATGACGGTGCCAAGCACCTCGGGCGCCACGCGCAGGCTGACCTGGACCCGCTCACCGAACCTCGCCCGTTCCAGGAGCAGATAGCGGTCAATGCACCGCAGTTCCTCGGCGAGCGTGGTGAAGTCCCCGTGCCGGCGGAAGGAATAGCGCGTGAAGTCGGCAAATTCCACCACCAGTTCCCGCGCCCGTGCCGGATCCGTGTTGATGAAGGATGCGATGGCGTTCAGCGAGTTATAGATGAAGTGGGGGCTGATCTGGGCGCGCAGCGCACGCACCTCGGCTTCCATCAGCTGCGTGCGGGAGGCGTCCAGCTCCGCGAGCTCCACCTGCACGGCCACCCAGTCCGCCACCTCGCTGGTGGCCCGGACCAGTCCTGCACCCACGGACGGCGCGAAGGCGGCGACGGCGCCCACCACCCGGGTGCCGGCACGGACGGGTGCGATGACAGCGGCGAGCGGGCCGCCGGTCGCGTCCGTGGCCGCGCTGGCCTCTCCGGCGGGGAGGACGGCTGTCCGGCCACCCGCCAGGACTCCGGCAGCAAGGTCCATCAGCCGGGGCTTCAGCTCCTCGCCTGCACCGTCCCACGCCAGCACACCGGAGGTGTCCGTAATGGCCAGGGCGTCACAACCGAGGAGGGTGCGTAGCTGCCGGCCGGCCTTCGCCGCGCCCGCGGGGTTGAGGCCGCGGCGCAGGTGCTGGCCAGCCTGGGACGCGGCGTGGAGCGTGTGGTACGTGGCACGCTCGGCGTCAGTGCCAAGGTCCCGGAAGGACCGGAGCACCTTGAGCCCCACGCCGACGACGACGGCGATGGCCATGGCGATGACGGCCACGGCCGCGGCGGTCAGGAGGGGGGAGTCCGGCATGCTGCCCAGCGTAGCGGCGGGTGCCGTTTGCCGCAGCATTCCGACCGCTGGGCGACCGCACCGGGGCCAGGTCTGGAAAGTAGCAGCCCGCGCGCAGCACAGTGATTGCAGTCACACTTCCGGTGTCCCAGCCCAGGGCCAACCGCCCGGTGTGTCCCGGCAAGTCTCAATGAGGAGGAACGATGGGTAACGATGCCCATACTCCGGACGCAGCGGCGTCCGTGGACTTTGAACAGGTCCAGTCGACCGGGCAGTTCCAGGAACTGCGCAAGCGACACCGCAGCTTTGTTTTCCCCATGGCAATCGCCTTCCTGCTGTGGTACTTCGCCTACGTCCTGCTCGCCGACTATGCCGTGGGCTTCATGTCCACCAAGGTCTGGGGCAACATCAACATCGGCCTGATCTTCGGACTGCTGCAGTTCGTCTCCACGTTCGCCATCACGGGCTGGTACGTCCACTACTCCAACAAGCGGCTGGACCCCATCGCCAAGGAGATCCGGGACGAGATTGAGGGCCACGAATTCGATAAGCAGGGCAACCGGGTAGGTGGAGTCAACAAATGATCAACATAGCTGCCGCGGTGGACGTCGCCGCACTTAAGGACACCACCCTGCTGAACATGGGCATCTTCGGCATCTTCGTGGCCGTCACCATGGTGATTGTGTTCCGGGCCAGCCGGAACAACAAGACGGCCGCTGACTACTACGCTGCCGGACGTTCCTTCACGGGCTCGCAGAATGGAACCGCCATCGCCGGCGACTACCTCTCGGCGGCCTCCTTCCTGGGCATCACGGGCGCCATCGCCATCAACGGGTATGACGGCTTCATGTACTCCATCGGCTTCCTGGTGGCCTGGCTGGTGGCGCTGCTCCTGGTGGCTGAACTGCTGCGCAACACCGGCAAGTTCACCATGGCCGACGTGCTCTCCTTCCGGCTGAAGCAGCGGCCCGTCCGGATCGCCGCGGCCATCTCCACCCTTGCCGTGTGCTTCTTCTACCTCCTGGCCCAGATGGCGGGTGCCGGCAGCCTGATCTCCCTGCTGCTGGGCATCAGCGACTGGGGCGGACAGGCACTGGTGATCATCGTCGTCGGCGCCCTCATGATCATGTACGTCCTGATCGGCGGCATGAAGGGCACCACCTGGGTCCAGATCATCAAGGCCATCCTGCTGATCGCCGGCGCGGCGGTCATGACGCTCTGGGTGCTGGCCATCTACGGCTTCAACCTCTCCAGCCTGCTCGGCGCGGCAGTGGAAACGGCCAACAACCCGGCCGTCCTCAACCCGGGCCTGCAGTACGGCAAGACCGAAACCTCCAAGCTCGACTTCATGTCCCTGGGCCTGGCCCTGGTCCTGGGAACTGCCGCCCTGCCCCACGTCCTGATGCGCTTCTACACGGTCCCCACGGCCAAGGAAGCCCGCAAGTCCGTGGTGTGGTCCATCTGGCTGATCGGCCTCTTCTACCTGTTCACCCTGGTCCTCGGCTACGGCGCCGCAGCCCTGGTGGGTCCCGAAACCATCAGGACCGCCCCGGGCGGCGTCAACTCGGCGGCTCCGCTGCTGGCCTTCTACTTGGGCGGGCCGCTGCTGCTGGGCTTCATCTCGGCCGTGGCCTTCGCCACCATCCTTGCCGTCGTGGCCGGCCTGACCATTACCGCAGCCGCGTCCTTCGCCCATGACATCTACGCCAGCGTCATCTCCAAGGGAAAGGCCGACGCCGACACCGAAGTTAAGGTGGCCCGCCGCACCGTGGTGGTCATCGGTGTCCTGGCCATCCTGGGCGGCATCCTCGCCAACGGGCAGAACGTGGCGTTCCTCGTGGCACTGGCCTTCGCCGTCGCGGCGTCGGCCAACCTGCCCACCATCATCTACTCACTGTTCTGGCGGAAGTTCACCACCCAGGGTGCGGTGTGGAGCATGTACGGTGGGCTGGGTGCGGCAATCGTGCTGATCATCTTCTCCCCGGTGGTGTCCGGCGGAGCAACGTCCATGATCAAGGACGCCAACTTCGCGCTCTTCCCGCTGAGCAACCCCGGCATTGTGTCCATCCCGCTGGCCTTCTTCCTGGGCTGGCTCGGAACCGTCCTCGACAAGAAGCGCGAAGACACCGCGAAGCAGGCCGAGATGGAAGTCCGGTCCCTCACCGGAGTGGGCGCCGAAAAGGCCGTCAACCACTGACGTTTCCAGTCCCTGCGGCCTCCAGGAACCGCCAGTAACAGAAAGAGCCTCCGTGCCGCTTCAAGCGGGAACGGAGGCTCTTTTTGTGGAGGGCCCTTTTGTGGAGGTCTCCTAGCGTTGGTGGTGCCCGCCGGTGGCGGGAGCGCCGCCGTGTTCGCCGTGCGGGACGGCGAACTGTCCGGCCGTTGAAGCGGCAAGTCCCGGCGTCGTAATTCCTGCCACTACAACTGCACCTGCGAAGGCGGCCAGCAGCAGCCGGCCGGGTTTGCCGGTGGGGACATTGCCCGCCGGAGGTACCCGTAGCTGTAGCTGTACGGAGGTCCGGCGCAGCCAGGCGAGCGCTGCAATGATCATCAGGGTCAGCAGCAGGGCGGCCGCCTGGCTCAGGTTAAGCCCGGACGTCCCCGGGGTGCTGAGGAGGATGGCAGCCACATGGACCCCGGCCGCTGCGACGAGGATCCAACCTGCCGCCCTGCCGCC
Organism: Arthrobacter sp. 210 2; assembly: GCF_059093025.1. Classification (NCBI taxonomy): domain Bacteria; kingdom Bacillati; phylum Actinomycetota; class Actinomycetes; order Micrococcales; family Micrococcaceae; genus Arthrobacter; species Arthrobacter sp. 210 2. The sequence goes on from NZ_JBNHIE010000006.1 coordinate 164,520, forward strand.
CGGGACACTTCCCCTGGCCAGGTACACAACGGCACCGGCGAGGAGCCCGGCTCCCCAAAGCCCGGCAAGTCCGCCCGCCGCGTATCCAACCGCTCCAGGACCTTCCGCCCCCAACGCGAAGAAGCTCGAGGAGATGGCAAGATTGACCGTCCCGGCCCCGAAACCGGCGAAACCGGCGAAGAGCCGGACTGCCGCTGGCTTGGACCCCTCCCCGTCCGGCGGGGACGCCGGAAGGGACGGGATACTGGTTGCGGTCCGCTGGGACATGGTCCTTATGCCCGTACGGTTGCCGGGGACTTGTCGAGCGACAGGCCGACGCCCAGCAGGAGCACGGCGCTGGCAAGGTGCAGCACGTTGTCCGCACCGTTTAGCGCGATGATGTTCAGCGGGGAGGCCAGCAGGAAGAGGCCCAGCACGCCGACCAGCAGGTACACGGCGCCAACGGCGGTGTTCACGGTACGGGCGCTCGCGGTGCCCTTCACCCCGGCGAAAAGCAGTGCGGCGCCGATGGCGAGGTGGATGATGTTGTGCAGCGGATTGACTTCAAAAATGATGAGGTTGGCGCCCTCGGTGGCGGCGAAGCCAACGCCGGATGTGACGGCGAAGCCCAGGAGGCCGACCAGCAGGTAGACGGCTCCGAAGACGGTGGCGACGAGACGGTTGGGTGATGTGCGCATGGCCCGAATCCTTCCGGTAAGGCGGGTGGCTTGTTCCCCGCCGGAGTGCAGGTCCCTGGCCGGGACCCTCGGAAGCAATTCGGACCATGCAGGGGCGTGGATGGGTAAAAAATCAGCGCCCTTCCTCACGCGGCCGGTTACGCGGCGGGCCTCAGCTTGATGTTGGTCATCTTCAGCTCATCGGTGCCCTCGAACCGGTACGCGAGGTCCACGTTCTTGCCGTCGCAGGTGATGAGGCCGGCAACGTCCGCGGATTTAACGCCGTTTTCCGTGGCCACCTGGAGATCGTTGTAGGCCGGTTCGCAGGTATCGTCCATTCCCAGGCTTTCGACGCCGGCAATAAAGGACTCCTTGGACAGCTGCTCCTGCAGCGCCGGGTCCAGGTAGTCGTCGTAGGCTTTGGAGCTGTCGCCCGCGATCACCAGCTTGGTGAAGCCGTCGGCCAGGCCTTTGGCCTGGTTGGTGGCACTGCCGGCCACATTCACAAGGATGACGACGCCGAGGATCACCAGCAGCAGGACGCCGCCAATGCTTGCCAGGATGATCCACAGCTTCCGGCGGCTTTTCGCCGGGGGCTCCCCGGGGAGGCCGAAAGGGCCGGAACCCGGCTGCTCCGGTTGCGGCTGCCCGTACTGTGTTTGTCCGTACTGCGGCTGCCCGTACGGTGCTTGTCCGTAGGCCGGCTGGTTTCCGGCCGGAGGCTGCTGCGGCTGTTGGGGCAGCGGCTGGGGCCCGGAGCCGGTGCTGCCCGGCTGGTACGGTTCCTGGGGACTGCTCAAGGTGGGGCCTTTCCGAAGTGGTGCATGCACCGCCTGGTTGCGGAGCCGTCGTTCCGGTCCCGGCGGATATCTTGGACCAGCCTATAACCCGGGCCGCCGGCGCCGTACTCCAAACCAGCCGCCCGCCGTCGTAATTCATGCCACCGCTAGCTGCGGTCTGAACCCCGGTCCAGGAGGGGCTGCACCCGGAAGGGGATGAGTTCACCCATGGCCAGCGCGGTGTCTGTCCGGTCCACGCCGTCGCACGCGAGGATTTTCCCGTTGATACGGAACAGGTCTTCGGCGTCCAGTGCCACCACCCGCAGCAGCAGGTCGGCAGATCCGGTGAGGCCGTAGCCTTCCAGGATTTCCGGGATATCGGCCAGTTCCGTGGCCAGCCAGGTGAGCTTCTGCTGCTGGACATGCACGGAGATGAACGCCATCAGCGGATAACCCAGGGAGGCTGGATTGATGCGCCGTTCGAAGGACAGGAAGACGTGCTTTTTCTCCAGCTGGGACATCCGGGCCTGCACCGTGTTCCGGGAAAGGCCAAGCTTCTGGGCGAGTGCCACCACCGTTCTGCGGGGGTCCTGTGCCAGGGCCGAAAGGAGGCGGGTGTCGGTGCCATCCAGAGCTTGCATAATGCGCAACGCTAGCACGGTCCTGCGCTGCCAAACAGAGCATTGTGCTCAGTCGGCGCCGCGGTGGTTGTACCTCCTGAGCATTGTGAGTAGGGTCACAATATCCGGGGCAACGGCGCCCGGGAGGCCTGCGGATCAGGGGACCACAAGTTCCAACGCTGCAGGTCAACGACGTGAGAAGGTTGCGGGCTATCGTGTCTACAGACGGAACGGGCCAGGGCGGTACAAAGGCCCACAACAGCGCCCAGGGTACCCACGGACCTGCCCATGGGCTGGTCCAGCTGATCACTCCTTCCGGGGAACGGGTCAGCCATCCGGAATTCGATTTCTGGGTCAGGGACATCACGGACGAACAGCTGTGCTCGCTGTTCGAGGATATGAGTGTCATCCGACGCATCGACGTCGAGGCCACGGCCCTGCAGCGCCAGGGTGAACTCGCGCTCTGGCCCCCGCTGCTTGGCCAGGAGGCGGCGCAGATCGGTTCGGGCCGGTCCTTGCGCCCCGACGACTTCGTGTTCTCCAGCTACCGGGAAAACGGGGTGGCGTACTGCCGGGGCGTGGATCTGACGGACCTGGTCCGCGTCTGGCGCGGCAACGCATCAGCCGGGTGGGATCCCTACGCGGTTAACATGGCCACTCCGCAGATCATCATCGGCGCCCAGACCCTGCACGCCACCGGCTATGCCATGGGCATCCAGAACGACGGCGCCGACTCCGTAGCCGTCACCTATTTCGGGGATGGCGCAACCAGCGAGGGCGACGTCAACGAGGCCATGGTGTTTGCCGCCAGCTTCCAGGTTCCGGTCGTATTCTTCTGCACGAACAACCATTGGGCCATTTCCGAGCCCGTGCGGCTCCAGTCACACATCCAGCTCGCGGACAGGGCCACCGGCTTCGGAATCCCCAGCATGCGCGTGGACGGCAACGATGTCCTGGCCGTTATGGCTGCGACCCGCGTTGCCCTTGACCGGGCACGCCGCGGGGGCGGTCCCACGTTCATTGAAGCCGTCAGCTACCGGATGGGACCCCACACCACGGCCGACGACCCAACCCGGTACCGGGACCCCAACGAGCTTGAGGACTGGGCGGCAAAGGACCCGATCAGCCGGGTGGCGGCCCTGCTGGACCGGAAGGGGCTGCTGACCGACGAGCTGCAGCAGCAGGTTAAGGACAAGGCCGACACCGTGGCCCGCGAGATGCGCAACGGCTGCACCACCATGCCGGACCCGCAGCCGCTGGACGTCTTCAAGCACGTGTACAGCACACCCAACTCCTGGCTGGACCGGCAGCAGGAGCACTATGCCCGTTACCTGGCCTCCTTCGGTGATCCCGCCGGGGCCACTTCTGAAGAAGGTGCACGCTGATGACCCAGATGACCTTTGCCCGTGCCATCAACGCAGGCTTGCGCAAATCCCTCGAAAACGATCCCAAGGTGGTCCTCCTCGGCGAGGACATCGGTACCCTCGGGGGTGTCTTCCGGGTGACGGACGGGCTGCAGAAAGACTTCGGGAAACACCGCGTGGTGGACACCCCGCTCGCCGAATCCGCCATCGTGGGGACGGCCGTCGGCCTCGCATACCGGGGTTACCGGCCCGTGGTGGAAATCCAGTTTGACGGCTTTATTTACCCGGCGTTCGACCAGATCGTCAGCCAGGTGGCCAAGCTGCACTACCGTACGCGGGGAGCGGTGAAGATGCCCATCACCATCAGGGTCCCGTTCGGCGGGGGCATCGGCTCGCCCGAGCACCATTCCGAATCACCGGAAGCGTACTTCACGCACACCTCCGGGCTGCGCGTGGTGACCGTTTCCAACCCGCAGGACGCCTGCACCGTGATCCAGCAGGCCATCTCCTGCGATGACCCCGTCATTTACTTCGAACCCAAGCGCCGCTACCACGACAAAGCGGACGTGGATGATGCCGTTGACTTCCGCGCCGCAGCACCCATGGATCAGGCGCGGGTCCTCACCGAAGGCACCGACGTCACCCTTGTCGCCTATGGGCCCCTGGTCAAAACTGCCCTTGACGCCGCTGCAGCCGCCGCGGACGAGGGGATCTCCATCCAGGTCATCGACCTGCGCTCGCTGGCCCCCGTCGATTACGACACGGTTGTCGGCTCGGTCCGGCGCACCGGCCGCCTGGTCGTCACCCACGAAGCCGGGCAATCAGGCGGACTCGGGGCAGAGGTGGCGGCAAGCATCACGGAGCGCTGCTTCTACCACCTGGAAGCTGCACCGGTCCGGGTCACCGGCTTCGACATTCCGTACCCCTATTCGAAGCTGGAGATGCACCACCTGCCCGGCCTGGACCGCATCCTCGACGGCGTGGACCGGGCCCTCGGCCGGCCCAACTCCCTCAGCGGGCTGGAAGGATGAGCGTCACCATGATCAAGGAATTCCGGCTCCCGGACCTGGGTGAAGGACTCACCGAGTCCGAGATCCTCAGCTGGAAGGTGGGAGTGGGCGACACTGTCACCCTGAACCAGGTGATCGCCGAGGTCGAAACCGCCAAGGCAGTGGTGGAACTGCCGTCACCGTTCGCCGGAGTCATCAAGGAGCTCCACGAACAGCCCGGAACCATCGTCGAGGTGGGCAAACCGATCGTGTCGTTTGAAGTGACGGACGACGCCGGCACGCCACCTTCCGCGTCAGGTGACACTGCCGCCGGGGTGCGGGAGGCGGAGGAAGGGGAGGCGCCTAAGAGGCAACCGAACCTGGTGGGGTACGGCGCCGTCGTCGAAAGCTCCGGACGCCCCACCCGCCGGCCCCGGAACTTCGCCGCCCCGGTGGTTGAGCCTATCCAAACCAGGCCCGCCGTTGAGCCGGTCGAAACCACGCCTGTCGAAACCCAGCCTGTCGAAACCCAGTCTGCCGAAACGACGCCGGGTGAGCGGCCCCGCTCCACCCCGCCGGTGCGCAAGCTGGCCAAGGATCTCGGCGTGGACCTGGCGGCAGTCACCGGCACTGGCCCGTCCGGTCTTATCACCCGGGAGGACGTGCAGTCCTACCTTGAGGGCACGCCGACAGAAGCGCCGGGCGCCGACCGGCCGGTTCCGGACAGCCGGGAAACCGGAGCGGGGGAGCGGGAAACCCGGACCCCCATCAAGGGTGTCCGGAAATTTACGGCCGCGGCGATGGTGGAAAGTGCCTTCACCGCCCCGCACGTCACGGAGTTCCTCACCGTTGACATCACTCCGAGCATGGAGCTCCTTGCCAGGCTGAAGGGCAGCCGGGAATTCTCGGCCTTGAAGCTGACGCCCCTGACCCTCGCGGCGAAGGCAGTGCTCATCGCCCTGCGGCGCAATCCCGCCCTGAATGCCCGCTGGGATGAAGCGAACCAGGAGATCGTCACCTTCAACTACGTGAACCTGGGCATTGCGGCAGCCACGCCGCGCGGACTGACGGTGCCGAACATCAAGGATGCCGATGCAATGTCCCTTGCGCAGCTGGCTGAAGCGTTGACGGCCCTCACCGAAACTGCCCGTGCGGGAAAGACCACTCCGGCCGACCTCTCCGGGGGAACTGTTTCGATCACGAATATCGGCGTCTTCGGCATCGACGCCGGCACACCCATCCTCAACCCGGGGGAAGCGGCCATCCTTGCCATCGGCGCCGTGCGGACCATGCCGTGGGAATACCGTGGCGAGGTGGCCCTGCGGCAGATCATGACACTCAGCCTGTCCTTCGACCACCGGCTGGTGGACGGCGAACAGGGATCGAGGTTCCTGGCCGACGTCGGGGCCATCCTGGCCGAACCCGGCATGGTCCTGGCCATGGTCTAGGTACGGGGCTCCGGCCGCAGCCAGGCACGGGCGTCCCTTCCCCGCATGAGCGCTGCTGCCCGGCATCGTTCATGCGGGGCCGGGCCGTCGTTGCCCGGGACGCGGGCCAGCGGCTACACGGCCGCCGGGTTGTCTACGGTGAGGGCCGCCAGCGCCATCCCCTCAAGCAGCGGCCGGGCAGCCGCGGCCGCGATCCTGCGGCCGTGGCTGCGCACGGAATGCGGCGTGGAATTGATGAGGCCAAAGGTGGCGTGCGCGCGCATCCGGAGCTCCGAGGTATCGGTGCCGGGGTGCAGCCTGGCGAGCACGTCCACCCACACCTCCACATAGCTGCGCTGGAGGGCCCGCACCGCGGCCTGGTCCTGCTCGGAGAGGTTGCTGAAATCCCGGTCCTGGACCCGGATCACGTCCGGCTTGCCCAAGGCAAAGTCAACCTGGAACTCCACCAGCTGCCGCAGGGCGGTCAGGGGGTCCGGGCTGTCCTCCGCCACTTTGCGGCCGCCGTCCAGCAGCTCCTCGCTGACCGTTACCAGCAGATCCGCCAGGACCGCCTGCTTGCCGGGAAAGTGACGGTACACGGCCGGGCCGCTGACGCCTGCTGCTGCTCCAAGGTCCTCCAGCGACACCCGGTTGAAGCCGTTCACGGCAAACAGGGAGGCGGCGGCGGTCAGCAGCGCCTGGCGGCGGTTCTCCTTCGCCTTGCTGCGCTGGGTTGAACTGCGGTGCTGGGCTGCATTCCCCTGCTGGGTTGCACTGCCCTGCTGGGCTGCATCGCCGTGCTGAGTCGTACTGCTCTGCTGGGCCGGCGTGCGTTCGCTGGTCTGCGTTGCGTCGGTGCTGCGCACATTTCCTCCTCGGACCCGCAGATTCTAGCAAGACGCCTCTGTGTTGGACATCACAGTTAATAGAGACTAACCTGAATTTCAGTTATTCATCACTAACCGAGTTGGCTCCTGCCGGCCTGGTTTGCACAGGAATGGACCCGTCGATGGAGACCCTTGTCAGCCTGCTGGACACCAGCAGCCAGGCGTTCGGCGCCAACCGCGAAGCGCAGCTCCAGCTGGCGGAGGACCTGCGGAAACGGTTGGCAGACGCCGCCCTGGGGGGTCCCCAGAAGTCCCGGGAACGCCACGTGGCGCGGGGAAAACTCCTGCCCCGCGAGCGCATCGACCAGCTGCTGGATGACGGCAGCCCCTTCCTCGAAATTGCACCCCTCGCCGCCACCGGGATGTACAACGACGAAGCTCCCGGCGCGGGGGTCATCGCCGGCATTGGCCTGGTGCACGGACGCCATGTCCTGGTCATCTCCAACGACGCCACGGTCAAAGGCGGCACCTACTATCCGATGACCGTCAAGAAGCACCTGCGGGCCCAGGAAGTCGCACTCGAGAACCGGCTGCCGTGCATCTACCTGGTTGATTCGGGCGGGGCATTCCTGCCCAAGCAGGACGAGGTTTTTCCGGACAAAGAGCACTTCGGCCGCATCTTCTACAACCAGGCGCGCCTCTCAGCGGCAAAAATCCCGCAGATCGCCGCGGTGATGGGCTCCTGCACTGCCGGCGGCGCCTACGTCCCGGCCATGAGCGATGAAACCGTCATCGTCCGCAACCAGGGCACCATCTTCCTGGGCGGCCCGCCGCTGGTGAAGGCCGCCATCGGCGAAATTGTCACGGCCGAGGAGCTCGGCGGCGGGGACGTGCATTCGCGGATCTCGGGGGTGACCGACCATTTGGCGGAAAACGACCACCACGCCCTGCAGATCATCCGCGACATCGTGGCCACGCTGCCCAGACCGGCGGCCCCCGCGTGGGACGTGGAACCCGCCGTCGGGCCTGCCGCACGCACGGAGGAGCTGTACGGGGCAGTCCCCACGGACGTCAACGCCCCCTACGACGTCCATGAGGTCATCGCCAGGCTGGTTGACGGCAGCAGGTTCCACGAGTTCAAGAAGGACTACGGCACCACCCTGGTCACCGGCTTCGCCCGCCTCCACGGCCATCCGGTGGGCATCGTGGCCAACAACGGCGTGCTGTTCAGCGAGTCGTCCCTCAAAGGCGCACACTTCATCGAGCTTTGCGACCAGCGCGGCATCCCCCTGGTGTTCCTGCAGAACATCTCGGGCTTCATGGTGGGCAGGGACGCGGAGCAGGGCGGCATCGCCAAGAACGGGGCAAAAATGGTCACGGCCGTGGCCACCGCCAGGGTCCCCAAGTTGACGGTGGTGATCGGCGGTTCCTTCGGCGCCGGCAACTACTCCATGTGCGGCCGCGCCTATTCGCCGCGGTTCCTCTGGATGTGGCCGGCAGCCCGGATCTCGGTGATGGGCGGCAACCAAGCGGCAAGCGTGCTGGCCACTGTGAAGCGGGACCAGTACGAAGCGGCCGGCGAGGAATGGTCAGCCCGGGATGAGGAAGAGTTCAAGGCCCCCATCCGCCGGCAATACGAGGACCAGGGCAGCCCGTACTACTCCACGGCCCGGCTCTGGGACGACGGCGTCATCGACCCCGCGGATACCCGCACCGTCCTGGGCCTGGCCCTGGACGTCGTCTCCCGCACCCCCTTGCCGGAAACCTCTTTCGGCCTCTTCCGGATGTGAGCCAGCCATGACCCTGCACTCAACGACGAGCATCACCGCACCCGGCACGGCCGCCGCCCGCCAACCGTTGTTCGGCACGGTCCTGGTGGCAAACCGTGGCGAAATCGCGTGCCGCGTCATCAGGACCCTCCGCGCCCTGGGCATCCGCTCGGTGGCCGTGTACAGCGATGCCGACGCCGGCGCCCGGCACGTCCGCGAAGCTGACTCGGCCGTGCGGATCGGCCCGGCGGCCGCCGCCGAGAGCTACCTGAACATCGAGGCGGTCATCGGGGCCTGCCGGCAGACCGGGGCCGAGGCTGTGCACCCGGGCTACGGCTTCCTGAGCGAGAACGTGGAGTTTGCCCGCGCCCTGGAAAAGGCCGGCATCACGTTCATCGGGCCAGACGTGGAAGCCCTGAACATCATGGGGGACAAGATCCGCTCCAAAAACCACGTGGCGGGCTACGGCGTCCCGGTGGTTCCCGGCGTGGCACGCCCGGGCATGACGGACGCTGACCTGGTGGAGGCTGCCGCCGCCGTCGGATTTCCGCTCCTGATCAAGCCCTCCGCGGGAGGCGGCGGCAAGGGCATGCACGCGGTGGAAACCCCGGAGGACCTTCCCGGAGTCCTTGCCACTGCCCGGCGGGTGGCGGCCAGCGCGTTCGGTGACGACACCCTGTTCCTGGAACGGCTGGTGACCACCCCGCGGCATATTGAGGTCCAGGTATTGGCGGACAACCACGGCAACGTCATCCACCTTGGCGAACGCGAATGCTCCCTGCAGCGGCGGCACCAGAAAGTGATCGAAGAAGCCCCGTCGCCCTTGCTGGAAAGCCTGCCCAACGGGCCGGAAGTCCGGGCCCGCATCGGCGAGGCCGCCTGCAACGCCGCTCGCAGCGTGAACTACAGCGGCGCCGGAACAGTGGAGTTCCTGGTATCCGATGACGCCCCGGACGAGTTCTTCTTTATGGAGATGAACACCCGCCTGCAGGTTGAGCACCCCGTTACGGAGATGGTCACGGGCGTGGACCTCGTTGAATGGCAGGTCCGGATTGCCGCGGGTGAGGAACTGACCGTCCGGCAGGCCGACGTCGTCCTGGAAGGCCACGCCGTGGAGGCGCGTGTGTACGCCGAAGTGCCGGAAAAGAACTTCCTGCCGTCCACCGGGCGGGTTTACCTGCTTGACGAGTTGCCGGACGGAGGGGAGGGACGGATCCGGGTGGATTCGTCACTGGTCGAAGGGCTGCAGCTGTCGTCGAGCTACGACCCGATGATGGGCAAGGTCATCGCCTGGGGTGCGGACCGGGCAGCCGCACTGGACACCCTGGACGGGGCGCTCGCCGGCTACACCGCGCTGGGCCTGGACACCAATGTGGAGTACCTCCGGCTCCTGATCAACGATCCCGATGTCCGGAACGGCCACCTGGATACCGGCCTCATTGAGCGGAAGCTGCCTGGCTTTGCTTTTCGCCGCGTCGATGAGGCCGAGCTGGTGGCCGCGGCCCTGTTCGTTGTCCAAGCCGGTGACCGGGCACCACAGGCGGCCGGTCCCTGGCACGCGGGTAATGGCTGGCGTCTGGGAGCTCCCGCTCCCCGGCGGGTGAGCCTGGGAACGCCCGACGGCGGCGTGGCCACCGTTGCGGTCAGCGGCAGCCCCGCCGCGGGAGACATCATCGTGGCGGTCGACGGCGGTGCCCGCCGCACAGCCTCTCTTCGCTTTTCACGGCGAGGCCACGCGGAGCTGGCCCTCGACGGCGACGTCCACGAGTATGCGCTGGCTCCGGTCTACCCGGGGCCACTCCACCCAGGGCCATCCTTCCCCGAAAACGGCACTGCGGAACCCCGCCAGAGGGAGTCGGGGACCCCGCCGTCGGACGCCCCCTTGGAACTGTTCCTCGGCAACGAAGGCTGGTCCTGCCGGCTGGAGGTGCTGAGCCGTGAGGCGCGGCTCGAACGCGTCCTGTCGGCGATCCAGCGGGAGGAAGGATCGGCGGACCCGGCCGTGCGTTCACCGATGCCCGGCACGGTGGTGTCCGTCCCGGTGGCCGACGGGGACGTCGTGGAAGCCGGCCAGGTCCTGGCTTCGGTGGAGGCCATGAAGATGGAACACCAGCTGCTGGCGCCGCTGGCCGGGACGGTGCACCTTACCGCCCGGCCCGGCGACCTGGTGAAGGCGGACCAGATCCTGGCCACCATCCATCCAGCCGGTGCCCCGGAACAGCCACAAGACAGTTTGACGAATGGCAAAGGAGCCTAGACATGGCAGGTTTTGAACTTACCGAGGAATACCAGGACCTCAGCGACACCGTCCGCGACTTCGCGGACACCGTGGTGGCCCCGGTATCGGCCAAGCACGACGAGGAGCACAGCTTCCCCTACGAAGTCGTGAAGCAGATGGCGGAGATGGGCCTGTTCGGCCTGCCCTTCCCGGAGGAGTTCGGCGGAATGGGCGGGGACTACTTCGCCCTCGCCCTGGCACTGGAACAGCTGGGCCGGGTGGACCAGTCCGTCGCCATCACCCTGGAAGCCGGCGTCTCCCTGGGCGCCATGCCCGTGTACCGCTTCGGCACGGACGCCCAGAAGGAGGAATGGCTCCCCATGCTGGCGTCCGGCCAGGCGCTCGCGGGCTTCGGGCTGACGGAACCCGAAGCCGGGTCAGACGCCGGCGGCACCAAAACCCACGCCCGGCGCGAGGGTGGCCAGTGGGTGATCAACGGCAACAAGGAGTTCATCACCAATTCCGGGACGGACATCACCCGGCTGGTCACGGTGACCGCAGTCACCGGACAGAAGGAGCGTCCGGACGGCAGCCTGCAGAAAGAGATCTCCACCATCCTGGTGCCCACCGACACGCCCGGATTCAAGGCGGAAAAGCCCTACAACAAAGTGGGATGGAACGCCTCGGACACCCACCCGCTCACGCTAAAGGACGTCCGCGTCCCGGAAGAAAACCTGCTGGGTGCCGAAGGCCGCGGCTACGCCAACTTCCTCTCCATCCTGGACGAGGGCCGCATCGCCATCGCAGCCCTCGCCACCGGCGCCGCCCAGGGATGCGCGGACCTGTCCGTCAAATATGCCAAGGAGCGCAGGGCCTTCGGCCAGGAGATCGGCAAGTACCAGGCCATCTCCTTCAAGATCGCCCGCATGGAAGCCAGGGCCCACACCGCCCGCCTGGCCTACTACGATGCAGCCGCCCGGATGCTCGCCGGAAAGCCGTTCAAGACGCAGGCGGCCATCGCTAAGATGGTCGCAGGCGAGGCGGCCATGGACAACGCGCGGGATGCCACCCAGGTATTCGGCGGCTATGGCTTCATCAACGAGTTCACCGTGGCACGCCACTACCGCGACTCCAAGATCCTTGAAGTGGGGGAGGGCACCACGGAGGTCCAGCTGATGCTGATCGCCCGCGAACTGGGACTCTAGCGGGTCCGCTGGGCGGTAGAGCCGTCCGGTGGTCCAGCCTGTCCCGGTGGTCGAGCCTGTCGAGACCCTTGAAAGGACCAACGATGATCAACAAGGTTGTTGCCAGCGCCGACGAAGCCGTGGCGGACATCCCGGACGGCGCCTCCCTGGCCGTAGGCGGATTCGGACTCTGCGGGATTCCGGTCACCCTCATCGACGCCCTGCACCGTGCCGGCACCTCCGGACTGGAAACGGTCAGCAACAACTGCGGTGTGGACGACTGGGGGTTGGGCATCCTGCTCCGGGACGGGCGCATCCGCCGCACCATCAGCTCCTATGTGGGCGAGAACAAAGAGTTCGCCCGGCAATACCTGGCCGGGGAGCTGGAAGTGGTCCTCACGCCCCAGGGCACCCTCGCGGAGAAGCTGCGCGCCGGCGGCGCCGGGATCCCTGCCTTCTTCACCAAGGCGGGGGTGGGCACGCAGGTTTCCGACGGCGGCCTGCCGCAAAAGTACGACGCCGACGGCGGGATCGCGGTGGCATCGGAACCGAAGGAGGTGCGCTCCTTCGCCGGGGTTGACTACGTGCTGGAGGAGGCCTTGACGCCGGACTTCGGGCTGGTCCACGCGTGGAAGGGCGACCGGCACGGCAATCTCGTCTTCCACGCCACGGCCATGAACTTCAACCCGCTCTGCGCCATGGCCGGCCGCATCACCATCGCCGAGGTGGAAGAACTTGTGGAGCCGGGAGAACTGGACCCGGAACACATCCACACCCCCGGCATTTTCGTGCAGCGCGTAGTCCTGGCTTCCAACGCCGAGAAACGCATTGAAAAGCGGACCGTGGCGCTGGCGGCCCCGGCCTCCGGAGGAGGTTCCGTCCAGGGACCCGGCAGCAACCAGCAGGCAGGAGCTTAGCCATGGATCCCAACAGCCCCTACGCTCCGCGGCCCGAAGGCGTCCGTCCCGAGTACCGCCGCGCACCCTCCCAGCAGCACGCCGCCACCGGCGATGCGGCAGGCGAAGCCGAAACCAAAGGCTGGACGCGCAACGAACTGGCCGCCCGGGTGGCCATGGAGCTCAGCAACGGCCAGTACGTGAACCTCGGAATCGGGATGCCCACGCTGATCCCCAACTACATTCCCGCCGGTGTGGAAGTGGTGCTGCACTCCGAAAACGGAATCCTCGGCGTCGGCCCTTATCCGGCGGAGGATGCCGTGGACCCCGACCTGATCAATGCCGGCAAGGAAACCGTCACCGTCAACAAGGGCGCAGCATTCTTTGACTCCGCTTCGTCCTTCGGGATGATCCGGGGCGGCCACGTGGACGTTGCCGTCCTGGGAGCCATGGAGGTGGCCGCAAACGGAGACCTGGCCAACTGGATGATCCCGGGCAAGATGGTCAAGGGCATGGGCGGGGCCATGGACCTGGTGTTCGGCGCCAAGAAGGTCATCGTGATGATGGAGCACGTGGACCGCAGCGGCCGGCCCAAAATCGTCCAGGAGTGTTCGCTCCCGCTGACCGGCAAGGGGTGCGTGGACCGGATCATCACAGACCTCGCCGTCATCGACGTCGTCAAGGACACCTCAGGATCGCGCCTGGTGCTGCGCGAACTGGCACCCAACGTCTCCGCGGAGGACGTCGCCGCAGCCACCGGTGCCGAGCTGTTCGAAGAAGACCAGGAACTCACGGTATGACCGGGAACGAGGCTTCAACGAGCCCTACCACGGGCTCTGCCTCCGGCGCCCCGCGCGTCATCGAGCAGCGCGGGCTGTACTTCGATGAACTGGAAGAAGGGGTGGTTTACGCGCACCGTCCCGGCCGCACGGTGACCGAGGCGGACAATGTCCTGTTCACCACCCTCACCATGAACACGCAGGCCCTGCACCTCGACGCGGCCTGGAGCGCCGGCCAGCCTTTTGGCCAGCGGCTGGTCAATTCCATGTTCACGCTTTCCACGGTGGTGGGCCAATCCGTCACCCAGTTGACGCAGGGGACCATCATCGCCCAGCTGGGCCTGACCGACGTGTCCTTCCCGCACCCGCTGTACCACGGGGACACCCTCTATACGGAGACCGTGATCGCCGGGAAGCGGCTCTCGCAATCACGGCCGGGCCAGGGGGTCGTCACCATGCAGCACACCGGCCGGAACCAGGACGGCGCCGTGGTGGCGCTCGCAACCCGAAGCTGCCTGATGTGGACCCGGGACGCACATACCAGGCAGCCCGGCAACGGACAGGAGACAATGCCGGTATGACCTTTGTGATGGGCCCTGCCCTGCTCTTTTGCCCTGCTGACCGGCCGGAACGCTACCAGAAGGCCGCCACCCGCGCCGATGCCGTCATCCTGGACCTCGAAGACGCCGTTGCCCCTGCCGACAAGCAGCGCGCCCGGGGTGCCATCCTTGCCCAGGTGGGGGCCACCGGCGACGTCCCGGAACTGGATCCCAGCCGGACCATCATCAGGGTGAACCCGGCCGGGACGGAGGAATTCGAAAAAGATCTGCACTCCCTGGCACACACGCCCTACCGCACGGTCATGCTGGCAAAGGCGGAAAGTGCCGAGCAGTTGAAAGCGCTTGAGGCCTACCAGGTCATCGCACTCTGTGAGACTGCCCTCGGCATCCTGAATGCGCCGGCCATTGCCGCCGCCCCCAACGTGGTTGCGCTGATGTGGGGAGCCGAGGACCTGCTGGCAACCCTGGGCGGTACGTCCAGCCGCGGGGACGACGGCGGCTACCGGGCCGTGGCGCTGCATGCCCGGTCATCGGTCCTTCTGGCTGCCCGCGCTTTCGGCAAGGAAGCGGTGGACGCCGTGTATGTCAACATCCCGGATCTCACAGGCCTGGCGGCGGAAGCGGCCGATGCCGTTGCGTCGGGCTTCAGTTCCAAAGCCTGCATCCACCCCAGCCAGGCCGCCGTGGTGCGGGGCGCCTACGCTCCTTCCGAGGCGGACGTGGCCGCGGCCTCAGCCCTGCTGCAGGCTGCCCGGACCGCCGGTTCCGGTGTTTTCCAGCACGAGGGAAAGATGATCGACGGGCCCATCCTGAAGCACGCCGAGGCCATCATCCGCCGGGCGGGGGAGCACGCCTAAAGCCTTGCAGGGACCAGGCTGCCCTGGAGTCCGGCGCCGGTTTCCGCGTTGGCCGGGCGCTCACCTTCGCCGGCCTTGCGACCGCCGGAGGGAGATCGGCGGGATGGCCTCGTAGAGCCGGGTGCGCACCCACCGGTTCCCCGTCTCCCGGAACTCCTTGCGGGTGGCGAAACGGTAGTGGTAGCTAAGGACGCGCACCCAGCGGGGCGCCCCGCCGTCGAACGGGTCATGGCGCAGGAGCCGCAGGGTCTTCCGGTCCGCCTCCAGCAGCTTGCCGAGGAAGGCGTAAAACCACTCTTCGTGCACCGTCCGCAGCGGCAGGAACCACATGAGCCAGTCCAGCCGCAGGTGATAGGGGGCATACTGGCGGGGAATCCGGCGCACATCCCCGGGCTTTCCCTTGAAGCCGTACTCACGCCAGTCGGAGGACTCATCGGGGTCGTCGTCCAGGGTGCCCTCCACCACAATCTCGATGCGCTGCTTGGTGACACTCCCGAACGCCCCGTAGGTGTTCACCAGCTGCCAGCGGTTGAAGCTCGCATTCATCAGCTGCCGTCGGGAGAACAGGTTCCGGAGCGGCCAGTAACTGAGCACCACCAGCAACAGGGTGGCAGCGAGCGTGATGACCAGCCACCAGAGCGGAGTCTCCCGCTCCACGCCCGCCCCGTGCCAGTCCACGGGGATGGCCGGCAGGACGGCGTGGGCCGCCGAATCGCTGACGGCGGCGAACGCCAGCACGATGGCGATCCAGTTCAGCCAGGCGAAGTTGCCGGTGGCCACCAGCCACAGCTGTGTCACGATGACGATCGCCGCTGCGACGCTGGCCACCGGCTGGGGAGCGAACAGCAGGAAGGGGACCACCAGTTGGGCGAAATGGTTGCCCAGCACTTCCACCTTGTGGAGGGGCTTGGGCAGCAGATGCGCCTGCCGGCTGAGCGGACCGGGCATTGGCTGCGTCTCATGGTGGTAGTACAGCGCGGTCAGGTCGCGCCACTCCCGGCCGCCGCGGATCTTGATCATCCCGGCGCCGAATTCCAGCCGGAACACCAGCCACACGATCAGGATCAGGATGGTCCGGGGCGGGTCCGTCTGGTCAGACCCGAGGAACGCCACGGTGAAGCCCGCTTCAAGGAGGAGCATCTCCCAGCCGAACCCGTAGAACGTCTGGCCCACGTTCACGATGGACATGTACAGCAGCCAGAGGGACAGGAACGCAATCAGCGGCACCCAGGGAGGTCCCATCTGCGGGAGTCCGGCCACCAGCAGCGCCGATATCACAAGCCCCGCCGCGCAGACGGCCCGCAGCAGGCCGTCGGAGTAGCGCCAGCGGAAGAGGGTGGGCCGGCGCAGCCTGCTGAAGCCGCCCAGGTATTCCGGTGCCGGGAGAAATCCGCGCTCACCCAGCAGCGCGGGGAACTGATTCAGCGAGGACAGGAACGCGACGAAGTAGAGCGCGGCGATGCCCCGCTGCAGCACTTGCCGGGCGAACTCGTATTCCGGCGCATCGAACCAAGACAGCCAGTCCACGGCATCCACGTTACGCCGGGCCGTGCCGAGGTCAAGGCGCAGCCGGTCAAGGAGGTGCGGGATACTTAACCAATGCAGCCACGCAGAGTCGTCCTCCTCGGATCCACCGGTTCCATCGGCACCCAGGCGATTGACGTCGTCGACGGCGCCCCGCACCTTTTCGAGGTCGTGGCACTCAGCGCAGGCGGCGGCAACCTGGAACTCCTCGCCCGGCAGGCGGTGCATACGGGAGCTGCAGCCGTGGGAATCGCCGGCGGTGATCCGGCCCGCCTGGCCACCCTGATCGACCAGGCAGCCGCCGCTGCGGGAAAGTCCGGCTACCGGCCCCGGATCGTGTCCGGCCCCGACGCCTCCACCCGCATTGCGGAAATCGAGGCGGACGTGGTGCTCAACGGCATCACCGGTTCAATAGGCCTTGCCCCCACCCTGGCGGCGCTCAAGTCCGGCGCCACACTGGCCCTGGCCAACAAGGAATCCCTCATTGTGGGCGGGGAGCTGGTCAAGGCAGCGGCCCGGGACGGCCAGATTGTCCCCGTGGACTCAGAGCACTCCGCGATAGCCCAATGCCTGCGGTCCGGCACGGCCGGCGAAGTGGAAAAACTCATCCTCACAGCGTCCGGAGGCCCGTTCCGGGGCAGGAGCCGCGAGGAACTGTACGGTGTCACCCCGGAGGAAGCGCTGGCCCATCCCACCTGGGACATGGGCGTTATGGTCACCACCAACTCAGCCACGCTCGTCAACAAAGGACTCGAAGTGATCGAGGCGCACCTGCTCTTCGATGTTCCGCTGGACCGGATAGACGTTGTGGTCCACCCCCAGTCCGTGGTGCACTCCATGGTCCAGTTCATCGACGGCTCCGTCATCGCCCAGGCCTCGCCCCCGGACATGCGCCTGCCCATTGCGCTGGGGCTGGGCTGGCCGGACAGGGTGCCCAAGGCCGCGGCAGCCTGCGACTGGACCAAGGCGGCCACCTGGACCTTCGAGCCGCTGGACGTGACCGCTTTCCCCGCCGTGGATCTCGCGAAGGATGCCGCAAGGCAGGGCAGCACCTTCCCGGCAGTCTTCAACGCAGCCAACGAGGAAGCCGTGACGGCCTTCCATGCCGGCCGCATCCGGTTCACCGACATCGTGGACACGGTGGACGCCGTGCTCAGCGAACATTCAGGTTCTTCCCGGCTCACGGTGGAATCCGTGCTGGATGCTGAGAGCTGGGCACGCGCCCGCGCCCACGAACGTTTAGCAGTCAGCAGTCTCTAGGAAGCAGCAAGCACCTCCATGACCCCCGTTCTCCTTTTTATCCTCGGCGTCGTCTTTGTGGCCATCGGCATCGCCGCCTCCATCGCGCTCCACGAAGTGGGCCACCTGGTGCCCGCCAAGCTCTTCAAGGTGCGTGTGACCAAGTACATGATCGGTTTCGGCCCCACCCTGTGGTCGAAGCGGAGGGGCGAAACCGAGTACGGCGTGAAGGCCATTCCGCTGGGCGGCTATGTGTCCATGATCGGCATGTACCCGCCCAACAAGGACGACGGATCGGTCCGCCCTTCCAGCACGGGGATGTTCCAGACCCTTGCCACCGAAGCCCGGTCCATGGCGCATGAGGAAGTTGGCCCGGGCGACGAAAACCGCGTCTTCTACCGGCTTCCGGTCTGGAAAAAGATCATCGTGATGCTCGGCGGACCAGCCATGAACATGGTCCTCGGCCTCATCCTGACGGCCGTCCTGCTGATGGGCTTCGGAATGGCAACGGCCACCACCACCATCTCGGACGTTTCCAAATGCCAGGTGGCGGCGGGCGAAACGGTGGACCCCGACTCCGCGGACTGCCGGCTGACGCCTGCCGCCGCCGCGGGACTGCAGCCCAATGACACCGTGACGTCCTTCGACGGCAAGGACGTCACCAGCTGGGACCAGCTGACCGAGTGGATCCGCGCCTCCGCCGGCCGCGAGGTAGCCATCACCGTGGAGCGCGACGGCGCCCCCCTCTCCACAACGGTGACCCCCGTTTTGTCCGCCCGGCCCATCATCGGCGTGGACGGCCGGCAGGAGACGGACGACGCCGGCAACCTCCGGTACCAGGACGTCGGCTTCCTGGGAATCGGTGCGCACACGGAACTGGTGCCCCAGCCGGCGTCGACCGTCCTGCCCATGGCGGGGGAAAACATCCGCCAGGTTGCCGGCGTCATCTTCAACCTGCCCGCACGCGTGGTGGGCGTGGCGAAGGCCGCCTTCAGTGAAGAGCCCCGCGATCCCAACGGTCCCATCAGCGTGGTGGGCGTCGGCCGGGTGGCCGGCGAAGTCGCCGCCATGGAGGAAATCCCGGTCCAGTCCCGGGTGGCCACCCTGATCGGGCTGCTGGCAGGGCTGAACTTCGCCTTGGCCGTCTTCAACCTGATTCCGCTTTTGCCTCTGGACGGCGGCCACGTTGCCGGTGCGCTGTACGAAGGCGCCAGGCGAAGGGTGGCAAAGCTGTTTGGCAAACCGGACCCGGGGGCCTTCGACATCGCCAAACTGCTCCCCGTGACGTACGTGGTGGCGGCCTTGCTGATGGGCATGAGCGCCCTGCTGATCTACGCGGACATCGTCAAGCCGGTGAATCTCTTCGGCTGACTCCTAATACAGCTGCGGTTGATTCCCGGAAATCAGTCAATTTTGATTGAGATCGGATAGTCAGCCGCATATGGTTGATCCATGTTCGTTATGACGATTGACCAGCGGGGCAGCACGGGGGATAGGGATCGGGTTCCGGACCTGATCTCCCAGCTTGCCGAATTGACACCTGCTGCCTTTGAGCGCTCGGTGGGCGATGAGCTCCAGGGCGTGGTGGCTGACCCTGCCGATGTTGTGGACATTGCCCTGCATGCGCTGCGGGCCGGCCGCTGGTATGTGGGAATCGGCATCGGAGCGGTATCGCTCCCTGGCGGTGCCAGCCCGCGTGAGGGGACAGGGGCAGCGTTCGTTGCCGCACGCCACGCCGTGGACCGGGCCAAGGCAGCAGGCTCGCAGGTTCCGTTGTCGGTGGTGCCGGGCACTATGGGCAAAGACGCGGAAGGCCGCGCCGTGGACGCTGGGGGGGTGCGGGCCTGTGCCAACGCTGAAGCGGTGCTGCGCCTGCTGGGCCGCGTTGTGCAGGAGCGTACCGATGCCCAGTGGCGGGTGGTGGACGCCCTCCGCCGCCAGGAATCCACCAGGCACGGGCGCCAAAAGCAAGTGGCTCTGGAGCTTGGAATCAGCGAACAATCGGTGAGCCGAACCGTACTCCGGTCCGGCTGGCAGGAAGAATGGGCAGCCAGGCCGGCGGCAGCAATGCTTCTGGACCATGCACATTCAACGATTGCCCATTCAACGACTGCCCGTTCCCATGGTGAAGGAGCTCAATGAACGCACTGTGGATCACGGTTGCACTACTTACGGCTGGTTTTGCGGGCTGGCCTGTGACGGCGCTCGTTTTCAAACTCGCCAGAACCATTGACGACAGGGCGGACGCCGCCAAGGCGGCAGAGCAGGCCCGGCGGGCTGCGGAGGACCCGTCCGCAGACGTCACTGTTGACCCTGTGCGCGGAAGCCACCCGGACGAAACCGGCCAAAAAGTGGACGGCGAGCTGACGGCTGAACCTGAGCACCCGGCGTCGGGCGCTGCACCTGCCGAGCCGGCCGCATCGGCACAGCGGATCCTGCGCGGCGGAGCCATCATCGGCATCCTGGAGCGGCTGGGAGTGTGCCTGGCCATCCTGACCGGCCAGCCGGTGGCCATCGCCTACATCGTGGCCATCAAAGGCCTGGGCCGGTTCGCGGAGCTGAAGGAGACGCCGGTGGCGGCTGAGCGTTTCATCATCGGAACGTTGACGTCCATGCTCTGGGCCGCCGGTACCGCAGCCGCCGTCAAGGTCCTCTTCCTCAGCTGAAACAGGTCTTCTGCCCGGCCGGAGATAGCACCCGGATGGGTGGCAGGGCGGGCATGGCGATAGGGTAGCGGTATGACAGTTTTTGCCGTTGAGTACGTTTATGCCGCCGATTCCACCGAAGCCCGCGACGAGGCCCGGCCAGCGCACCGCGAATGGCTTGCGGGCCTTGCGCAGGACGGCGTCCTCCTCGCCAGCGGTCCGTACGGTGACGGCGCCGGAGCGCTCCTGATCTTCAAGACAGCAGACGAGGCCGCCCTCAACTCGATCCTCAAGCAGGATCCCTTCGCCGCCGCCGGAGTCATCGCCGGGACCCGCATCACGGAATGGTCACCCATCATCGGCGTCCTCGCCGGACTCACGGCGTAGCCGCTTCTTCTTTACCCTTTCAACTCTAGGAGTCCACGTGACCTCGGTCAGCCTGGGAATGCCGTCAGCACCGCCACCCGTCCTTGCCCCGCGCCGCAAGACCCGCCAGATCAGAGTCGGTTCCGTTGGGGTGGGCTCGGACTTCCCCATCAGCGTGCAGTCGATGACCACCACGCCCACAACTGACATCAACGCCACGCTGCAGCAGATCGCGGAGCTGACGGCATCCGGCTGCGACATCGTGCGTGTTGCCTGCCCCTCCGCGGACGACGCCGAGGCGCTGCCCATCATTGCCCGGAAGTCCCAGATCCCGGTCATCGCGGACATCCACTTCCAGCCCAAGTACGTCTTCGCCGCCATCGAGGCCGGATGCGCCGCCGTGCGCGTCAACCCTGGAAACATCCGCAAGTTCGACGACCAGGTCAAGGAAATCGCCGCTGCCGCGCGGGACCACGGCACCTCCATCCGCATCGGCGTCAACGCCGGATCGCTGGAGCCCGGCATCCTCAAGAAGTACGGCAAGGCAACCCCTGAGGCGCTCGTGGAGTCTGCAGTGTGGGAAGCCTCGCTCTTCGAAGAGCACGGATTCCACGACTTCAAGATCTCGGTCAAGCACAACGATCCCGTCATCATGGTGGCGGCCTACGAAATGCTGGCCGAAAAGGGTGACTGGCCCCTCCACCTCGGCGTGACCGAAGCCGGCCCCGCGTTCCAGGGCACCATCAAGTCCGCCACTGCCTTCGGCGCCCTCCTGTCCAGGGGTATCGGCGACACCATCCGCGTTTCCCTCTCGGCCCCGCCGGTGGAGGAGATCAAGGTGGGAAACCAGATCCTGCAGTCCCTCAACCTGCGTCCCCGCAAGCTGGAAATTGTCTCCTGCCCGTCCTGTGGCCGCGCCCAGGTGGACGTTTACACGCTGGCGGAGCAGGTGACCGCCGGGCTGGAGGGAATGGAGATTCCACTGCGCGTGGCCGTCATGGGCTGCGTGGTGAACGGACCGGGTGAGGCACGTGAAGCCGACCTCGGCGTTGCTTCCGGTAACGGCAAGGGCCAGATTTTTGTGAAGGGCGAAGTCATCAAGACTGTTCCCGAAAGCGAAATTGTTGAGACACTGATCGAAGAGGCCATGCGTATCGCGGAAGAGATGGGGGAGGCCGATGGCGAAGATGCTGTCAAGGGTAGCCCCGTGGTTAGCGTCTCGTAAGGACGTTACCGATCTGGCGGGGATTTCGGTCCGCACGCTGGACGGCCAGGACACCGAGGCGCTGAGGCTCCTTGCCCGGCAGGATCCGGTCACCAATGTGTTCATTCTCGCCCACCTGCGTGCTGCCGGCACCGCCGCGCCTACCAGCGGCGGCGCCGGCATTATCGGAGTGTTCGACGACGGCATCCTGGTGGGTGCCTGCTGGGCTGGCGCGAACCTGGTTCCGGTCCAGTTGGATCCCGCCCTTGCCGGAGTGGTGGCCGAGGCCGCCAACAGGTCCAGCCGGCGTTACGCCTCGGCCTTTGGGCCCGCGCAGGCTGTGCTGGCCCTTCATGCTGAACTCGTGGAGTTGGGCCACCGTGCGCATGAAGTGCGCGCCGAACAGCCCCTGATGATTATCGACGGGCCGTCCTGCGTCGAGCCCAACCCCGGCCTCGAACTGGGAAACCTGGCGGATTTTGACCGCATCCTCCCTGCCTGCGCCGCGATGTTCGAGGAGGAAGTCGGATACTCGCCTTTCCTTGGCGGGCGGGAGTTCTACAGCCGCCGGGTGGAAGGCCTCATCCGGCAGGGCCACTCCCTTGTCCACCTCAACGATGCCCGGGAAGTGGTGTTCAAAGCGGAGCTGGGCGCTGTCACCTCCGAGGTCACCCAAATCCAGG
This sequence comes from Arthrobacter sp. 210 2, assembly GCF_059093025.1. NCBI lineage: Bacteria > Bacillati > Actinomycetota > Actinomycetes > Micrococcales > Micrococcaceae > Arthrobacter > Arthrobacter sp. 210 2. The sequence continues at coordinate 187,106 of NZ_JBNHIE010000006.1, forward strand.
GCGTATGGATGAATCCGCTCTTCCGCGGCCAGGGGCTCAGCCCCGGGTACATGTCCGCCGTCGTGGAGCAGGCGCAAAAGGTCGCGCCGGTCACCAGCCTTTACGTCAACGGCTTCAACGTGAGGGCGCGTTCCACCTATGAACGCGTCGGTTTCCGGCAGGTGGGAACCTTCGCTACAGTTCTCTTCTAGCGGGCGGCTGCCTGCGAAAGTCCCATTCGGCCTGGTGGCCTGGTTATGTGAGGTTCCCGGTCAGGTACCGCTGCACGTTGGGGGAGATGAGCCGGACAACATCCTCCGGTTCTGCCGATGCCAGCGGCTCCAGGCGGACCACGTAGCGGACCATCATCAGGCCCACCATCTGCGTTGCCACGAGTTCGCCGCGCAGGGCCACCTCATCCGGTGTCCCCGGAACGCCCGCCATGATGCGGCTGATAATGGTCCGGTTCACCATTTCCCGGAGCAGGGCAGTTTTCGCCTTTGACCCCAGTGTTCCCCGGAGGAACGCCACCAGGCTTGGCTGTGCGGGGCTTTCCCACAGGCGCAGCACGGCGCGGACAATCAGCTCCGCACGCTGGCCGGGGTCGGAGCCGGCTACCCCGGAAAGCACCTGCTCGGGGTCCGCCGGAAGCTCCACGCTGAGGGCGAAGAGCTCGTCCTTGCCCTTGAAAAAGTGGTGGATCATGGCCGGGTCAACGCCCGCCACCCGGGCCACCTGACGCAGGCTCGTACCCTCAAAGCCATGTTCGGCAAACTGGCGCCTCGCGGTTTCGAGGATATGGTCCCGCGACGCGGCACTGCCGCCCCGGCGTCCCCGCCTGACACCTGCAGCGCCGTGCCCGCCTGAGGTCACGCGCTGCGCCTGCGGAGGGTGAGCGATGCCAGCACCAGCACGCCCAGGACGATGGCTGCCATGATGCCTGCGTCCTGCCAGAGCTGTTCGGTGGCCTCGGAGTTCGCCGCGATTTCCTGCAGCGCATCCACGGAAAACGTCAGCGGAAGGACGTTGGACACGGATTCCAGGACATCGTTCATCCGGTCGCGTGCCACGAACAGGCCGCACAACAGAATCTGCGGAACCACCACCACGGGCATGAACTGGACCGCCTGGAACTCCGTCCTGGCAAAGGCCGAACACAGTAGGCCCAACGCCACGCCCAGGACGGCGTTGATGACCGCAATCATCACCACAAGGCCCGGGGAACCTTCAATGTCCAGGCCAAAAACCCAGTAGGCCACCGCTGTTGCCACCAGTGACTGAAGTGCGGCCATGATGGAAAAGGCCAGGCCGTAGCCAAAGAGCAGGTCCGCCTTATGCACAGGGGTGGTGAGCAGCCGTTCCAGTGTTCCGGACGTACGTTCGCGGAGCATGGTGATGGAAGTGACCAGGAACATGACCACGAACGGGAAGATGGCCAGCATCATCAGCCCCACCCGGTCGAAGGTGCGCGGAGTTCCCGGTGGAAGAACCTCATTTTCGTAGAGGAAGTAGACCGCGGTGAGGAGGAGCGCCGGAACCACCAGGATCAGGGCGATGCTGCGGTGGTCATGGCGCAGCTGGTCAAGGACCCGGCGCGTGGTGGCAAGAAGCATCCGGATGTCCATTACCGTCCGCTCCTGTCCGTGGCGGCACCGGCGGCCGCGTCGCGGCCTCCCAGGCTCCCGCCGTCGTTGTTTTCCGACTCCCGGATGATGGTGAGGAAAGCTTTCTCGAGGTCGTTGCTGTGCCCCCGCCTGCTGAGCTCTTCAGGGGTCAGCTGGGCCAGCAGCCTGCCTTCCCGCAGGAGCAGCAGCGATTGGCAGTGGCTGGCTTCCTCCATCACGTGGCTCGATATGAGCAGGGTTATGCCGTCCTCGGCCATGGACCGGAAACGGCTCCAAAGGTCCGCCCGCAGCACCGGATCCAGGCCAACTGTGGGCTCGTCCAGCACCAGCAGCCTGGGGCGGGCCACCAGGGCGCAGGCCAGCGAAACCCGGCTGAGCTGGCCGCCGGACAGGTCCGCGGTTTTCCGGTGTGCCAGCTGTTCAAGCCCGACGGCGGCAATCGCCTCATCCACATCCGTTTTCCTTTTGCGGTGCATGGCGCCGAAGTACCGTACGTTCGCTTCCACCGTCAGGTCCGGGTAGACGCTGGGCGACTGGGTCACGTAACCCACCTGGTGGCGCAGCGCCGGGCTCCCCGCGGCAAGGCCCAGGACATCCACCGTTCCGGACGACACGAGCTGGACCCCAACGATGGCCCGCATGAGGGTGGTTTTACCGCTTCCGGACGGCCCAAGGAGGCCGGTGATCTGGCCGGCCGGGATGGCGAAGTCCAGGCTGCTCAGGAGGGGAACCTTCCCGCGCACCACATTCAGGCCACGCGCCACCACCGCGCCGCCGGTCCCGGTGGCCTGGATTCCTGCTGTTGCCGAATGGGACATGGCCGCCTCCGCCCTGGACAGGAGGGTTTCCGGCACGTGGTGCGCCGATAATTCATCACCTGATGAATTAAAGGTAGGACGCGCACAGCGGGGGGTCAACGGTCCAAAAACGAAGGCTACTTGCCAAACGTGTGCGCGATCACATAGGTTCGGTCTAGCTGCGCTGGAGTGGCGTGGGCGGTCTCACCAGTCCTCACCAGTACTTGGGCGATAACGGCGTCGAGCCACGCCCGGATGCGATGACCAGCCTCACTGGGGGGCCAGGGGCTTTGTAATTCCGGGCGTGGCTCTACTGTGTCCGGCACTTTTGGCCAGGGACCAGTCCAGCCTGCAGTCCAAGCCTGGCGCCGGGTGCCGGTAGATTAGTACCCAGACGAATTTGTCCGGCCCTGCTGATCCAGCACTTCCCCAGAAACGGATACCACCCGTGGTTCTAAGACTGTCCCAGCTTTTCCTGCGCACCCTGCGCGAAGATCCCGTCGACGCCGAGGTCGCCAGCCACAAGCTCCTGGTCCGCGCCGGATACATCCGCCGCGCAGCCCCCGGCATCTACACGTGGCTTCCGCTGGGGCTGAGCGTGCTCCGCAAAGTCGAGGAGGTCATCCGCGAGGAAATGGCCGCCATCGGCGCCCAGGAAGTACACTTCCCGGCACTGCTGCCGCGCGAACCGTACGAGGCCACAAACCGCTGGACCGAGTACGGGGAGGGCCTGTTCCGGCTCCAGGACCGCAAGGGCGCCGATTACCTCCTGGCCCCGACGCACGAGGAAATGTTCACGTTGCTGGTGAAGGATCTGTACTCGTCGTACAAGGACCTGCCCCTGAGCCTCTACCAGATCCAGAACAAGTACCGCGATGAAGCCCGTCCCCGGGCAGGCCTGCTCCGCGGCCGCGAATTCATCATGAAGGACTCCTACTCCTTCGACGTGGACGACGCCGGCCTGGACGCCAGCTACGCAGCGCACCGTTCCGCCTACCTCAAGATCTTTGCCCGGCTGGGCCTGGAGGTCGTCCCGGTTGCCGCCACCGCCGGCGCCATGGGCGGGTCCAAGAGCGAGGAATTCCTGTTCCCCACGGAGATCGGCGAGGACACCTTTGTCCGGTCGGCCGCAGGCTATGCCGCCAACGTGGAAGCCGTCACCACCGTGGTCCCCGCGGAGATCGACTTCAGCAACGCGCCTGCCGCCCAGGTACTGGACACCCCGAACACCCCCACCATCGAAACGCTGGTGGCGGCATCCAACGAACTGGCCCCCCGCAGCGAGGCCGACGGCGGCGCCTGGACTGCAGCGGACACCCTCAAGAACGTTGTCCTCGCCGTCACCCTGCCCACCGGTGAACGCCAGCTTGTGGTCATCGGCCTGCCGGGCGACCGCGGCGTTGACCTCAAGCGCGTGGAAGCCAACATCGGTTCCTTCCTGCCCATTGCAGGGGAAATCGGACTGGAAGCAGCCAACGACGACGACCTCAAGAAGCAGCCCCTCATCGTTAAGGGCTACCTCGGCCCCGGCCTGACCCTGGACGAACCCCTGCTGGGCAGCGAAAGCTCCACCAAGCTCCTCTACCTCGTGGATCCCCGCGTGGTCCGCGGCACCGCCTGGATCACCGGCGCCAACGAGGCCGGCAAGCACGTCTATGGCCTGGTGGCCGGACGGGACTTCACCTGGGACGGCGTCATCGAGTGCACCGACGTCCGCGAAGGCGACCCGTCCCCGGACGGCTCCGGTCCGTTGGAAATTGCCCGCGGCATCGAGATGGGCCACATCTTCCAGCTCGGCAGGAAGTACGCCGAAGCCCTGGACCTGAAGGTGCTGGACCAGAACGGCAAGCAGGTAGTGGTCACCATGGGCTCCTACGGTGTGGGCGTCACCCGCGCCGTCGCTGCCCTTGCCGAGGCCAACCACGATGACCGCGGCCTCGTCTGGCCACGCGCCGTGGCGCCGGCTGACGTCCACGTGGTTGCCGTGGGCAAGGGCGAGGACATTTTCGCCGCCGCGGAGCAGCTGTCCCTGGACCTGGAGGCAGCCGGCCTGCAGGTCATCTACGACGACCGCCCCAAGGTGTCGCCCGGCGTGAAGTTCGGCGACGCAGAACTGGTGGGCGTCCCCACCATCCTGGCCGTCGGACGCGGCCTGGTGGACGGCGTCGTGGAAATCAAGGACCGCCGCACGGGGGAAGCTGAGAACGTAGCTGTTGATAAGGCGGTTGACTACGTGGTCAACGCCGTCCGCAACAGCTGACCCCCAGCGGTGGATTTAGGACTTGAGTCCCTCCAGCTGACAACAATCCTCCTGCTGGTGCTGGCAGGCTTCGCTGCCGGCTGGGTGGACGCGGTGGTGGGCGGGGGCGGGCTGATCCAGCTCCCCGCCCTGCTGTTGGTCCCCGGCATCACTCCGGTGCAGGCCCTGGCCACCAACAAGCTGGGCTCCATCTTCGGAACGGCCACCAGCGCCACCACCTATTACCGGCGGGTGGGACCGGACCTGAAAACGGCGCTGCCCATGGCCGTGATCGCGTTGGCGGGCAGTTTTGGCGGTGCCGTGCTGGCGGCCACCCTGCCGGCCAACGTCTTCAAACCCATCATCGTCGCGGCGCTGGTCGCCGTCGCGCTTTTCACGGCGCTCAAGCCCGACGTCGGGGACATCACGGCGCTGCGGCACGACGGTCACAAGCACTACGTGGTGGCGTGCCTCATTGGCGCCGTTATCGGTTTCTACGACGGACTGATCGGCCCGGGCACGGGCTCGTTCCTGGTCATTGCCCTGGTCTCGGCCATGGGGTACGCCTTCCTGGAGGCCAGCGCCAAGGCAAAGATCGTGAACATGGCCACCAACGCGGGCGCACTGATGTTCTTCCTGCCGCACGGCTCTATCCTGTGGGGACTGGGCCTGCTGCTGGGCGCCGCCAACATGGCCGGCGGCTACCTCGGAGCAAGGACGGCAGTGAAGCAGGGAAGCAGCTTCGTCCGCGTGGTATTCCTGGTGGTGGTCGCGGCCCTCATCATCAAACTCGGCTATGACATCTGGCAGGAAAACTTCGCCTGACGCCGGAACCCTTCCTGCCTCGTGGCCGTCCATGGCGAGGCGTAGCATGCAGGTATGTCACAGGGCGATGATGACTATTCCCCGGCTCTGTCAGCTGCACTGCGCCATGCGACGGACTGGCTGCACAGCCTTCCTGACCGACCAGTGGGGCCCAGGTTCGCTGCCCATGACCTGACTGATGCCTTCGGCGGACCACTTCCTGCGCAGGGCATCCCGGCCGAGGACGTGGTCGATTTCCTCGCCCGGACCGCTGATCCCGGTCTGATGGCGATGCCCTCCGGCCGTTTTGCGGCTGGGTCATCGGCGGAACCCTTCCGGCAGCACTTGCCTCCGACTGGCTGGTGAGCGCCTGGGACCAGAATGCCGGTCTGCGCTATGCCACCCCCGCAATGGCAGCCATCGAGGAAGCTGCCGGAACCTGGCTCCTGGAACTGCTCGCGCTTCCGGCCGGTTCCGACGTGGGATTCGTCACCGGAGCCACCATGGCCAATTTCACCGGGATGGCCGCCGGGCGGTGGCGGCTCCTCACGGACGCAGGGTGGGACCTGGACCGCGACGGGCTGTCCGGTGCACCGCGGATCCAGTGTTTTGTCGGCCGGGAGCGGCACGACACCATCGATCTCGGCCTGCGGTATCTCGGGCTCGGAAGGCCCCGGGTGGTGGAAGCGGATGGCGAGGGACGCTTGATTCCGGCGGCACTGGATGCCGCGCTGCAGGAAGGTTCTGGGCCGGCCCTGGTGTGCCTGCAAGCCAGCAACCTGCACTCCGGCGCCTTCGATCCGTTCTCCGAAGCCATTGCCGTCGCCAGGAACCATGGTGCGTGGGTCCACATCGACGGCGCCTTCGGCCTGTGGGCCGCCGCGGCGCCGGAGCTGCGCCACCTGACAAGGGGCTGCGGGGACGCGGACTCATGGGCCACCGACGCGCACAAAACGCTGAACGTGCCCTACGACTGCGGCATCGCCATTGTCCGTGACGCCTCTGCGCTCCGCTCGGCGATGGGCTTGCACACGACCTATTTAGTGCACGATGCAGAAGGGCCGGGGGACCCGTTCGAAAAAGTACCGGAACTGTCAAGGCGCGCACGCGGCGTGCCGGTGTGGGCCGCGCTCAAGAACCTTGGCCGTGATGGGGTGGCAGCGCAAGTCAGGGGACTCGCCGCGGCTGCCTCGGACATCGCGGCGGGACTCGCCGGGCTGGACGGCGTGGAGGTGCTGAACGACGTCGACTACACCCAGGTGTGCGTGGCTTTCGGTGACGATGCCACCACCCGTGCTGTAACAGCCCGCATCATCGAGGACGGCAGGGTCTGGATGTCCGGATCGCGCTGGCGGGACCGGGACATCCTGCGCGTGTCGGTGAGCAACTGGCATACGGCCGAAAAGGATGTGGGCACGGCCGTGGACGCCGTCCGGTCCGCCCTGGCTGCCGTGCGCGGCAGCTGAACTGAACCGTTGCCGGTGCCGGTACGCTAGCCCGGTGCCTGGCCCGGCTCGGGCAGGGCGTGGGCAGGCGGCAGCCCTTCAAGCGTCCGTCCGGCCAAGGTGCTGGCCACCCAGAGTGAGCGTGCCATATCGCCCTGGTGGTCCGGCTTTCCGGCGTACCACAGCGCATTGGCAACTTCCCGGGCGACACCCCACTGCCGGGCGGCTTCAGGATCAAGGCCGGCCGCTGCACTGAACTCGGCGCACCGCTCCCGCAGGCCTTCCCCAGGCTGGTTGGCCGGCAGGTCCCGGATCCGGTTCCACAGCAGCGGCGCCACCGCGAACTCCGGTTCGCCGATCATCGGCTGGGGGTCGATCGCGGCGTATCCTGCCGCCATCGGCCGTCCATCCGGCACGGCCGCGCCGGGCCGGGCCAGGACATTGAGGAAATGCAGGTCTGTGTGGACCAGCACATCGCGGCCGGAGCGCCGGCCCACCGCCCCGCGGGTTTGGCAAACCTCGAGTGCCGCTTCGAGCAACCAGCGGGGGAAGGGCCGCCCCAGCTGTTCCCAATCGGCGGGAAGGTCATCGCTCCACTGTTCGGCGCGCGCCGCAATGTGCTCGAACTCCTGCCACTGGGGCCGCTGATCCGGGCTTAGGCTCAGCTGCCGGACCAGCCCGCCCCACACGTCCACCGCGTCCCGCAACGGCACCCCGTTGAGCGACTGTGTTGCCTCCAGCCGCTCCAGGAGCATGGCGCAGGTGCCCGCGTCCGATTCGAGCAGGGCTACCGCACCGCGGCCGCGCCACAGTGCCAGGGCATGCCGTTCAACCCTTGCTTCATCGTGCGGAAAGGCGACCTTGAGGACTGCAGGGGAGCCGTCAGCCTGCAGCACCGGAATCACCACAGCGCCATGGCCGTTCCACGGCATGCTGCCATCGGCCAGGTCTGGCTTCAGGCGCCAGTGCTCAAGACGCCCCTGGATCAGGCCGGGAAGCGACGCGAGCCACGCCCGTCCTGCACTGCTTCGGCCGTACCGTGCAGTGAGGTCGGGAGGAATGGGGACTGCTGCTTGCTGGCTCATCAGCACCAGCCTAGGCGCAGGTGCGGACAGGGGTGGCAGGGTCTGCGGAATCCCGAAGGGTTCGACGCCCGTGCGTTCACCCCGGGAGGAGGGGGAGTTGGGCCTCGTCCAGCGCCAGTCCCGGAACCGGACCCGGATCGCCGCCCCAGTGCAGGGTGCGGGCGGCGGCCGATTGGAGCGCCTGCAGCGCCCAAGTGCGGGCAGGCCCCTCTGCCAGCGCCACCACGTCCCCGTATGCCGGCAGGGTTGCGGCCTCCAGCTGCGCCAGGCCGGCTGCCGGCGCAGCCAGGAAGCCGGCGTCCAGGACGTAGCCTGGCTGCTGGGGAGGGACAGTGCCGCAGTGGAGGCGGCCCCAGGCTTCAGCGTCCGCCGCGAGGTCCTGGTGCCGTGCAAGGAATTCCGACGCCGGTCCGGCCTCCGCAGGAGACAGCCGCGTCAGTGCGGCCTGGTATCCGTAGACCGCCTCCTGTTCGGCGGTGGAAGCGGCGGCCAGGGCAGTACCGGCGTCCGGCCCGGCAGGCGGGGCGGTGGGGCAGGAGGACGGCGCAGTCTCCGGATCAGGCGCGGTGGCGGAGGGTGAAGATGCCGGGCCGGCTGCAGCAGCGGGTGCCACAGGGTCCGGAACGCCGGCGGCGGCTGCAAGATCCCGGGCTGCCAGAAGCTGCGCCGTCCCGGCACCGGCCAGCAGGCGTGCCATGCCGCCGTCGGCACTCTTCGCGTCCTCAAGCCGTGCGGAACCGCTGGCGGCCAACGCCGCAGCAAGTTCCGGCGCCGTCATCTCCGGGGCAGCGGATGGCGGGGCAGCTGTGGCCGGCGGTGACACCGGCGCGGCCTCCGGCAGGAGCAGTGCGCGGGCTTGGATGGTCAGCAAAGTCACAATGCGGCCGGTGGCGGCGGCAGCACCGCCGTCGGCGGCTCCGGCTGCGAGTTCCAGCCCCGCGGCGCGGAGCCCGAGGGCGTCCTCAAAGGCTGCCGCGCGCGCCTGCTCGGAGAATGGCGGAGCGGGCGGGACCGGCGGTTCGGCGGGCGTGAGGGCGAATCCCAGGCTAAGGACAAGGAGGGCTGCGAGCGATACAGCCGCGTACCGGAAGTAGCGCATCCGGGGCGGGTTTTCCTGCTGGTCGTCGTTCACAACAGACCATGGTGTCACGCCGGAAGGGGATCGCCGTGCACCACTGAGCCGGTAAAATAGCTACGCTAGTACACACCACATCATCTATAGGGAGGCGGCCGGCATCGTGAGCAATGCAGAAGCCACGGCTTCATCAGACCACACCGGAACGGGTCGGCCTGACTCCGCAGCGGCACACAATCCGGAAGCAGCCCGGCTCCGGGCCCTCCTTGAACCCTCGGTCCTGGCCAACCGCCTGTACCTTGAGGACGTCGCCATCAACGTAGCGGGTTCGCACCGGGTAGTCCACGTTGTGGTGGACCTTCCCCAGGAGGAAACCGGCGGCGTCAACCTGGACGTCATCGCGGACATCTCCAAGGTCCTGTCCGACGTTCTGGACAACGATCCGGGCGACGACGGCCGCCCGTACGATCTCGAAGTCTCCTCACCCGGCGTGGGACGTCCCCTGACGGAACCCCGCCACTGGCACCGGGCCAAGGGCCGGATGGTCAAAGTGAACGTTGTCCAGGGCGACAACATCACGGGCCGCATCCAGTCCGTGGATGACGGGGGAGTGACCCTCGTCCCGGAGATCGCGGTCAAGAAGGGCATGAAGCCCAAGCAGGGCGAGCCCGTAAAACTTCCTTTCGACAGGATCCGCAGCGGAAAAGTCGAGATCGAATTCAGCCACCTCAATGAGGGCGGTCTGGAACCTGAACACAATGGACCTTCTGAGGAGGCCTGATGGATATTGACATGAGCGCACTGAGACTTCTGGAGCGTGAGCGTGAAATCCCGCTGGACCTCCTGATCCCCACCATCGAGCAGGCGCTCCTGGTGGCCTACCACAAGTCCCCCGGCGCCTTTGAAAAGGCCCGGGCCGAGCTGGACCGCAAGAGCGGCCACGTGACCATCTGGGCTGTGGAGATTGACGACGACGGCGCCCCCATCGGCGAGTTCGAGCACACCCCGGAAGGGTTTGGCCGCATCGCCGCCAGCACCGCGCGCCAGATCATCCTGCAGCGGCTCCGCGATGTTGAAGACGACAACGTCCTGGGCGAGTTCAAGGGCCGCGAAGGCGAGCTGGTGTCCGGCACCATCCAGCAGGGCAACAACCCCCACATGATCCAAGTCAACCTGGGCTCCGTGGAGGCACTGCTTCCGCCGCCCGAGCAGGTACCCGGCGAGAAGTACATCCACGGCAACCGGCTCCGTGCCCTGGTCATCGACGTCCACCGCGGCTCCAAGGGCCCGTCCGTCACCCTGTCACGGTCCCACCCGGGGCTCGTCCGGAAGCTTTTCGAACTGGAAGTGCCTGAGATTGCCGACCGGTCCGTGGAAATCGTTGCCCTCGCCCGTGAAGCAGGCCACCGCACCAAGATCGCCGTCAAGGCCAACACCCCCGGCATCAACGCCAAGGGTGCCTGCATCGGTGAGATGGGGTCCCGCGTCCGCGCCGTGATGACGGAACTCAATGACGAGAAGATCGACATCGTCGACTTCAGCGAGAACCCGGCAACCTTTATCGCCAGCGCCCTCTCGCCGTCGCGCGTGAATTCGGTCACCATTACCGATGAGGCCACCCGGTCGGCGCGTGTTGTGGTTCCCGACTACCAGCTGTCACTGGCCATCGGCAAGGAGGGCCAGAACGCCCGCCTGGCCGCAAAGCTCACCGGCTGGCGGATCGACATCGTTTCCGACGCCGCCACGGCCAAGGAAAACTGACAGCCTTTCCGCCGGACCCTGCCACGCCGGAACCGCAACTGGTTTCGGGCAGAACGGCCCAAAGGGGCTAGAATAGATAAGACCGCGCCTAACGGCCGGCAGTCGTGCGCCATGGGTGTGCCCTTTCCGTGCCAACGGGAGGGTTGCCTGCGGCCAGCAGAGATGAACGTCAGGACGATGACCGTGGCAGAAGTACTTACCAGCGGGAGTCAACCCGAACGGACCTGCATCGGATGCCGGAAGAAGGGGCCGCGGTCTGAGTTACTCCGGCTCGTCGCCGAAGGCAGCGGATCATCCGCTGTCCTGGTTGATGAACGACGCCGGATGGCTGGCCGGGGTGCATGGCTGCACCCCAGCGAATCGTGCCTGGCTCTGGCGATAAAACGGCGAGCGTTCGGACGTGCCCTTCGGGGCGCAACCGGAACAGCCGCCGTCGAACACCGGATCAAGTCAGGCCCGAGCGTCGCAGGCGCCCCGGTGGCTGCGACACCAACCGTCCAACCTGAAAGCGGGTCAGAAATCTGATGGAAACCCGATGAGTTCCCAGCGATGAGTGCGTAACGATGACAACTTTGTTGCGCTCTGCAATGGGCCCTTCTGCATGTGCGGCTGGGGCCCGCAGTAAGAAGTAGACGGTTCGTGCCTGGCTCGGTGCGGACCGAGACAGGAGAAATGTGGCCAAGGTCCGCGTACACGAGCTTGCGAAAGAGCTCGGTATTACTTCCAAAGATGCAGTGACAAAACTGCAGGAACTGGGCGAATTCGTTCGCTCCGCCTCTTCCACCATTGAGGCCCCCGTTGTGCGCAAGCTGCGCAACGCCTTCCCCGACGCTGCTGCCAAGGCAACAGCACCGGCAGCCGCGCCCAAGGCGCCCGCTCCCGCGGCGGAATCACGCCCTTCAACCCCGGCTCCCGGCCCGGCTGCACCCAAGGCTCCGGCCCCCAAGGTGCAGGCACCCGCCCCCGCCGCTCCGGCAGCCCCGGCACCGGCCGCTGCTCCGGCAGCACCTGCTGCCAGCACGCCTGCCGCCAGCGCACCTGCCGCTCCGGCTGCACCCGCTGCGCCGTCCACCGGCGCCAAGCCCGGCGCTCGTCCGGCTCCCAAGGCTGACACCCCGGCTGCACCCGCTGCCCGCCAGGGTGGTTCCGCATCCGGTGCATCCGCACCCCGTCCCGGCGGCCCCCGTCCGGGCAACAACCCCTTCGCCACTTCACAGGGCATGCCCCGTGGCCGTGGCGGCGACGGAGACCGTCCGCCGCGTCCGGGCAACAACCCGTTTGCCACCTCTCAGGGCATGCCCCGTCCGGGCGGCAGCCGTACCGATGGCGACCGTCCCGGTGGTCCGCGTCCCGCAGCAGGTGCCGGCGGCCCCCGTCCGGGCGGTCCCCGTCCCGCTGCCGGTGCAGGCGGTCCCCGTCCCGCAGCCGGTGCCGGTGGACCCCGCCCGGGTGCACCGCGTCCCGGTGGTGCAGGCGGAAACCGTCCTACGCCCGGCATGATGCCCAACCGCACTGAGCGTCCCGCCCCCGCTGGTGCAGGCCGTCCCGGTGGCGGCGGCCGTGGCCCCGGACGCCCCGGTGGCGCCCCGGGCACCGGTGGTCCCGGTGCCGGCGGCGGTGCTCCCGCAGGCGGTGGCTTCGGCAAGGGTGGCCGCGGTCGCGGTGGCACCCAGGGTGCGTTCGGCAAGGGCGGCGCCGGTCGTGGCAAGCAGCGCAAGTCGAAGCGCGCAAAGCGCCAGGAACTTGAGCAGATGAGCGCACCGTCGCTGGGTGGCGTGAGCGTACCCCGCGGCGACGGCAACACCGTCATCCGCCTGCGCCGTGGATCATCCATCACGGACTTCGCCGACAAGATCGAGGCGAACCCCGCCGCACTGGTGACCGTGCTGTTCCACCTCGGTGAAATGGCAACCGCCACCCAGTCGCTGGACGAGGAAACCTTCGCGCTGCTCGGCGAGGAGCTTGGCTACAAGCTCCAGGTCGTCTCGCCGGAGGACGAGGAGCGCGAGCTGCTCTCCACCTTCGACATCGACTTCGACGCAGAGCTCGAAGCCGAAGGCGACGAAGACCTTGAGGCACGTCCTCCGGTAGTCACCGTCATGGGCCACGTGGACCACGGTAAGACCCGCCTGCTCGATGCCATCCGCAAGTCCGACGTTATGGCGGGCGAGCACGGCGGCATCACGCAGCACATCGGTGCCTACCAGGTCACGCACAACCACGAAGGCGACGACCGGAAGATCACCTTCATCGATACCCCGGGCCACGAGGCGTTCACCGCCATGCGTGCCCGTGGTGCGAAGGTCACCGACATCGCCATCCTGGTGGTCGCAGCGGACGACGGCGTTATGCCCCAGACCGTTGAAGCCCTCAACCACGCACAGGCGGCCAACGTGCCCATCGTCGTGGCTGTGAACAAGATCGACAAGGAAGGCGCCAACCCGGACAAGGTCCGCGGCCAGCTGACCGAGTACGGCCTGGTTCCGGAAGAATACGGTGGCGACACCATGTTCGTGGAGGTCTCTGCCCGCCAGAACCTCAACATCGACGAGCTGCTCGAGGCCGTCCTGCTGACCGCAGACGCCGCCCTGGACATGCGCGCCAACCCGAACAAGGACGCCCGCGGTATCGCGATCGAAGCCAACCTGGACAAGGGCCGCGGTTCCGTGGCCACCGTCCTGGTGCAGTCCGGTACGCTGCGCGTCGGCGACACCATCGTTGCAGGCACGGCCCACGGCCGCGTCCGTGCGATGTTCGACGACGACGGCAGCGCCCTGACCGAGGCCGGCCCGTCCCGCCCCGTGCAGGTGCTGGGTCTGTCCAACGTCCCGCGTGCAGGCGACACCTTCTTCGTGACCGCTGACGAGCGCACCGCCCGCCAGATCGCCGAGAAGCGTGAAGCAGCGGACCGCAACGCCGCCCTGGCCAAGCGCCGCAAGCGCATCAGCCTCGAAGACTTCGACCAGGCAGTGGCCGAAGGCAAGATCGACACCCTCAACCTCATCCTCAAGGGTGACGTGTCCGGTGCCGTGGAAGCCCTCGAAGACGCCCTGCTCAAGATCGACGTCGGCGAAGGCGTGCAGCTGCGCGTCATCCACCGCGGTGTTGGTGCCATCACGCAGAACGACGTCAACCTGGCAACAGTGGACAGCGCCGTCATCATCGGCTTCAACGTCAAGCCCGCCGAGCGGGTTGCCGAACTGGCAGACCGCGAAGGCGTGGACATGCGCTTCTACTCCGTCATCTACTCCGCAATCGATGACATCGAGATGGCGCTCAAGGGCATGCTCAAGCCGGAATACGAAGAATTCCAGCTGGGCACCGCCGAGGTCCGCGAAGTCTTCCGCTCCTCCAAGTTCGGAAACATCGCAGGCTCGATCGTCCGCTCCGGCATCATCCGCCGTAACACCAAGGCCCGCATCAGCCGCGACGGCAAGATCATCGGTGACAACCTCACCGTTGAAACGCTCAAGCGCTTCAAGGATGACGCAACCGAGGTCCGCACGGACTTCGAGTGTGGTATCGGTCTTGGCTCGTACAACGACATCTCCGAAGGCGACATCATCGAGACCTTCGAGATGCGCGAGAAGCCGCGCGTCTAAGTTGTGCTGCTCTTTTGGTGCGGGGCCGTTGGATTTTTCCGGCGGCCCCGCCCCTTCGCTGGGTGGCCAACGTCTTACGACGTCGGCCACCCAGCTTCGGCAGGCCCGATGCCACTCCCAGGCCGCCGGAAAAATCCAACGCGGGTCCGTCGTTGGCTCGCCTTTAGTGCGTGGCACATTACTGAAACGTTCGAGGCAGCTCCTGTGCCGCCGTCGTACGTCCCAAATTTTTCTTCTTATAGGAGTTGTTCATGGCTGATCCGGCACGTGCTGCCAAGTTGGCGCAGCGGATTAAGGTTGTTGTTGCTGAGGCCCTGAGCCGGAAGGTTAAGGATCCCCGGCTTGAGGGGATTACTGTTACCGATGCGCGGGTGACCAATGATCTTCAGCATGCCACCGTTTACTACACCGTCTTCGGGGACCAGGCTGTCCAGGCTGATGCTGCCAAGGGACTTGAGAAGGCCAAGGGGGTGCTTCGGCAGGAGGTTGGCCGGAACGTCACCGTCCGCCTGACTCCCACCCTTGAGTTCGTTGCGGACCAGATTCCCGTCAACGCCTCGAACCTGGAGGAACTGCTTCGGGAAGCCAAGAAGCGCGACGCCGAGGTGGCCGCCCTGGCTGCCAAGGCCAAGCACGCCGGCGAAGCCGATCCCTACAAGAGTGACGCGTCAGCCGACGTGGACATCGACGAGGACGACTTCGACGAAGAGGACCTTGACCTCGCCGACGGGGAAGAATTCGACGAAGACGGCAACAAGTAACCCAAAACGTCAGTAGAAGGCCCGGACCGCAGTTGCGGGTCCGGGCCTTCTGCTTCCCAGAAAACGTGGTGCGCTGCTACCGGATGTCGGCCTTGATCACCCGGCCTTCGGCAGGGGGAGGAGGTGGGGAGGTCGGGTTGAAGGCGTCCACCGTTGCATACAAAGTTCGGCCGTGGACCTCCACATCGGCCGGCGCGGGGACTGGCAGGAACACTGAACGGTGGCCCTTCCATGCGCTGAACTTCAGGATCTCGTTGCCGAACAGCGAGGCCACGTAAACGTCACCTGTGTTTGCCACTGCCAGGCCTGTGGGGCTGAGGATGCCATCCACCCAGAGCCTCGTGTGCCCGGTCCACGGGTTGATCTTGAAGACCGCGCCGCGTGCGCCCAGGCCAGGGACTTCAGGTCCACCTGGAAGCGATGTCACGTACAGCCAGCCGTCCGGGCCGATTTCCACGTCAGTCGGAACGGGTTCGAAAGCATACTTGAAATTTGCGCAGTCCGGTGCCTTTAAGGCCGCGGCGGCCTCTGCAGTGAGGACTGACGGGCGGGGAGGCAGAACTGCCACTGTGCTGACGGCGCCGGAGTGGATGTTGACCTTCAGGACAGCGTTTGCTCCGGCGTCGGCGACATAAGCCGTGTTGCCTTGGACAGCCGTGGCGTAGGCATTCGAGTCCAGGGCGCCGTTGTACCGTGCCGGTGGTGCATCCGCAATCGCTGCCGCCTGATCCAGGCACTTGGTGCTGGCGTCCCGTCCGAACCCATACTCCTGGCCTGCATCGGGATTGTTCTTCCGCTCATGTTCGGCCAGGTCAGCTATCTGGCGGACATCTCCGCGCGGGTTGATCGCTTTCAGAAAGCCCTTCAGCTCGGCAGGATTCGGTGAGCCGGCACCGGCAGTTTCGAGGAAGAACGTGGTGGCGCCGCGGGTTTCCACCCCCGCCACGCCAAAGCCAGCAGCAGCCTGGTAGATATTGGTAACGGTCTTGTCCCTGTTGACGCGGCTGAGCTTCCCCGCGAAATCCTGGGTCACCAGCACGGATTTATTGGTTCCTACGGCGAGGTGCAGCGGTGAAACGAGCCCGCCGGCGAGCTCCGTGGCCTCCGGCTCGTGGCGGTGGTCCCGGTCGGACGCCACGGAGGCGCTTGCCGGGGCTATGACAGCCGCGGTTGCCAAACACGCGATCAGGGTGAGCTTTCTCTTCATTGGGTACTCCGGGTTGACGCCCTGGCGGGCCGGATAAGGAGCCTCGCGAGAGGCAAAAATTCGGAAACCCCCGGGCGCCAGAATATGCCTGCCGGTCAAGAATGTCGTGGGGACTTTCCCCCTAATGCGCCCCCTAATTTCACCCCCTAACAGCCGGCCCATGGCTAGGATCTAGCTATGACCATGGCAAGAGACTTCGACGACGCCGCCCGCTACTTGAAGCAGGCCGTGGAACTAGCCACCGGAAACGTGGGGGATGGCGGCGGACCTTTCGGCGCAGTGGTGGTCACCCCGGACGGCCGCGTGTATGAGGGCGTCAACAGGGTGACCCGCGACAACGATCCCACGGCCCACGCCGAGGTGGTGGCCATCCGCACCGCCGCTGCGGCACGCGCCACGTTCGATCTCCGTGGCGCCGTTCTTTACACGAGCTGTGAGCCCTGCCCGCTGTGCCTTGCCTCCGCCCTATGGGCGCGCATCGACCGGGTCTACTTCGCCGCGGACCGCCACGGCGCCGCTGCAGCCGGTTTCGACGATGCCCTCTTCTACGAGTACTTCAGCGGATCCCGCCCGGAACTGATGCCGGTCACGCGGGGTGATGTTCCGGCGTCGGACGCTCCCTTCCAGGCGTGGGGTGAGCACAAGCACCGGAAGGAGTACTAGGAATGGAACCAACGCTCATCGCCTGCCCGGCCTGCGGAAAGACCAACAGGATTCCCGCGCAGGCGGCCGGCCAGCCTCGCTGCGGCAACTGCAAGGCAGGGCTGCCGTGGATCGTGAACGCCGGGGACGCGGACTTCGGGGCGGAGGCGGAACGGTCGCCGGTGCCGGTGCTTGTGGACTTTTGGGCTGACTGGTGCGGTCCGTGCCGCATGGTGAGCCCCGTCCTGGACAAGCTGGCGCGCGAACGGCCGGGCCGGATCAAGCTGGTCAAGGTGGACGTGGACAAGGCACCTGGCCTGTCCCGCCGCTTCGACGTGCAGGCCATCCCCACGCTGATGGTGCTGGTGGACGGCAGGGTGGCTGCGAGGCAGGCCGGAGCCGCGCCCGCCGACGTCCTGCGGTCCTGGCTGGACGGGGCGCTCTCCGGCGCCGCCCGCTGACCCGGTTTTAGTTGGGCTTCCGCGCCGGCAACCGGGAGAGGCCCTCCAGCAGGTCCTCTTTCCGCCCGCACAACGCAATGCGCACCCAACCTTCACCGATGGATCCGAATGCGGTACCGGGCGCCAGCGCAACACCCGAGTCCGCAAGGAAGCGGCGCACCCAGCTCCGCACATCGCCGCCGCTGGCGTGGGAGACGTCAGCCCACAGGTAGAACGCACCCTGGGCCTGCAGGTACGGAATCCCCAGGGAGTCGAGGACGGCAGAGGCAGCGTCCCGGTTCTCCCTGTAGTGCCCGGAGGCGTGCTGCACGTAGTCCTGGGGGCCGGTGAGGGCCGCGAGCGCGGCATACTGCGACGGCGCCGCCACGCAGGAAACGATCGACTCCATCACGTTGTCCATCTTCTGCTTCAGCCCGGGCGGGCAGACCAGCGCGCCGATCCGCAGGCCGGTGAGGCCGTAGGTCTTGGACAGCGTCAGGGAGGTGAAGACGCGCGCTTCACCCGGCGTCCCGCCGTCGAACTTTGCCGGGCTGATGTGCGGCACGTCGTAGGTAAAGGCCTCGTAGCATTCATCGGAAATCACCCACAGATCGTGCCGGCGGGCCAGGTCCATCAGCTCCCGGGTCAGGTCCCCGCCCAGGACCGCGCCCAGCGGGTTGGACGGCGAGTTCAGGACCAGGGCCCTGGTCCGGTCCGTGATGAGGGCCTCAAGGTCTTCCGGCCTGGGCTGGAAGCCGTTGTCCGGGTACAGCGGGTAGCCCACGGGGACGGCGTTCAGGAGCCTGCCGGTCATGGCGAACGTGGGATAGCCCGGGTTGGGGATCAGGATCTCGTCGCCGGGGGAGAGCAGCAGGCTCATGGCCAGGTGCAGGCCCTGCTGCGCGCCGGCCACCACGTACACCCGGTCCGCGCCGACGTCGCATCCCTGCTCCTCGCGGAACCTGGCGGCAAAGGCTTCGCGCAGGGCAGGGATGCCGGCGTTGGGGGTGTAGTTGGTCTCGTCCCTGTCCAGGCAGGCCATGCCGGCCTCCAGGACATGGCGGGGGAGCGGGAACCCCGGTTCCCCGATGCTGAGGACCAGTGCACCGGGGGTCCGCCACCCAGCCTCGGTGATCTCGCGGATCTGGTTGACGGGCACGTCGCGGACATGGGCGGCAAGCTCAGGCATGCCTGCCATCCTAACCGGCGGCTGTGCGGGCGGCCCCACCAGCGCCGATATACTGGGAGGCGTGCTTTCTGGACTGGTGATAGTGGACAAGCCGCAGGGATGGACCAGCCATGATGTGGTTGGCCGGATGCGGCGCCTCGCAGGTACCCGGAAAGTGGGGCACGCGGGGACCCTGGATCCGATGGCCACCGGAGTGCTGGTGGTCGGCATCAACAAAGCCACCCGCCTGCTCACCTACATCGTGGGCACCTCCAAGACCTACACCGCCACCATCCGCCTGGGCCAGTCCACGGTGACGGACGACGCCGAGGGTGAAGTGATTGCCACGGCCCCCACCGCCGCCGTGGGAGAGCAGGCCATCCACGACGGCGTCGCCGCCCTTACAGGCGAAATCCAGCAGGTGCCCAGCAGCGTCAGCGCCATCAAGGTCAACGGCGAGCGCGCCTATGCGCGGGTCCGGTCCGGAGAGGATGTGAAGCTCGCCGCCCGCCCCGTCACCATCCACCGGTTTGAGGTGCACGGCATCCGCCGGGAGGAAGCAGCCGGGTTCGTCGACGTTGATGTCACGGTGGAATGCTCCTCCGGAACCTACATCCGTGCCCTGGCCCGGGACCTGGGCAACGCCCTGGGCGTGGGCGGCCACCTCACCGCGCTCCGCCGCACCCATGTCGGCCCGTACTCGCTGGAGCAGGCCCGCACCCTCGAACAGCTTGCCGAGGAACTCAACGTCCTGGACATGTCCCAGGCGGCCCGGGCGCTGATGCCCAACCGCGAGCTCACCCCCGAGGAAACAATGGAGATTTCCTTTGGCCGGCGCATTGCCGCCGGCGCAGCCCCGGGAAGTCCCGCGGCAGCCACCGCCGACCATCCGGCCGCCGCCTTTGCGCCCGACGGAAGCCTGGTGGCCCTCCTGGCGGACGCCGGAAGCTACGCCAAACCCGTCCTGGTCTTCGCACCCGGCAACGGCAGCCCAGCCGTCACCAACGCCGGGGACGCATAAATGGACGCCTATTTCTACATCATCCTGGTGGTGGGTCTGGTGTCCACCGGGATCTGCCTGGCGGCGGGCATCCTCAAGAAGGCGCCCAACGACATCACCATCCTGTCGGTGGCGGCCGTCGAAGTCGCCCTGGTGGTCTACCTTGTCGGTTCCATCATCCGCGTCATCGCCGGTGAACCCATCGCCGGTGAAGCCTGGGAATTCTGGGGCTACCTCGCCACCGCCATGCTCCTGCCCCCGGCCGCCGTCTACTGGTCCATCCTGGAACGGACACGGTGGAGCAATTTCGTCCTGGCCGCCGTCGGCGTTACCGCCCTGGTGATGGCCGCCCGCATGAACCAGATCTGGTACTGAAGTGGAAGAAGCACACAACGTGAAAGAGCAGCACCCGCGCGCCGCCATCGGTGACGCCCCCGCCCGGAACACCCGCAACACCGGTCCCGGGCGCCTGCTGATCGCGGTGTACGCCGTCTTCGCCATCTCGGCCTCGGCACGCGCCGGCTACCAGATCCTCACCAAGTTCTCCGAGGCTCCGCTGGCATACCTGCTCTCCGCCTTCGCCGCCCTGGTCTACGTCGTGGCCACGGTGTCCCTTGCCAAGGCAGGCAGCACCTGGTTCAAGGTGTCCCTCGCCGCAGTGCTGGTGGAACTCGTGGGCGTACTGGTGGTGGGTGCCCTGAGCGTGTTCGACTCCGTGGCGTTCCCGCACGAAACCGTGTGGTCCCTCTTTGGCCGCGGCTACGGCTTCATCCCCCTGCTGCTCCCTATTCTCGGATTGGTGTGGCTGTACCGGCGCAGGCCATCGCACGGGAAAACCGCGCTGTGAATGCAGGTAACCTTGAAGAGTTCCGCGGCCGGCATGGCTGCGGATTGTTGATGCTTGCAGGCAGTTAAAGGCGAGGGTGATGGTCTACATCTGGAACGATCCGTCCGAAGTCCCGGCGGACTTCGGCCCATCTGTTGTCACCTTTGGGAACTTCGACGGCGTTCACCGCGGGCACCAGCAGGTGCTGTCCCAGCTGATCCGCTCAGCCCGGCTCACCCATGCCAGGGCGGTTGCCGTCACCTTCGACCCGCATCCCGCGCTGGTCCACCGCCCCGAAGCCGCGCCACAGCTGATCATGGGCCTGGACGACAAACTCGAGGCCCTGGGCGAACTCGGCCTGGACGCCGTCCTGGTGGTGAAGTATTCGCTGGACCTGGCCAGCCTGACGGCCGAGGAATTCGTGGAGCAGTACCTGGTGGACTGCCTGCACGCCAGCCATGTGGTGATCGGCCACGACGCCCGCTTCGGCCGCGGCAATTCCGGCGACCTGGACACCATGAAGATGCTCGGCCAGAAGTTCGGGTTCGAGGTGCAGGTCATCAGCGAGTTTGGCTCCGAGGGCTACCCCCTGCATGACGACGACGGCAAGGACCGCCGCTGTTCGTCCACCTGGGTCAGGGAAGCCCTGCAGGAAGGCGACGTCACCACGGCCGCGGCCGTGCTGGGCCGCCCCCACCGGATGCGCGGCGAGGTTGTCCACGGCGCCGCACGGGGACGCGCCCTCGGGTTTCCCACGGCCAACCTCGCGTCCAACTCGAGCGGGCTGATCCCTGCCGACGGTATTTACGCCGGCTGGCTTGTCGACCAGGCCGGCAAACGCTGGCCCGCCGCCATCTCCGTGGGCTCCAACCCCACGTTCGACGGCGTCAGCCGGCAGGTGGAGGCGCACGTCATCGACCGGCCCAGGGAAGCCGTTGAGGACTTCGATCTGTACGGCCAGACAGTAATTGTCGAATTTGTGGAGCGGCTCCGTGGAATGGTGGCCTACCGTGGGCCTGAGGCCCTGGTTGACCAGATGAAGCTGGACGTTGTCCAGGCGCATGATCTGCTGACCAGGCGCTGAAGAGCCGCTGACCTGCCACCTGGACGGCGCCGGTTCAGACCCACGCCACCTTGGCAGGCCTGCCGGGGTGTCAGCAAGGAAAGGCAGTACGTGTCCGTTGAGAAGAACACCCGCAAGCTGGACAAGGGCATCGTCCGTGACTTCAGCTCGAGGATGAGTTACGCCTCCTACCTTCAGCTGCCCACCCTGTTAAGCGCGCAGCAGCCCGTCAGCAAGCCCGAACACCATGACGAGCTCCTGTTCATCATCCAGCACCAGACCACGGAACTGTGGCTGAAGCTCGTGCTGCATGAGCTGCGGAGCGCTGCCGCCTGGCTTCGCGCGGACGATCTCGGCTCGGCGCTGAAGGGCATCGCGCGGGTCAAGCACATCCAGAAGACACTGACGGAGCAGTGGTCCGTGCTGGCCACCCTGACGCCCACGGAGTATTCACAGTTCCGCGGCTTCCTGGGCAACTCGTCCGGTTTCCAGTCCAGCCAATACCGCGCGGTGGAATTCGTGCTGGGCAACAAGAACCGCAAAATGCTTCCGGTGTTCGAATCAGATCCCGAGGCGCACGCCATGCTGGAGGAGTTGCTCGCCGCGCCCAGCATCTACGACGAATTCCTCGCCTACCTTGCCCGCCAGGGATTCGATGTCCCCGCCGCCGTTTTGGAACGCGACGTCACCAAGGCACACGAGTTCACCCCGGAACTGGTGCCGCTCTTCAAACACATCTACGAGCATGCCGCGGACAACTGGGGCGCCTACGAAGCCTGTGAGGAGCTCGTTGACCTTGAGGACAACTTCCAGCTGTGGCGCTTCCGCCACCTGCGGACGGTCCAGCGGACCATTGGCATGAAATCCGGAACCGGCGGCTCCAGCGGCGCAGCCTTCCTGCAAAAGGCCCTGGAACTTACGTTTTTCCCGGAATTATTCGCTGTCAGGACGGAAATCGGACAATGAGCATTGAGCAGGCACATCCCTCCCCGGCAACAGGCACTGCACTGCCGCAGCGTGCCGCAAAGCTCGACCGGCAGGATCCGCTGGCCCGGTTCCGTGCCCACTTCATCGGCACGGCCACGCCGCTGTCCTACCTGGACGGCAACTCCCTGGGACGTCCGCTGAAACGGACTCCCGAGGACATCGGGGCGTTTATCCGCGACGGCTGGGGCGGGCGCCTGATCCGCGGCTGGGACGAGGAGTGGCTGGAGCTGCCGCAGGCCATCGGCGACCAGCTGGGCCGGGCGGTCCTGGGGGCCGCCCCGGGGCAGACCATCATTGCCGACTCCACCACCGTGGTCCTGTACAAGATGATCCGCGCGGCACTGTCGGCGGTGGCTGACCCGGACCGCAACGAACTGGTCCTGGACACCGAGAACTTTCCCACGGACCGCTACCTTGTCGAAGGCATAGCCCTGGAGGAGGGCCTGACGCTCCGCTGGATCGAAACAGATCCCGCCGCAGGGGTGACCGTTGACCAGGTGCGCGACGCAACGGGGCCGCGCACCGCCGTCGTACTCCTGAGCCAGATCGCCTACCGCTCCGGCCACCTGGCGGACCTTCCGGGTATCACTGCCGCCGTGCATGACGCCGGCGCGCTGGTGGTGTGGGACCTTTGCCATTCCGCGGGGTCCGTGGAGATCGACCTGGACGGCGCGGGCGCGGACTTTGCTGCCGGCTGCACGTACAAGTACCTCAACGGCGGTCCGGGCTCGCCCGCGTTCGCCTACGTCAACCGGCGGCACCTGACCTCGCTCAACCAGCCCATCTGGGGCTGGATGGGCCGGAAGGATGCCTTCGAGATGGCGGCCGGGTATGAGCCTGCGGCGGGCATCAGGGGATTCCTGAGCGGCACTCCCGCAATCTTCGGGATGCTGGCCATGCGCGGCACCCTGGACCTCATCGAGGAAGCGTCCATGGCGGCCATCCGGAAGAAGTCGGTTCAACTGACGGGGTTCGCCGTCGAGGTGTTCGATGAATGGCTGGCACCCCTGGGGGCTGAACTGGCGACGCCCCGTGATCCGGGGGAGCGGGGCAGCCACATCACCGTGGACCACCCCGGATTCACGAAGGCAACGGTTGCAGCGCTGTGGGACGACGACGTCATCCCCGATTTCCGGTCTCCGCGCGGCATCCGAATTGGCCTGTCGCCCCTCAGCACCAGTTTCCAGGAAGTGCTGCACGGGATGGCTGCCATCCGGGACCGGCTCCAGGGCTGACCGGGGCACCGTCTTCCTGCAGCGGCTCTCCGGCGTCCCCTGTTTCGACAACATTAGGCCGCGGCCGGTAAACTGGACGACGGATCCGGCTGCAGTCCGTGGCGGCTGGTTCCTGTTGCGTACGGCATCCCGGTTCTTCCGGGGTTATGCCGCGGCGGCAGACCCGGCAGTGATTTTCTGACCTGGGCCCTCACGGCACATTTACTAGGAGTTATTGTGGCACTTGACGCCGCTGTAAAGCAGTCCATCATCAAGGAATACGCAACCGGCGAAGGCGACACGGGTTCACCCGAGGTCCAGGTTGCTGTCCTGACCCAGCGGATCAAGGATCTGACTGAGCACATGAAGGAGCACAAGCACGACTACCACACCCAGCGCGGTCTGCTGGCCATGGTTGGTCGCCGCAAGCGCATGCTGAGCTACCTCAAGAAGACCGACATCGCCCGCTACCGTTCGCTCATCGAGCGCCTCGGCCTGCGCCGCTAGTCGCACTTCGGGGGCGGCCCTTTCCGGCACGGAACGGGCCGCCTTCTTCAAATAAAAACTAAACAGGAGGATCAACCGCATCACGCATTCGCGGTCCTCGGTAGTGATCCCCGGGAAGGCTTCGTTGACTGAAGCCCCGGCCCGTGGGTCTCGATCGATGACCGGGTGCAGGGCCAGTAGACAGATGCTGGCTGGGTTGATGCGGCTGGACTCCGTAAGAAAGAAACGGAGGTGACTCTCTTGGAGGGTCCCGAAATCCAGTTCTCAGAAGCAGTCATTGACAATGGCCGCTTTGGCAAGCGTGTAATCCGCTTCGAAACCGGCCGCCTCGCCAAGCAGGCAGCCGGCGCAGCGATGGTGTACATCGACGAAGACACCGCACTGCTGTCCGCCACCACCGCCGGCAAGCACCCGCGTGAAGGCTTCGACTTCTTCCCGCTGACGGTCGACGTCGAAGAGCGCATGTACGCTGCCGGCCGCATCCCGGGCTCGTTCTTCCGCCGTGAAGGACGTCCGTCCACCGAAGCCATCCTGGCCTGCCGCCTCATGGACCGCCCGCTGCGCCCCGCCTTCATCAAGGGCCTGCGCAACGAGGTCCAGATCGTGGTCACCGTCCTGGCGATCAACCCGGACGAGCTGTACGACGTTGTGGCCATCAACGCCTCCTCGATGTCCACCCAGCTGTCCGGCCTGCCGTTCTCCGGCCCCATCGGCGGCGTCCGCGTTGCCCTGGTCGCTGACGAAAACGGCTCCCAGTGGGTCGCTTTCCCCAAGCACTCCCAGCTGGAAAACTCCGTCTTCAACATGGTTGTGGCCGGCCGCATCGCCGGTGACGATGTCGCCATCATGATGGTCGAAGCTGAAGCGACGGACAACTCCTGGAACCTCATCAAGGAACAGGGCGCCACCGCCCCCACCGAAGAGGTTGTCTCCGAGGGCCTCGAGGCTGCCAAGCCGTTCATCAAGGCTCTGTGCGAGGCGCAGGCTGACCTGGCCGCCCGTGCAGCCAAGCCCACCGTTGAGTTCCCCGTCTTCCTCGACTACGAGGACGACGTCTACGCCGCTGTTGAGTCAGCTGCCGCTGAAAAGCTGGCTGCTGTCTTCCAGATCGCGGACAAGCAGGAGCGCAATGACGCTTCAGACGCGCTGAAGGACGAGGTTTCCGCCGCCCTGGCCGAGCAGTTCGAAGGCCGTGACAAGGAAGTGTCCGCAGCATTCCGCTCGGTCACCAAGCACGTAGTGCGCCAGCGCATCCTCAAGGACCAGGTCCGCATCGACGGCCGCGGCCTGACGGACATCCGCCAGCTCACCGCCGAGGTTGAGGTCCTGCCCCGCGTCCACGGCTCCGCCATCTTCGAGCGCGGCGAAACCCAGATCATGGGTGTCACCACGCTGAACATGCTGAAGATGGAACAGCAGATTGACTCGCTGTCGCCGGTCAAGACCAAGCGCTATATGCACAACTACAACTTCCCGCCGTACTCCACCGGTGAGACCGGCCGCGTGGGCTCGCCCAAGCGCCGTGAAATCGGCCACGGTGCCCTGGCAGAGCGGGCCCTCGTGCCGGTCCTGCCGTCCCGCGAGGAGTTCCCGTACGCCATCCGCCAGGTATCCGAGGCGCTCAGCTCCAACGGTTCGACGTCGATGGGTTCTGTCTGCGCCTCCACCCTGTCCATGCTGAACGCCGGTGTGCCCCTGAAGGCCGCCGTCGCCGGTATTGCCATGGGCCTGGTCTCCGACCAGGTGGACGGCCAGACCCGCTACGCGGCACTGACTGACATCCTTGGCGCCGAAGACGCCTTCGGCGACATGGACTTCAAGGTTGCCGGTACCTCCGAGTTCGTCACGGCCATCCAGCTGGACACCAAGCTCGACGGCATCCCCGCTTCGGTGCTGGCAGCAGCCCTGAAGCAGGCCCGCGAAGCACGCCTGCACATCCTCGAGGTCATGGACTCGGCCATCGACACCCCGGACGAGCTCTCCGAGTTCGCACCGCGCGTCATCGCCGTGAAGATCCCCGTGGACAAGATCGGCGAGGTCATTGGCCCCAAGGGCAAGATGATCAACCAGATCCAGGAAGACACCGGCGCCGACATCTCCATCGAGGACGACGGCACGGTCTACATTGGCGCCACCGACGGCCCGTCTGCAGACGCAGCACGCTCCGCCATCAACGCCATCGCGAACCCGCAGGTCCCGGAAATCGGCGAGCGTTACCTGGGTACGGTCGTCAAGACCACCACCTTCGGTGCCTTCGTGTCGCTGACCCCGGGCAAGGACGGCCTCCTGCACATCTCCGAACTGCGCAAGCTGGCCAACGGCAAGCGCGTGGACAACGTGGATGACGTGGTCTCCGTCGGCCAGAAGGTCCAGGTGGAAATCACCAAGATCGACGACCGCGGAAAGCTCTCGCTCGCCCCGGTGGTAGCCGAGGAAGAAGGTGCGGCTGAGACCGAGCGCGCCCACACCACGGAACCTGCTGAAGGCGCTGACGTCTAACAGCGCGGTTTTCCGGCACAAGCATGAATCGGCGGGGCCGGTGGATGATCCACCGGCCCCGCCGCTGTTACGATGGCAGCCAGATCCCGGCTGCCCCTTTTGAAAGGCCTCAATGACTGTTGTACCCCTGCCTCTCGAGCAGAACCATCGCGGCGACACCCTGGTCCACGGTTCCGACGGCGGCTCCGAAGTCCGGCGTTCGGTGCTGCCCGGCGGAGTGCGGGTGCTGACAGAGGCGATGCCCGGGCAGAGGTCGGCCACCATCGGTTTCTGGGTGGGCGTCGGTTCCCGCGACGAGGCCCCGGGCCAGCACGGCTCCACCCACTTCCTTGAACACCTGCTGTTCAAGGGCACCAAGCGCCGCACCGCCCTGGAAATCGCGTCAGCCTTCGACGAGGTGGGCGGCGAGTCCAACGCCGCCACTGCGAAGGAAAGCACCTGCTACTTCGCCCGGATCCTCGACACGGACCTGCCGATGGCCATCGATGTCATAGCGGACATGATTACCGGCGCGGTCCTGGACCCTGCCGAGATGGAGCAGGAACGGGACGTCATCCTCGAGGAAATCGCCATGGACAGCGACGACCCCACGGACGTCGCACATGAGCACTTCGTCTCGGCCGTCCTTGGCAGCCACCCCCTGGGCCGGCCCATCGGCGGAACCCCCGCCGCGATCAAGGCAGTTGCCCGCGACTCCGTCTGGGAGCACTACCGCCGCTACTACCGGCCGGATGAACTCGTGATCACCGCGGCCGGCGGGCTGGACCACGACGTCGTCTGCGACCTTGTGGTTGACGCCCTTGAATCGGCCGGCTGGTCCCTGGAAACGAACGCCTCACCCGTGAAGCGCCGCTCAACCGAACGCGCCCTCATCACCGGTACCGCCGGTCTCCACGTGGTCAAGCGTGCTGTGGAGCAGGCCAACATCATCATGGGCTGCCCCACCATCGTCGCGACCGACGACCGCCGCTACGTGATGAGCGTCCTGAACGCTGTCCTGGGCGGGGGAATGTCCTCCAGGCTGTTCCAGGAGATCCGCGAAAAGCGCGGCCTGGTCTACTCCACCTATTCGTTTGCGTCTTCCTACGCTGATGCCGGCTACTTCGGCATGTACGCCGGGTGCACGCCGTCCAAGGTGCGGCAGGTGCTGGACCTGCTCGGCGTTGAGCTGGACAAGCTCGCGGAGCACGGCATCTCCGACGACGAGCTCCGCAAGGCGGTCGGCCAGCTGTGCGGCGGCATCGTGCTCGCCTTGGAGGACACCGGTTCACGGATGTCCCGCCTGGGCCGCGCAGAACTCGTTTCCGGTGAGTACCAGGACATCGACGAAACGCTCCGTCTCATCAAGGCGGTGACTGCGGAGCAGGTCCAGGACCTGGCAGCCGAGCTCGCGGCGGCCCCGCGGACAGTTACTGTGGTTGGCCCGTTCGAGGAAACGGAAACCTTCGGTCTCTGACCCCTGCCACGGCGCTCCGGCCTGGGCATAGGATGGGCGCATCCGGCGTCGGCAGAGAGCTGGCGCCTTGCGGTGAGGGGTGAAGGGCGTGGATGGACCCCTGCCGGGTACGGACAGCATCGGCCCGGACGACCCCGGCAGCATCGACCCTGCCGGCACTAATGCCGCCGGCACCCATTCCGACGCCAGGGGTGCCAATGTCAGTCATGCCGATGTCAGGGCGGCCGCCGGCGCCCCTGCCGTTGGTGTCCATCCTGCCCTGCGCGATCTCCTCGGCCACTGGCGCGGGAGCACGCGCCTGGCTGCCGGCCCGTGGGGACCGGAACGTACCGTGGAAGCCGACGTTACCTACCTTCGGGTGGCCAGCGGGTTCGGCGTTGTGCAAACATATAGCCACCGTGAGCCGGACGGGACGCACTTCGAAGGCCACGGCATGTTCACGGTGGACCCTGACCATCCTGATGTTCTCTGGTACCACGCGGACACCACGGATCCGGTGCCGGCGGTTCCGGACCGCTGCACCTGGCGAGGGGGTGTCCTTCGTGTGGAGCGCCACGGCAGTGCCGGCTGGACCCGCCACTCAGTGCGCCTTGACGGTGACGTCCTGATACATGTGACGGAGCTCCGGTCGCGCGAGCCTTCCAGGACGCAACCCGGCGGCGGGAGCGCTGAAAATGCCGGCGCTGATGGCACAGGCTCGACTTACACGCTGTTCATGACCTCAACGTTCACGCGGGCCTGACGGCCGAAGTTCCCGAGGACACTTTCTGATGAGCGAGGCGCCGGGTTCACGCCAGTACGGATTCACGTCAGGACCGGAATACAGTTCCCCACGTCCCAGTTTTCCAGGGCCATGTCCTTTTGCGGGTCCGGTGGGAGGACGATGGGCATGGCGTAGAAGTCGTCCCACGCGGGGTCGTAGGGTGCGATGTCGTCGGCGTCGATGAGGTTGTTGTCTTCTGGTTCTTCACAGGGTGGTTCCAGCAGGTGCGGCACGTTATTCATTTCCTGAACCAGTATCTTGTCCGGCCAGATGGTTTGTTCCCGGTCGGGTTGTTCGCTGGTGTAGTGGCGGCCGGTGGGTGAGGTCCAGCCTGGTGGTTTGGTTCTTGTTGCTTCTGTGGGTGTCCAGCCGCTGTTGTGTTTGAGGCGGTGGTGCTTTGGGCAGAGTTGTGCCAGGTTGCTGATGCCGGTTGTTCCGCCGTCTTGCCACGCGGTGATGTGGTCGGTGTCGTTGTCCAGGGCGTTGTTGTTGCAGCCGGGGAAGGTGCATTTGCCGTCCCGGAGGGCCAGGGCTTGTCGCATTGCTTTGGTGATCCGGTAGCTGGTGCGGCCTATTTCGAGGGGTGCTCCGTCGCGTGGATCGACGAGGACACGGGTGAAGGAATCTGCGCCTTCCGTGAGGAGTTTGCGGGCCATGGACGCGGGGATGGGGCCGTAACCGTCGAGGCCGGCGGGTTCGTTGGTTTGGCCGAGCAGGGCGAACACGGGGACGGTGACGATGACGTCCGCCCGCGGGGTCGGAATCTTCCCGACTTCAGGGTCGCCGGGAAACGCGCTGGTTGCGGGATCGCTAAGGCTCGTGATTCCGTGGTCGCCGGCGCTGCCCGCCTTCATGGACGCCGCTGCCAGGGCGTCGCGGATGCCGAGGTGTGCTGCTGGTTCGTCGGACCCATCGAGCGTGGCAAGCCCGATGAACCCTTCGGGGAGTTGTTGGACAGCTGCACCGTTGTCATGGGAAGCCCGCCCGGGGGTGCGGATGCCGGTGTGGCAGGCGCCCGCGCTGTTGCTGTCCGGGATCCTGTCGTCCGCCCCGCTGGCCCCCGCCCCGCTGGCCCCCGCCCCGCTGACCCCCGCCCCGCTGGTCCCCGCGGTGCGGCCAGCCGCCGTGGCGGCGGTGCCGGTGCTGAGGAGGCGGCGGGTGAACTCGTCAGCTTTGATCTGAGTAAGGGTTCGGGTTTCGTTGGGGCCTTGCAGGCCGCGGGCGATGGCCGTGGTTCTGTTCCAGGCCGCCAACGCGGAGTCGGCCGGGAGGTAGGCCGAGATCCAGGCCATGCCGTCCCGGTCAGGGGTGAATTCGACCCGCCGGTCCGCAACACCCTTGGCATGCCGTTTCTCGATTGACTCCGGATGATGCCGTTCCCGCCAAGCCCGTACCTTTGACCTCAACCGTGAAGGCACCAGCTGCCCAGCCGGACAGCCCCGCGCAGGATTCGGCGCATCCGGGTCCAGGAAATGATCCGTCAAGGCCACAGCGCCGGCGTGGTCCAGGTTCTCGGTTTCGTCGGCGATGACCCGGGCGTGCTGCCATGAGAGGGACCCGGTGGACAGCGCCTCAAAGGCGGTAGGCAGCGAGCACACCCGACGGGACTGGGCCAGGAACGCGGCCGCTGCCCCGGAGCTGACGGTCAGGATCCCGGCGATTTCTTCCACTGCCGATATTTCCGCGTAGGTGCGGTCGTGGGTGGAGGCGCCGGGCGGCGTCATGGCCTGCTGCAGGCCGAGGCACTGGACGGCATCGCGGGCCTTGAGCGCGGCGACCTGCGCCTCGAGTCGCTTTTCCAGGCCCAGCCGCTCCAACCGGTTCCGGTAGAACCGGTCCAGCAGGTCAATGCCGTCGCCGCCATCAGCCCCCAGCGAAGCAGCCGCAAGGGCTTCCTCCTCAAGGAACAGCGCGTTGATGGCAGCCGTGGTGGCAAAAATACCCTCCATTGGTGCTGCCATGACCGCGCCGTTTCCCATAGAAGAATCATCGCGGGAGGCACTGACAATTTGTGGTGGAGCAGCTGCGACGGCAGGAAACAGCGCTGTCCCGTCAGCTCCGGAGCCCCTGCCGTTTCCCATACAGGAATCATCGCGGGAGGCACTGACATTCTGGCCGCCAGCACTCGTCGGGCGGATCCGCGGCATGACCAAGGGGCGGATATGCCACGAGCCGCTGGGAAATCGAGCCGCTACGGAAACCGCCCACTATAGAAATACGGCGCGGTGAGGGCTTTATCCGCCAGCGAACGGAGGCAGCACGTCAACCACATCATCGGGTCCCACAACGGTTGACTGGTCGCGCACCGCAACCTCGTTGAGCAGGAAGCTGCTGCGCGACAGGATGCGGGCCAGCGGGGGAGTGCCGGCAGGCGGTTCGGGGCGCTCCACGGACAGGACCGCTTCGAGCAGCTCCGCCACGGTAGCGCCTTCCGGCAGGTCGAACTTTTCTTCCTCAACACCCGCAGCAGCGCGCGCGGCAGCGAAGTAACGTACATTCATCACAATTCAGCCCCCGATGGCGCTCATGCTGCGGTCCGGCTGGACGAAGTCCGGAGCGTCAAGTCCCACGTGGTCCATGCCGTGGGCCTTTGGTTTGATCCACATGGCATCCTGCCACCGCCGTGCCAGGTCATCGTCGCCGGCACCTGACCGCAGAAGGCCCAGGAGGTCGAACTCCTCGCGTGAGAACAGACAGCTCATGATCTTGCCCTCGGCGGTAATCCGGGTGCGGCGGCAGTCGGAGCAGAACGGCTCCGTCACTGAGGCGATAATTCCTACGGTGCCCAGCACGGGACCGGTGGCATCAGCGGTGCCGGCCACCCGGCGTCGTACTTCAAAGCGTTCGGCAGGGGCGCCGTCACGGGCCCGGGGATCCGGGGTGAGGACGAAGTCGGCGGACAGCAGGCCGCGGATCTCCGCCGCCGTGATCATATTCCGCCGCGTCCAGCCGTGGTCGGCGTCCAGCGGCATCTGTTCGATGAAGCGCAGCTCGTACCCGCGCCCCAGCGCCCAGGCGAGCAGCGACGGCGCTTCGGCATCATTGATGCCCCGCATCAGCACGGCATTGAGCTTGACCGGGCCCAGCCCGGCGGCCCACGCGGCATCCACGCCGGCCAAGACCTGGTCCAGGAACGGCCGGCGGGTCAGTTTGGTGAAAGTTTCCTCGTGCAGGGAGTCCAGCGACACGTTGATGCGAGTCAACCCGGCAGCCTTCAGGGAGGCCGCCTTCTTGGCCAGGCCCACAGCGTTGGTTGTCATGGAGATGGGCAGGGCGGGATGGTTGCGACGCAGTTCCGTGATGATGCCCGCCAGGTCGTGCCGGACCAGCGGTTCGCCGCCGGTGAGCCGCAGTTCGCGGACGCCGAGGTGGTCCACACCGATCCGGACAATCCGGACGATCTCGTCGGCTGTCATGACGGCCTGCTTCGCGAGCCATTCCAGCCCCTCGGCGGGCATGCAGTACGTGCAGCGGAGGTTGCATTTGTCCGTGAGGGACAGCCGCATGTCGGTGGCCCGGCGCCCGTAGCGGTCCACAAGCCCGGCCCCGGCATCCGCCGGGCGGGCAGCCGGGACCGACCGGTCATCCTCCCGGGGCTGCGGCATTCCTAGCTGGACAGTCATGAATTCAGGCTACGCCACGATAGGCCGTAGATCACACCGATGACCACGGAGTGGGCTGCAGGCAGAATCCCCTGCGGGCCGGCGCTCCCCGCCAGCCGCGAACCTATGCTGGAGGTGTGAACAGCTCCCAGCCACAGCAGGAAACGCACGACGCCGGCACGGGCCTTGGGGAGCGCACCGGCAGTCTCCGGCACCAAGAGTTGACGCAACACTCCCGGCGCCGCTTTGCGGCTGCCGCCGGTGCTGTCGCGGTGGGTGCCGCTGTGGTGGCAGGGGAGCTCCTGGCGGGAGTGTTCAGCCCCTCATTCTCACCGATGACGGCGGTGGGCGGCGCCGTCATCGACGCTGTTCCGCCCGGCGTCAAGGATTGGGCCGTGGCGCTGTTCGGGACGGCGGACAAGGTTGCCCTCCTGGTGGGCATGGGGCTGGTCATCGCAGCCCTGGCCGCACTGGCCGGAGCTGCGGAAGACCGGCGTCGCTACGCCGGCGTGGTGATTGTTGGCGTGTTCGGGCTGGTGGGAGTGGCGGCGGTCCTGACGCGTGCCCACTTGACGCCCGTAGCCCTGGCCCTGCCGCTCGTTACCGCGATCGTTGGTGCACTTCTGCTGGGATACCTGATCCGCGGGCTGCAGGAATGGGCCGGCCAGGCGCGTGACAGCGCCGTTGCGCCCGGAACCGCACGTCGGCGCTTGCTGCAAAACCTGGCCGGAGGTGCGGCAGCCACGGTGATCGGCGGGATCCTGGCAGGTATGTGGCGCGGCGCCACTGCCGGTGTCAGCGAAGCGAGGGAACGTGTGAAGCTTCCGAGGGCCGCATCGCCGGCGCCGCCCATCCCTGCCGGAGCTGAAGCCGGGCTGGACGGGATGCAGCCACTGGTCACTCCCAACCGTGACTTCTACCGGATCGATACCGCCTTGTCCGTGCCGGCGGTCAATCCCGACACCTGGGTCCTGAAAGTTACCGGCATGGTGGACCGCGAGATCGAATTGGACCTTGCCGGGCTCCTGGCCAAACCTTTGATCGAACGGCATGTGACCATCGCCTGTGTGTCCAACACGGTGGGAGGGGACCTGATCGGCAACGCCCGCTGGCTGGGCTGGCCCGTGCGCGAACTGCTGGCCCTGGCAGGCCCGCAGCCGGGCGCCGACATGGTGCTTTCGCGCAGCACCGACGGCTGGACTGCCGGGACCCCGCTGGACGTGCTCACCGACAGCAGGGACGCCCTGCTGGCCGTGGGCATGAACGGCGAGCCCCTGCCGCTCGAACACGGATTCCCCGTCCGCCTGGTGGTGCCGGGGCTGTACGGGTACGTCTCCGCGACAAAGTGGGTCACCGAACTCAAAGTCACCAGGTTCGCCGACGATGCCGCCTACTGGACACCCCGGGGCTGGTCCGCGCGGGGGCCCATCAAGATGTCGTCCAGGATCGATGTGCCCCCGGGCAGGCGGCGGTCGGTGGCGCCAGGGACAGTCATGTTCGGTGGCGTTGCCTGGGCGCAACATACGGGCATCAAAAAAGTGGAGCTTCGCATCAACCGCGGGCCGTGGCGGGAGGCCGAGCTTGCCCCCGGTATTTCCGTGGATACCTGGTACCAATGGAAGCTCGGGGTGGACCTTACCCCCGGGCAGTACGAAGTCCAGGTCCGCGCCACCGACCTTCGCGGCACAGCCCAGGACGAGCAGGCAAGGCCGGTCGCGCCGGACGGAGCCACGGGGTTCCACACCGTTAGAGTGGACGTGAAATCCTGACGGCCGCAACCGAAGGCGTACCTATGACCAGCCCGCACCCGCACGGCCACCTCCATGAAGCAGTGCACCGGGACGCCGCCCACCGGGCCCGGTCCGTCGCCGACCACCTGGCAGCCGTCACAGAACTCCTCCGGCCCCTGGGAGCACAGGCACGCACGGAGGTCCTGCCCCTGTCCCAAGCCCTGGGCAGGGGCCTCGTGCACGGAGTCCTGGCGCCGGTGAGCCTCCCGCCCTTCGCCAATTCCCAGATGGACGGCTACGCCATCCGGTGCAGCGACGTGCCCGACGGCGGCGCAGAGTTGCGTGTCGCAGCCCCCGTTCCGGCCGGGGCCGGGGCAGTCGCGCTGGCACCGGGAATGGCAGCCCCCATCATGACAGGTGCCATGATCCCGGCGGGGGCTGACGCCGTCGTACCCATTGAGCGGGCCGTTCCGGACCGCTTCCTTGCCCCAGGGGAGGAAGCGGCGGTGCGGCTGCCGGCCACGGAACCGGGAACATTTGTCCGTGCGGCCGGAAGCGACATCGCTGCGGGGGAGCGGGCTCTGGCTGCCGGCACGTTCCTGGGCCCGGCCCAGCTGGGGCTGCTCGCCGCCCTCGGCATCCCGGAGGTGGCGGTGTACCAACGCGTCACGGTGCTGCTGGTGACGACCGGGGACGAGGTGGTGGAACCGGGCCTGGAGCTGTCCGCCGGCAAGATCTATGACGCGAACGGGACGCTCCTGGAAACGGCCATGAAGCAGGCTGGTCTGCGGGTCCTGCGCGCCGGGATTTCCACCGACAACCCCGAGGAACTGCAGAACCTGCTGCGGAGCCAGGGCGTGGACGCAGACCTGATTGTCACCACCGGCGGGGTGAGCAAGGGCGCCTACGAAGTGGTGCGGCAGGCGATGGCGGACCAGCCGGTCGACTTCCTCCACGTGGCCATGCAGCCCGGCGGCCCGCAGGGGATCGGGACCTTCGACGGCATCCCGTTCCTTGGCTTCCCGGGAAACCCCGTTAGCTGCCTGGTCTCCTTCGAAATGTTCCTCCGCCCGGCACTCTCAGCGCTGCTCGGCGCACCGGCACCACGGCTGCCTCTCCGCGCCGGGCTTCGGCACGCGCTCACGTCGCCGGAACACAAGCACCAGGTGCGGCGCGGCAGCCTCCAGGCGGACGGCACAGTGCAGCTCGAAGGCGGCGAAAGCTCGCACCTCATGCACGCCCTGGCCGGATCCAACGCACTCGTCCATGTACCCGAAGGAGTATCCGCGCTCGCCGCCGGTGATGAGGTGGAAGTATGGATGCTGTGAATTCAGAACAGACCCCCGCCGCGCTGACGCACCTGCGCCAGGACGGCAGTGCCCAGATGGTGGACGTCTCCGCCAAGGCAGAAACAACCCGCGAGGCCACGGCCACCGCCACGGTCCGGACCACGCCGGAGGTAATGGCCCTCCTCGGTTCCGGTGGCCTTCCCAAGGGAGACGCCTTGGCCGTCGCACGGGTGGCCGGCATCATGGCGGCCAAAAAGACCCCGGAACTGATCCCGCTGTGCCATCCGTTGCCACTGTCCAAAGTGACGGTGGACTTCGAGTTGGCAGCGGACTTCGTCGCCATCCTGGCAACCGTGAAAACCCGTGGCGTCACCGGCGTGGAAATGGAAGCACTCACCGCGGCGTCCGTGGCCGCCCTGAGTGTGTACGACATGATCAAGGCCGTGGACAAGCACGCGGTCCTTACCGAAATCAAGGTGCTGGCCAAGAGCGGCGGCAAGAGCGGAGACTGGGCACTGTGACCACCCCGAGCATCCCCACGACGTATGGTGCCCCCGAGCCGCACCGGCACGGTGACGTGCAGGGCCGGAAAGCCGGCGTGGTCATCGCGTCCACCCGGGCGGCCGCAGGGATTTACGACGACGAAACCGGCCCCGTGATCACCGACTGGCTGACCGAACACGGCTTTGACGTGTTCCCGGCCATGGTGGTCCCCGACGGCGAGCCCGTGGGGGCCGCCATCCGGGCGCTGCTGACCCAGCGTCCCGCCGTCGTGATCACCAGCGGCGGCACGGGCCTGAGCCCGGATGACCGCACCCCCGATGTCACCCTGCCCCTGCTTGACCGGGAGATTCCCGGGATCATGGAGGCCATCAGGCGCGCCGGTGCGGCCAAAACGCCGCTTGCCGCCTTGAGCCGCGGTTACGCGGGCGCCGCGGGAAGCACGTTCATCATCAATCTCCCCGGATCACCGAAAGGGGTCATGGACGGACTAAGCGTCCTGGACCCGGTGATCGGGCACCTCTGCGACCAGCTGGAAGGCGGACATGGGCACTGAATCAGCATTCGAGGTAGTTTCTGCAGTCCTGAGTGCGGAACCCATCTCCGTGGACCAGGCCATCGCCGCCGTGGAAAGCGACACCGCCGGCGCGGTGGTCAGCTTCAGCGGCGTGGTGCGCAACCACGACGGCGGGAAACCGGTTGACCGCCTCAGCTACAGCGCGCACCCCACGGCACACCAGGTGATGGCCGACGTCGTCGCGCGGCTCGTGGCGGAGCAGCAGGCATCCGGAACCGAAACTGACACCCCGCCGGTCCGCATCTGGGCCGCGCACCGCATTGGCATGCTGGAGATCGGCGATCCCGCCCTGGTGTGTGCCGTTTCCGCTGCCCACCGCGGCCAGGCCTTTGCCGTGTGCTCGGAACTGGTGGACCGGATCAAGGAACAGGTGCCCATCTGGAAAGAACAGTTCTTTTCAGACGGAACCGTGGAATGGGTGGGCGCGGGAAGCTGACGCTTCCTGCGAGGTAACGCACGCCTCCCGGTTCCTTGGCGTGCGCGGCACGCCGGTAGGCTTAACGCCATGACCGAACAACTTCCCGATCCCAAACTGGTGGCCGTCCTGGGCGCCAACGGACGTATGGGCGCCGAAGCCGTAAAAGCCGTTGAAGCCGCCCCCGACATGAAGCTGGTCGCAGCCTTGGGGAGGGGCGATTCGCTGGAGCAGGTGGCCGCTTCCGGTGCCCAATTCCTGGTTGACCTGACCGTTCCGGAAAGCACCGAGGCGAACGTCCGCTTCGCCGTCGAACATGGCATCCACGCCGTCGTGGGCACCACGGGCTGGGACGCCGGCCGCCTGTCCGCGCTGGAAGCACTGCTGGCGGAACACCCGGAAACCGGCGTGCTGATCGCGCCCAACTTTGCCCTGGGCTCGGTGCTGGCATCCGCGTTCGCCGCGAAAGCCTCAAAGTACTTCGAATCCGTGGAAATCATTGAGCTGCACCACCCGGACAAAGTGGACGCGCCGTCCGGCACGGCTGTCCGGACCGCGCAATTGATCGCTGCCGAGCGCAGCGCAGCCCAGGTCCCGCCCAGCCCGGACGCCACCACCAGCGAAGCACCCGGCGCCAGGGGCTGCGAGGTGGACGGCGTTCGGGTCCACAGCGTGCGGCTCCGCGGGCTCGTGGCACACCAGGAAGTACTCCTGGGCGGTCCCGGCGAGCAGCTGACCCTCCGCCACGATTCCTTCGACCGTGCTTCCTTTATGCCCGGCGTCCTCCTCGGCGTACGCAACGTGGCAAGCCACCCGGGCCTCACGGTGGGCCTGGACGGCTACCTGGACCTGGGGCTTTAGGCCGTGGGCAGGTTCCTCGCAGCCTTCCGGAAGAACCGCACCAAAATCTGGGTGGGGGCAGTGACGCTGCTGCTGGTCTTCTACCTGGTGGTGTCCTTCCAGCGCTCGGTCCTTCTCCTGACGGACAGTAACCTGGCCGCACAGGCCATCGGGGCTGCCTACCTGGTGCTGCCCGTCATTGGCGCCTGGGCCCTGATCCGCGAGCTGATGTTCGGTGCCCGCACCGAACAGATGGCAAAGGTCCTGGAGGCTGAAGGCGGGCTGCCCGTGGACGAACTGCCCCGCACCCCCGCCGGACGGATTGTCCGTGCAGCTGCCGATGCCGAGTTTGAAAAGTACCGCGCGGAGGCGGAGGCTGCCCCCGATGACTGGCGTTCCTGGTTCCGGCTGAGCTGCGCCTACGACGCTGCCGGCGACCGCAAACGGGCCAGGGCGTCCATGCGCGACGCCGTCCGGCTGTTCCAGGGCAAGGTTCCCGCGTAGTCAGGGCGGGGGTCCTGCCCTACCGGAGGGCTTTGGCCTGTCCCTTGCCCACCTGGCTGGCTGCATGCCCCAGCCATTCCAGCGGGCCGCGCCACTTCAGCAGGACGAACACCATGCCCACGATGATGGCGGTGGCCGCATGGGCGAAGTACATCCCGTCCTCGGTCCACCCTGCAGGCAGCGGCTTCAGGTAGAGACCTGAAACCACCCAGACGTGCGCGGTGTACAGGGTGAGCGTCATGGCCCCGGCTCCGCGCAGCGGCAGCAGCAGGTCCAGGTC
This sequence comes from Arthrobacter sp. 210 2, assembly GCF_059093025.1. Taxonomy (NCBI): domain Bacteria; kingdom Bacillati; phylum Actinomycetota; class Actinomycetes; order Micrococcales; family Micrococcaceae; genus Arthrobacter; species Arthrobacter sp. 210 2. The sequence continues at coordinate 225,789 of NZ_JBNHIE010000006.1, forward strand.
CACCCACTCGGCCAGCCGGCCCAGAAGCAGGCACGCACCGATCACTGCCGCCGCCACCGCCGAGGTGTGCAGCAGGTCCAGCGTGGTTCCCGAATGCGGGGCCGCAGATGCCAGCCACCACCATGATCCTTCCTGCGGGATCCCGGTCAGGTTGACCTGCAGGACGCTGTCCAGGGGGTAACCCGGCGAATTCAGGATCGCTTCCAAGGCAGCCCTGCCGCCCCAGTTCTCCATGGCCATCACGCCCAGGGCCTTTGCCGCGACGGCCACTGCCGTTCCCGCCACCAGCAGCACCACCGGAACCAGCGCCTTGGTGAGCATGAGCCGGCCGATGACAAGCCCCACCAGCAGGTACGACAGCCACTGGAACACCGGGTAGTAACCGGTAAAGAACAGGTCGGCGAGCAGGCGGGAGGGAGTGGCCAGATCCTCCCAGGACGGGTTGTGCCCCAGCTTCAGGGGAGGCTCCGCGGCGAGCAGCCATGGCCGCAGGAGGTAGGCCAGCACCGGGGACGCCAGGATCCAGCCGGCGGCCCAGGCGCAGAGGCGTTTGATCTCCAGGCCCAGGAAGGGCAGGACGCAGAGGAACAGTACGGCGTAGTGGACCAGGATGATGGCCAGGTTCACTTCCACGCCGCCCAGGGTGAGCCCGACGGCGGCAATCACCAGGGCGCGCAAGGCCACGCCGCGCCGGGCTGCTGACAGTTCCGGACCGGCCAGGGGCTTGTGCTTTCCGGTGGACAGGGCCAACCCCACCCCCGCCAGCACCGCGAACAGGGCGGCCGCCCGACCGGAGAATGTCAGGCCGATCCATGTAGGCGTGAGATCGGCGTTCGACTCGAAGGTGGGCAGCAGGTGCGTGGCCATCATGCCCAACAGGGCAAGCCCGCGGGCAGCGTCAATACCTTGGAGCCGTGCCTGCACGGACGGTCCTGCCGTCTTCCGGGATGCTCTGGCGGGAGTGCGGGACGTCATGACCAGATAGTCTCACACCTGCCTATGAACCCTTCTGTCAAGAGCTGAAGAGCCTCGGCTGGAAGCCTCCTACGGCCGACGCGGAACTCTTGTGTTCGAATATATGTTCGAATAGGATGGGCGGCATGCACACCCCATCACACGGAACCCCCGGAGCCGGACGGGACAGTTCCGAGCCCGGCAGCACCGGACTCCTGAAGGCCATGAGCCCGGGCGTCGTGGACTTCCTCTTCCGGCAGCTGGTCGCCGGACGGCCTGCGGAAGACATCCAGTGGGAACAGGAAGGCATCAGCCTGTCCTCCCAGCCTGAGGGCGCCGAGCTTGCCCGCCGCCTCGCCGAAACGGACATCGACGCACTCACTCCGCTGGAGTTGTTCCACTACGTCAGGGCGGCCCAGCGGCTGGCCGACTGGGCTGAGGGCCTGAGGCAGGCCGCGGTGGGCCGGTACTGCCATGCGCCGGGGGAAGTGCCGAGGGAGAGAGGCGGCCCTGCCGCCTGATGAACTTCTAGGATGAAGTGGTGACCGAGACACTTCCTGTTGCCGTCGTCCAATATGAACCCGTCCGTTCTGAAAGCGGCGTCGAGCACGAGCACGTCCGGCACACATCTTCCCGACGCGGGTCGCTGCCCGGGGGAATCCAGGAAAATGTCGCGGAGCATGTGCGCCTCATCGAGGATGCCGATGCCCACGGTTCCCGGCTGGTCCTCTTCCCCGAACTGTCCCTGACCGGCTACCGCCTGGACCAGCTCGCGGCCCCGGACTCATGGCTGACAACCGATGACTCCCGCCTCAGCCCCGTCCGTGAAATCTGCCGCCGGACGGGAATCACCGCTGTGGTGGGCGCTCCCTTCCGGGAAGCCGACGGCACCAAGCGGCTGGCCTCGCTGGTACTGCACCCGGACGGCAGTACCGAAACGGCATTCAAGACCCACCTGCACGGCCAGGAGCGGGAGCTGTGCGTACCGGGAAACGGAGCCGGCCTCATCGAGGTGGACGGCTGGCGGATCGCCCTGGCACTGTGCTTTGATGCCGCGGTGCCAGGCCACGCTGCTGCCGCAGCCGAGGGCGGGGCGGACGTGTACTGCGTCTCCGCGCTGTACACCAGAAACGAGGAGCACCGGCTTGCCCTGCATCTCGGCGCCCGTGCCATGGACTACCGCATGTTTACGCTCCTCGCCAACCTGGGCGGCAGTACGACAGTGGGGGAGTCCTGCGGACTGAGCGGCGTGTGGAGTCCCGACGGACTGCCCCTGGCGAGTGCGTCAGGAACGCGGACCAAAGTGGTGACCTGCCTCCTGCAACGGGGCGTCGTGAGGAGATACCGGGCCATCCGGGGCGTTTCGACGCCCGGCAACCCCTAATTTGACGTTCATCACGCCCGTGGCATTGTCCTAACCAGCCGGGGACAGGGTAACGTTTTTTCCATGGCTGACTCTTCCGTGCACATCCCTGCCCTCGGTACCCTCCTGACCGCCATGGTCACGCCGTTCACCAAGGACGGCGCCGTGGACTATGAGCAGGCAGCGGCACTGGCCACCAAGCTGGTGGACGACGGCTGCGACGGCCTGGTGGTCACCGGAACCACCGGCGAAACCTCCACCCTCACGGACGAAGAGAACCTGGGCATGTTCCGGGCCGTCAAGGAAGCCGTGGGCGGACGGGCGGCCATCATCGCCGGCACCGGAACCAACGACACCGCACACTCCGTGCACCTGTCCCAGCAGGCCGCAGCCCTCGGCGTCGACGGCCTCCTGCTGGTCACCCCGTACTACAACAAGCCCAGCCAGGCAGGCGTCCGCGCCCACTTCGAAACGGTCGCCTCCGCCGTCGACGTGCCCGTCATGCTGTACGACATCCCGGGCCGCTCCTCCATCGCGATCGAACCCGACACGATGATCCGCCTGGCGCAGCACCCCAACATCGTGGCCGTCAAGGACGCCAAGGCCGACTTCGTCGCCGCCACCCGCGTCATGGCCGAAACGGACCTCCTCTTCTACTCCGGCGATGACGGACTGACCCTTCCCTGGATGGCGCTGGGCGCCGTGGGACTGGTGGGCGTCACAACGCACGTGGCCACGCGGCGCTTCCGCGAACTCATCGATGCCGTCAACGCCAACGACCTCGGAACCGCCCGGAAGATCAACTTCGAACTCCAGCCGGTAGTCCGCGCAACCATGACCCGCCTCCAGGGTGCCGTGGCGGCCAAGCAGATTCTTAAATGGCAGGGAGTCCTGCCCAACTCGATTGTCCGTTTGCCCCTCGTGGAGCCGGACGAAGCCGAGATCGAAATCATCCGCGGGGATTTGGCGGAAGCGGGGCTGGTCTACTCCTGACGGCGAAGACCGGCACCCTTCCGCCTGGAAAGTAGTGCAATATGACCCAAATCGCCCTAACCGGCCTTGTCACCCCTCCGCGCCTGCCCCAGGGCACGCTGCGGATCGTTCCGCTCGGCGGACTGGGGGAAATCGGCCGGAACATGGCTGTGTTCGAAATCGACGGCAAACTGCTGATCGTGGACTGCGGCGTCCTCTTCCCGGAGGAAACCCAGCCCGGCGTCGACCTGATCCTGCCTGATTTCTCCTACATCGAAGACCGGCTGGACGACATCGTCGCCGTCGTCCTCACGCACGGCCACGAGGACCACATCGGCGCTGTCCCGTACCTGCTGCGGCTCCGCAACGACATCCCACTGGTGGGCTCGCAGCTGACCCTCGCCCTGATCGAGGCGAAACTGCAGGAACACCGCATCCGGCCTTACACCCTCACGGTGGAGGAAGGCCAGGTTGAGAAGTTCGGGCCGTTCGAGTGCGAGTTCGTGGCTGTCAACCACTCCATCCCCGACGCGCTGGCCGTGTTCATCCGCACCGCAGGCGGCACCGTCCTGCACACGGGCGACTTCAAGATGGACCAGTTGCCCCTTGACGGCCGCATCACCGACCTGCGGCACTTCGCCAAGCTCGGCGAAGAGGGCGTGGACCTTTTTATGTCCGACTCCACCAACGCAGACGTTCCCGGCTTCACCACCGCGGAGAAGGAAATCGGGCCCACGCTGGAACGGCTCTTCGGCCAGGCCACCAAGCGCATCATCGTGGCGTCCTTCTCCTCGCACGTCCACCGGGTCCAGCAGGTCCTTGACGCGGCGGCGAAGCACAACCGCAAGGTGGCGTTCGTGGGGCGGTCGATGGTCCGCAACATGGCCATCGCCGAGAAGCTCGGCTACCTGGACGTGCCGCCGGGGCTGATCGTGGACATCAAAAACATCGATAACCTGCCGGACAACCGCGTGGTGCTGATGTCCACCGGTTCCCAGGGCGAGCCGATGGCCGCGCTGTCCAGGATGGCCAATGGGGACCACCGGGTGGTGGTGGGGGACGGTGACACCGTCATCCTGGCCTCCAGCCTGATCCCCGGTAACGAAAACGCCGTGTTCCGGATCATCAACGGGCTCCTGAAGCTCGGCGCCGACGTGATCCACAAGGGCAACGCCAAGGTCCACGTCTCCGGCCACGCCGCGGCCGGGGAACTCCTCTACTGCTACAACATCCTCGAGCCGCTCAACGCCATGCCCGTGCACGGCGAAACCCGGCACCTGATCGCCAACGGCAAGATCGCCATCGAGTCCGGCGTTCCGGAGGCAAGCGTCATCCTTGCGGACAACGGCACGGTCATCGACCTCAAGGACCACCGCGCAGACGTGGTGGGCCAGGTTGAGGTGGGCTTCGTCTACGTGGACGGCTCCAGTGTGGGCGAAATCACCGACGCCGACCTCAAGGACCGCCGGATCCTCGGCGACGAGGGCTTCATCTCCATCATCACCGTCATCAACCGGACCACCGGCAAGGTGGTGTCCGGACCTGAAATCCACGCACGCGGCGTGGCAGAGGATGACTCGGTGTTCGACGACATCATCCCGAAGATCAACGCAGCCCTTGAGGAAGCCGTCCTCAACCACGCGGACCACACCAGCCACCAGCTCCAGCAGGTAGTCCGCCGGGTAGTTGGCACGTGGGTCAACCGGAAACTGCGCCGCCGCCCCATGATCATCCCCGTGGTGCTCGAGGCCTGACAAAAAGCGCTGCCCCCACGGCAGCGCCCTGGTGACGTACCCGAAAGGGCCCGGTTCCTGCGGAACTGGGCCCTTCGCGTCCAAAAGGTCCACGGCGTAGCGGCCAGGCAGGACCAGCCGCCCGGAAATCCGCGGAATTCCGGCCCGGTTCCGGTAGCGTGGCTATCATGGCCACACGTACTACTTCCGCGCGCAGTGGAACAGCCAGGGGCAGCTCCGGCACTAAATCCGCCGGGTCCACAGGCCGCGGTTCCGGGTCGGCAGCATCCAAATCCAGCAGGTCCGGGGGCTCCTCCACTACGGCCCGCACCCGCCAGCTTCCCGCCGTCGAACACCACCAGCCGTGGCTGCTGCGGGTGGTGGGCGGCGCCTGGCTGGCCATCGGACACCTGGTGGGCGGGGGAATCCGCCGCATCGGCCATGACGTCAGCGACCTTCCCGCCGAGGAACGGCGCGACGGTGCCGCACTGTTCAACCTTGTCCTCGGCGTCTTCATCGCCACCTTCGCCTGGTGGGGCCTGACAGGCTGGTTCCCGGATGCTGTCTACGCCGTGGTCAACGGCACCTTCGGCTGGATGTCCCTGCTGCTCCCGCTGATGCTGTTCGTCTGCGCCTTCAGGCTGTTCCGGCAGCCCTCCGACGGGCGCGGCAACAACAGGGTGGGGATCGGCTTCCTTGTCATGACATTCGCCGGCTGCGGCCTTGCCCACGTCCTGGGCGGCCAGCCCACCGTGGCCCAAGGCTTTGACGGCCTGCGCCAGGCCGGCGGAATGCTGGGCTTCCTGGCAGCCACCCCGCTCGCGGCCATCCACGCCGCCGTCCCACTGGTTCTCTACGGACTCCTTGCCTTCGTGTCCCTGCTGATCATCACCGCCACGCCGTTCACGGCCATCCCGCGGCGGCTGCGCGGAGCCTACGAGCACCTGATGGGCATCGACCTGATGGACCACGAGCAGTCCAAGGACACACACGACCGCAGCTACCTGGAGCGCACACCTCCCGCCGCACCCAAAAAGAAGAAGCGCCGCCTGTTCGGCAAGGACGAAGAGCCCGACGCCGGCCTGGAAGGCTACGTGGGCGACGAAGCCTTCGAGCACGCCGTCATCGATGACGACGACGACGACGATCCGCAGCCGCCGCGTCCCGCGCCCGGCGTCCGCCGGCCCACCCAGGCGGAGATCGCCGTCGAAAAGATCAAGGCGGCCCAGGGCCTCGGCGCCTCCGCGGCCGCAGCGGAGAACGCCACCGAAGCGATTCCGCTGATCACGCCCGGCATGCCCGCTCCCGGTACTCCTGCTCCCGGTCGCCCGCCGGCTTCGGCCGTACCGTCCGTGCCCTCGACGCCGGTGGCTCCCGCGCCGCCGCCCGTTCCCATCCCGCAGCGCACCGAGCAGCTGTCCCTTGCCGGCGACGTCACCTACACCCTGCCTGCTTCGGACTACCTGACGCCGGGATCCATCCCGAAGGAACGCACCGAAGCCAATGACGCCGTCGTCGCTGCCCTGACCGACACCCTCCAGCAGTTCAACGTCGAGGCCCAGGTGACCGGCTTCAGCCGCGGCCCCACCGTCACCCGGTACGAAATCGAACTGTCGCCCGGCACCAAGGTGGAGCGGGTCACGGCGCTGTCCAAGAACATCTCCTATGCCGTGGCTTCCAGCGACGTCCGGATCCTGAGCCCCATCCCGGGCAAGTCCGCCATCGGCATCGAAATCCCCAACACTGACCGCGAAACCGTCTCCCTCGGCGACGTCCTCCGGAGCCAGAACGCCCGCCGGACCGACCACCCCATGGTCATGGGCGTGGGCAAGGACGTGGAAGGCGGCTACGTCGTGGCCAACCTGGCCAAGATGCCCCACCTCCTGGTGGCCGGCGCCACCGGCGCGGGTAAGTCATCCTTCGTGAACTCCATGATCACCTCCATCCTCATGCGCGCCACCCCGGACGAGGTGCGCATGGTCATGGTGGACCCCAAGCGCGTGGAACTGACCGCCTACGAAGGCGTCCCGCACCTCATCACACCCATCATCACCAACCCCAAGAAAGCGGCAGAGGCCCTGCAGTGGGTGGTCCGTGAGATGGATGCCCGCTACGACGACCTCGCCAACTACGGGTTCAAGCACATCGACGACTTCAACAAAGCGGTGCGCGCCGGCAAGGTCCAGCCGCCCGTGGACTCCAAGCGGGTCATCCGTCCCTACCCATACCTGCTGGTGATCGTGGACGAACTCGCCGACCTCATGATGGTGGCGCCGCGCGACGTTGAAGACTCGATCGTCCGCATCACCCAGCTGGCCCGCGCCGCCGGCATCCACCTGGTCCTGGCCACCCAGCGGCCCTCAGTAGACGTGGTGACCGGCCTGATCAAGGCCAACGTACCCTCCCGCATGGCGTTTGCGACGTCCTCCGTGACCGACTCCCGCGTGGTTCTCGACCAGCCCGGTGCCGAAAAGCTGATTGGCCAGGGCGACGCCCTCTTCCTGCCCATGGGTGCTTCCAAGGCGATGCGCGTCCAGGGCGCCTGGGTGACGGAATCCGAAATCCACAAGGTGGTGGAGCACGTCAAGGGACAGCTGCAGGCCGTCTACCGTGACGACGTCGCCCCCGAGGCGGAAAAGAAGCAGATCGACGACGACATCGGGGACGACCTCGAGGTGCTGCTGCAGGCCACCGAACTCGTGGTCACCACCCAGTTCGGGTCCACGTCCATGCTTCAGCGCAAGCTGCGCGTCGGGTTCGCGAAGGCCGGCCGGCTCATGGACCTGCTGGAGTCCAGGGGAGTGGTGGGACCCTCGGAAGGATCGAAGGCCCGCGACGTGCTGGTGAAGCCGGATGACCTCGCTGCCGTCCTCGCAGCCATGAAGGGCCAGGAGGCTCCGGCATCGGCGGACGCACAGACCGCCGCCCTGAGTGACAACGCCAATGCGAACATCGCGCAGGGCGGCTATGCCGCGGACCTGGTGGCGGCGGACCTGGACCAGCGGAAGCAGAACGTCGAATATTACGACGGGTCGGATACGGCACCCGGGGGCTACGGCGACGACGACGACGGGTCCGAAGACGCCTGGTCCCTCACCGGACGCTAGCCCCAAAGACGGTAGCCTAAGAACGTGACTAGCACCGATGCAACCGCCGCCGGCCCAGGCCGTGCCGGGGTCTGGAACCTCCCCAACGTCCTGACCATGCTCCGCATCGCGCTGGTGCCGTTTTTCGTCTGGTTCCTCCTGGCCGATGCGCCCGGCCTGCGCAGCGAGTCCGGGCTGTGGCGCTGGGCGGCGGTGCTGGCGTTCGCCGTCGCAATCTACACAGACAAGCTCGACGGCGACATCGCCAGGAGCCGGAACCTCGTCACGGACTTTGGCAAGGTTGCCGATCCCATCGCGGACAAGCTCCTTACCGGGTCTGCCCTGGTCATGCTGTCGGTTCTGGGCGAACTGCCGTGGTGGATCACCCTGGTGATCCTGGTCCGTGAATGGGGCATCACCGGCCTGCGCTTCTTCGTCATCCGCTACGGCGTCATCCCCGCGTCCCGCGGCGGCAAGCTCAAGACCGTGGTGCAGACCGCGGCGATCTTCCTCTACCTCCTGCCGCTGGGTGCCTTCGCCCCCTGGCTGGCCTGGGTTGCGTTCGCCGTCATGATGGCTGCTGTCATCATCACCGTCTGGACCGGCGTCGAATATGTTGTTGAAGCGCTGCGCCTCCGGGCCAAGGGGAAGCTGCAGGCAAGGCCCGACCAGGGACAGGAACAGCCATGACGAACCTTCACCACCTCGCCCAACAGGCAGTGCGGCAGGCCCTTGAATCCGGGCGTACCGTAGGCACTGCCGAGTCGCTGACCGCGGGCATGGTGTCGGCCGTCCTGGCCGATACCCCCGGGGCTTCCGGCATGCTCCAGGGCGGTGTCGTCGCCTACCAGAATTCCGTCAAGCAATCAGTCCTGAACGTCCCGTCGGCGCTGCTGGCCAGTGTTGGGTCCGTGGACGGGGACGTTGCAGGCGCCATGGCGGCCGGAGCCCGCACGGTGCTGGGCGCCGATGTTGGTCTTTCCACAACCGGGGTAGCCGGTCCGGAAGGTCACGATGGGAAGCCGGTGGGCACTGTGTACATCGGCATCGCCACGGCCGCCGGCACGTCAGCCTTCGAGTATGTTTTTGACGGCAACCGGGCTGAGATCCGTGGACAGGCATGCGGCGCTGCCCTTGAACGGCTGCTCGAAGCGCTGTCGTCCTGACCCGGGTTCCGGCTGCCCTTGTCCCGGCGAAGTTACCGGGCGTAAAGTTACCGGGAACAAAAGCCGGTACCGATTAGTTATTACATTGTGTCGCTTCCGAAGAGCGGAGGCGCCTAGGATGAAAACACCACGACGGTTCGCCCCACGGCGGACCTGACCAATGAGGGAGCAAGGCGATACAGATGGTAAAGCAGCCCGTATCCGTAAACGGCGTTGTCCGCTGGAAGGATGTGGGCCTCGCCGATCAGGCCAAGAGCGAACAGAAGGAGCGCAAGATGGTTGTACTTCGTCACGAAATTGGTGATGTCCTGCGCGATGTCCGCCAGCGTCAGGGGCGCACGCTCCGTGAAGTTTCGCACAGCGCCCGTGTCTCCCTGGGATACCTCAGTGAAGTGGAGCGCGGCCAGAAGGAAGCGTCATCCGAGCTTTTGTCCTCGATCTGCTCGGCCCTGGATGTTCCGTTGTCCAGCATGCTCCGCGAGGTCAGCGACCGTGTGGCAGTAGCCGAAGGCGTTGCCGTTCCGGACACCGTTCCCCAGGAATTCTCCCAGCGTTACGGCCGTGACCTTGAAAGCGACCTTAACAACGAACTCAACGACGAACTTTCCACCGGTCTTCTCTCCGGCGCCCGCTAAGGGCAGCCCCCACCCGAAGTGGGCCTTGGAATACATGAAGCCCCTGGCCGCTGGCCAGGGGCTTCATCGTTGCTGTCCGGCATAGGGCCGGTTCGTCAGTCCCGCCCTGCGGCTGATGCGGGCGCGTCCTTGGGGAACCCGTCCCGCTCGTAGGTGGAGTTCAGCATCGCCATGTAGCGCGCCAGTTCTTCCAGGTCCTGCACCGGCCATTCGCCCAGGCGCTCACGGAAAACCTGCCGCCGGGCATCCTGAACCTGGTGCATCTTCTCCTCGCCCTTGGGCGTGAGCCGGATCGACTGCGCCCGGCCGTCCAGCGGATCTGCCTCCTTGGACACCAGCCCGATGCTTTCGAGGAACGCGATCTGGCGGCTGATGGACGGCTTGCCCACGCCGATGTTCATGGCAAGGTCGGTGAGGCGGATGGGGCCCTCGCGCCGGATGACGGTCAGCAGGCCGTAGGCTGCCGGCTCCATGTCCGGGTGGACCTGGCGGGACAGCTGGTTGGAGATGGCACGCGTCCGGCGCCAGAACAGGCTGATCTGGTGTTCGACGTTCTGCAGCGCAGCATCGACTGTCGCTTCGTCCGGGCGGCTGTCCGGCAGTGCATCGGGGGAGTTGCTCATGGCAACAATTCTAGGGTCCCGGAGCGTGAGAGAATTTTCGGATGCGAATCAGCGACTACTGGCGGCTCATGGATGACGAATTCGGTGCAGGCTACTCCCGCGTACTGAGCAGCACCCTGGTCCTCGCCGGCGTAGGCAGCCGGACTGCAGACCAGGCACTGGCCGCCGGTGTGGAGCCGCGCAAGGTGTGGCTCGCCGTCTGCGATGTCCAGGATGTTCCTGCGGAACGGCGGCTGGGACGCGACATCAAACCCCTTCGGGACTAGCAGTCCCTGCCGGTTGTCCGCCACCGGTATTTCCCTGACACGCCGCGCCGCTGTTCGAATACCTGTTCGGATAAAGCTATGCTTTCCATAACGGGTTATCCACATAGCCGTCGTCATCCGGCAGGAATGTCAGTGGGTCCCCTTAGCGTCAGAGATGACCAATAAACGGCCGCTGAGGCCACCATCGAGAAAGCATTAGAGGTGTCAACCATGGCGGCAGCCCCGGATCGTGCAAAAGCGCTGGAAGCAGCACTTGCCCAGATTGACAAGCAGTTCGGCAAGGGCTCGGTCATGCGCCTGGGCGATGAAGTCCGTGCCCCGATCGAAGTCATCCCCACCGGTTCCATCGCATTGGATGTCGCCCTGGGAATTGGCGGCCTGCCCCGCGGCCGCGTCGTGGAGATCTACGGACCGGAATCCTCCGGTAAGACCACCGTTGCCCTGCACGCGGTGGCAAACGCCCAGCGCCAGGGCGGTATCGCGGCGTTCATCGATGCCGAGCACGCCCTGGACCCGGAGTACGCCGCCAAGCTGGGCGTGGACACGGATGCCCTCCTCGTCTCACAGCCGGATACCGGTGAACAGGCCCTGGAGATCATGGACATGCTGGTCGGCTCCGGCTCCCTGGACGTCATCGTCATTGACTCCGTCGCAGCCCTGGTGCCCCGCGCCGAAATCGAAGGCGACATGGGCGACAGCCACGTGGGCCTCCAGGCACGCCTCATGAGCCAGGCCCTGCGTAAGATCACCGGCCGCCTGAGCCAGACCAAGACCACCGCCATCTTCATCAACCAGCTCCGCGAGAAGATCGGTGTTTTCTTCGGCTCCCCTGAAACCACCACCGGTGGTAAGGCCCTGAAGTTCTACGCTTCAATCCGCATCGACGTACGCCGTATCCAAACCCTTAAGGAAGGCGCCGATTCCGTCGGCAACCGGACCAAGGCGAAGATCGTCAAGAACAAGATGGCCCCGCCCTTCAAGGTGGCCGAGTTCGACATCATCTATGGCCAGGGCATTTCCCGTGAGGGCGGCATCATCGACATGGGTGTTGAGCACGGCATCATCAAGAAGTCCGGCTCGTGGTTCACCTACGATGGCGACCAGCTCGGCCAGGGCATGGAGAACTCGCGGCGGTTCCTCCGCGACAACCCGGAGCTGGCGGCTGAACTCGAGCGCCTGATCAAGGAAAAGCTTGGTGTCGGCGTGAAGCCGGCGGAGCCCGAATCCAAGGACTCGCCCAAGCTGAAGGCCGTCGACGGGTTCTAGCAGTTGACGGGAAGTGAACGGGAGCGGCGGCCCCGGAGTGCAGGAGGCCGCCCACGCGGCGCCCGCCGGGCCGCCCCTGATGAAGGGGTGGCGGGCGGGTTCGAGGATCCTGAGGCTCCGGGGTTTGGCGATGCGGAGCCCGATCCGGTGTCGGTTGCGCAGGCCATCGTCTACCGCCAGCTGACTGCTTCTGCCAAGAGCCGGCTGCAGCTGGCACGCAAACTCGCCGAACGGAACATCCCGGAAGACGTCGCCGAGGCGGTGCTGGACAAGTTCGAGGAAGTCCGGCTGGTTGATGACGCCGAATTCGCCGACATGTGGGTTCGCAGTCGCTCCCAGTCCCGGAAGCTGGCAAAGGGCGCGCTCCGGCGTGAACTCGCTGAGAAGGGCATCGACCAGGAGACTGCCAGCGCAGCGCTGGAGCAGCTCTCTGACGCCGACGAGGAAGCTGCGGCGCGGACCCTGGTGGAACGGAAGATCCGTCCGGGAACGGACCTCGGCGACCGGGCTGAGCGGGACAAGGCAACCCGGCGCCTGGCGTCCATGCTTGCGCGCAAGGGCTACCAGCCATCCCAGGCATTCCGGATCGTCGGCGAGGTCCTCGATTCGCACGCCGCTCCCGACAATGACCAGCCGGGAAGCCGGTACCCTTAACAGGTGAGTTTGACCATTCCTTCCCCCCTTTCCGGCGCCAACTCCTCCGAAGAGAGCGCACCCGCTGTGCTGTCCGGCGGACATAAGCCGCGCACGTACCAGGTGCGGACGTTCGGCTGCCAGATGAACGTGCACGACTCAGAGCGCATGGCCGGAATGCTCGAGGACGCCGGCTACATTCCCGCCGACGGCGAGCAGGCGGATGTTGTGGTGTTCAACACCTGTGCAGTGCGTGAAAACGCCGACAACAAGCTCTACGGCAACCTGGGCATCCTGGCACCCGTGAAGGCGGCCAACCCCGGAATGCAAATCGCGGTGGGCGGATGCCTTGCCCAGAAGGACCGCGAAACCATCCTCAAAAAGGCGCCCTGGGTGGACGCCGTCTTCGGCACCCACAACGTGGGCGCCTTGCCTGCCTTGCTGGACCGTGCCCGGCACAACAACGAGGCCCAGCTGGAAATCCTGGAATCCTTGGACGTCTTCCCGTCCACGCTTCCCACCAAGCGGGACTCCGTCTACTCGGGCTGGGTGTCCATTTCGGTGGGCTGCAACAACACCTGCACGTTCTGCATCGTTCCCGCTCTCCGGGGCAAGGAGAAGGACCGGCGCCCCGGCGACATCCTTGCCGAAATCCAGGCTCTCGTGGACGACGGCGCTATCGAGGTCACCCTCCTGGGCCAGAACGTCAACTCCTACGGCGTGGAGTTCGGTGACCGGCAGGCCTTTTCCAAGCTCCTGCGGGCCTGCGGCGACATCGAAGGCCTGGAACGCGTGCGGTTCACCAGCCCGCACCCCGCAGCTTTCACTGACGACGTCATCGACGCCATGGCAGAAACCCCAAATGTCATGCCGCAGCTGCACATGCCGCTGCAGTCCGGCTCTGACGGCATCCTGCGCGCCATGAAGCGCTCCTACCGGTCAACGAAATTCCTGGGCATCCTGGACAAGGTCCGCGAAAAAATCCCGCACGCCGCCATCTCAACGGACATCATTGTGGGCTTCCCCGGGGAAACCGAGGAAGACTTTCAAGCCACCCTGGACGTGGTGGAGAAGTCCCGTTTCGCCACGGCATTCACGTTCCAGTACTCCAAGCGTCCGGGTACGCCCGCCGCAGACCTGCCGGACCAGCTGCCCAAGGCAGTAGTCCAGGAACGCTTCGAACGGCTCACCGCCCTGCAGGACCGGATCGCCGCGGAAGAAAACCGGAAGCAGCTGGGCCGCCGCGTGGAAGTCATGGTCACCGCCCAGTCCGGGCGGAAGGCCGGGGAAACCCACCGGTTGTCCGGCCGGTCCCAGGACCAGCGGCTGGTGCACTTTTCCGTCCCTGACGGCGCGCCGGCCCCGCGCCCCGGTGACCTCGTGACAGTCACCATTACCGAGGCTGCCGCCTTCCACCTCGTGGCCGACCCCACCATCGGCGACTACAGCCTCCGCCGGTCACGAGCCGGCGACGCCTGGGACAGGTCCCAGGCGGATTCCTGCGGCGCGCCTGCACCCGGCTCCGGTGCCGGCCGCACGGGAGTCTCCCTCGGCATGCCGTCTTTGCCGCTGCGCACGCGCTGACCGGTGGGCACCCCGCCAGTCATCGCCGTCGTTGGCCCCACCGGTTCCGGCAAGTCTGACCTGGCCGTCAGCCTTGCCCTTGAGCTGGACGGCGAAGTGGTCAATGCCGACGCCATGCAGTTCTACCGCGGCATGGACATCGGCACCGCGAAGATCACCCAGGCCGAACGCAGGGGAGTACCGCACCATCTCCTGGACATCCTGGACGTCACGCAGGAAGCGAGCGTCTCCGATTTCCAACAACAGGCGCGGCAGCTCATCGGCGAAATCCACGCCCGGGGAAAGCGGGCCATCCTGGTGGGCGGGTCGGGTCTCTACGTGCGGGCCGCACTTGATGTCCTGGAATTCCCGGGAACCGACCCGCAGCTGCGCCAGCGGCTGGAGGCAGAGCTCGTTGCCCAGGGTACGTCAGCTCTCCTCGCCCGGCTCCATGCAGTGGACCCGGTCTCGGCCGGCCGGCTGTCCGATGACAGGCGGATCATCCGGGCCCTGGAGGTTTATGAACTGACCGGCCGTCCCTTCAGCTCCTTCATGCCGCAGCGGGAGTACGTCCAGCCTGCCGTGCAAATCGGCCTCGCTGTGGACCGCGAGGCACTCCGGGAGCGTCTGGCGCTGCGGGTCCATGCGATGGTGGACAACGGTTTGCTGGCCGAGGTGCGGCGGCTCGACGCGCAGGGGCTGCGCGAAGGAAAAACAGCACCCCGGGCGCTCGGCTACTCCCAGTTCCTGCAGGTGATCGACGGTACAGCGACCCAAGCGGAGGCGGCCGAAGACACCATCGTTGCCACCCGCCAGTTCGCACGCCGCCAGCTCACCTGGTTCCGTGCAGACCCCCGGATCAGTTGGCTGGACTGGCAGGACCCGCAGCTGCTTGACCGGGCCGCGGCGCTCTGCCGGTAGCCGGTTTTCAGCCCGCCGGGCACGGCCGGTACCCTTGGATCCATGGATGCAACCCTGGCAGAGACCACCGCGCCCGCTTTCCGCACGCTGGGCGGACTCCGCTTCTCGAAGGGGCACGGCACGGGCAACGATTTTGTCCTGGTAGCAGATCCCGAGGGTGCCCACACCATCACGGCCGATCAGGTTGCGGCGCTGTGCGACCGGCACCGCGGCATAGGCGGCGACGGCCTCATCCGGGCCGTGCCCTCGCGGTTCCTCCCCGAGGGGCGTGAACTGCTGGCCGGCACCCCCGAGGCAGAGTGGTTCATGGACTACCGGAACGGCGATGGCTCACTCTCGGAGATGTGCGGCAACGGCGTCCGCGTTTTCGTCCACTTCCTCCGCTCGGAGGGCCTCATCGACCTTCCCGACGGCGGTGCCCTCACCATCGGCACCCGGGGCGGGGCCAAGACCGTGGTCCGTACCGGCGATGACTACGCAGTGGACATGGGTCCCTGGGAGTTCATCTTTCCCGGCGAGGCCACGGCCAAAGCCATGGACTCCCTGGTGACCGCCGACGGCCTGGAAGTTCCGCGCCCGGCACTGTCTGTCAGCATGGGCAATCCGCACACGGTGGTTGCCCTTGCCGAGTTGTCGGAACTGGCGGGAACCCGGCTGTTCACTCCGCCGGGCGTCGAGCCCGTTCCTGCCAACGGGACCAACGTGGAGTTCGTTGTTCCGTCCGAACCACTGGTCCACGACGGCGTCGGGTCCGTCACCATGAGGGTCCACGAACGCGGTGTGGGGGAGACCCAGTCCTGCGGTACCGGAGCCTGCGCAGCCGCCGTCGCGATCCGGCACTGGGCCGGCGCCGAAGCACCTGACACCTGGCGGGTCCACGTCCCCGGAGGAGTGGTGGGCGTCAAGTTCTTCGCCGGCCCCGGAGGGCACGAGCATGTCGAGCTCAGCGGCCCGGCCGTTATTGTGGCAACCGGGACGCTTTCCTGACCTTCAGGATCCGGAAGGACTTTGACGTTGATTCCCTGGTCACGGTGAAGGCGCTGCCGAGTTCGGCCGTAAGCCAGCGCTGAAGGGAATCCGATCCCAGGTTCTTCTGCACCACCAGCCAGGCGGTACCGCCCGGCGCCAGCCGTGGCAGCCACAGGGTCAGCAGGCTGTGCAGCTCATCCTTGCCGATCCTGATGGGGGGATTCGACCAGATGGTGTCGAAGCCTACGTCCGGGTCCACTGCCTCCGGCGTGCTGGCAACGACGTTGGACAGGCCCAGCGCGGCGGCGTTTTCGTTGGTGAGCGCGATGCACCGCTCATTGACGTCCACGGCATAGACCCGGGCGTGCGGTGCCCGCAGGGCCATGGTGAGGGCGATCGGGCCCCAGCCGCAGCCAATGTCCAGCAGGTTGCCCGTGGGGGCTGGCGCCGGAACTTCGGCCAGGAGGATGGCCGTTCCCTTGTCGATCCCGTCCGGGCTGAAGATGCCGCTGGAAGTCCGCAGCCTCCGCGTTTCACCGGCCAGTTCAACAGTGAGGGGCTTGCGGGTAAAGGGGCCGGCGGGCGATGCGCTGAAATAGTGTGCGGACTCCATAACTGGCCAGAGTAGTTCCCCTTGCAGCGTAATGGGAAACTGCCCCCAATCACGCTCTGCTAATCTGGGAGGCATGTTCCTGATCTTCGAGTAGCCGGCACGGGCAAAGCCCGTCCCGAAGCCTGTCCTTCCGCGACAGCCTGTCCCGCAGCGATGCAGGTTATTCCTTCCGCTTGTGCACCGGACCAGACGCATCCCCGTTTGCTCCGGCAGCCGGACAACACTCGAAAGTCAGCTTTCCGCTGGTCCTCTCGCCGTTTTTCCGGCCCGTTCCGTTCCGCCGCCCGTACTTGGTGCGGCACGTCCGCCGCCGCCCCTTCCCGGCCCCCGGCGCAAAACCTCCCAGGAGAACCGCATGACCGCAGGCCGTCAGCCCAGCGCGAATACTTCCCCACAGACCAGCAATCGGCACTATTCTGGAAATGCCGAACCTTCAAAGGAGACCATGACCAGCCAGCCCAACACCGGATCCGATTCAGCCGCCCAGGACATGAGTCCTGAGGAAATCCAGGCTGTTATCGACCGGATTCTCTCCAAGGACGTACCGGCCAAAAACCTCAGCACGCCCCCCACCGACGAACGCGGAGACGGGAAGGTGCTGGGCAAGGCCCAGGCCATTTCCCGCCTGGATGAAGAACACACCACGTTCGACGGCGACCAGCAGGACCTCGAGGAACGCCGCGCACTGCGCCGCACGGCAGGTCTTTCCACCGAACTCGAAGACGTCACCGAGGTCGAGTACCGCCAGCTCCGCCTTGAGCGCGTCGTCCTAGCCGGGCTCTGGTCCGACGGAACCCTCGCCGACGCCGAGAACTCCCTGCGGGAGCTTGCAGCCCTCGCGGAAACGGCGGGCTCCGAGGTCCTGGACGGCCTGGTGCAGCGCCGGGCCAAGCCGGACCCCGGAACGTTCCTGGGCTCCGGAAAAGCCCTGGAACTTAAGGACATCGTGATGTCCACCGGTGCGGACACCGTGGTGGTGGACGCCGAGCTTGCCCCGTCCCAGCGGCGCGGCCTTGAAGACATCGTCAAGGTCAAGGTCATCGACCGCACGGCACTGATCCTGGACATCTTCGCCCAGCACGCCAAGAGCCGCGAAGGCAAGGCGCAGGTTGAGCTTGCCCAGCTCGAATACCTGCTTCCCCGCCTCCGCGGCTGGGGCGAGTCCATGTCCCGCCAGGCAGGTGGCCAGGTGGGCGGCGCAGCGGCAGGTATGGGTTCCCGCGGTCCCGGTGAAACGAAGATCGAACTGGACCGCCGGCGGATCCGCACGCGCATGGCCAAGCTGCGGCGCGAGATCGCCGCGATGAAGCCTGCCCGCGAAACCAAACGCGCCAACCGCCGTCGTAATGCCGTCCCGTCCGTGGCCATCGCCGGGTACACAAACGCCGGAAAGTCCTCGCTGCTCAACAGGCTGACGGACGCCGGCGTCCTGGTGGAGAACGCCCTGTTCGCCACGCTGGACCCCACAGTCCGCAAGGCGGAGACGGCGGACGGCCTGGGGTACACCCTGGCCGACACCGTGGGTTTTGTCCGGTCGCTGCCCACCCAGCTCGTGGAGGCATTCCGCTCCACCCTGGAGGAGGTCGCCGACGCCGACCTGATCCTGCACGTGGTGGATGTGTCGCACCCGGACCCGGAAGGGCAGATCGCCGCAGTCCGCAAGGTCTTCAGCGAAGTGGATGCCCGGAAGGTTCCCGAAATCATCGTCCTGAACAAGGCCGATGCCGCGGACCCCTTCGTGGTGGAACGGCTGAAGCAGCGCGAACCGCGCCACGTAGTGGTATCGGCACGCACCGGTGAAGGAATCGCAGAGCTGCTGAAAGCGATCAGCGACGCCATTCCACGGCCCAGCGTCAAGCTGGAGCTGCTCATTCCGTACAACCGCGGTGACCTGATCAGCAAGCTCCACGAGTCGGACGCCGAGATCATCAGCGTGGACCACGTTGAGGCTGGTACCCGTGCCGTGGTGATGGTGCGGGAAGGCCTCGCGGCCGAACTGGAATCATTCATCAGCAATGACTGACGCCGTGGCCGGCGAAGCCACGGACACGGCCGGCGGGCAGTTCGTTATCGAACTGCTCGACCGGGCCGTGGCCGCCATGGGCGGCCAGAGCCGCGCGGGGCAGCACGAGATGGCCAAACAGGTTGCCCAGGCCATCGAAACAGGGAATCACCTGCTCGTCCAGGCAGGAACGGGTACCGGTAAGTCGCTGGCCTACCTGATACCCCTGATCGCGCACGCCCTGGAGAGCAACAAACCCGCCCTGGTCTCCACGGCAACGCTGGCACTGCAGACGCAGATCGTGGGCAGGGACCTGCCCCGGCTCCTCAAAGCCATCACGCCTGCCCTTGACCGGCCCGTCAAAGTGGCCCTGGTGAAGGGCCGGTCCAATTACGTCTGCCGGCACAAGCTGGAGGGCGGGTTTCCGTCCGAGGAACCTTCCGAGGGCCAGCTCTTTTCGCTGGGGGAGGACACCAGCGTTCCCCACTTCGCAGCTACGGTGGGTGGACCCGCGTCCCAGCTCGGAAAAGAAGTGGTGCGCCTTCGTGAATGGGCAGAGAAGACCACAACCGGCGACCGTGACGAACTCCTGCCCGGCGTAACGGACCGGGCATGGCGACAGGTGTCAGTGACGTCGATGGAATGCCTGGGCGCCCAGAAGTGCCCGATGGCTGCGGAATGCTTCAGCGAGCTTGCCCGGCAGGACGCCGCGGAAGCCGACGTTGTGGTCACCAACCACGCGATGCTGGCTGTCAGCGCTTTCGAGGGCCTGGCGGTCCTTCCGGAATACGACGTCGTGGTGGTGGATGAAGCCCATGAACTCCAGGACAGGGTCACGGGTGCGGTGTCGGGCCAGCTTTCGGTGGCCATGATCCACGCGGCAGCTTCCGGGGCGCGGAAGCATACGGCCATCACGGTGGATGCGCTCAACGCCGCAGCCGCGAACCTCGAGCTCGCCCTCGCGGGCGTGCCCAACGGGCTGCTTCCAAACGGGCTGAATGACGAACAGCTGGACTGCATCGACCAGCTGCGTGAGGCCTGCCGCGCGGCGCTGTCCGACTCCAAGGGGGACAGCAGCACCACGGCCGACGGCGGCAGGCAGCTTGCGCGGTCCCGTCTGATGCTCATCCTGGAACTTTGCGAACGGCTCCTCGCTGCCCGCGAGAACCGCGAGGTGGTGTGGATTTCCCGCGCCAGCTCCTTTGATCCCGCCCAGGGCTATTCACAGGCGGACGAAACAGCGCCGGCCCTGATCAACATCGCACCGCTGTCCGTCGCCGGACGGTTGCGGGAGGGGCTTTTCGCCGGCCACACCGTGGTCCTGACGTCTGCCACGCTTGCCATCGGTTCCGCATTTGAACCGGCCGCAGGCGGGCTGGGCCTGGTGGGCGAGGGCGCTCCCAGCTGGACCGGCGTGGACGTGGGATCGCCCTTCGACTACCCGAAACAGGGCATCCTCTACGTGGCCGGGCACCTGCCCAAGCCTGGCCGGGGTGCGTCCCCTGAATCCCTGGCTGAGCTGGAGGCGCTCATCCGCGCGTCGGGCGGCGGAGCGCTCTGCCTCTTCTCCTCCAGACGCGCCGCTGAAGAAGCGGCCGAGGCCCTCCGGCCCAAGCTGGGCGTGACCGTCCTCTGCCAGGGCGACTCCACCATGACGGCACTGGTCAAACAGTTCGCCGACGAGCCCGACACCTGCCTGTTCGGCACCATGTCCCTCTGGCAGGGAGTGGATGTGCCGGGCGGGTCCTGCCGGCTGGTGGTCATCGACCGGATTCCGTTCCCGCGGCCGGATGATCCCCTGATGACAGCGCGTTCCCGGGCGGTGGCCCAGGCCGGCGGAAACGGCTTTATGTCGGTCTCGGCAACTCACGCCGCCATTCGGCTGGCGCAGGGTGCCGGCCGGCTGATCCGGTCCACCGGCGACAAGGGAGTGGTGGCAGTGCTGGATTCCCGGCTGGCCACGGAACGGTATGCAGGTTTCCTGCGGGCTGCCCTGCCGCCGTTCTGGGCCACCACGGACCGGAAGACCGCGGTGGCGGCCCTTGAGCGGCTGGCCGGGGAGTCCAACTGAAAAGACGGCACCATGCCCGGGATCCGGGAATGGTGCCGTCTTTTTACAGAGTGTGGCTGTAACAGGCCCTGTTATTCCTAGAGTGAGCGCAGGACCGAGACCACTTTCCCCATGATGGTGGCGTGGTCGCCAAGAATGGGTTCGTACTGCGTGTTCTGCGGGAGCAGCCATGTGTGGCCGTCACGCTGGCGGAAGGTCTTGACGGTGGCTTCATCGTCCAGGAGCGCGGCCACGATGTCGCCGTTGGCGGCGTCCGCCTGGCGGCGGACCACCACCCAGTCGCCGTCGCAGATGGCTGCGTCCACCATGGAGTCACCAGCCACCTTGAGCATAAAGAGCTCGCCCTGGCCCACCAGTTGGCGGGGCAGCGGCATGACATCCTCCACCAGCTGGTCCGCCAGGATGGGGCCGCCGGCAGCAATGCGGCCAACCAAGGGAACCATTGCCGTGTCCAGTGCCGTGGGCAGTGCGGTGACTGTTGCGCCGGCGCCAGGCGCCGAAGCGTCCGCAGGCTGGTGTGCCGTCTTGGCCGCCCCGCCGTCCAGCGTGAGGGGCATCAGCACCTCCATGGCGCGCGGCCGCTTCGGATCCCGGCGGAGATATCCCAGCTTCTCCAGCTGCGAGAGCTGGTGCGTCACGCTTGAGAGGCTTGCGAGCCCTACGGTATCGCCGATCTCGCGCATGGACGGCGGATAGCCGTTGTCATTGACGGAGCGCTGGATGGTTTCGAGGATTTTTTTCTGCCGGGGCGTCAACCCTTTGGCGGTCTTCTTCGGCTGCGGGGCTGCCCTGCCCCCGGTGGCTGCTGCTGCCATATTCGCCAATGCCTTTCGGTTGCCACCGGGCTTGTCGCTGCGCCGGACTGGGTGAGCTTCCCTCAATGTCAGACCCTGCTGATCAAGTTCAAGGGTGGTTGTTCTTTCCTTCAAAACTAGGCCAGCCACATTGCTTTTTCAAACATTTGTTCTAGCGAGTCTCGACATTGTTCGTTGATAGGTGCTAAAACTGAAGAAGCAAAGTTCGAACATGTGTTCTACTCGAGGCTTGCATCATTCGAATACAGCGTGCGTTTTTCGAAGAACCAGCCGGAGTGCCGGCGGTGCAGCAGCGGAGCGGGACATAGAAGCAGCAAGGTCGGGCAGCACAGTACGGTCCAGGAGGGCTCAGTTCATGTCAGCTATATCCGCTTCGCAGGCCAAGGGTCCGCGCGTTCATTCCCATCAGTCCGCACACCAGCTTCTGTCGCAACGGAACAGGTCCCGGTCCTCGCAGGGGCCGGCGGGTATGCCGGAGTTCCCGGGCAAGCCGGCACCCCTGCCGCCGTTGCGACTGACGCGCCGGGGCAAGGTTGTCCTGATCGGGATTCCGCTGGTGCTGCTGGCTGCCCTGCTGCTTTCCCTGGCGGGGTTCTTCAACTCGCCGGCCAAGGCGTCCGATGCGCCGGAGGACCTGTCGGTGACACCCACCGTCACGGTGACCGTCCAGCCCGGCGAATCGCTGTGGGCCATCGCGGGCACCGTTGCCCCTGACCGGGACGCCCGCGATGTGATTGCGGACATCGTCCAGCTCAACAACCTGCCGGCCGGAGCAGTTCTCCCCGGGCAGCAGCTCTACGTCCCCACCCGCTGAAGCCGCAGAAGTCCGTGCACGCTGAGCGCGAACAGGGGCCGTCACATTTTCCGGTCTCCGGAACGGCCACTAAACTGTTCAGGTGAATGACCAGCTTGAGCGTCTGAATCGGCTTCCCCTCCGCAGCAACCTCCGCGGGCTGACCCCCTATGGGGCGCCCCAGCTGGATGTCCCCATCCTTCTCAACGTCAACGAAAACACCCACGGTGTTCCCGCGGACGTACGGGCCGCCATCAGCGCCGCGGTAACAGAGGCCGCCGCCGGGCTCAACCGCTACCCGGACCGGGAGTTCACCGAGCTTCGGAAGGCGTTGGCCGAATACCTGGGGCATGGACTGGATGAGGCCAATCTCTGGGCTGCCAACGGTTCCAACGAGGTGCTCCAGCAGATCCTGCAGGCATTCGGCGGTCCGGGCCGGACGGCGTTGGGCTTCCCTCCCACGTATTCGATGTACCCGCTGCTCGCCAGCGGCACCGACACCGAATACATCACAGGCGAACGCGCCGAGGGGTACGGCCTCAGCGCCGAATCCGCAGCACGCCAGGTCAAGGAACTGCAGCCAAACATCGTTTTCCTGAGCTCGCCCAACAATCCCACCGGCACGGGCCTGGGACTGGATGTTGTGGAGGGCGTCTATGCCGCCGGTGAGGCCAGCCAGACGATCGTGATCGTGGACGAGGCTTACCACGAATTTGCCCACGACGGCACGCCGAGTGCCCTGACCCTGCTGCCGGGCCGTGAGCGGCTCATTGTCACCCGCACCATGAGCAAGGCTTTTGCCCTGGCCGGCGCCCGGCTGGGCTACATGGCCGCGGCACCCGAAGTCACGGACGCCCTGCGCCTGGTCCGGCTGCCCTACCACCTGTCCGCCGTCACCCAGGCCACGGCCCTGGCCGCCCTGCAGCACCGCGAAGCACTGATGGCCGATGTTGAGGACATCAAGAGGCAGCGTGACCGGATCGTCTCGGAGCTGACCCGTATGGGCCTTAAGCCCGCTGCCTCGGACTCCAACTTTGTCTTCTTCGGCGGACTGGATCGGCCCCACGACGTCTGGCAGCAGCTGCTGGACGCCGGTGTGCTGATCCGGGACGTCGGAATCCCCGGCCACCTGCGCGTGACCGCCGGCACTGAGACCGAAACCACAGCCTTCCTCACGTCCCTGGAAAGCATCCTTGCAAGCCAGGCTGCCCTTCCAGCCTAGACTTGACCTACCGGGCGCTGGGCGCCCCCAAAATCAAACCTTCTGCCTTAAAGGACACCTGACCATGACTTCCACCGGATCGAACGCGGCCGCCTCCCGGACTGCGCGCATGGAGCGTGCCACCAGCGAGTCGTCCGTGCTCGTGGAAATCAATCTCGACGGCACCGGCATCTCGGACATCGACACGTCCGTGCCGTTCTACGACCATATGCTCACGGCGCTGTGCAAGCACTCGCTCATCGACATGACGGTGAAGGCCACCGGCGACATCCATATTGATGTTCACCACACCGTGGAAGACGTCGCCATCACCTTCGGCGAGGTACTGCGCACCGCCCTGGGCAACAAAGCCGGGATCCGCCGGTTCGGCGAAGCTACCGTTCCCCTGGACGAAGCGTTGGCCCACGCCGTCGTGGACGTTTCCGGACGGCCCTACCTGGTGCACGGCGGCGAGCCGGCCGGCCAGGAGTACCACCTCATCGGCGGCCACTTCACAGGCTCCCTGACCCGGCACATCTTCGAAGCCATCACGCTGCACGCAGGGATCTGCCTGCACATGAACGTGATCGCGGGCCGCGACCCGCATCACATCGTGGAAGCGCAGTTCAAGGCGTTCGCCCGGGCGCTGCGCGCTGCCGTGGAGCCGGATCCCCGCGTTGAAGGCATCCCGTCCACCAAGGGCGCGCTGTGAGCGGCCAGGTCCTGAAAGACGGGGCCATCATCGATCCTTCTGCGTCCCGGAAGCTGCCCTCGCCGGAGGGAAAGCCCACGGTCACCGTCCTGGACTATGGCTCGGGCAACGTCCGGTCGGCCGTGCGCGCCCTGGAACGGGCCGGTGCCGAGGTGGTCCTCAGCGCCAAGCCCGAGGATGTCCTGAACGCCGACGGCCTGGTGGTCCCCGGCGTCGGCGCCTTTGAAACCGTCATGCGCGAACTCAAGGCCGTGGACGGCATCCGCCTTATCGGCAGGCGGGTTGCCGGCGGCCGCCCGGTCCTCGGTATCTGCGTTGGCCTCCAGGTGCTTTTCGAGGCCGGCGTCGAACACGGCACCGAGGCCGAAGGCATCGGGGAGTGGCCCGGGAAAGTCGAGCTCCTCCCGGCGGACGTGGTGCCGCACATGGGCTGGAACACGGTGAAGGTGCCGGAGGGCTCCAAGCTCTTCGCCGGGGTTGAAAACGAGCGGTTCTACTTTGTGCACTCCTATGGAGTACAGGAATGGAACTTCGACGTCATCCAGCCGCGGATGGCGGCGCCCTTGGTCACCTGGTCGGAGCACGGCGCCCCGTTCATCGCGGCGGTCGAAAACGGCCCGCTCTGTGCCACGCAGTTCCACCCGGAAAAGTCCGGCGATGCCGGTTCCCGGCTGCTGCGGAACTGGGTGGAGGCCCTGCGCCGCCCCGCTGCCGGCGGCAATGCCCCGGCTGCGGAGAACCCGGCCGCCGGCGACACTTCAGAGCCGGCCGGCGGCAACGCCTAGATGCTGTGGTCCGTTGTCCTGATGGCCCTCGCCGGCCTGCTGGTGGGCGGAGCCCTGTCCTTCCGGCAGCAGCACAAGCCGCTCTGGACCCAAATATCGTTCTACGTCCTGGCGGGCATGGCTTTGCTTGCCGCCTACCTGCTGACGCTGCCGGCCAACTGACGGCCCGGCCCACCCTGCCCCAACCCTGAAGGATGAAGATGACCACCGCTAACGATCTGCCGGTTCTTGAACTGCTGCCCGCCGTTGACGTCGTGAACGGGCAGGCCGTCCGGCTGGTCCAGGGCGAAGCGGGCAGCGAAACGAGTTACGGCACTCCGCTGGAGGCCGCGTTGAACTGGCAGCAGCAGGGCGCGGAATGGGTGCACCTGGTGGATCTGGATGCCGCTTTTGGACGAGGATCCAACGCTGAACTGCTCCGGGAAGTGGTGGGCCGGCTGGACATCAACGTGGAACTCTCCGGAGGCCTGCGCGATGACGAAACCCTCGAGGCCGCCCTGGACCTCGGCGTAGCCCGCGTAAACCTGGGCACCGCCGCCCTGGAAAATCCGGACTGGACGCGCCGGGCCATCGACCGCTTCGGCGACAAGATCGCCGTCGGCCTGGACGTTCGCGGAACCACCCTTGCCGGCCGCGGCTGGACCAAGGAAGGCGGGGACCTCTGGGAGGTCCTGGGCCGCCTTGAAGAGGCAGGCTGCTCCAGGTATGTCGTCACCGACGTCACCAAGGACGGCACGCTCCAGGGTCCCAACGTCGAACTCCTGCGCCAGATGGTGGAGAAGACGGGCAAGCCCGTGGTGGCCTCCGGCGGCATCTCCAGCCTGGACGACCTGAAGGTCCTGCGTTCGCTCGTGCCGCTCGGTGTCGAAGGCGCAATCGTAGGCAAGGCGCTGTACGCCCGGGCCTTCACACTTCCCGAAGCCCTCGACGTCGCCGGCCGCCGCTAAGGGCGCGGCAACAGGGACCATTCGCAGCATGGCCAACCACGAAGCACCCGCACCGCGTCCCCTTCCAGGGCACATCGCGGCAGCACTGGCAGGCGCGGGAGGTGCCACGGACTCCGCCGGCCAGCCATGGGCGGGCCGCAGCCTCGCCGGCGACGACGCCAGGATCCACAACTTCGAGGACGATGACGGATCGGCTGACGCCGGTTACCTCGCCGCCGTCGCGGACCTCCGGGCAGGCGCAGCGGACGAAACAGCCGTTGTTGCTTCCCTGGCCACCGCCCGGGTCTTCATTCCCATCGTTGCCCAGCTCGCCGAAGAAGGGGAATCCGCCCATGGCCTGCACGCGGATAAGCAGGCTGACATGGCTTTGGTCACCCTGAAAGCCGCAGACGGCCGGACCGCCATGCCAGCGTTCACCTCGGTTGCGGCGCTGGCCAGCTGGCATCCGGACGCCCGGCCGGTAGCCGTCTATGCAGCCCGTGCTGCCTTGTCTGCGGTGGCTGAGGGCGCCGAACTCCTGGTTTTGGATCCCGGGGCCGAGGTCACCTTTGTGGTCCGCCGGCCTGCCGTGTGGGCCCTTGCCCAGCAGCAGGACTGGACCCCCTCCTACATGGATGGGGAACTCGCGGCGGAAATGGGCCGGGCCGCGGCGGATTTTCCCGCTGTCCGGCGCATCGAGTTGTTGCCCGGCGGGGGAGTGGCGTCCCGTACGGCCGACGGATCCGCCATGCCGGGCGGAGGAGCCGGACCCGAGCTGCAGGTGGTGCTTTACCTCGAAGACGGCCTTGACGCGGCAGGGGTTCAGCAACTGGTGGCGGGACTCCAGGCCCAGTGGTCACGGAATGTATTGTTTGGGGAGCGGGTCGACTCAATCGAGATCAAGTTGCGGCGCGCAGCACAGTAGCCGGCAGCCGTGCGGGGTGACCCCCGGTCCGCTGCGGCAGACGTAAGGATCACCTCGTGAATTTCGCTCTCTACCGGGAGTTGCTCGCCGTCCGGCCCATCCGGCGCCTGCTCCTTGTGGGCATGGTCGCCCGTATCCCGCATTCAGCTGCCGGAGTCCTGCTGACCCTCCACATTGTCCTGACCCTCGGCGAGGGGTACGCCGCCGCCGGTGCGGCAGCGGCCGTCATGACCATCGGCATCGCCCTTGGTGCCCCCTGGCGGGGCCGGCGCGTGGACACCGCCGGCCTGCGACGGGCCCTGATCCCGTCCGTCATCTCGGAAACCGTCATCTGGTCCATCGTTCCGCACGTGTCCTACCAGTGGCTCCTGCCGCTGGTGTTCGTGGGCGGCCTGCTTACCCTGCCCATCTTCAGCGTGGTCCGGCAGTCCCTGGGCGTGCTGGCCGACGGCGACCAGCGGCGTACCGCGTTCGCCCTGGACGCCATCACCACCGAGATGGTGTTCATGATCGGCCCGGCCGCGGGCGCAGTGGTCGCCACAAGCGGCTACACCACCGCCGGCTTGACGGTGGTGGGCGTCTCCACATCACTGGCCGGGCTCTTCCTGATCTGGTTCAATCCGCCCACCCGGAGCCCCGAACAGAGCGCGGAGTGTGCCGCTGACCAGCGCCATGCCGCGGAAGTCGCCGTCGTGTCCTCCGCCCCGGCCCACGTGCAGGAGGCGGCTGCCGAGCTGGTACCGGCCGGAGCTACGGCGACGCCCGGACTCCGCAGCAAGGTGGCCCGAAACTTCGCCTGGTTCACCGCCACCGTGGCCGCGCTTTTTGCCGTGGCGGCAGGCGCCGGAATGGTGCTCAGCGGCACCGACGTGGGTATCGTGGCAGCCCTGGAAACCGGCGGCCGCCAGAGCGAAATCGGCATTGTCTTCCTGTTCTGGTGCGCCGCGTCAGTGGTGGGCGGGCTTGTCTACGGCGCCATGCACCGGCCCGTCGCGCCGATTGTCCTGCTGCTCGGCATGGCGGCACTGACCATCCCCATGGGATTCGCCCACGACACCTGGACACTGGCCCTGTTCTCGATCCTGCCGGGACTCCTGTGTGCTCCGGTGCTCTCCTCAGCCTCCGAGAAAGTGGCGGACCTGGTATCCGAGGAGCGCCGCGGGGAGGCCATGGGCTGGTATGGCTCGGCGCTGACCGCCGGAGTTGCCCTGGGCGCGCCGCTCGCCGGGATCTTCATCGACGGCATGGGTCCGTCCGGCGGGTTCGTATCCGTGGGGGTTGCGGGCGTCCTGCTGTGCCTCGTTGGCCTGGTTCTCCAGCTCCGCCGCCGCAGGGTGGCCGCCTGACCTTCCCAGCACACGGCTGCTGTGGGTCAACGGATGGACTGCCGCCTCACCGGAAGTGGGGCAGGAGGCCTGTACCAACGACGACGGCGGGCCGACCCCTCGAGGTCGGCCCGCCGTCGTCGTGGCTGCTTTGGCCCTAAGGCGTCAGGCAGCCGGTGTCATTGCGTGATATCAGTTGACGGCGCCGGTGTACTTCTCGCCCGGGCCCTTCCCGGGGGCATCCGGGATCAGGGATT
The DNA here is from genome assembly GCF_059093025.1 of Arthrobacter sp. 210 2. Lineage (NCBI taxonomy): Bacteria > Bacillati > Actinomycetota > Actinomycetes > Micrococcales > Micrococcaceae > Arthrobacter > Arthrobacter sp. 210 2. Next base: position 254,364 of record NZ_JBNHIE010000006.1, read on the forward strand.
CTTCGCGGAAGGCAAGCTGGAGCGAACGCAGTCCGTCGCGCAAGGGTCCTGCATGCTGGGAGCCGATCTCGGGCGCAGCTGCGGTCACCAGGCCTGCCAGCGCAGTGATCAGTTTCCGGGCCTCGTCCAGGTCCTTCAGTTCCTCGGCGTTGTCCTCCGCGGCAAGCCCGAGCTTGACGGCTGCGGCGCTCATCAGGTGGACGGCGGCGGTGGTGATGACCTCGATGGCCGGTACCTCGGAAATGTCGCGGATCTGCTGGGAGACGTCGCCGCTGGCGTCGGCGGACTCGAAAACGTATGAATTACTGTCTGGGGTGCTCATACTGGTAAGCTTGACACAGACCAACTGGATGTCGTTATTTCAGAGATTCGGTTCCCACCGGCGCTTCGCTGCGTTGACGGGAATTTTTTCTGTAGAATGGCATGCAGTTTGCAAGCGGAGTTCTCTCCCACCCGCGTCAGCCGCTGTTCCGAGTGTTCTCCTTGAACATCTCCGGGACGCAAGGTTGCCGGGTACCTGGTTGGGCAAGGCGCCGGCGTTCGCCGGGGACCTTGCATGCTGTCCTTTCGCGGGACCGGCATCACCAACCGTTCAGAGGCCTTCGATTGCTCCGGCAGTTGGGGGCCTTCTCTATTTGCCGGATTCCACAACAAAAACAGGAGCTTTAACATTAGCGAGCCAAGAATCAATGAGCGTATCCGCGTCCCCGAGGTGCGGCTGGTCGGCCCTGCAGGTGAACAGGTAGGCATCGTCCGTATTGAGGATGCCCTGCGTCTGGCTGCCGAGTCCGACCTTGATCTCGTTGAAGTTGCACCTCAGGCGAAGCCTCCGGTGTGCAAGCTGATGGACTTCGGCAAGTACAAGTACGAGGCCGCGGTCAAGGCACGTGAAGCCCGGAAGAACCAGACGAACACCGTTCTGAAGGAAATCCGCTTCCGCCTGAAGATCGACACCCACGACTACGAGACCAAGCGCGGACACGCACTGCGCTTCCTCGGCGCCGGGGACAAGGTCAAGGCCATGATCCAGTTCCGCGGCCGTGAGCAGCAGCGTCCGGAAATGGGCATCCGCCTGCTCCAGCGCTTCGCCGACGACGTCGCCGAAGTTGGTGTGGTGGAGTCCAGCCCCCGCATCGACGGCCGCAACATGGTCATGGTGGTGGGCCCGCTCAAGAACAAGGCTGAGGCCAAGGCCGAGGCACGCCGCGCAACGCAGCGTGCCGAAGCGAAGGCGCAGAACGAAGCCAAGGCGTCCGGACGCATCGATGTTTCCGGTGACGACCAGGCCCCCCTGACGCAGTCCCTGGCGGACCTGCTGCCTGAGGGTTTCACCGTCTCCACGGAACCCGAAGCACCGGCCGAGGCCCCCGAGCAGACGCCGGCACCCGCCGTCGAGCCTGCCACAGCCGAAGCCCCCGCGAAGGCCGCCGAAGCTCCCAAGCAGGAAGCTCCCAAGCAGGAGGCCCCTCAGCAGGAGGCCCCCAAGCAGGAAGCCCCCAAGGCTGCCGCACCGGCTCCCAAGGCTGCCGCGCCGGCCCCCAAGCCTGCGGCGGAAAAGCCAGAAGCTGCCCCGGCAGCTGCGGCGCCCAAGCCTGCAGCAGTACCTGCTCCGCCGAAGCCGGTGGCCAGGCCCGCCGCGCCGAAGCCCGCCGCCCGTCCTGCCCCCAAGGCAGTGCCGAAGCCGGCCGGTAAGAAGACCACTTAGTTCACAGCTGCCGGAGGTTCCGCCTTCCGGCAGTCAGCAACCAGCATGCCGCCCGCAGGGGCGGCTGCGCGATGAAGCTGCAGGCATAGCCTGCGGATACGTAAGGAGATCGGTTCCCATGCCGAAGATGAAGACCCACAGCGGTGCTAAGAAGCGCTTCAAGCTGACCGGCAGCGGCAAGCTGCGCCGCCAGCAGGCCAACCGCCGCCACTACCTGGAGCACAAGTCCTCCCGGCTGACCCGTCGCCTCGCCGGTGACAAGATCGTCTTCAAGGGCGACGCCAAGGTCATCCGGAAGATGCTCGGCATCTAATTTCCAAGTTCTTTGACTGACAGCCACCTGGTTGTCAGTCACCTGCCAAACAGCCTTCTCAGGCCGCCGGGAAACCGGCAGTAGATGCTTGGGATCAGATTTTCGAAGGAGTACGCACGTGGCACGTGTGAAGAGGGCGGTCAACGCCCACAAGAAGCGCCGGGTTATCCTTGAACGCGCAAAGGGCTACCGTGGACAGCGTTCACGCCTGTACCGCAAGGCCAAAGAGCAGCTGCTGCACTCGTTTGTGTACAGCTACGGCGACCGCAAGAAGAAGAAGGGCGACTTCCGCCGCCTGTGGATCCAGCGCATCAACGCGGCTTCCCGCGCCAACGGCCTGACCTACAACCGCCTCATCCAGGGCCTGAAGGCCGCTGAGGTTGAGGTCGACCGCCGCATGCTGGCCGAGCTGGCTGTCTCCGACGCCAACGCCTTCGCCGCACTGGTCCAGGTCGCCAAGGACTCGCTGCCGGCCGACACCTCCGCCAAGAAGGTTGTTGCCTAGCAACGCTGCTCCCCGTGAGGGGACAGTTCAGGAACGGGTGGCAGCAGCCACTACAGTTCTTATATGAACGAAACCGGGCGCCCGCAAGATTTTCCACTCTCCAACCCCCGAGCTGATCGGGTCCGGGATGTGGCAAAACTTGCAGGGCGCCCGGCCCGTTTAAAGCGTGGACAGTTCCTCGCGGAGGGGCCCCAGGCCGTGCGGGAGGCCTTGAAGCTTCACCACGAGCGCCTCGCCGCGGGAGCCCCCGGTATCGTCACGGAAGTTTTCGCCAGCGAGGCCTGCCTTGACCGGTTTCCGGAGTTCGAGGAACTCGCAGAAGGAACCAACGCCCGGCTGGCCACGGACGAGGTCCTCGCGGCTATGGCGGACACCGTTAACCCCCAGGGCATCATCGCCGTGTGCGGCTTCGTCGATGTGGCGCTGGAGGAAGTGCTCGACGCCGGGCCCCGCCTGATCGCAGTGCTCTGCCAGGTGCGCGACCCAGGAAACGCCGGCACCGTTCTGCGCGCCGCGGACTCCGCAGGGGCTGACGCCGTGGTCCTGACTTCTTCCAGCGTGGACATTTACAACCCCAAGGCCGTGCGGTCGACAGCGGGGTCCCTGTTCCATCTGCCCGTGGTGCTGGGCGCGGACCCTGCTGAACTCGTGGCCGCCTGCAAGGCCCGGGGGATCGGAGTCCTGGCTGCGGACGGCTATGGCCCGCTGAACCTGGACGCGCTGCAGGACGAAAACGCCCGCCGCCGCCTGACCGGAGCCGGGCCGGAGTCCATCTATGACCTGGCGGCGCCCACCGCATGGCTGTTCGGCAACGAGGCGCAGGGGCTCTCCGCGGATGAGCTTGCGCTGGCCGACCATCGGGTCGCCGTCCCGGTGTATGGGGCCGCTGAAAGCCTTAATCTTGGCACTGCTGCCACCGTTTGCCTTTACGCGAGTGCGCGTTCCCAGCACTTGCCCGCTGACGTGACCGCCTGAGCTTCCGCCGGGCGTGCGGTGGCATGAATAAAGGCCCCGGATTGTCCGGGGCCTTGGTGCCATGAAATTTCAAATGACGGAAAGCATCAGGGTGCGCGGGTGGCTTTTCCGCGTCCGGTGATGGCTCCGTAGATGCCGGCAACGACCAGGCCGCCGACGATAGCGAGAATCCAGGTGCCGAGGTCAAAGAAGGCAAGATCGCCCCTGTTGAACAGGAGGCTGCCGATCCAGCCGCCAACGATGGCGCCCACCACACCCAAAACAAGGCTGGTGACCCAACCGCCGCCGACCCGCCCGGGCATGACCGCTTTAACGATGGCCCCTACAATGAGGCCGAGAATAATCCACGCAAGAAAACCCATGTCTCCTCCTTATGGTTACCGGGATTTAATAGTCCCGATGAGCCTCAAGCTAACATAACGGCACCTTAATGTCAGCAGGCTTACGGCCTGCCGCTGACGCAAGCGGTAGCCGCACCGGCAACCAGTTCCTGCTGACGGCAGGCGGCAGAAAAGCGCAGCAGACCGCAGCGGGGAGCCTCCGTTTTGGTAACGGCCTGGACGCTGGATTACGCGGCCAGCGGCTTTCTGCGTTCCAGCACCCCGCTGACGACGGCGACGCCGAAGCCGAGGATGGCAAGGACGGCACCTACCAGCGCCGGGGCAACGTATCCCCAGCCCAGCGCGATCACGAGCCCGCCGAGGAAAGCACCCAGGGCGTTCGCCACGTTCAGCGCCGCGTGGTTCAGGGACGACGCCAGCGAAGGGGCATCCGGTGAGGCGTCCAGCAGCCTGGTCTGCAGCGCAGGAATCAGCATGGAGCCGGACGCACCCACCACAAACACCATCACGAAGGCTGACCACGGCCACTGGACTGCCACGGCGTAAACCACCAGCGCCACCGCAATGGCCGGGAGCACCTTGTACAGGGTTCCCATGACCGACTTGTCGGCGATCCGTCCGCCAACGATGTTTCCGGCCACCATGCCCAGGCCGTAGAGGGCCACCACGACGGGAATCAGCGACGACGGGATCCCGGCCACCAGCGTCATGGTGTGGGCGATGTAGGTGTAGGTGGCGAAGAAACCGCCGAAGCCCACAACGCCGATCAGGATGGCCAGCCACACCTGCAGCCGCTTCAGCGCGCCCAGTTCCCTGACGATGCTCGCGTCCGGATGGGCTGGCTGGAAGGGGACGAACCGCCACACCAATGCCAAAGTCAGCAGGCCGATGAAGCCCACCAGGACAAAGAGCAGCCGCCAGCCATAGGTCTGGCCCAGCCAGGTGGCGAATGGCACACCGATGACGTTGGAGATGCTCAGCCCCGCCATCACCATGGAGATGGCCCAGCCGCGCTTGGAGGGCGGAACCAGGGAAGCGGCAATGACGGCCGCCACGCCGAAGAAGGCCCCGTGCGGCAGGCCGGCGGCAAACCGTGAAACCAGCATGGTCCCGTAGTCGGGGGCGATGAACGACGCCAGGTTGGCCACCGTGAAAAACACCATCAGGCCGAGCGCAAGGTGCTTGCGGGGGAGCCTGGCACCCACCGCCGCAAGCAGGGGAGCTCCAACCACCACCCCCAGGGCGTAGGCGGATATGAGGTGTCCCGCCTCCGGCGTACTGATCCCCAAACCCTGCTCCACCTCTTTCAGCAGGCCCATCATGGTGAACTCGGTGACACCGATGCCCACGCCGCCCATGGCAAGGGCAATAATGGCCATCGCCAGGTTGCGGGAGGTGGTGGGGGCTGCCGTGGACGTTTGGAGGGCGCTGCTCATATGCCTGCTTTTCGAGGAGAAATTCTGCTGGAAGGAGTGTTGCCACGGCGATGGGGCGGAGGGACCTGGACCCCTGTTCGGAAACCCCTGACCGGTGAGGAGTATTCCCGGTGCCTGGCTGAGGTGCCCGGCTGCTCCCATTGTCCCCCATAGAATGATGCGGTGACTGGACTGATACAGGTGGTGGGCGGAGCCGTGGTGGACCGCTTGGCGGAACCGGCCATGTTGCTGGTGGCCCGGCGCAGCGCACCGGAGAAGCTCGCTGGCCTTTGGGAGTTTCCGGGCGGCAAGGTGGAGCCGGGCGAGGACCCGGAAGCTGCCCTGATACGGGAGCTGTCCGAGGAACTGGGCGTCGCTGTCCGGCTGGGTTCCGAACTTCCGGGGGAGGACGCGTTGGGATGGCCGCTGAATGACCGCGCTGCCATGCGGGTCTGGTTCGCGGAAGTCACGCATGGGGAGCCCGCGCCCCTGGAAGACCACGATGAACTGCGCTGGGTGCCGCTGGCGGATCCGGACACGGTCCTGGGCTTGCCCTGGATTCCTGCGGACTTCCCGATTGTCCGGGCGCTGCTGGCAACCCTGGCCGTTCCTGCCGGCAGGACATCCGGCTGGAACGGCAGCTAGAACAAAGCCTCCTGGTTTGCCTGCCCTGCCTGTCCCCGGGCTTGGCCTGACCCTTGGAGAAGGCTGCCGGCCGCAGCTTCCGGAATGATGCCTGCGGGGTATTCAGCTTCCTCAACGCGTGGATCGTCCAGGTCCCGGTGGCTGAATCCCGACGAATGGGAGAAGCCGTGCCGTGCCTTGAAATAGCGGACTTTCCCGGCAAGCCAGGTGCGGTACTCCTTGGACGCATAGGAGCCCGATTCGTACAGGCGACGGTAGCGGCCTGCCAGCTCGGGATGGTTGGCCGCAATCCACTTCATGAACCATTCCCGGGTGCCGGGCTTCAAGTACAACGCACCTGCGGTGACCCCCGTAGCCCCCGCGGCAGCCAGGGAAGCGAAGAGCGCATCCAGCGCTTCGTCGCTGTCCGAGAGCCACGGGAGGATGGGCATGGCCATCACGCCGCAGGGAAGGCCGGCCTCGCGAAGCCGGGAAACCAGCTTCAGCCGTGCCCGGGGACCCGGCGTGCCCGGTTCAATAGCCTCGGACAGGGCTTCATTGGTCATGGCCAGCGAGATTCCCAGGCCCACTGGAACCTGGGTGGCAGCGCTTTTCAGCAGCGGGATGTCCCGCGCCAGCAGTGTGCCCTTGGTCAGGATGGACAGGGGTGTACCGGAATCCGCAAGGGCGGAGATGATCCCCGGCATGAGCCGGTACCGGCCCTCTGCACGCTGGTATGGATCCGTGTTGGTGCCGAGCGCCACCTGATGGCGGCCCCAGGAGGGTTTGGCAAGTTCCCTGCGGAGCACTTCTGCTGCATTGACCTTGACCACCACCTGGCTGTCGAAGTCCAGGCCGGCGTCGAAGTCCAGGTAGGTGTGGCTCTTGCGTGCGAAGCAGTAGACGCAGGCGTGGCTGCAGCCGCGGTACGGGTTGACCGTCCACTCGAACGGCATGCGGGACCCCGCCGGTACTTTATTGAGCACCGATTTCGCGGTGACCTCATGGAAAGTGATGCCGGCAAACTCGGGAGTGGTCACCGATCGGACCAGCCCGGCGAGCGGGAGGAGCGCCGGAGCGGGTCCGCTGGTTTCCTCCGCAGGTGCCGGCACCAATGCTTGTGCGTCCCATCTCATGCCACCTATTCGAAAACATGTTCGAATAAAAGTCAAGGCCATACCTGGCTTGGCGGATCGTCAGGCGTGCAGTTCCCAGACCACAGTCACCGCTGTTTCCACCCGGCTTTCCCCGGGTTCAATAGCTAGGCTTTCCACGGCGCTGGCCCGCTGGATCCCGGCCAGCGGCACCGGGCCCTGTGCCGGATTGTGTTCAGTTACGGAAACCACAGGTCCCAACGTGGCCGAAGCCAAGGCAGCGAACTGCGCGGCAGCCCGGAGCGCATCCTGCCAGGCGGCCGCGCGTGCCTGTTCCCTGACCGCTGAGTCGTCGGAAAGGGTCAACTGCAGGCCGTTGAGCCGGGCGTCGTTGCCGCCTGCGCGGACGGCTTCCGATATGGTGCCGGACGCGGACGCCAGATCCCGAAGCCGGATGCTTAAAGTGCTGCCGGCAACGTAACCCGCAACCTGCTGGCCTTCGCCCTCGCGCCAGACGAGATCGGCGCGCACCGTAAGCCCGGTTGTCCGGGTGTCCGCGGAGGCAACGCCGGCACTGCGGAAGACGGCGATAACCGCAGCCAGTGCTTCCCCCGCGCCGGAATAAGAGGCCTCAACTGAAGCGGCACGGCACTCCACGCCGATGGAAACGAGCATCAGGTCCGGGGCGGCTTCCGCCCACCCGGTGCCCGTCACCGTGACAGTGCCGGCGCCCCCTTGCCGCTCCAGGTTTTCCCCGTCCCCGCTCTCTTGGTTCCCGTTCATCCGGCCCATGGTCATGACCAACCCCGGGACGCGAGGGATTCCCCGGAGGGGTAGCCTCCCGCAGCCAGTCCGGCGTGCCGCTCAAAGATATTGGCCGTCCCGGGATTCCCGGTCCGCAGGACGGACCACCCGGCGGCGGCGAGATACAGCGGGATGAACGGAACCCCCAGGCACCAGGCGTACTGGGTGCAGTGCCTTTCCTCATGGCCCAGCAGGGCGGGCAGTGACAGCAGATCGTGCGCGGGGCCCCTGCAGAGGACCACGTTTCCCAGCGTGAACGCCCGTGCAAAGGGCAGCCGCCACCGATAGCCCGCGGCGAGGATGAGGCCGCGCGGACCACTGCTGAGGCGGGTGCGGGCGGCAACTGCTACGGCCACACCCAGCACCGTACTGCCGTTGATGAGGTTCGCAGCTTGCCTCAACCGCTGGGCAGCGGTCAGGGGTGGCAGGGATCCCGGGCGCTGCCGCAGTGTCATGAGGCCATGGTAGCCGGAGGGTTCAATTAGACTGGAGGGCAGTGGCCGCCGGTTTTGCCGGTGTGCCCTGACCTGGTCATTGAATGAACTGAATTTGAGGGCATTCATCCATGACCTGCCAGTGACGGACGCGCCGCCGGGAGACCGCGCAGGGCTGCTCCGCTCGCCGGCAGCCACGACTCGTAGCTAAGAACAGTAGATGACTGAAACTTTGCCGGGCGCCGCCATTCCGAACCCCACGGATGAAGCCGCCATCAACGCCGCTGTAGACCAGGCCATCACCGCCATTGCCGGTGCGGCCACCCTTGACGAGCTGAAGGCGGTGAGGCTGGCGCACACGGGGGAGAAGTCCCCGCTGAGCCTCGCCAACCGTGAAATCGGCAAGCTGCCCAAAGACCAGAAGGCGCTCGCCGGAAAACTCATGGGTGCATCCCGCGGGCGGGTCAACAAAGCGCTCGCCGACCGTACCGAAGTTCTCGAGGCCGAGAACGACGCACGCATCCTCCTGGAGGAGACCGTGGACGTCACGGCGGCTCCGCGCCGCCGTCGTGCCGGTGCCCGGCACCCGCTCTCCACACTCCAGGACCGCGTGGCGGACATCTTCGTGGGCATGGGCTGGGAAATCGCCGAAGGCCCCGAGGTGGAATCGGAATGGTTCAACTTCGACGCCCTGAACTTCAAGCCGGACCACCCGGCCCGCGAGATGCAGGACACCTTCTTCGTGGAGCCCCCGGAGGCCCACCTGCTCATGCGCACGCACACCTCACCGGTGCAGGTCCGCTCCATGCTGGAACGCGAGCTGCCCATCTATGTGCTGTGCCCCGGCAAGGTGTTCCGCACCGACGAGCTGGACGCCACCCACACCCCGGTGTTCCACCAGTTCGAGGGCCTGGCCATCGACAGGAACCTGAGCATGGCGGACCTGCGAGGCACCCTGGAGCACTTCGCCCGGCAGATGTTCGGCGACGAAGCCTCCATCCGGCTGCGCCCCAACTACTTCCCGTTCACCGAGCCGTCCGCCGAGCTGGACATCTGGCATCCGGGTGCGAAGGGCGGTCCGCGCTGGATCGAGTGGGGCGGCTGCGGCATGGTCAACCCCAACGTCCTCCGTGCTGCCGGCATCGACCCGGACGTCTATTCAGGTTTTGCCTTCGGCATGGGCATCGAACGCACCCTCATGTTCCGCAACGAGGTAGGCGACATGCGCGACATGATCGAAGGCGATGTACGTTTCAGCGAGCACTTCGGGATGGAGATCTAACAGTGCGTATCCCACTTTCCTGGCTGCGTGAATTCGCAGAGGTACCGGCCGGAGCAACGGCCGAAGATGTGATGGCCGAGCTGGTCAAGGTCGGTTTCGAAGAAGAGGACGTGCACCGTCCCACGGACACCCTGCAGGGGCCCATCGTGGTGGGCCAGGTCCTGAGCCTGGTCAAGGAACCGCAGACCAACGGCAAAACCATCAACTGGTGCCAGGTCCGGGTTGTCCCCGAGGGCAAGGAACAGACCCTCACCGGAGACGGCATTGACCCGTCCGGCGTGCAGGGCATCATCTGCGGCGCCCACAACTTCGTGGAAGGCGACAAAGTGGTGGTCACCCTTCCCGGCGCGGTGCTGCCGGGGAACTTCCACATCTCCGCCCGCAAGACGTACGGCCACCTGTCCGCCGGCATGATCGCTTCGGTGCGCGAGCTGGGCATCGGCGAGGACCACGACGGCATCCTGGTCCTGTCCCGCATCGGACTGGACCCGGAAATCGGCACTGATGCCATGGAGCTCCTGGGCCTCTACGACCAGGCTGCCGAAATCAACGTCACCCCGGACCGTGGCTACGCCTTCTCCATCCGTGGCGTGGCCCGCGAGTACGCGCACGCCACCGGAACAACGTTCACGGACCCGGCCGGCAAGGTCCAGGCCCCGGCTGAACTTTCCGGCGGCTACGGCGTCAAGATCAACGATGACGCACCCATCTACGGCAAGCCGGGCTGCGACCGCTTTGTGGCACGCACGGTCCGCGGCGTGGACGCCACGCGGCCCACCCCGCCATGGATGGTTTCCCGGCTGCGGCTGGCCGGCGTCCGTTCCATCTCCCTGCCGGTGGACATCTCCAACTACGTCATGTTCGAGCTCGGCCAGCCCACGCACTGCTACGACCTGGACAAGCTGTCCGGAGACATCGTGGTCCGCCGCGCCTCCGCCGGCGAGAAAATCACCACCCTGGACAGCAAGGAACGCACCCTCGACGCCGAGGACCTGCTCATCACCGACGACTCCGGCGCCATCGGCATCGCCGGCGTCATGGGCGGGGCGGCCACCGAGGTGAGCGACTCGACGTCGAACATCCTCGTGGAGGCCGCGCACTTCGACGAGGTGTCCATCGCCCGGTCGCGGCGCCGGCACAAGCTGCCCTCCGAAGCCTCGAAGCGGTTCGAACGCGGCGTGGACTGGCAGGTTGCCGGGATCGCCGCGCAGCGTGTGGTGGACCTCCTGGTGGAACTGGGCGGCGGCACCGCCGACGAAACCGGCACTGACGTCGGAACCGCTCCGGACACCGTGACCATCGAACTGCCCGCTGCCTTCGCTGCCGCCAGGATCGGCATCGACTTCACGGAAGAACAGATTGTCACGTCCCTTGAGGACCTGGGCGCCGCAGTGGTGAAGCACGACGGCGGCTGGACCGTTACGGCCCCGAGCTGGCGGAACGACCTCGAGACCAAGGAAGACCTTTCCGAGGAAATTGCGCGGCTGGTGGGCTACGACAACATTCCGGCCACCCTGCCGGTGGCCCCTCCCGGCCGGGGCCTGACGCGTGTGCAGCAGCAGCGCCGCCGCCTGATCCAGGCACTGGCGGACGCAGGCCTCACCGAGGTGCTGTCCTACCCGTTCGTCTCCAAGGCGGCCAACGATACCTTCGGTGTGGCTGAGGAGGGTGCTGCCCGCAGCGCGGTCAAGCTGGCCAACCCGATCAGCGAGGAGCAGGGCTTCCTGCGGACCTCCATCCTGCCCGGCCTGATCGAGGTGGCCAAGCGCAACCATTCGCGGGGCTTCCGTGACCTGGCGCTGTTCGAATCCGGGCTGGTGTTCCTGCCGGGCGAGAACCTGGGAACCGCCTCCATCCCGCCGCTTGGTGCCAAGCCCGCCGATGAGGTGCTGGATGCGCTGTACGACGGCGTCCCGGCGCAGCCCTTCCACCTCGCCGCTGTCCTGACCGGCCATGATTCACCGGCCGCCGCAGAGCACGCCCCTCGGGCCTGGGACTGGGCCGACGCGCTGGACATCGCGCGCCTTGCCGGCGACGTCCTGGGTGTTGAGCTCGTGGTCACGCAGGGCAGCCACCAGGCATTCCATCCTGGCCGTGCGGCGCAGTTGTCGCTGCGCACGGGCGAAGTGGTGGGGTACGCAGGTGAGCTCCACCCCAAGCTGCTGGCTTCGGCGGACATGCCTGCCCGCTCGGTGGCACTGGAGATCAACGCCGATGCCCTGTTCGAGGCTGCGCCGGACGTGATCGTGGCCCGCCACATCTCGGCCTTCCCGGTAGCCACCCAGGATGTTGCCCTTGTGGTTCCGGCGGATGTGCCGGCGGACGAGGTCCTGGCCGCGTTGCGCGAAGGCGCCGGTGAACTGCTGGAGGACGTTGCACTCTTCGACGTGTACGCGGGCAAGGGCATTGAGGACGGCAAGAAGTCGCTGGCCTTCGGGCTGCGGTTCCGCGCTGCAGACCGGACCCTGACGGCCGACGAAGCCTCCGCCGCCCGGGAAAGTGCAGTAGCGCTGGCCGGCGAACGGTTCGGGGCAGTCCAGCGGTAACAGCCGTTCGGGCGGAGAGCTCTTGAAAGGGCGGTGCATGGTGTCGCAGCTTGTGGTGCGGGCCATCCCGCCCTTTCTGCTGCCCGGGGAAGCCGGGCAGGTCCGCCGTGACGCTGAAACTGCGCTTGACGCCTCCGAGCTGGCAAGGGCACGGGCCATGGAGCCGGCAGCCGGGGACGGCTTCCTGGCGGGGCGGCTCGCCCAGCGGCTGTTCGCGGCCGAACTGCTGGCCGTGCCCGCCACGCAGCTGGCGGCTTCCTACACCTGCCCCCGCTGCGGCGCCGGACCCGACGTCAGCCACGGCCGCCCGGGTTACCTGCTGGGCGGCGTGCCGGCACCGCTGGCCCTCAGCCTGTCCCGGGCGGCGGGCTGGACACTGCTCGCCGCTGTGGTTGACCCTGAACCCGGACTCCGGCTGGGAGCGGACGTGGAGGATCCCGCCCGCACCGGGTTCGACGGGTTCCCGGCACTGGCACTCAGCGCCGCCGAGCAGCACAGCCTGCGGGCCCTCGACGGCCGGGACCTGCTTGCGGCGAGGGCGAGGCTGTGGGCGCGCAAGGAAGCCTGGCTGAAGATGACGGGGGACGGGCTGCGCACTGCACCGTCGTCGGTGGACGTCCTGGCGCGCCCGGAGGTACAGGACCTGGACCCGGCCGGGACCGGTCTGCCCGCCCGCCTGGCGGCCGCCGTCGCGCTTTCCCCCTAGGTGGCGTCAGCGCACCGGCAGGGGCGGCAGGACCTCTTCATACAGCCACGGGTGCAGCAAAGCCTCCGTGTCCAGGGCGGTGGCCCGGTCCACTGCGAGGATGAAGTCATGGGTGGAGACGGAACCGTGGCGGTGCCGGGCGGTCCACTCCTGGAGCAGGGCGAAGAATGCGAGGTCGCCGCATGCGAGCCGTACGGCGTGCACGGCCAGCGCTCCCCGCTTGTAGACGCGGTCATCAAACATGTGCTGCGGTCCCGGATCACCCACCAGGAGGTCCTGGGCGTCCGCCGCCAATCGGCGCCACGCAGCTTCGGCGCGGGCGGCGACGGGCATGACCCCGGCTTCCTCCGACCAGATCCATTCCGCATAGCAGGCAAAGCCCTCGTGCAGCCAAATGTCCTGCCATGAGGCCGCGGTCAGGGAGTTGCCGAACCACTGGTGCGACAGTTCATGGGCGATCAGCCGCTGCGATTCCCAGTCCTGGTCCAGGTGGTTGGGGCCCAGGATGGACATGCCCTGGGCTTCGAGCGGGATTTCCAGCTCATCCTCCGTCACCACCACGGTGTAACCGGGGAACGGGTACGGTCCGAAACAGTCGATGAAGGTCCGCATCATGGCCGGCTGCAGTGCCAGTCCGGCCCGTGCACGGTCGGCCAAGGCGGCGGGTACGGCAACGGGCTGGGGCACCGGGGCAGCATGCCTGCCCGTTTCAAGTTCCAGGACGCCATAGCGGCCGATCTGCACCGTCGCCAGGTAGGTGGGCATCGGTTCGGCCTGCTCATAAACCCACGTTTCGCGGCTGGAGCGGGTGGTGCGCGACTGCAGGACACCGTTGCATACGGCGCGGTACCCGGCGTCGGTGGTCACGGTAAGCCGGTAGCTGGCCTTGTCCCTGGGGTGATCGTTGCACGGGAACCAGGAGGGCGCCCCGTTCGGCTGCCCGGCCACCAGGACGCCGTCGGACAGCTCCTCCCAGCCCACCTCGCCCCACAGGCCCCTGCGCGGTGACGGATTGCCCTCGTAACGGATCTCAAGCGTGAACTGTTGCCCCGGCTGCAGCGGGGAAGGCGCGGACACCACCAGTTGTTCCGGCCGCTGGCTGAACCTGCCCGCCTTCCGGCCGTCCAGCTGCACCTTCGTGGCCCGCAGGCCGGTGAAGTCCAGGACGATGGCCGACGTCGGCACCCGGGTCACGCCGTGCAGCACAGCCCTGCCGCTGAGCCGGTTGGTGCTGACCCTGTAGTCAAGCTCCAGTTCGTAGCGGTCCACGGTGAAGGCATCGGTGCCGGAGCCGGGCAGGTAAGGGTCGGGGGCAGCGTCCCTGGACACGGGGACGTGGCCACCGGCGGCTGATACTGGAGAACTCATGGATAACCTTTGCTTGCTTTTAGGCAGGGGGTGCTGCGGGTCCCCGCCACGGACTGACCGGGTTGCCCATCCAGTACGTTGCGGCGGGGACTGTTTCGCCGCGCATCACCAGGGACGCCGGTCCCACTGTTCCGCCCGCGCCAACACTTGCCTGCGGGAGGATGACGCCGTGCGGGCCCATGGTGGCCCCGTCTTCGAGCGTAACAGCGTCAATGCTCATCACCCGGTCGTGGAAAAGGTGCGTCTGCACCACGCATCCGCGGTTCACCGTGGCGTTCCGGCCCAGCGTCACCAGGTCGGCCTCCGGCAGCCAATAGCTCTCGCACCACGTGCCGGACCCGATTTTCGCGCCGAGGGAACGCAGCCACCAGACCAGGGCGGGGGTGCCGGTTGCGGCGCGGGCAAACCAGGGCGCACTGACCAGTTCGATGAAGGTGTCCACCACTTCATTGCGCCAAATGAACGAACTCCACAGCGGGTGCTCGCCGGCACGGATCCGTCCCACCAAAATCCATTTGGCGATGACGGACGCTGCGGCGGCCACCGCCCCGGCCAGGAGCATCACGACGCCGCTGAGGATGGCCGCGCCACCATAGCTGAAGGTTGCGGCCAGCCAGTCAAAGGCAAGCATGGTGCCGACGGCGATTCCCGCCGTGAGCACCACCGGCACGAACCTGCCCAGTTCCCAGAGGGACCGGGCCAGTTTGAGTTTCAGCGGTGGCTGGAATGTGCGGGAGTCGTCGGAGGCGATGGCTGTCCGCCGCAGCCGGACGGGTGGGCTGCCCAGCCAGGAGGTGCCCGACTTCGCCTTCGCGGGGGTCGCGGAGAGGACTGCCACCAGGGAATTCTTGGGAACGCTGCGTCCTGCGGCCGTCATTCCTGAATTGCCCAGGAAGGAACGCTTGCCGATTTTGGCAGGAGCCACCCGGAGCCAGCCGCTGTCCAGTTCGTAGGAGGCAACCATGGTGTCATCGGCCAGGAACGCACCTTCGCCCACGGTGGTCATTGCGGGAATCAGCAGGACGGTGGACGCTTCCACGTTTTTGCCGATCTTTGCCCCCAGCAGCCGGAGCCACACGGGCGTGAAAAGGCTCGCGTAGATGGGAAAAAGCAGGTCCCGGGCAAGGTCCAGGACGCGCTCCGTGGCCCAGACCTGCCAGCCGACGCGGCTGCGCACCCGGTGATACCCCTCGGTCAGGCCGATGCTGAGCAGCCGCGTGACGGCCAGGATCAGCAGGGCATTGGTGACGAACCATGCCAGGGAGGCCAGTGGAAGGGCCAGCAGCAGCTGCGGCAGGGCAGCTGACAGCGAGGCGCTGCCCTGGATGAAGAGGAAAGCCACCCAGAGCGCTGCGGCCGCCGACAAATAAGGGATCACCGCCAGGGCTGCCGAGGCCGCGGCGAAGCCGGCAAACCACAGCCTCGCCGCGAAGGGGCCCGGGGCCGGGGCATCGGGCACCGCATGTTTTGCCTTGCCCTGCCGCCGGGCGGGGGAGCCGGCTACCAGCTGGCCTGCCTTGACCTTGCCCAGTACTGCGGATCCGGCCTCCACCTGGGCGCCAGCTCCCACGGAGGCGCCGGGCATCAGGGTGCTGCGGGCCCCCACCGTGGCCCCGGATCCGATGCGGATGGCACCAATGTGGACGTTGTCGCCGTCGATCCACCAGCCGGAGAGGTCAACCTCCGGTTCCACGTTGGCTCCGTTGCCCAGCGACAGCAGCCCGGTGACGGGCGGCAGCGAGTGGAGCTGGACGTCCTTGCCGATTTTCGCGCCCAGTGCCCTGGCGTAATGGGGGACCCAGGGTGCGCTGGCGAGGCTGATGGCACCGGCCAGGTCCTGGATTTGTTCGGCGAGCCAGAGGCGCAGGTGGACCTTCCCGGAGCGCGGGTATGTTCCGGGCTTGACGCCACGCAGCAGGTACCTGGCCGAACCGACAGAAATCATCATCCGCCCGGCCGGGCTCACAAACACCAGCCAGGAGGCGCCCACCCACCACCACGAAACGGTGGGGGCAGCGGAGAAGCCCGCCAGCATGGCGAGCACGTTGTTGATGGCCATGACGTACGTCAGCCACCGCATGCCCACCAGCACGTGCAGCGGAACGCCCATCAGGGTTTGGAAGACCTGCGACTTGCGGGCCGTTGGCCGTACTGCACGCTCGGGAGCGGGGCCCGTATCTCCCTCCGGCCGGGACTGCCGTGCCACCTCGATCAGGGCACCCACCCGGGGCGTGGCGTAAATGTCGGCCACCGTGACGGTGGGGTAGCGGACGCGCAGGGCGGACACGAGCTGGGCGGCGGACAAAGATCCTCCCCCGTAGGCGAAGAAATCGGCGTCGAGGGACGTGACCGGGCTGCCCAGGACTGCGCTCCACTGCTCCACGATCCAGGCGGCATCGTCGGGCAGGTTCAGGGATGCGGCATCGGCCTCTGCTGCGCCGGCCCCGGCAAGGGGCCAGGGCAGGGCATGCCGGTTCACTTTGCCGCTGGTCTTCGTGGGCAGCGATTCCACCAGGGTGAGCAGGGGGACCAGCGCGGCGGGCAGGCTGGCCGAGAGCTGGTCCCGGGCAGCGGCCAGGTCAGGGTCCTGCCCGGCGACGGGCGCGAGGTAGCCCACCAGGATCTGGTTGCCGGCCGCCGTCGTCTGGACTGCCGCGGCAGCTCCGGCCACCTGCGGGAGTGACTGCAGGGCCGCGTCAATTTCGCCAAGCTCAATCCTGCGCCCGCCCAGCTTCACCTGTTCGTCCGCCCGGCCCTGGAAAATCAGGCCCGCCTGCTCATAACGCACCAGGTCTCCTGACCGGTAGGCACGCGACCAGCCCAGCCCTGGCATCGGTGCATATTTCTCCGCGTCCTTGGCCGGGTCCAGGTAGCGGGCCAGGCCCACTCCGCCGATGATCAGCTCACCCACCTCGCCCTCGGCCACCGGCACGCCGTTTCCGTCAACCACGGCCAGGTCCCAGCCGTCCAGCGGCAGGCCGATCCGCACGGGACCCGGCCCGCCCAGGGGCGCCGCGCACGCTACCACGGTTGCTTCCGTGGGGCCGTACGTGTTCCAGACCTCCCGCCCGGCCACGGCCAGGCGCGTAGCCAGCTCAGGCGGACACGCTTCGCCGCCGAAGATCAGCAGGCGGACGTTCTCCAGCGCTTCGGCAGGCCACAGCGCTGCAAGCGTGGGGACTGTGGAAACGGCGGTGATTCCGTGGTTGATAAGCCACGGGCCCAGGTCCATGCCGGTCCGCACCAGCGCCCGCGGGGCCGGGACCAGGCAGGCTCCGTGCCGCCACGCCAGCCACATCTCCTCACAGGAGGCGTCGAATGCCACCGAAAGGCCGGCCAGGACCCGGTCCGGCGGTCCCAGCGGTTCATCCTGGAGGAAGATCCGCGCTTCGGCATCCACAAAGGCTGCTGCTGACCGGTGGCTGACGGCCACGCCCTTCGGGGTGCCGGTGGAGCCCGACGTGAAGATGACCCAGGCGTCATCGTCAGGAACAGGCGGGCGGGCACCGGCAAAAGGAACTGTGCGGGCGGGACCGCCCAGGGTGGATTCCTGGAGTACACCACCGGCTTCCAGGACGCCCGCCACCCGGGCCTCGCCGAAGACCAGCCGCGCACGTTCGTCGGGATCGTCCGCGTCGACGGGAACGTAGGCCGCCCCCACCAGGAGCACCGCGAGAATGGAAACGTAGAGTTCGTTGGTGCCGGACGGAATCCGCACGCCGATTCTGTCGCCGGCACCCAGGCCTGCCTGGTGCAGCCGCCTGGCCGCAGCCCGGACTTCTCCCATCAACTGCGAGTAGCTGAGCGAGCGGTGGCCGTCGTCCAGGGCTGAAGCGTCGGGATGCCGGGCTGCAGTGTCCCGCAGGATGTCGATGAGGGTCCGCTCCGGGGGCGCAGCCAGGGACCCGGGCAGCTGGGGAGCGTACCTTGGGGCTTCCCCTGAGGGCTGTCCGCCGGGCGGGACGTCACGGGAGGGACGGACGTCCTCAAGGGGGACCTGCTGCTGAGTCACTCCGGCATTCTGCCCGTGCCAGATGAACAGAAGATGTCCCGGATGACCGAACATTCCATTCCTGCAGGTCTTGCGTTCACCTTTTGTTCATCTTTTCTGTGGCGGCAGCCACTACGGGATCAGGATCACTTTGCCGGTGGTGTTCCGTGCTTCCAGGTCGCGGTGCGCCTGGGCGGCCTGGGACAACGGGTAGCGGGCACCGATGCGGACCTTCAAGCTTCCATTGGCTGCGGCGGCGAAGATCTCCCCGGACCGCCAGCGCCGCTCCTGCTGGTTGAGCAGGAAGTGGCCCAGGGTCGGCCGGGTCAGCGTCAGCGATCCGCCGGCGTTGAGGCGCTGCGGATCCACCGGGGGAACCGCTCCTGAAGCGGCCCCGAACAGGACCAGCATTCCGCGCGTCCGCAGGCAGGACAGGGAACCGTCGAAGGTGTTGCGGCCAACGCCGTCGTACACCACATCAACGCCTTGCCCGTTGGTCAGCTCACGGACGTGGTGGGGAAATCCGTCGTACCGAAGCACATGGTCCGCCCCGGCAGCCCGGGCAAGTTCTGCCTTGGCGTCGGAGGAAACAGTGGTGATGACCCGGGCGCCCCTTTCCTTCAGCAGTTGGGTCAGCAGCAGGCCCACGCCGCCGGCGCCCGCGTGCGTCAGCACCGTGTGTCCGGGCTCCACCCTGAAGGAGGAGTTGATCAGGTAGTGGGCAGTCATGCCCTGGAGCGGCAGTGCCGCGGCGGTGAGGTCATCCACCCCGTCCGGCACCGGGAGGGCTTTGGCTTCGTCGATCAGGGTGTACCCGGCATAACACCGCGAGCCTTCCGCCGTGGCCACCCGGCTGCCTACGGTGAAGGATTCGACCCCCTCGCCCACCTCCTCGACCGTCCCCGCGGCTTCTGATCCGGGCGTGAAGGGGAAAGGCACCTGGTACATGCCGCCCCGCTGGTAGGTTTCGATGAAATTGACTCCCACCGCTGCCACCTTCACCAGCAGCTGGCCCGGACCAGGGACGGGCCGCTCAACATCCGCATACTCAAGGACTTCCGGGCCGCCTGCCTGCCGTGCGACGATTGCATGCGTCATTGCTCTCCTTCCCCGGGCCCGGCTTTTCCGGCCCCGGCTGCCGGAACCATCCTAGGGACACTTCTCCCTCAGCCGACAAGCCATGCATAAATATCGGCGCTTATGCATAACTATTGCTGTATAGTCGGGGTCATGACTATTTCTGTTGCAGTGTCGGGCGCCAGCGGCTACGCCGGGGGAGAGGTCCTCCGCCTCCTGGCCGGTCATCCGGACGTCACCATCGGCGCCATCACGGCCCACAGCAACGCCGGCTCCCGGCTCGGCGAACTGCAGCCCCACCTGCACGGACTCGCCAGCCGCATCCTCGAAGACACCACCGTGGAGAACCTGTCAGGGCATGACGTGGTCTTCCTGGCCCTGCCGCACGGTGCCTCCGCGGAGATCGCCGCACGCCTGCCCGAAGGGACGGTGGTGATCGACGCCGGCGCCGACCACCGCCTGGAGGACCCCGCAGCGTGGGAAAAGTTCTACGGCTCCGCGCACGCCGGAACGTGGCCCTACGGACTCCCGGAGCTTCCGGGCCAGCGCGAGGCGCTTAAGGGCGCCACCCGCATCGCCGTTCCCGGCTGCTACCCGACGTCGGCCCTGCTGGCACTGACGCCCGGGTTCGCGGCCCACCTTTTGGAGCCCGACGACGTCGTCATCGTTTCCGCGTCCGGCACCTCGGGTGCCGGCAAGGCAGCCAAGGTAAACCTGATCGGTTCCGAAGTCATGGGTTCCATGAGCCCCTACGGCGTGGGTGGCGGGCACCGCCATACTCCCGAGATCGAGCAGGGCCTGTCCAATGCTGCAGGTGGGCGGGTGACCGTCTCCTTTACCCCCACGCTGGCCCCCATGAGCCGCGGCATCCTTACCACCGCAACAGCCCGCGTGAAAGCCGGTACCACGGCAGCGCAGCTGCGGCAGGCCTGGACCGACGCGTACGACGACGAACCGTTCGTGCACGTCCTTTCCGAGGGCCAGTGGCCCACCACCAAGTCCGTGCAGGGATCCAACCATGCCGCGATGCAGCTGGCCTTCGACGCCCACACCGGCCGCGTGATCGTCACCTGCGTCATCGACAACCTCACCAAGGGAACGGCCGGCGGCGCCGTCCAATCCATGAACATCGCACTCGGCCTGCAGGAAACCGCCGGCCTTAACCTGCAGGGAGTAGCCCCGTGACCATCACCGCACCCCAGGGATTCCGGGCCGCCGGCGTCACCGCCGGACTGAAGGCCTCCGGCAAGCCTGACCTGGCCCTGGTGGTCAACGACGGGCCCGAAAAAGCCGCTGCCGCCGTGTTCACCAGCAACCGGGTGGCTGCAGCGCCCGTCCACTGGTCCCGCCAGGTGGTCTCCGATGGCCGGGTGGACGCCGTGGTCCTCAACTCCGGCGGCGCGAACGCCTGCACTGGGCCCACCGGTTTCCAGAACACGCACAGCACTGCCGAAAAGGTTGCAGAAGTGCTGGGCATTTCCGCCACCGACGTCTTTGTCTGCTCCACGGGCCTGATCGGCGAGCAGCTTCCCATGGACAAGATCCTTCCCGGCGTGGAGGCTGCCGCCGCGGCCCTCAGCACCGACGGCGGCCCGGCCGCCGGCACCGCCATCATGACCACGGACTCCGTCCCCAAATCCGCGCTGTTCATCGGCACGGACGCCGACGGCCAGGAGTTCACCATCGGCGGCATCGCCAAGGGGGCCGGCATGCTTGCACCCGGCCTCGCCACCATGCTCGTTGTACTCACCACGGACGCGGGGGTGCAGCCGGAACTGCTCGACGTCGTCCTCCGCGACGCCACCCGCGTCACCTTCGACCGGGCCGACTCGGACGGTTGCATGTCCACCAACGACACCGTGGTCCTGCTGGCCTCCGGCGCCTCCGGGGCCGTGCCCACTGCCGAGGCTTTCACCGCCGGCCTCACACAGGTCTGCGCCGAGCTGGCGCGGAAGCTCATCGCCGACGCCGAAGGTGCCAGCCACGATATCGCCATCCGGACGTTCAACGCGGCCAGCGAAGCGGACGCCGAGACGGTGAGCCGTTCTGTTGCCAGGTCCAACCTCTTCAAGGCCGCGATCTTCGGCAAGGACCCCAACTGGGGCCGCGTGCTTTCCGCGGTGGGCACCACCGACGCCGTCTTCGAACCGGACCAGCTCAACGTGGCCATGAACGGCATCCAGATCTGCCGCAATGGCAGCATCGGCGACGACCGCAGCCTGGTGGACCTTGAGCCGCGCGAGGTCCTGGTGGAGATCGACCTGCAGGCCGGCGACGCCGAAGCCACGATCTGGACGAATGACCTCACCCACGACTACGTGCACGAGAACAGCGCCTACTCCAGCTAGGTGCACTGGCCCATCACCGGAACCCCTGCGGAAGCGACAGCATGAACACCCAGACGCGCGAGACCACCAGCATGTCCGACGCCCAGGCGAAGGCCGGCACCTTGATCGAGGCACTGCCCTGGATCCAGCGCTTTGCCGGCACCACCATGGTGATCAAGTACGGCGGCAACGCCATGGTCAACGATGACCTGCGCCGCGCCTTCGCCGAGGACATCGTGTTCCTCCACCACGTGGGGATCCACCCCGTGGTGGTCCACGGCGGCGGGCCGCAGATCAACTCCATGCTCGGCCGGCTTGGCATCGAATCCGAATTCAAGGGCGGACTCCGCGTTACCACCCCTGAAGCCATGGACGTTGTCCGCATGGTGCTCACCGGACAGGTGGGACGGGAATTGGTGGGGCTTATCAACTCCCACGGGCCCTACGCCGTCGGCATGTCCGGGGAGGACGGCGGCCTGCTGCGCGCCGTCCGCACCGGGACAGTGGTGGATGGCGAAGAAGTGGACCTTGGACTGGTGGGCGAGGTGGTCGGCGTCGACCCCGCCGGGATCAAGGACATTCTCGACGCCGGGCGCATCCCCGTGATCTCCACCGTGGCCCCGGAAATTGTCGACGGCGGCGACGGCGTCCCCGGTGCCGCCAGGTTCCAGCCCACCGGCCAGGTGCTGAACGTCAACGCCGATACCGCCGCCGCTGCCGTTGCCTCCGCGCTGGGTGCGTCCAAGCTGGTGATCCTGACTGACGTTGAGGGACTCTATGCCAACTGGCCGGACAAGTCCTCGCTGATCTCCTCCATCACGGCCACCGAGCTGCGGGGAATGCTGCCGAAACTTGAATCAGGCATGATCCCCAAAATGGCAGCGTGCCTCAAGGCCATTGACGAGGGAGTGGAACGGGCGCACATCGTGGACGGCCGACTGCCGCACTCCATGCTTCTTGAAACTTTCACGACCGCCGGAATCGGTACCCAGGTGGTTCCGGACGAGGAGACCAACGCATGAACCAGAATCAGAAGGCCACGGTGGCTGAGCTGCCCGAAACCCCGTTGACCGAACTGGTGGAAACCAGCGGCCACGCAGGGTCGGAGTGGCTGGCCCGCTACTCCACCTCCCTGATGGGCGTCTTCGGCACCCCGCAGCGCGTCCTGGTCCGCGGTGCCGGCTGCCTGGTCTGGGACGCCGACGGGAAGGAATACCTGGACCTGCTGGGCGGCATCGCCGTCAACGCGCTGGGCCACGCCCACCCGTTCGTCACCTCGGTTATCGCCAGCCAACTGGCCACCCTGGGGCACGTCTCCAACTTCTTCACCAGCCCCACCCAGATCGCGCTGGCCGAAAAGCTCCTGGCGCTGGCACACGCGCCGGCCGGGTCCAAAGTGTTCTTCACCAACTCCGGCACCGAGGCCAACGAGGCCGCGTTCAAGCTCGCCCGCCGCAACTCCGGTGCAGCCGCAGGTGAAACGCCCACGCGGACAAAAATCGTGGCACTGGAGGGGGCCTTCCACGGGCGCACCATGGGAGCGCTGGCCCTCACCGCCAAGGAAGCGTACCGGACGCCGTTCGAGCCGCTGCCCGGCGGCGTGGTCCACATTCCGTTCGGTGACATTGCTGCACTGGAAGCCGCCGTCGACGAAACGGTGGCCGCCGTTTTCCTGGAGCCCATCCAGGGTGAAGCCGGTGTCCGCCCCCTTCCGCCGGGGTACCTGCAGGCAGCCCGGGACGCCACCACCAAGGCGGGTGCGCTGCTGATCCTGGACGAGGTCCAGACCGGCATCGGCCGGACCGGCAAGTGGCTCGCCAGCGAGGACGCCGGGATTGTCCCGGACGCCATCACCCTGGCCAAGGGCCTGGGCGGCGGCTTCCCCATCGGCGCGCTGATCACGATGGGCGGGCAGACGTCGTCGTTGTTGTCCGCAGGCCAGCACGGCACCACCTTTGGCGGGAACCCCGTGGCGACGGCGGCGGCCCTCGCCACGCTGCACGCGATCGAAAACCAGCATGTGCTGGACAACGTGCGCCTGGTGGGGGAGCACCTCCGCTCCGCGCTGGCGGCCGTCCCGGGCGTCACCGAGGTCCGCGGCGAAGGCCTGCTGATCGGCTTCGACCTTGACGCCGACGTGGCGCCGGCCGTGGTGCAGGCCGGGCTGGATGCGGGCTTCATTGTCAACAGCCCGGGACCGCGCACCATCCGCCTGGCACCGCCGCTGGTCCTCACCACGGCCCAGGCCGACTCCTTCCTCGCCGCCTTCCCGGCAATCCTCCAGAAAGCTAAGGACGCCCAGTGACTTCTGCCGTTTCCACCAGCGCAGCCCCTGAGAAGAACACCACCCGGCACTTCCTCAAGGACACCGACCTCAGCCCGGCAGAACAGGCTGAGGTCCTGGAGCTTGCCGCGCGCATGAAGGCGGCGCCCTACAGCGTCCAGCCCTTCGCGGCGGAGGGCAACAGCCGCAAGACCGTCGCCGTGATCTTCGACAAGACCTCCACCCGCACCCGCGTCTCGTTCGCCACGGGCATCGCGGACATGGGCGGCAACGCCCTGATCATCAACCCCGGCGAGGCGCAGATCGGCCACAAGGAATCCGTGGAGGACACCGCCAAGGTCCTGGAACGGATGGTCTCCACCATCGTGTGGCGTACCGGTGCACACTCCGGCCTGGTGGCCATGGCGGAAAACTCGAAGGTCCCCGTCATCAACGCGCTGTGCGACGACTACCACCCGTGCCAGCTCCTGGCCGACCTGCTGGCCGTCAAGGAGCACAAGGGCGAGCTCAAGGGCCTCACCATGAGCTACCTGGGAGATGCGGCCAACAACATGGCCAACTCCTACCTGCTGGCCGGGGTCACGGCTGGAATGCACGTCCGCATCGCCGGGCCTGAGGGTTACCTGCCTGCCGCGGACATCGTGGCCGCTGCCGAGGAACGCGCCGCCCAGACGGGCGGCTCGGTCCTGATCACCACGGATGCAGCAGAAGCGCTCAAGGGCGCCGACGTGGTGGCCACGGACACCTGGGTGTCCATGGGCCAGGAAGCGGAAAAGGAAGCCCGGCTGCAGCTGTTCCGGGAGTACTCCGTGGACGAGGCGGCCATGGCACAGGCTGCGGAAGACGCCGTCGTGCTTCACTGCCTGCCCGCCTACCGCGGCTACGAAATTTCGGCAGGGGTCATTGACGGCCCCCAGTCCATCGTGTGGGACGAGGCGGAAAACCGCCTGCACGCCCAGAAAGCGCTGATGGCCTGGCTGATGCACCGCTCCGGCCTGGCATTCGTCGACGGTCTTGCACCCGTTGAAGGCACCGGGGAGAGCACGTTCTAGTGTCCACCAGCCCGTCGGTGCCGGGCTCCAGCCCGGCCACCAAAACCGCCCGCCAGGCGCGCATCACCGCCATCCTGACGGGTGAATCGGTGCGTTCCCAGGCCGAGCTGGCCGCTTTGCTGGCGGACGACGGCGTGCAGGTCACCCAGGCAACGCTGTCGCGGGACCTGGTGGAACTGGGAGCGGTCCGCGTCCGCGGGAAAGAGGGCGTCCTGGTCTACGCAGTCCCCGGCGAAGGGGGCGAGCGGGCCGCGAAGAGCGGCGTCAGCCAGGAAATCCTGGACGCACGGCTCGCCCGGCTGTGCAGCGAACTGCTGGTGACGGCCGAAGCGTCGGCCAACATCGTGGTGCTCCGGACCCCGCCCGGCGCAGCCAACTTCCTGGCCCTGGCCATCGACCATTCGGTGATGCCGTCCATCCTGGGCACCATCGCCGGGGACGATACCGTCCTGCTGGTCTCCCGGGACCCGCTCGGAGGTCCGGACCTCGCCGCCCGCTTCCTGCAACTGGCAGAGGAAGCCGGGCAATAAGCTTGAAGGCAACAACCAACAACCCCCCAACAAGGAGCATTTAAAGTGACTGAACGCATTGTGCTGGCCTATTCCGGCGGCCTGGACACGTCCGTAGCCATCGGCTGGATCGGTGAAGCCACCGGCGCTGAGGTCATCGCCGTGGCGGTGGACGTCGGACAGGGCGGCGAGTCCCTCGAGACCATCCGCCAGCGCGCCCTGGGCTGCGGCGCCGTCGAAGCCTACGTCGCCGACGCCTCCGACGAGTTCGCCAACGAATACTGCGTCCCCACCCTGAAGGCCAACGCCCTCTACCAGGGCCACTACCCGCTGGTCTCCGCCATCTCCCGCCCCGTGATCGTCAAGCACCTGGTCAAGGCCGCCCGCGAGTTCGGCGCCACCACCGTTGCCCACGGCTGCACCGGCAAGGGCAACGACCAGGTCCGCTTCGAGGTCGGCATCCAGACCCTCGGCCCGGACCTGAAGTGCATCGCACCGGTCCGCGACCTCGCCCTGACCCGCGACAAGGCCATCGCCTTCGCCGAGGAAAAGGGACTGCCCATCGAGACCACCAAGAAGAACCCGTACTCGATCGACCAGAACGTCTGGGGCCGCGCCGTCGAAACCGGCTACCTCGAGGACATCTGGAACGCCCCCACCAAGGACATCTACGACTACACCGCCACCCCGGAGTTCCCGCCGGCACCGGATGAGGTCACCATCTCCTTCGAAGCCGGCGTGCCGGTAGCGATCGACGGCGTCCGGGTCACCCCGCTGCAGGCCATCAAGGAACTCAACCGCCGTGCCGGCGCCCAGGGCGTTGGCCGCATCGACGTCGTCGAGGACCGCCTGGTGGGCATCAAGTCCCGCGAAATCTACGAAGCCCCCGGCGCCATGGCACTGATCACGGCGCACAAGCACCTCGAGGACATCACCATCGAGCGCGAGCAGGCCCGCTTCAAGGCCACCGTTGGCCAGCGCTGGGCAGAGCTGGTGTACGACGGACAGTGGTTCTCCCCGCTGAAGCGCTCCCTGGACGCCTTCATCGAGGACACCCAGAAGTACGTCTCCGGCGACATCCGCATGACCCTGCACGGTGGCCAGGCCATCGTCAACGGCCGCCGCTCCGACACCTCCCTGTACGACTTCTCGCTGGCCACCTACGACACCGGTGACACCTTCGACCAGTCGATGGCCAAGGGCTTCATCGAGCTGTGGGGCATGTCCGCCAAGGTAGCCTCCGGCCGCGACATCCGGGTCGCGGGTCAGTGACCAGCGCTACCAACGAGGGCGCATTGTGGGGCGGCCGGTTCGCCGGCGGCCCCGCCGATGCCCTCGCGGCGCTGAGCAAGTCCACGCACTTCGACTGGCGGCTGGCGCGCTACGACATCGCCGGTTCCAAGGCCCACGCCCGCGTGCTGCACAAGGCAGGGCTGCTGGACGACGGCGAGCTTGAGGGCATGCTCTCGGCCTTGACGCAGCTGGACGAGGACGTTGCTTCGGGCGCCTACCTGCCGGCGGAGTCCGACGAGGACGTCCACGGATCCCTGGAGCGCGGCCTCATCGAGCGGGCCGGGGTCCAGCTGGGCGGCAAGCTCCGCGCCGGCCGGTCCCGCAACGACCAGGTGGCCACCCTGGGCCGGATGTTCCTGCGCGACCACGCCCGGATCATCGCCCGCGGTGTGCTCGCAACGGTGGATGCCCTGGTGGACCAGGCCAAGGCCCACCACGGCGTGGCCATGCCGGGCCGCACCCACCTGCAACACGCCCAGCCGGTCCTGCTCAGCCACCACCTGCTCGCCCACGCCTGGGCACTGCTGCGCGATGTGCAGCGGCTCCAGGACTGGGACAAGCGGGCCGGTGTCTCCCCGTACGGTTCGGGCGCGCTGGCGGGGTCCTCGCTGGGCCTGGATCCCGAAGCCGTGGCTGCGGACCTTGGCTTCTACTCGGCAGCCCACAACTCGATCGACGGCACCGCATCGCGCGACGTCTTCGCCGAGTTCGCCTGGGTGTGCTCCATGATCGGCGTGGACCTCTCCAGGATCTCCGAGGAAGTGATCTTCTGGGCCACGAAGGAGTTCTCCTTCGTCACGCTGCATGATTCGTACTCCACGGGGTCCTCGATCATGCCGCAGAAGAAGAACCCGGACGTGGCCGAACTGGCCCGCGGCAAGGCAGGGCGCCTGATCGGCAACCTGACCGGGCTGCTGGCCACACTCAAGGGCCTGCCTCTGGCGTACAACCGCGACCTGCAGGAGGACAAAGAGCCGGTTTTCGATGCCGCCGACACCCTGGAGCTTCTGCTTCCGGCCGTCTCGGGCATGATTGCGACGCTGAAGTTCAATACTGAGCGGATGGAGTCGCTGGCACCGCAGGGCTTCGCGCTGGCCACCGACATTGCCGAATGGCTGGTCCGCCAGGGTGTGCCGTTCCGCGAGGCGCACGAGCTGTCCGGTGCGGCGGTCAAGCAGGCCGAAAGCCGCGGCGTGGAACTGTGGGACCTGACCGATGAGGAGTATGCCGCCATCTCGGACCACCTGACGCCCGAGGTCCGGACGGTCCTGTCCACGGAGGGGTCGCTGAACAGCCGCAACTCCCAGGGCGGCACCGCACCCGCCGCCGTCGAACGCCAGCTGGTTGCGCTGGAAGCCGAGCTCGCGGGCGTACGGGAGTACGCGGGCTAACCACCCCGCGAGATGGCACTTCGCGGCAATGTTTTTCATAAACACTGCCGTGAAGTGCCATCTCGCGGCGTTTAAGCTGAGCACATGAGCGAAACGTTCCGAAAGTTCCTTCGCACGCTTCCCGACTTTCCGGAGTTGCTGCCGGGCTTTGACCCGGAGAACGCGCCGGCAGATCCCGTGGAGCTGTTCAAGCAGTGGCTGGACGAGGCACTGGCCGCAGGGGAGCAGCAGCCGCACGCGTTCAGCCTCGCCACGGTGGGCGGGCAACAACCGTCCTCCCGGATGCTGATCCTGAAAAACATCGACGACGACGGCTGGCACTTCGCCACGTCCCGCACCTCCCGCAAGGGCCGGGAGCTTACCGAGGCACCGCGGGCGGCCATGAACTTCTACTGGCCCTCCCAGGGCCGGCAGGTCCGGGTGGCGGGTCCCGTCGTGGAACTGTCGGCGGAGGCGTCCGCCGTTGACTGGCACGAGCGGCCCCGCGCCGACGGCAGCGACAACCCCAACTGGCAGCTATATGCCCTCCAGCCCACGGAGTACGAGTTCTGGCAGGCCAGCAACGACGGCGAGCACGTGCGGCACCGTCTCGGTCCCGACGGCAACCGTCCGGGCTAGGATGGGCGCCATGACAGCTCCCGCACCCGATGACCTGATCGCATGGCTCCACAAGGCCGCCGACACCGTTGCCGCTGATGCTGCAAAGTTCAGCGATGAGGACGTGCGGGCTCCCTCCGCCCTTCCAAATTGGACACGGGGGCATGTCCTTGCCCACCTCACCGGGATCTCTAATGCCATGGCCCGGCAGCTCGAGTATGCAGCGCGCGAGGAGACCATTGAGTTGTACGACGGCGGTATGGAGGGCCGGAACAGGGCCATCGAGATGGCTGCAGGACATGACGCCGCCACCCACCGTGCAGACCTCGGTGCGGCTCTGCAACGGGTCCTCAAGGCCTTCGACGCGCTGCCGGACGTCAAGGATTCCTCGGCCCACCGCATCGGGTGGTGGGCCCCCATCGCCTACCGCGGGGGAGTGGTGCTCGACGGCGGCATGGCGCTCTGGCGCGAACTCGTCATCCATGCCTCGGATCTGAACACGGGCAGGGGGCCGGAAACGTGGAGCCGGCAGTTCTGTGACCACCTGTTCGAATTCCTCGCTGCGCGGGTACCGTCGGAGGACAAGCTGGTGCTGCAGCCCTTGGGCCTGCCGCCCGTCAGCATCGGCAGCGGAAACCGTTCCATCGTGATCAGCGGCATGCTCACGGACATTGCCGCCTGGCTGGCCGGCCGCGAGCCATCACTGGGCAGCCTGCGGGCGTCTGCCGCCGCCGACGGCACCGACCTGCCCCAGCTGCTGCCTTGGCCGGCGGGCACGCCGGCCCCCAAATAGCCGGGCAGGCCTTCCGTTGCCCCATCACTCTTGGTCGCTAAAACCCTGGTTTGGGAACCACAAGTGATAGGGCAATGAGGGCTGTTCAGATTTTTTCGCGGGCCAGGAGGCTCTCCTTCACGCGCAGGCCCCAGCGGAACCCGCCCAGCGAGCCGTCAGTCCGGATGACGCGATGGCAGGGAACAAACAGTGCAGCGGCGTTGAAGGCGCAGGCGCTGGCTGCGGCCCTGACGGCTTTAGGGTTGCCCGCCAAGGCGGCGTACTCCGTGTAGGTCACCGGAAAACCGGGTTTGACCAGCCGGAGGACGTCCCAGGCGTGGGCCCGGAACGGCCCCGATTGCTGCCGGACCGGCACGTCCATGGCGGGGCCCGGATCGCCGTCGTAAAAGGCCTCCACCGCAAGCGAAACCGCACCCAGCCCTGAAACCGCCTCAACGGACGAGGGGAGCAGGGCCGCGTGGATCTGGCCCGTTAGTTCGGTGACCTCCGCTGTCCAGCCGGAGGCCAGGACCACACCGTCCCGGGCCAGGATGGTGAAGGGGCCGTCCGGCGTGGACATCGTGAGCAGCTGGGCTTTCATGGCATCACTTTCAGGGGAAGGTCATTCAGGGCAAGGCTTTTGGGTGCGGCGGCGGCCCGCCACAGGTGCATGGTGGCGTAGGAGCGCCAGGGGCTGACTTCCTGGAAGTCCGGGCTCAGTTCGGTGTTGCCGGCGGACAGGGCCCGGATCCCGTTCCGGACGGCGGCGTCGTTGGCAAGGAAGACGTCGGGGGCGCCAAGCACCCGCATTGCCACGTAGCCCACTGTCCACGGTCCCACACCGGGCAGCGGAAGCAGCATGGCGGTGAGGCCGGGAAGGTCGTTGCCGTAGCCCGGGTCGATCCTGCCTTCTGCCATGGCGGCGGCGGCGTTGAGGAGTGATTCCGTCCTCCGCCGGGGGCCGCGCAGCAGATGTCCCGCCTCCGCAATTTCCGACGGCGTAGGGAACAGCCGGTCCAGTCCGTCGCCGGGGACGGTGCTGGGGCGGCCCGCTGCGGACAGCTGGGTCAAGGCGGTGCGGGCGGCAGCCACGGTGATCTGTTGCCCCACCATCGCCCGCACCAGCAGTTCCTGCGGATCCAGCGCACCGGGCATCCGGATCCCCGGCGCTTCCGCCACTGAATTGGCGAGCCGGCTGTCCTCTGCCAGGGCGCCGTCGATGGCTTCGGGGTCGGCGTCAAGGTCAAACAACCTGCGGACGCGGCTCAGCAGTGCCGGCAGGTCGCGAAGGTCCACCGCGCCGATGGTGAGGGTCAGGGGCCGCTCCCGGGCGCCGGCGTCGTACTCCACCCGGAAGCGGGCGTCGCCGTGCGGCAGCCGCAGGGCCCGGGCGTAGGACGCAGCCGTCCCTGCCTCTATTCCCGGGATGGCACGCACCGCCAGGAACGTGAAAATGCCGGGATCGAAGGGCTTGCGGTAGGGGAGGCTGAGGGTCAGTGCGGTGGACCCCACCGCGGATTTTGTGGTCCGCCCGCTCAGGCGCAAGGCCGTGGGGGTCATGTCGAAAACGTCCAGCATGGTCTCGTTGAACTGCCGGACGCTGCTGAAGCCGGCAGCAAACGCGATGTCGGCGAGCTTCATGGACGTGGAAACGAGCAGGGTGCGGGCTGTCTGGGCCCGTCCGGCCCGGGCAAGGGACAGCGGCCCGGCACCCAGCTCCTGCACAAGGATCCGGTTGAGCTGGCGGGAGGAATAGCCCAGCCGCGCAGCGAGGCCCTCCACGCCGTCCCGGTTGATCACGCCATCGTTGATCAGGCGCATGGCGCGGCCGGCGACGTCCTGCCGAAGGTTCCAGGCAGGGGTCCCGGGAACCGCCTCCGGCAGGCACCGCTTGCAAGCCCGGTAGCCGGCGTCGTGCGCCGCAGCGGATGTCTCGTAGAAGGTGACGTTCGCGGCCTTGGGCGTCCGGGCCGGGCACGAGGGACGGCAATAGATTCCCGTGGTCCGCACGGCAGTGTAGAACTGCCCGTCGAAACGGGTGTCCCGGGCATCGATTGCCCGGTAGCGCTGCCAGAAGTCCATTACTCCATCCTGCCAGCCGCCGGACGCCCCTCCTAGCGGAAATCGGACATGGCCGTGGCCCGCCCGGCAGTGCATTGCGGCTGGACCGCGGGGAATTGGGTAAGGTCTGGCCATGAGCGAAAATCCCTTGCCGGCCGGTCCGCCGCTGCGGGAAATCCTCGCCGGCGACGCCCGCGAGCTGGCCCCGAAGCTGCTGGGTGCTGTGCTCACGCACGATTCGCGCGAAGGACCCGTCTCCGTCCGGCTGACCGAAGTGGAAGCCTATCTGGGGCCGGAGGATTCCCTGCACCCTGATCCTGGATCGCACACCTACCGCGGCCCCACGCCCCGCAACGCGCCGATGTTCGGCCCCGCCGGTCACCTCTACGTCTACTTCACCTACGGCATGCACCACTGCACCAACATCGTGTGCGGGCCGGACGGCGTAGCCTCCGCCCTGCTGCTGCGTGCCGGGGAGATCGTGGACGGGGTAGAGCTCGCGCAACGGCGGCGGCCCACGTCCAAGACCGCGGCCGACCTCGCCAGCGGCCCCGCGCGGCTCGCCAAAGCATTGGGCTTAACGACGGCGGACAGCGGGCGGGACGCCCTGGCGCCACCGTTCGGGCTGGTTCTTCCGTCCGGGCCGGCCGTGCACGTCAGTTCCGGCCCGCGGGTGGGTGTGGCCGGAGCAGGCGGCTCCGATGAGTACTCGTGGCGCTTCTGGATCACCGGGGACCCCACGGTCTCCAAATACAAGGCCGCCCAGCCCAGGAAACCGAAAAACGTGGCCGGGGCGGCCGCCGCAGCCAAGTTTCACCAGCGTTAACGGAAATGGTTGTAGAATGGACGGTCTGTCTTTTGCGATAGGGGAACGTTAAATGCTTGACGCCGATTTGGCCCACGAACGGGAGTATGTAGCCGGCCTGTATGCCCGGCTGGAAGAGCTCCGCGAGGAAAAGCGCCGGCAGTTGGCGCAGGTCCGCCGGGCCGGGGCTGTAGGCACCATGCAGAACGTTTCCGAACGTGACGCTTTCGCCGCCCTGTATGAGGACCGCCTGGCGCAGCTGGATGCGGTGGATGACCGGCTGGTCTTCGGACGCCTGGACCTGGACTCGGGCGAAGCGCAGTACATCGGCCGCATCGGCCTCACCACCGAGGACCTCCAGCGGCTCATGGTGGACTGGCGCGCGCCCGAAGCCGGACACTTCTACCAGGCCACAGCGTTTGACCGGCAGGGTGTGCGCCGCCGCCGGCACCTGATCCTGCAGGGCCGTGAGGTCAAGGCCATCGAGGACGACGTCCTGGACGCCGGGATGCTGGCGGACAACGAATCGCTGCAGGGCGAGGGCGCCCTGCTCGCGGCGCTGAACTCCAAGCGGACCGGCCGGATGTCCGACATCGTCAGCACCATCCAGTCGGAGCAGGACCGCATCATCCGTTCCTCCATCTCCGGTGCCCTGGTGGTCCAGGGCGGGCCCGGCACGGGCAAGACCGCCGTGGCGCTGCACCGCGCCGCCTACCTGCTCTACACCCACCGCGACAGGCTCAAAAGCGCAGGCGTGCTGCTGGTGGGCCCGTCGTCGTCGTTCATGAAGTACATCGAACGCGTGCTGCCATCGCTGGGTGAGACCGGCGTGGTCATGGCCAGCCTTGGGCGCCTGATGCCCGGCATCCAGGCCGTCCCGGAACCGGATGCCGCCGTGGCAGCGATCAAGGGCCGCCTGGACATGGCGGACATCGTGGCCAATGCCGTGTCCAACCGGCAGCGGATTCCCGGTGAGAACATGATCCTGCAAGTGGACGGACGGAAGCTGGTGCTGACGCCCCGGCAGGTCCGCCGCGCCCGCGAACGTGCCCGGTCCGCCGGGAAGCCGCACAACGAGGCACGGGTGACCTTCGTCAAGATCCTGCTCCGGGAGCTGACGGAACAGCTAACCGACATCGTCGAGGCAGGCAACATCGGCAACAACGCCGACCGCTCCTACCTGGCCGAGGACGTCCGGACGGCGCGCGACGTGCGGATCGCTCTGAACCTGTGCTGGATGCCCATGACGCCGGAGAAGCTGATCTCCGAACTGTTCAGCAAGCCGGCAATCCTGGAGTTCTGCACTCCCAAGCTTTCTTCGGCGGAACGGGCACTGTTGCTGCGTCCCTCGGATGCGCCGTGGACCGAATCCGACGTCCCGCTGCTGGACGAGGCCGCCGAACTGCTCGGCGAGCTGGATCCTGCGGCGGGACGGGGGCTGGCACAGCAGGAGCACGACCGTGTCCGCGACCTTGCCAACGCCAAGCAGACACTCGTCAACATGGAAACCGCCGGGGTTGACGCCCTGATGACGGCCGAAGACCTCGTGGACCAGAACCAGGAACGCGAGGCCAGGCTGACGGCTGCGGAACGTGCCACCAGCGACCGCACCTGGGCTTTCGGGCACATCGTGGTGGACGAGGCCCAGGAGCTTTCGCCCATGCAGTGGCGTCTCCTGGTCCGGCGCTGCCCCCTGAAGTCCTTCACCATCGTGGGGGACATTGCCCAGACCAGCTCTGTGGCCGGCGCCAATTCCTGGCAGGGTGCCCTTGCCCCGATGTTCGGCGACCGGTGGCAGCTGGAGGAGCTGACGGTCAACTACCGGACCCCGTCCCAGATTGCCGAGGCCGCGGTGCGGATGGCCAACGCCGCCGGCCTGGTGGTGTCTGCACCGAAGGCAGTCCGTGAAGGACGCTGGTCGCCCATCATCGATGAAGTGGAGCCGGGCACTCTGGTCAACAGGCTCGTGGAAGTTCTGCCGGAAGAACTTGAAGCGCTCGACGGCGGCCTGCTGGCTGTCATTGCCGAAGGTGACCTTTTGCCGGAAGCCACCGCAGCCCTGCGCGCCGCCTACGGTCGGCGCATCGGCACGGGCGCGGGCAGCTACGAACAGGACATCGTGGTCATCAGCCCCCGGGACGCGAAAGGCCTGGAGTTCGACGGCGTGGTGGTCCTGGAGCCTGCCCGGATGCTCAACCACGAGCACGGCAAGGTGGGCGACCTCTACGTGGCCATGACCCGTGCCACCCAGCGGCTGCGGCTGATAGCCGGAGAACCGGTACCCGCCGGCATCGTCCGCTGAACCGGTACTGCTAACTTAGAAAGCGTGTCAGAAATCAACAGCGTCGAATCGCAGCAGAACGACCCCACTTTTGCCAACATCTGGCAGGAGCTGAAATGGCGTGGCCTGGTCCACGTCTCCACGGACGAAGCAGAGCTGGAAAAGCTCCTCGCCGGTGGGCCGGTCACCTACTATTGCGGGTTCGATCCCACCGCGCCGAGCCTCCACCTGGGCAACCTGGTCCAGCTGCTCGTGATGCGGCGGCTGCAGCTGGCGGGCCACAAACCGCTGGGACTCGTGGGCGGCTCCACCGGTATGATCGGTGACCCCCGCCCCACGGCGGAACGTACGCTCAACACCAAGGAAACGGTGGCGGAGTGGGTGGGGTACCTTCAGGGCCAGGTGCAGCGGTTCCTCAGCTTTGACGGGGACAATGCTGCCCGGATGGTGAACAACCTGGACTGGACCGCGCCGTTGAGCGCCATTGACTTCCTGCGGGAGGTGGGCAAGCACTTCCGCGTGGGCACCATGCTCCGCAAGGATGCCGTCGCTTCGCGCCTGAACTCCGATGAAGGCATCAGCTACACGGAGTTCAGCTACCAGATCCTGCAGGGCATGGATTACCTGCAGCTCTACCGCGACTACGGCTGCGTCCTGCAGACCGGCGGCTCGGACCAGTGGGGCAACCTCACCAGCGGCACCGAACTCATCCGCAAGGTGGAGGGCAAGAGCGTCCACGCGCTGGGAACTCCGCTCATCACCAACTCTGACGGCACCAAGTTCGGTAAGAGTGAGGGCAACGCCATCTGGCTCGACGCCGGGATGTGCAGCCCCTACGCCTTCTACCAGTTCTGGCTCAACACTGCCGATGCGGATGTGGTGGACCGGCTGAAGGTCTTCACCTTCCTCACCCGCGCGGAGATCGAGGAAATCGCCGCGGCTGTTGCCGAGCGCCCCTTTGCCCGTGAGGGACAGCGGAAGCTCGCCTTCGAAGTGACGTCCCTCGTTCACGGGGTGGAAGCCACCGAAAAAGTCATTGCCGCCTCGGCCGCCCTTTTTGGGAACGGTGACCTGGCTGCACTGGACAAGTCGACGCTCCAGGCGGCGACGTCCGAGCTTCCGTCCGCCACGGTCCAGGTGGACGCACTCGGAATCATCGATCTCCTTGTTGCCTCCGGGCTTTCGGAAAGCAAGTCTGCTGCCCGGCGCACTGTGGGGGAAGGGGGCGCCTACGTGAACAACGAAAAGGTGCTGGATCCTGAAGCCGTGATTTCCGAGGACGAGCTCCTGCACGGGCAGTACCTGCTGCTCCGCCGGGGCAAGAAGAACCTGGCCACTGTGGAAGTCCTGGTTCCGTAACAGGGGCAGACGCCACCCCCGCTTTGCCACATGCACGCCCCTCCGCAGCCGATTTGCACGGCCGCGGAGGGGCGTGTATTGTTTTCTGAGTCGCCGCCGCTGAGTGGTGACAAACCCCCAACTAATAAGAAGCAATTCTTGGTCACGCAGAGCGTGGGTTGAAGAAATGCTTAGCTTTTGGCTGGGCGGATTCATTCCGACAGAGTGAATTCCGGGAAAACAACCGGATTTGCAAAAGCGAGAATGAATGAAATAAGATTGAAACATCGCAGCGAAGAAATACGAAATATGAATTCAATTTGTTGAATTGTTTCGGGAATATTCGAATGTGTCTGTTGTTTGAGAACTCAATAGTGTGCCAAGTTTGTTGATACCGATTTGTTTTTATGGATTGGTTGAATTTGCCGGGCCTGCCGCCCCTGTGGTGGGTCTGGTTTTGACAGCTGGTTTCAAATTTTGTGCAGTGCGTGTTGCCGTTTTCCCGGTGGCGCGTGTTGTGTCTGTTTTTGTTTTACTTCAACGGAGAGTTTGATCCTGGCTCAGGATGAACGCTGGCGGCGTGCTTAACACATGCAAGTCGAACGATGATCCGGTGCTTGCACCGGGGATTAGTGGCGAACGGGTGAGTAACACGTGAGTAACCTGCCCTTAACTCTGGGATAAGCCTGGGAAACTGGGTCTAATACCGGATATGACTGATCATCGCATGGTGGTTGGTGGAAAGCTTTTTGTGGTTTTGGATGGACTCGCGGCCTATCAGCTTGTTGGTGAGGTAATGGCTTACCAAGGCGACGACGGGTAGCCGGCCTGAGAGGGTGACCGGCC